>NZ_JAFREL010000020.1 GCF_017377655.1 Candidatus Enterococcus ferrettii
TGTTTTCTTCTATAGAAGAAGTCTCAAAAGACATCGTTGATTCAATGGTTTCCTGGGCTACACAACTATTAGAACTAACCACCGTACTTGGCGTTGTTTCTTGTTGTGAAGTTGAAGCAACGGACTCCTTCACCTCTGCTGATACGATTTGTGTCTGGTAGATAGTAAACAAACAAATGCTTACCTCAAAACAAGACAGTAATAATCTACCGTTCATTGGACTTCAGCCTTTCCTGAGGATGTGGTCGCGGTTGTCCTCTAGGTCTTCTCGTTTTGGCTGTCATCTGTTGCAGTTTCAAAAGAACACCATGATAATGCAAAGCAGTTATTCGTAAATAAACAGCTAGCAGCATTAATAACAGTAGTAAGAAAAGCTGGCTAACCGTAACGACTTCTTGAAAATCAGTAAAATAAAAGAAAATCCCTAATACAACGACTCCTAACAGAACTACTAAAGAGAAGAGCCAATAAATCCAGTACCAAAAGGTATACCATTCAATTTTTTCTTGTAATGACTTCATTCCCTATTGTTCCCCTCTTGGACAATGCCTAAAATTTGTTTTTCTGAGACCAGTCCAAAGATTCGACTATCTTTAGAAATGGTACGATTATCACCCAGAACAAAGTAGTATCCCTTGGGAATTGCTTTATTCGACAAGCTATCCCAACTAAACTCTTCCGTTCGATAGGCAAAATCGTCAACTACTCGTTCATGGTTAACAAAGAGTTGTCCCTTTTGATAATCAATCCGTTCCCCTGGCAAACCAATTACTCGTTTCAAATACAACTCGCTTGGTGCATCTGGAGGATGTAACACAACTACATCGAAACGTTTCGGCTTATGATGAGCTTTTACTTGAACGATCTCTTGTTCCCAATAGGTAGGATTCATTGATTCGCCACTGACAAAGTATTTAGGATATAGCCAGTAGTACATCCGGAAGCTGCCAAGAAAGAGGAAATAGCAAAGCACAAACAGTCCTGCCAATTTTGAAAACACTGACCACTGAAATCTTCGACCTCAGCCAACCTCCTGGGCTTCTTTGACTGGTGCATCCTGTTGTTCCCGAACCATTCGTTCCATCAATGAATTTTCTCCTTGTAAGAGATCAAAGTAAGCAGCTTTGCTTAGTAGGTTCTCATAATCCATTTTCATCAGCTTCACGAAAGGTTTTCTAAACCAAGGTCGCGCGTGAATCTTTGCACGGGATTCAATCACTTGGCATTCATATAGCACGAAATGAATATCTCGTGCGGAAAGATTCGCCTTAATCTGTTTCACCTGATCCCGTTCGTAAACCAATTTATTACCGGTGACTGTCATCTTTTCAGATTTGTTAATCAGCTCTCCATTTAGATGCCACATCTGTTCTAAGAAGCGAGCCTTCTGAAGCAAATAGGTGTACTCTCGTAAACTGATCTTGATTCGCCTATCCCAATCACTTTCTTCTGTGCTTTTTTGATCAAAATATTGAATCCCGCTGTAAAGCATCGAAAGTTCCAGTTTTTCAATCACTAACTCTAGTTTTTGGTTAACTGCTCGCAGACGAGCTTTGCTTTGGCTTTCTTGACGTACTTCTTCTTTTTGTACACGATCTATTGGTACCGCTGAGTTCTGAATCTTTTTCTCAGGATGCTCTAGCAACTTTTCGTTTTCCAACAATTTTTCTTGAACAATGCCTTCCGAAAAGTGCTGCTCAGCTAATTCCAGCAACAACTGCTCTGCTCGTTCCAAGGTGTTTTCGGTCGCTGTCGGAAACTGCTGGTTTAGGCTATCCTCTAAATGAATCGCAAAGGGAAAGCCTGTCTCTCTGAAAACCAATGGTACAAAATCAAAGCGATAAACTTGTCGACCATATTTTGGTTCTTCCGTCTGAGCCTTCAACCAAGCAAACTGAGGAAAGAACTGATGCAATGCTTGCCAAAAGGCTTTCCAATTTAAGGTTCCTGGAACAAGCAATAACTCAAGATGATAACTGCTGTTCATTAAGCGAAATAATTGCTCAAAATGCTGGTAGATCTTTTCTCGTTGGTCGTCATTCAAGCTGCCATGTGGGGCATACAAGTATTCACAGGCTCTTTCGATTTCTTCTAATAGTGGTTGTGTGACTAGCTCTTCCTGCATAGTAGGAGCTGGTGTCGGATAAAGGGCGAGTTGATTCTGCGATTGCTTCACCGTAAAGCTCCCCCTCTTCTATTCGTCTTCCAATAATGCATCGCTGTTGGCTAACAGACGGACGAAAAATTGGGTCGTTTCTTCTTGCACCGAACGCAGACGTTTTCGGTAGTTTTTAATTTCTTGTTTCATTACTCGTAGTTCAAGTGAAGCATCATGGATGACTTGATGCGCCTCCTGTTCGGCTTGGCTGCGGATTCCTTTGGCTTCGTACTCTGCCCGTTCTAAAATCGCTCGTTCTTGTTTTTTGGTTTCAATCAGGATCGTGGCCAGCTCTGCCTTCATCTCTTCGTTCTCTTTTTGCGTTTGTTTTAGCTCTTCGACTTGTCGGCGAGCTTGAAGCAACGCTTCAGTTTGATTGGTTTGGCTGTCTTTCAAGTCAATTTTCAGCTGTTCCACTTGTCTCGATAACTCTTGAATTTCACTGTTCTTTTCAGACGCCAGTTTTTCCAATGCTTCTTGTTTTTCCTTTTGTGACTGGACTTCTTTTTCTTGTTGCTGCTGAAGAGCTTGATCCTTCTCTGACAAGGTAGTTGCCATCGAGCTCATTTCTGATTGTTTGACTTCTAACTGATGCTTCAACTGAGCTATCGTTTCTTCTAGTCGCTCAATCTCTTGGTATAGCGCTGATTCCTGTCGTTGGGGCTGCTCTTCTTCATGAGCGGGTGCTCGCATTGGTTCCGCTTCTCCACCCTGGCGGTCATCATAACGCTCATCCATTGGTGCTTCTGTTCTTCTGCGTGAGCGGCGTTCCCCACGATCATACTCCCGATAATTTTCTGCTGGACGTTCATATTCTTCTTCAGGATAAGCATCATACCCGTAATCTTCCTCATATCCTTCGTCATAATCATCGTAAAAATAGTCATCTTGAGTTGTTTCCTGATAGGCATCCTTCTTTTGTTTGCCGAAACCAAACATGTAAGCTTCCTCCTCTATCCACTAGTGCCTAAACACTGATTTTTGATAATTTACCTTATTTCATCTATACTTTTAGAGAGCATAAAAAAGAAGCTCTTCTTTCATAGTCTTTAGAAGACTATGAAACCTCCCAAAATCCCCATCAAACCAACAAAAAAAGACCGTCGATTGACGACGGTTGACGGCATAAAAATTGTATTTTCTCAAACTAATAACTCAATTCAGGTAATTCTCTTATCAACGAAAGAAAACCAGTCGCAAAAACCTGAAAATTTGTACTTTAATAGTAGACCAAATAAGAAAGCGCTTACTTTTAAAAATATAAAAAAAGTCCTTCCCAAAACGAGTTATCCCTATTTTGAAAGCGTTTTATCTGATTTCCTTTTCCATTTGGCTGACTACTTGGAACCGTTGCTCCATTAAGGATCCAGCATATGTATCTAAGGTCATTTGAGTGGAGCTATGTCCCATTAGGGCACTGACACTCATGATGTCGCCTCGACTCTCTAGGCAACGTGTCGCAAAGGTATGTCTCAACTGATGGAAATGAATGGTTGATAAGTTAGCTTTCTCGCGAATCCGGTGAAAATGATATGTTAACAGCCGGGGTTCTACTGGCTGCTCTTTGTTGGTAAGAACAAATTGCCCTTTTATCCGCTGTTTCTGCTGCAACAAGACGTTCTTCAACGTTTGACTCATAGGAATTAAGCGAGTAGAGGAAGCTGTTTTCGAGCTCGTGTAAATTAACTCCGTTTTCTTTCCATTGAATACACCAACAATCCGCTGCACCGTTGAATGAACATGAATTAGATTATTTTCAAAATCAATGTCCTTCCAAGTAAGGGCCGAAATCTCGCCAATTCTCAAGCCAGCATGTAATGCTAATAGCGTTGGAATCCCTTGACCTTTTTTAGAGGTCAAAGCGGTAGTTTCCAAACGTTTTTGTTCCTGCTTCGTAAGAGCCTGATTCCTATTTTTTACTAATTTAGGCAGTTGTATCAAGGCAAATGGATTCTCATGGATCATTTTTTTCCGAATAGCTAGATTGATACATTGTTTGGTAATACGGAAGACAGCATGAATCGTCGAGGGTTTAAGGCCTCGTTTTTCTAAAGCTCTCAACAAACTTTCAGCTGACTCTTCATCTAGTTCATTTAATCCATATTCACCGAGTACATTTAACACATAGTGAATTAACTTATGTTCATAATTAGCATAGGTAGACTGCTTCACATTAGCTTGAATATCCTGCAGCCACCGATATCCCCACTCATTAAAGCTAATTGCGGCCTCTCCATAATTATTTTGGATAAACTGATAATGCAGCTTCAAAGGATACAGCTTCTCACGAACTTCCTTGAGTGTTTTGCCATACACCGATCCATATTTAGTCTTACCATTCGCTTTTTTACCTTTAGGATAACGGCCTTCCCAGCGTTTGTCTTTGCGGCGATAGATGTTTTCACCTCTGCGCATATCCTCACTTCCTTTCTATTAGTAGCGACGGGAGTTTTGACGGTAAATAGATTATCCGTCTTTTTCAAGGGATTCTCTTTCTATTAACTGTTGTAAAGAATTCCAAAGAAATAATTTTAATTATTTTTATAAAACATATTGCGTATTTCTAACTGCTAATCTATAATTAGAATAGTTAATAACCCGCAAATTTAAATAAACATAATTACTTAACGAAACATCTCATGGTCTTCTAAAAACTAAGAAATAATATCAACTTTTCTAGTCATTCATCATTATTGAATGGCTTTTTTTATTTCCAAAGAATAATAACCCCTAGTACATTATATAGATTATTCGGAACAAAAAAACGATAATTTTTATTAGATACATAAAAAAATGATCATACCTATTTTTGATGTATCTATCTTCTCAGCTCGTGAGTCATTGCTTCCCACAATACAAAGAAGCATCTGCGATCGAGAACTCCTTTCGCAGATGCTTCTTTTGATTATTCATTTTAATATAACACTCTTCCAGCACTTTCAAACGGGTACCAGCTGGTATGAGTGATCTTCACCACATCACCTGGCTGCGGCGCTTGAATAAAATACCCATCCCCAATATACAAAGCTACATGGTGGGCGGGTCTCCCCCAAAACACTAAATCGCCTGGCTGCACTTCACTAACAGGTATTTCCTTCACTGCCGCCTGTTGTGCTTGGCTGACTCGTGGAATCGAAACACCATTTTGGGCAAAGACCCATTGCATTAACCCACTACAGTCAAAGCCGCTCGGTGTGGTACCTCCCCAAACATAAGGTACTCCAAGATATTGTTTGGCTGACAAAATGATCGCCTGAGCTTTATCCGAAACTTCTTCACTGGTAGAAAAGTTCTGACCAAGAACAACCTGCTCTAACAAAGCCTCTTGTTGCGCCTTCGTTGCTTCTTCTTGTTTGCGCTCTTCTTCTTGTATTTGAGCCAACAATGCTTCATTATCCTTTAGCTCTTTTTCCAGTTGTTCTTTACTGGACTGTTGAGTTGCCATCGTAGTTTGTAATTGTTCTTGAACGGTTTTATATTCTTCTTGTTTTTTCTCCAGCTCTTTTTGCTGTTTCGTAAGATTCTCAGTCAATTCGGTATATTCCTTGGCTTTTGCATCATCGGATTGTCGAACCGTTTCCACTCCCTTGATGGAGCTCAGCATCTTTGTCCAGCCTTCCAGTTGAAAGAAGTTCACTTTCCGATCAGCGTCCTTCAGTTGAATGGCTCGTACTCGCTCTTGAATTTCTTTTTCCAATTGCGTCAGCTTATCTGTCATATCCGTCACTTTCTTCTCTTGAATAGTGAGTTCTTGAGTTAAGGCTTGGCTCTTCTTTTCTTGTTGTTCTTGCTCAACCACCGTTGTCGAAATTTCATCATTCAATTGGCTTAAACGTTCCTGCAATTCGGTAATCGTCTGTTGGGTTTCTTCTTTAGGCTCAGCATGAGCTGGCGTCATGAAGCAGAATAATCCCATACTTACGATGACCGCTATGTATAACTTTTTCATTCACACACCTCTGTTCTTAACATTATTCGAACTATACTAACCTTTATTGTAAACAATCTCTCACTCTTGATCGGTTCATCATTCACTGCAAGCAGACGCTTCTCATCTTGTTTGACAAAATGAAGCTGACCATTTTTCTTTTTACAAATATAATGAAGAAAAATGTGTTCCCTTCATTATATTCATATTTGGTCGCGACTAGCAATACCTTATGCACAAATATTTTTGCTTTTTTTAATTTAAAAATAGCATAGACTAAATTTTTACTATTTGGAAGTTAGTCTTGCGGAACAATTCGTACAATTAGCTACCTTTAAGTAGATTAGTTAGAACAACTCACCAAACGCAAAAGAGAGAAAATAACCTAGCCAATAGGCTGTCAGTTATTCTCTCTTGTCATTTTTTTACAGTTACTCGTTTGCACACTGCGTTTGAATTTTTCAGGCAACTTCTATTTTAGAATCTTTTTTTTAGGAGCTTTCTCAATTATCTCCGAATCATTCTTGAGGTTAGCAGCATAGAAATAGATGCTCCAAACAGTGAACCTGCTCAACTAATTACACAAACAGCTTTTAAGATTGAATTATTTAATCGTTACATATTCTAAATCAACCAGCTTCGCCCAAGCTTCAATTTGTTCAGTTGTCAGATTCAATGAAACCACGGTGTGATGCCCACCGCCTGTGCGAATCCAAGCACCGACTCCCTCATGGAAATTCGGTTTCACCTTCCATAATACTCGTGCCACTGGCAGGTTCGGAGCCTCCTCAGTTGGTTCGAAGGCTTCTACTTCATTGATTAGCAGTTTGTAGTGAGTGCCAAAGTCGGCCATGGAAACCACGACGCCATCACCAGCTTTTCCATCAAAGACTAAGCGAGCAGGATCTTCACGATCACCCATTGATAATGGAGAAACGACAATTTTTGGTTTGTTGACAGCTAAGGTAGGATCGACCTCCATCATGTGAGATTGCAAAATCGCTTCTTTCCCAGCAGCTAATTCATACGTATAGTCTTCCATAAAGCCAGTATTTTCATTGTTGGCCATCACCTTCAACAAACGATCCAAGGCAGCTGTTTTCCAGTCGCCTTCTCCAGCAAACCCATAGCCTTCAGCCATTAATCGCTGAACGGCTAAGCCTGGCAGCTGCTGCATACCATACAAATCTTCAAAATTAGAACTGAAGGCATTGTAATTCCCCGCCTCTAAAAAGCGTCGCAAGCCGATTTCCTGTTTTGCCTGTACCTTCACATGAGCTTCCCAAGTCTCATGATCGTAATCGCCGTAATCAAAATCATAAAGCTCTTTGTATTCGGCAAATAAGGCTTCCACTTCTTCTTCCTTCACTGCATCAATGAATTGAACCAAATCTCCAATCCCAAAATAATCGACGACCCAACCAAATTGAATTTGAGCTTCTACCTTGTCACCTTCTGTTACCGCTACATTGCGCATATTATCACCAAAGCGAGCGACTTTAATATTGAAGCTTTCATTGTAGGCCACTGCCACATCCAGCCAATCAGCAATTTGGAACTGGACACTTTCTGTTTGCCAGTAGCCGACAACGATTTGGTTTTGCTTTTTCAGGCGTGCATTGATGAAGCCATATTCACGATCGCCATGAGCCGATTGGTTTAAATTCATGAAGTCCATATCAATCGTTTCCCAAGGGATGCTTTCATTAAACTGGGTCGCTAAATGCAGCAATGGCTTTTGCAGCAGCTTGGTTCCGCGAATCCACATTTTTGCTGGAGAAAATGTATGCATCCATGTAATTACGCCTGCTACCTTATCACGATAGTTAACTTCCTTCATGAGGTTTGTGATGGTATCTGCTGTTACTGCTAATTCTTTCAATACGATTGGATAGCGCATCTTGCCGCTTTCGTTTAAGCCCTTAACGATTGTTTCCGCATTGCTTTTCACGCTTTGTAATGCTTCTTCTCCATATAAATGTTGTGACCCTACAATAAACCAAAATTCTTTTTTACTGATTTCTAACATTGTATTCGCTCCTCTTAGTTAATAAGTTTTTTGATTGACTACTTTGCTTGCCCATAATAGGCGTTTTTCCCATGTTTTCGTAAATAATGTTTATCCAATACTCGCTGCGGTAATTCTTCTGCGTAGGTATTTAATTGACGAGTGAACAAATTCATTTTTGCTACCTCATCCAGCACCACCGCATTCATTACTGCACTTTTTGCATCCTTGCCCCAAGTAAAGGGCCCATGCCCATGCAGTAGAACACCAGGAATCTCCATAACATCGATTGCTCTTTCTTTAAAAGTCTCTATAATGACATTGCCCGTCTCATGTTCATACCCAGCATCAATTTCTTGTTGGGTTAAGAAGCGTGCACAAGGAACGCTGCCATAAAAAGTGTCGGCATGCGTGGTTCCCATCGCTGGCAAGTCTAAACCAGCTTGAGCCCAGATCGTTGCCCAAGTAGAATGCGTATGGCAAATCCCGCCAATTTCTGGAAAAGCCTTATACAAAACGGCATGTGTCGGTGTATCTGAAGAAGGATTCATTTCCCCCTCAATTACTTGGTTCTCTAAATCTACCACCACCATATCGGAAGCCTTCATCTCTTCATAGCTGACTCCGCTTGGTTTGATAACAAAATAGCCTGTTTCGGGATCAAAGGCACTCACATTTCCCCAAGTGTACTTAATCAAGCCTTGCTTAGGTAATTCTAAATTTGCTTGAAAAACATCTTCTTTTAATTGTTCCAGCATCTAATCCACTCCTTATTTCAACCCATCAATTGCGGCTTTTTCGATTGGCAAGCCTGTTAAATAGCGATCAGTAAATTCTGCATAGCCTTGCAGCTCTTCTTCAGTTGGAATAACCGTGATTCCTTCACTTCCTGCAAAAACTTTTTGTTCTAGAAATTCTGCTAACGATAGTTGTTCTTCAGATATCCGATAAGCAGCCAGTAAAGCAATTCCCCAAGCACCGCCTTCACCAGCTGTTTCCAGCACCGTCACCGGCGCTTCCATTGCTGCTGCTAAGATTCGCTGACCAACTTCAGGGGTTTTGAATATTCCTCCATGACCAACTAATTTGTCGATCTGAATCTGCTCTTTTTTTAGAATTTCCATACCGATTCGCATGGCGCCAAACGCACTAGACAGATGCAGGCGCATGAAATTGGCTAAGCTAAAATCACTTTCAGGTGTCCGAACAAATAATGGTCGGCCTTCATTGAGTCCGGTAATATTTTCACCAGAGTAATAGCCGTACGACAACAAGCCGCCACAGTCAGGAGCACCCTCCAAGGCTTTAGTGAATAGTGTGTCATATAACTTTTCTCTACTAATCTCCAGTCCTAAGCTTTCGGCAAATTCTTTGAACAGCTTTACCCAGGCATTAATTTCAGAGGAGCAGTTATTGGTGTGAACCATCGCTACCAAATCGCCAGCGGGGGTGGTCACTAAATCAATTTCAGGATGAACCTCCTTTAATTCTTCCTCCAAAACGATCATGGCAAATGCGGAGGTACCCGCCGAAACATTTCCAGTCCGTTGACCAACACTATTGGTGGCAACCATACCAGTTCCCGCATCCCCCTCTGGTGGACAAAGAGGAATTCCTGGCTGGAGTGTTCCAGTCGGATCAAGCAAATAGGCACCTTCTTGAGTCAGAATACCCGCACTTTCTCCAGCCAGCAGAACCTTTGGCAAAAGCTCCTGCAGCTCTTTAGTAAAGTCTTCCTTTTCAGCTAGGTCCTTAAAAATGTTCAACATAGTCTGATCGTAATTTTTCGTAGAGCTATTGATGGGAAACATGCCAGACGCATCGCCAACCCCTAATACTTTTTGTCCGGTCAACTGCCAATGAATATATCCTGCCAAGGTGGTTAAAAAAGTGATGTTCGCTATATGCTCTTCTCCATTTAAAATCGCCTGATACAAATGAGCAATGCTCCAGCGTTGAGGAATATTGTAGTGAAAAGCCGCAGTCAGCTGTTCTTCTGCTTCACTGGTAATAGCGTTGCGCCAGGTTCTAAAAGGAACCAGCAGCTCATCCTGTTGATCGAAGACCATATAGCCATGCATCATTGCGCTAAAGCCGATTGAGCCAATCTTAGTTAAGGTTTCACCGTACTTTTCAAACACTTCTGCGGCCATTTTTCGATAGCTGACACGTAAGCCCTTCCAAATATCCTCTAATGAATACGTCCAAATGCCCTCTTCCAGCTTGTTTTCCCACTCATAGCTTCCAGCTGCAACCGGTGTTAAATCTGATCCAATTAATACAGCCTTAATTCGTGTTGAACCAAATTCAATGCCCAAGGCTGTTCGTCCATCCATAATATCCAACTTAGTCTGAACCATCTTTTCTTCGGTTTTGATAGGAATCGCCTCCTTATTTCCACTATTTGATAAGCCCAGTATATAATTTATGTACGTACATGTCAATTCGTTTTATTGAATTTGTACGTACACAAAAGCAAAAAAATAAACAGCCAATAATAGGCTGTTCTGAGTTCTTACTTTTCCAATACTGAATCTCTTTTTACCAATTCCGGTTCGTAAAGAATGCTTGCGCCTGGTTTTCCGGTTTCAACGGCTTGAACAATCCAATTAGCCGCATCATTTCCCATCTTTTCCTTTGGATGTATTAAGGTGGATAGTTTTACTGCGCCAACTTTACTTAACGAGGAATCGTCATTTCCAATAATGGAAATCTGCTCGGGTACTTGATAACCCGCCTCTACTAGACGATCCAGCAGCAAGCTTGCAATCTGATCATTGTAGCAAACCACCCCGGTAATTTCAGGTGCTTCTTTTAAACGAGTTTTTACTAAATCAGGTACTTGCTTTCTAGTTTCCGTTGTATACGTCACAATATCCTCAGGTGCAAATTGAATGTCGTATTGCTCACAGGCCTGAATAAAGCCTTTCATTCGATATTTCCCCTGCAGATCGTCAATTTTTGTTACAAAAAGCAGCTTATCCTGCTGCTGATGGATCAAATACTCTGCGGCTAAAAAGCCTGCCTTCACATCATCCACACAGATTGATGCCGATTCCAGCTCTTCATAAACCGCATTAATCATTACCATCGGAATTCCTTGTTCTCTCAATCGTACATACAAAGCTAAGTTGGGATTATACTGGTTGCTTTTGGTGGGCTCGACAATTAGACCATCCACTCCGTAGCGAATCATCTTTTCCAGACAAGCTTTTTCCTGCTGATAATCGTTGTTAGTACTGGCCAGTAATAAAGAATACCCATGCTCACTTAAGGTTTTCTCAATCCCGCGAATAATCGAAGGAAAGATATAATCCGACAGGTAAGTTGTAATGACTCCGATTGTTTTTGGCGTTGGACCTTTACTTCTTTTATAGGCATCATCGACATATGTACCTGAACCTTTTTCTTTTCTCAAGTAGCCTTCATTGACAAGCTGGGCAATGGATTGCCGAACGGTATGACGACTCACCTCGTAATCTTTTTGCAGCTGCAGTTCAGGAGGAATCGTTGTGCCTACTGGATAATCACCAGAGAAGATCTTTTCTTTTAGTTCATCTGCAATAATTTGATACTTCGTTTTGCTCATGAGGTTAGTCCTTCCTATCAATTTGTCCGAACATTTTTTTCATTGTAGCATACTTCATCGCTGGAAGGGAATGCTTACAAAAAAAGAGAGTACAGCTTTCGCCGTACTCCTGCGTTACCCTTCTAGTTTTTTTCCTGATCCAACCAAACCGCCATATTCCCTTCCTCCCGGTTGGCCCAAGCATAGTAAGGAATCAGTTTTATTTTCGCGTCCTTCCATTTTTTCGGAATGTATTCATGATAAAGAGAAGGCTCCTTTTCTTCTTCTGGTGTTTTTGCTGCTGCATAAATTACCCCTAAGCCACCTAATAATTCAGATTCAAAGCGATAATCCAGCGGTTCATCAGATGCTAGACTATATTTCCAAACGGATTTTTCTTGATCTGCCTCTTCAAGACAATAAACCAGTGGTCCTCTTTGAATAGCGACTTTGCCAAAATTATAAACCACATTGGTATTAGATTGATATTTCTTGATTGACATGTCTAGAAGCAATTCAATACTTGTTGTCCCAGGTACTGCTTCTAAATAGATAAAGCCATCGTTTAATTGGTAGTCTTGCATTTCCCCATTGATTGATAGTCGGGCATTTTTTTGTGACCATTGAGGGATTCGAATACCCAAAATACAGGATTCATCAGAAGTATTTTCTACTTTATAGTTGATCGTACCCTCCCATGGAAAATTGCTCTCTTGCTGAATCGTCACCCCGTTCTCAAAGGTAGCTTGGTTAGAAATAAACTGATGAGAAAGAATCACATCTTCTTTTACTGCATAAATGTATTGATCCACTGAGGCTATAAGCCGTGCAACATTGCTAGGACAGCAGGCACAACCAAACCACTCAGCCCGATGAGTCAACACATGATTGCGGCTAGGATTGTGCGCTGAAATGTCTGGATCTGCCTGCAGCGGGTTCACATAGAAGAAATGCGTGCCATCCAAAGAAATGCCGCTAATAATCCCATTGAATAATTGCTTTTCTAACACATCGGCATATTCGCCTTTGGTTTCCAGCTTAAGCATTTCTCTGGCAAAAAAGACCATGCCTACAGAAGCACAGGTTTCGCCATACATGGTGTCGTTAGGCAAATCATAATTGCCGGTAAAGGATTCTCCAATATTCGTGGAGCCTATACCACCTGTAATGTACATTTTTTGATGTACGATATTGTTCCAGAATCGCCGACAGGTTTCCAGCAGGCTTTTGTCACCAGTTAGTCGCGCAACCTGAGCCATCCCAGCGCAAAGATAAACGACTCTTACCGCATGTCCTTCTGCAGTTTCTTGTTGGCGTACCGGTTCAGCCGCTTGATAATAGGACAAAGGAAAATTTCTCATCCCATCAATGACATCTCGATCTAGTCCGTCTGCAGCGATTTGCCGATCAAAGAAATCGTCTTGCCCACGTTGATCAATAAAGAAATGAGCCAAGTCTAAATAGTTTGATTCTTCGGTTAGTTCATAAAGTCTCGCCAGTGCCAGTTCGATTTCAGGATGTCCATCGTATCCAGGAATTTGATCTGCACCCGGACCAAAATGCTTCAGCATGCAGTCAGCCATTTTAACGGCAATTGACAAAGCTTTTTGATTTCCCGTAACTTCAAAATAAGCGACTGCAGCTTCAATATAATGCCCCATTGTATATAACTCATGGGACTGCTTCAATCGAGCAAACTTACGGTCTGGTGCCTCAATTTGGAAAAAACTAACTAAATATCCGTCATCCTCCTGAGCTTGAGCAATTAGATCAATCAAACGGTCGGTAATTTTTCTTAACTCCTTATCTGGATGATAGGTCAACGAATACGCCGCAGCTTCAAGCCATTTATAAACATCGGTGTCTTGAAAGGTATAGCCATTATGGGCACCTTCCTTTAGTCCAGCTGCAATTTCTAAATTTTGGATCGCATGGCTATGCTCCTGATGCTCTTCATTTCCGCCAGGTTCATGGGTAATGGAAATATCGGCCGAATCATTCATCACTTCCCACTGATATGGCAATACCTCCTTCACAATTAATTCCCGGTATTGGTTCCAGAATTCAGAAGTAATTTGGATGTCTTTTAACTGATTTTTCTTTTTAGTGATCATTTTTTTCTTCCTTTCCAGCATCGTTTGCTTGTACCTAAAAATATAAGCTTTCAAAACTCACTTGTAAGCGTATACTTCTGTATAAAAGGTGGACTTTTGCGAAACCATTCGTTTTCACTCGTTTTTTTCCGTAGAAAAAGTAGATAAACCCGGAAATTAAATCTATTTACGAATTTTTTCGTTATAATCAAGTCAAACTAGTCAAGGAGGAACTGCGATGTTGGCGATTGATTTGCAGCAACCAGTGTTTTACTATAAAGCCGGTGAATTTTCTGCTGGTACTGGCTGGCAGCACAAGAAGATGTTCCATGACAAAGATTTTGAAATTATTTTTTGCTTGGAAAATCACTTGGCTTTAATGATTGACGGCCAGCCAATTCATTTGAAAAAAAACGACTGCTTAGTTTTACCACCCGAAACAACCATTGAAGGTGCCCAGCTTTCAGCCCAACCGGTTCGTTTTTATTGGTTGCATTTTTACGCACAATGGCAGCTGTTGCCTGCTGAAGATCAGACGGTTAGTCAGCTGCAAAAGGCATTTAATCAGCACAAAACAGTGACAGCTTACAGCAATCAATGTGTGCTGCCCTGCTTGTTTACAATAAAGGAGCCCAATTTCTTAATTATCTTGATGAATCAGTTATTAAATGTGTCCAATACTTATTACTATAGTTCCAAAATGGCAGATACCTTGACTCAAGCGATATTGCTTGAATTGTGCAATCAATACTTGGCTGTTTCCTCCACCATCGGAGAAGAGTACGATGCCAAAATACATCAAGTAGCCGAATGGATTCGCGCAAACATGAGCGAGGAATTATCTATTCAAGACATTGCTGATCATTTTGAAGTTTCTCAAGATTATTTGTCCCGCCAATTCAAAAAGGCGTTTGGCAAGAATCTACGAGACTATTTGATCAACTTAAAAATCTCTGTAGCAAAAGTATTGTTGGTGCAAACCACTTTACCAATCAAAGCGATTGCGGAATTGTCTTATTATGCCGATGAAAAATATTTTATTCGCATGTTCAAAAAACGGACAGGCTTGACACCTAACAAGTACCGAAAAGCCTATTCCGGCAACCATCAAAACAATCCCTACATTGATCCAAAGCTGCCGATTCCTCAGGCGGTTGAAAAATTACTGGGACAATAGCAAACCGCCAGCCACTCAAAATTTGAGTGGTCTTTTTTTATCAAAAAACGGAAATGTATACTTTTACTACGTTTAAATCCGTTTTATTCTCTTTTGTAACCTCTTACAATTATCCACATAGATATCTATTAAATTGAAAAGAAGGAGCAAAAAAATGAAAGAAATTGTTGCGGCAAAGAAAAAAGCACACCCTCTAGTTAAGAAGCTGGCTTATGCTAGTACAGATGGTGCTGGAAATTTATTGTTTTGCATCATCAGCAGTTATATTCTCTATTTTTATACAGATGTTTATGGTTTAACCGTGGGAGCAGCAGGTATTTTACTGCTGATTGCGCGAATTGTTGATTCCTTCGATGCCCCATTTTGGGGATCTGTTATTGACCACACTAAGAGTAAATATGGACAAAGTAGGCCTTGGTTTCTGTGGTTGGCGATTCCCTTTGCAATAGCTACTGTGTTAGCCTTCTCCACACCTAACTTATCGGGAAGCGCAAAGGTAGTTTATGCAGGAATAACTTATGTCATTGCTGGTACGATTTACAGTGGGATTGCTACGCCGATTACCTCTATTTTGCCGAATTTATCCAACGATCCGGATGAGCGTATTCACTTGAATTCTTTTAGAATGGTTGGAGGAAATATCGGAAACTTTGCAGCCGTTACTTTTGCATTGCCGTTAGTTGCACTCTTTGGTGGAGGTGATGATCGAAAGGGCTTCAGTCTAATGGTGGCTTTCTTCGGGGTTATTGCCGTTGGGCTGCTCTTCTTTGCCTTTTTCAACTTGGAAGAAATCAATACAAAAAAGGCGGTAAGTATTCCTTTCAAGGATAGTTTGAAAGCGGTTAAGGGGAATTGGCCTTGGATACTGCTGGTTTTGGCCAATTTAGCTTTTTGGATGGCTTTGACCGTACGAACTTCTGCTTTGCTCTATTATTTCGAATACAATCTAGGCAGTAAAAATCTAGTCCCTTTGATAAATGGGATTTCTCTGATTCAAGTTGGAGGAATGATGGCCATTCCGTTTATTTCTAAGCGACTTAAAAAGACGGGTACGATGATTGTTGGGTTAGGTTTGGCGGTAGTCGGGCAATTCCTGCTGTTTTTATCTGGAACCTCGATGACTTTCTTAGTGATTTCTTGGGCTATCGCCTGCATTGGTTCGGGGATTGCCTGCTCAATGCCCTTTGCGATGCTTTCAGATGCGGTGGATTTTGGCGAATGGAAAAGCGGCATTCGTTCCAGTGGATTTCTGTCAGCAATGGGCAGTTCTTTCTGTATCAAAGTTGGAGCTGGTCTAGGCAGCTATTTTTTATCTGTCATTATGGCAAAAACTGACTACGTTGCCAATCAAGTGCAAACTAGTCAGGCCTTAGCAGGAATTCAATTTGTTTTTCTATGGTTACCGGCCATTTTATTCGCACTATCGGCTGTTCCAATGCTGCGTTACTACAGATACGAAAAACAAGAAGGTGTTATTCGAGCTGAATTGTTAACTCGCCGAGAACAGTCAGAACAGTAATAGAAGTGGTTCATTGCCGTTAACTTGAGAAAAAGAGATTTTTTAGAGCATTCATTTGTAGCTTTTTACAGATGAGTGCTCTTTTCTATCCAATCCGTTTTTCGTTAATAAACTACTGACTAAAAATCGTAAGAACATCTAGATAAGCAAAATGAGGATGATCTTCGTTTTACTTGGAGTAATCACCATTGTCACGATTTGTACCAAACCTCCAAATAAAGTTTCTTCGTTATTTAAATTCCTGTTGAGAAGGCGAAGACAGCTTTTTTTCTGTCTGATTTTCTACCAAGTTACGAATACAAATGTTGCAATATCAACGAATCCAGCCATTCGCTTCACAAGTTTCCCTCTCCAATTTGGGACATGAAAAAATTTTCTTGTATGTCCCAAATTGACCCTTTTTTTGCTTTGAAAACGAGTGGAAATTTGCAAAAGCTTATTAAATCAAGATTCTAAAAAAATCGGAGGGCTGTTTTGGGACATGACCAACCACTTTCGTCGTTTTTCAAATCTGTGTTATTGAAGTAGGCTTTAGTCACCGGCCGGGAAACACAACAAGCACTACCAAATACAAACAAAAGCAGAAAACGGAGGAATAAAAACGATGATGCAAAAGTTAGGTACAAAATTACAAGTACAGATCGAACAAGCAGGCGAAGACAAACAGAAGAAAGTGAATTTTTCAAATGTGATTGATAATCCATCAGAAGAAGATGTGGTGAAATTAGGGGAGATCATGGCGGAGCTATCCCAACAAGGCAGTTCATTAGATAGTGTGATTATGACTGTTCAATCAAGAATTACGAAGGAGGTTGAATAAGAATGAATCGAGTCGTGAAGTTAGTTTCTATTTTTAGAAATGGGGCAGGAAAATCGCAGACGTGGAGCTTGAGTAATCCAGATACTACTAAGACTCCTTCACAGATCAAAGGTTTATTAGGAGAATTGAAAAAACCAAGTCTCTTATCAAGTCACAAGTTGCTAAGCTATTCCATACAGAAGCTGACACTGAAGCCACCTGACATTAACACTTATTGTCTGTCGCACCTACGCAAATAAATCAAAGAAAGGAGTCAAATAAATGATCAAACTAGTATCCACTTTCCTGAACAGCGAAGGCAAAACGCATAATTTTACTGTTAAAAATCCAGATACTACTAAAAGTCCGGAAGAAATCAAAGAATCACTGAAGCTATTAAGCAGTTTGAATCTGTTTGAAAAAGATGGCGTTGGCTTGTTCCAAGAAGTGGTCAAAGCCAAATTTTTAGAAACCATCGAACGACCAATTTTCGAGGGGGATGAATTGTTTGGTGAACCAGCACCAATTGAAGAAAGTCCTGAAGAAGAAGTTACCTTACCAGAAGAGGTTGATACTACTAGCCTTGAAGAGCTAAAGGCCAAAAGCTCTTGGCGTGAATTGCCGCAAGTACCGAAATTATCCTTATCTTCCTTGGCTAAAGAGGAAGTTTATATAGATGCACCAACTGAAACATCCGACAATCCCAAACAAATGGTTGAATTAACTGAAAAACCAAATGAAGAACATTCTGATCCGCCTGAAAAGCCCTACAACATTGTCAAAGAGATGTTTAGGCGAAGGCTACGAAGGAAGGCCAAGGAACAGCGGCGGGATATGCCTCCTGATGTTTCTACCTAAAAACTAGTTTGATCCCAGCGTAGGGTAACTCATCGTCTAGATCATGTACTGTACTTGAGAGGAGGTGATGTACTTGCAACCTCCTGTACAATATATTCTAGCCCCAATCTTTGTTGGAATGGTTATCGCATTAGTTAACCATTGGCTAGACGATCATGATCCTTGACGAAGTCGTAGACATCTGTGAATCGGGTCCGTTCACAGGTGCTTCGCTTGGATGTTCTTTGAAAATTTCGTACATAGGAAAAGCCGCTCAACAGGATTGTTGAACGGACTTCGGTCAATAGGTATTGTTTATTGTTGAACAGTTGTGCCACTTTTGCCAGTGATGGCTTCAGAGGCTTGCTCTAGAGAAGCAATAATGGCTTTGCGGCCGGCTTTTGATTCAGCAAAGTCAATGGCTGCTTCAACTTTTGGCAGCATACTGCCGGGAGCAAACTGGTCTTCTTTAATATACTCTTTCATTTTCTCCACTGTGGTATCAACTAGTGCTTCTTGATTATCTTTACCGAAGTTGACGAAGACATGGTCAACTGCTGTTAAGATAATAAAGACATCCGCATCGATTAAGGCTGCCATTTTAGAAGCAGCAAAATCTTTGTCAATCACTGCGTCCACGCCTTCATAGCGTTTGCCGTGATAAACGACCGGAATACCGCCTCCTCCGCAGGCAATAACTACCTGACCTGCATCGACTAAGGTTTGCAGGCTGATTTTTTCATAGATATCCATCGGTTTTGGTGAAGGAACTACTCGACGCCACCCACGCCCAGCATCTTCTTTATAGATATCGCCGGTTTCATCCATAATTTTTTTGGCAGCAGCTTCCTCGTAATAGCCGCCAATTGGTTTGGTTGGATTCTTGAAGGCCGGATCTTCTGGATCAACGACTACTTGAGTGAGCATTGAAACAACTGGTACATCATTTACTCCGCGCGCAACCAATTCTTCATCGATGGCTTGTTGTAAATGATAACCGATATAGCCTTGGCTCATAGCTGTACATTCAGGGAAAGGCATAACCTTCTCTGGATCGTCGTTGCCCATATTTTCAAAAGCTAACCGGATTTGACCAACTTGTGGACCGTTCCCGTGAGCAATGACTACATGGTGTCCGTCTAAAATTAAATCAGCAATGGATTTTGCTGCTAATTCGGCTTTCGTTAGTTGTTCATTGGCTGAGTTGCCTAAGGCGTTTCCACCTAGAGCAATAACAATTTTCGACATGTGAAACCCTCATTTCTGATTTCGTTAAAAATCTTTATTGGATAATTTTCCGGCTACCCTTCTTGGAAAGATAGCCGGAGTGACTGTTTAGCGTTTTGGTTGTTGTTGCGTGATACAGTGAACGTTTCCGCCGCCGTATACAACTTCGACCGTGTTTACACCTACGATTTCTTTATTCGGGAACATTTCTTTCACTTGTTCCAAAGCTAGTGCATCATTTTCATCGCCGTATTGCGGTACGATGACACCGTCGTTAGTAATCAAGAAGTTCATGTAAGAAGCGATACAGATGTCGCCATCTTCACGAGGCATTGTGCCCTCTACATAGTCAATCTTAAAGTTGCCATCAATCGTTACTGTTTCAACTGGGCAGCATAATTTGTGGACTTTTAGCTTACGGCCTTTAGCATCAGTCATTTCTGACAAGCGTTTGTACGCATCTTGAGCTGCTTCATAGAATGGGCTCTTTTCATCTTCTGTGTAGATACAAGCTACTTCACCTGGTGCTACGAAGCAGGCAACATCATCTACGTGTCCATTGGTTTCTTCAGGGTCAATTCCATCGCCTAACCATAAAACTTTTTCAACGTTTAGGTAGTCACCCAACATTTTTTCAATTTCTTCTTTGGACATATGTGGATTACGACCTTCACTTAACAGGCACATTTCAGTTGTCAAAACAGTTCCTTCGCCATCCACGTGGAATGATCCGCCTTCTAATACGAATCCGCTAGTCCGGTAAGAATCCACATGTTCGATTTCACAAACCTTTTGTGCAATTAGGTCATCTTGATCCCATGGGAAGTACAAGCCATCAACTAGTCCGCCCCAAGCATTGAATTCCCAGTCTGCTGCGCGTAATTCGCCTTTATCATTGATTAAGAAAGTTGGTCCGCAGTCACGGATCCATGCATCGTTATTAGACATTTCATAAACCGTAATTTCAGGTGGTAATTGACGACGACAGTTTTGGAATTGCTGCTGAGACACTACCACGTTCATTGGAGTAAATTTGATGATTGCTTTTGCTACATCAGCAAAAGCTTCTTGTACGGGTTTACCACCGTCGCGCCAGTTATCTGGACGCTCTGGCCAAATCATCCATACTTTTTCCTGTGGTGCATACTCTGCAGGCATTCTAAACCCGTCTTGTTTCGGTGTTGTCGCTTCGATTCTTTTCGCCATTGTTATCGGCTCCTTCTTTAGTTATTTTTTTGAAAACAATAATCGCTTCGCCAAATAGGATAAAGATTACTGCCCCGATAGTAATCGGCAGCTGTTCAGTTAGTGATGCCGCATCAAACTGCAATGGAATCGCAGTAAAGATCAAAGAAACAACGATCATCAGCATCGGTGCAATTACTAATAGCTTCAATACGCCATCTCCACCGCCGACTTTAAATGGCCGAGGGGTATCTGGATCAATTTGACGTAATTTGTAAAAGGCTGGGAAGACTGGTACATAAGACAACAGGAACATTACTAGGTTCAATGAGAAGAAAGCCCAGAATAGATCTTGGTTTGGCAAGATTGGGGCAATCACAACTACGACTGTGGCTACGATTCCGTTCATTAAAGCTGTTCCAATCGGCATTTCATTCTTTGAACTACGTTTTGCAAAGAATTTTGGCATGTCGCCATTTTCAGCTGCATAACAAGCGGTGTTGTTTACACCTAATGACCAAGAAATCATGTTTCCAAATAGGGTTAACAGGAAGAAGAAGGCCATCAAGATAATGAACCAACCTCCAGTTGATCCAGTTAACAGCTTGAAGCTGTCCATCATTCCGCTGCCGGTACTGATTTGATCCGTTGGGATAGCTACCCCAATACCAAAGGCAGAGAAAATGTAAATAGCTGCAATGACAATTCCGGCTGCTACAATTGCTTGCGGAATTTGTTTTTTAGGATTTTCCATATCATCCGCAAAGGTACAGATAACTTCAAATCCTAACAAATTGAAGATAATAACTGAAATAAAGGAAAGACTGTTTAAATCAAAAGATGGTAACATTGATTGCACGGTAAATTCGTTCGCCATGCCTTTAGTGAAGGCTACGTATAGACCTAAACCACCAATTAATACGGCTAAAATCATTTTGATTACCGCTGCACCATTCAAAATCCAAACACTGTCACTGACTGGATAAAAACTAATCCAGACAACCAACCAGATAAATACAAGTTGAATGATGATCGAAGGAATGACTGGAAATTCAATTCCGGTCATGGTAGTCAGCAATTCTGGACACATTACCGCCAGTGAAGCCAACCATAATGGGAAGTTAATCCAATAATACCAAGAAACCCGTGATCCCCAGCGGTGACCGAAGGCTTTGGTTACCCAGTCGTAAATACCGCCGTCGCCGATATAAGTGGTTCCTAATTCTGAAGAAATGAGGCCATAGGGTAATAAAAAGGCAATCAGCAGGAAAATCCACCAGAAGAACTGGGAGTTTCCGATTGCGGCAACCGGTGCTGCAGCTTCTGCTACGAATACCACACAGATTACGGAAAGAATGGCACTCATCAAGCTAAATTTTTTCTTTTGTTCCATTTTTCTCTTCCTCTCTATAATGGAAGGACTGGTTGAGGCAGGCGCCTCAACCATCTAATGAAAATAAGTCCTTAGCGAAAAGCAGAGTTATTTCCATTCCTACGCTGTTTTACAGTGGTTTCTTGATGAACATTTCTAGTTCTGCTTTTGCTTCAGCTGTTGCTGCTTCGTCAATTGGATTCTTTTCAGCATAATCGTCCATCAAATAAACTAACAATCCACGAATCGAAGTCAAACGGTTTTCCGCTTCATCGAAACAGATAGAGTTTGGTCCGTCCATTACTTCATCTGTTACTTCTTCGCCGCGAGAAGCTGGTAAGCAATGCATGAATTTAGCATCTTTGCCGGCTTTATTCATTAATTCGTCATTGACTTGGTATTTAGGATAGAAAGTACTCATCCGTTCTTCTTCAGATAATTCTGCTTCATACAAGCCATACCATACATCGGTGTAAACGAAGTCAGCTCCTACGATTGCTTCAACATCATCCGTTACAGTGTAAGTTCCGCCAGATACTTTGCAGTTTGCTTCTAATTTTGCTTTGTGATCGTCGTTTAATTGGAAACCTTCTGGCCCGAATTGTACAAAATCCATTCCCATCTTAGTAGTAACTAAACCTAATGAGAAGCATACTTGTGTTGCATCACCGATAAAGGCTACTTTACAGTCTTCTAATTTTTTGCCTGCTGGTAAATGTTCTACCATTGTAGTCAAGTCGCCAACCTCTTGTGTTGGATGATTATAATCAGACATTCCGTTGATTACTGGAATAGTTGCGTGTGTTGCTAAGTCGTTTACACTGTGGTGACGTTCTACCCGCGCCATTAAGATATCTACTAAACGAGATAGTACGCGGCTAGTATCTTCAATTGTTTCGTGTCCGCCTAATTGGATTTGGCCTGGTGCTAAATATTGCGCATGTCCACCTAGTTGAGTCATCGCTGTTTCAAAGGATACTCGGGTTCTAGTAGAAGATTGTTGGAAGATCATTCCCAATGTTTTGTTTTTTAATAGAGGTGGATAGAAACCATTTTTGATCGCCTTTTTAATTTTTAATGATAAGTCAACGATGTATAAAATTTCCTCCTTCGTATAATTCTCCGTTGTAATGAAATCGCGTTTTGCCATGATGATTCCTCCTATAAGATAGTTTTTCGTTTGCTTTGCATCCACAATGTATCAATTTATGAAAGGGTTTACGATAATCTTTTAGTTGTAAACGCTAACATCTTTAAAAACGGTGAATAACCAGGGTTTATTTATAGTTGTAAACCGCTTTCTCAAAAAGGTTTAGATAAGTTTAGGGACTAGTTTAGACGAATGACGCAAAAATTCCTGGAAAAAAATGTTATAATTATTCCATGGAAAAATTGTAGCATGATTTTAGTAAATGGTTCGTCGAAAGGGGTTACAAATATGATCGCCATTTTCATATACAATATTGTTTTGATCGTTTTATATACAATTACGATGTCTACCTCCCTCATTTTCTATCTTAGAGAAAAGCGTAAAATTTTTCTCGCGTTCTCAGTCTATTTATCCTTCTTTATTCTTGATAATGTTATTATTTACATGACTGAATTCTTCAATACCTTTGCACACCAGTACAACCAAACGTTTATGAGCGTACCGGCTGCCAAAACCATTATTTTCGTAGTAAATGCCTTTTGTTCCTTATGGATTGTGAACTTATTAGCTAAATCTAAGATCAAACCTTATCAGAATGCTTTACTCATTGTTCTAGCGGTCTGGATGCTGCTGACGCCATTGCTGGCTAATTCGGCCTTCAAGGTTTGGCTCTATTATCTGCCAAATCAGCTATTTCTTTTCTATGTCGGGACCTATGCCTGGAATCGCTATAAAAAGACCGAGGGGTTATCCCCTACGGAAGCAACCTATTTGAAACGATTCGCTATTTTAGCAATTGTTTTCAGCTTAGCCATCCTCTTAGAGGATACCTTTGTCATCTTCAATATTGATCAGTACACGTCACTGACAATTAAAATCTATAATCGGAATATTTGTGAAGATATCTTCTCTATTTTGGTTTGTGTACTTGGACTAAACTATTTCTTGCGAGGAAATTCTCAGCAGGTTGCCGAGGATGAGGAAGAGGTGCAGGAGGAGCGGCTGTTTGAACAATTTTGTACAGCGTATCAATTTACTCAACGGGAAATGGAAATTTTCCGCTTGCTTTTAGAGCATAAGCAAAATCAAGAGATTGCTGATGAACTGTTTTTATCAGTGGGAACCGTGAAAACCCACGTCCATAATATCTTTATCAAGCTCGATATTAAGAAACGAACGCAGATTCAAGGCCTCTATGAGAAATATAAGCTGGATTTGGATGCTAAGCTGCTGGGAAACTGATGAAAGAAAGACCGCGATTGTGACAGAAGCTGGCAGCTCCGGCAAATAAGAGGAATCATCTACGAGTAGCTTCTTATATTTTTGATTCCCCTTTTTATTTCCACAAAACTCCGAGAAAGGGCCTATGACTTTTCATGTCACAGGCCCCTCTTTAGCTATGGCTGTTCCCTTAGAAGGTAACTGGCATCTTCATTTTTTCAGCATAGCATTCGTAAACTTCATTGGATAAGGAATAGCCTTTGCCCCAATGAGTTTCGATGGTTGCCCCCTTGGCACCATCCTTTTCAAAAGCAGTTCGGATACGTTTCATAAGCCAGGAGATTTGCGATAAGTGAGAACTGCTGGCACCGTCTCCCCATATGTACTCGCACAGCTCTTCACGAGAAATAATTTCGCCGCGAGTCTGATACAGCTTGCTTAATACACGAGCTTCCATTTTGGTTAACTGCAGCGAGCTCAGCAAGCGTACTTCTCGTTGAGCGATTTTATTTCTTGGGTCAAAGGAATAAACGGACCCTTCACTGGAAACTGACTCTTCCCATTTGTACAAACTTTCACGAAGCTCTTCAAGGTTCATGGCATCAGTAATTACTCCGTTAATCCCTTCTATTGATCCCTCTGCTTCGCTATCGAAATATTGATCCACCTTACGCAGAATGATCTTAGGAGACTTTCGTAAACTTGGCATAATCCACTGGAGTTCCTCATTGGTGACTGTCTCACTAACGATGATACAATCGAAATAGCTGGCCAACATAATTTCATTAGGGCGTTCAATCAGTAGGCTCAACGTTTTCGGAGAAGAAAATACTTCACAATTCAATCGTTGCAGTCGCGTCTGGAGCTTTTGCTCCACTAAAATGTTTTTCGTCAAAATCAATACAGAACTCATTTTTCCACCTTTTCTTTACTAGTAATAATCGCAGGATATTTTTATCATCTCTCCACCAACACTTTTTATGGTTCTAAACTTAACCATCCAAAACATAACAATAAAAACATTTAAATAATAACAAAAAATCACTAATATGTAAAGCTGAAAAATTTATTTCAGTCATATCAAAATTAGAATAAATACAATTTAAGAAAACGAATAAACTGTTTGTCTAAACTTATAAAAAAACGCCTATTCTTTTCATAATTTATCAATCAACGTAATTTATTTTTAGTTTTCTGATTTTTTCTGCTAAACCTTTCTCATTCCCTTATAATAAGATTAACTAACAAAAGAGGATCTGCTTATGGATATTCAAAAACTAGAAACCTTTATTCAGTTGGCTGAGCATCTAAATTACTCTAAGGCCGCTGAGGAAACCTACACTACACAAGGTAATGTTTCCAAGCATATTTTGGCATTGGAAAAGGAATTGACTGTCAATCTGTTTAATCGCTCCAAGCGTCAAGTAACTTTAACTGCATCTGGGCACGAACTGTTGCCTTATGCTCAGGAAATTGTCCATCAGGCTCACTTGATGCAGGAAAAAGCTGCCCAAGTGAAACAAAGGCAGCAGCACTCACTAACTATCTATACCATTCCAACCTTAATTAACTATCCTGCCTTGGAAAAAATCGCGACATTTCGCAATCAGCATCCAGAGGTCAATTTGTTGTTGAAAGAGACTGAGAATGAGCCCTTGTCAGCCATTCGCTTTTTTGATGAGAATACCCTGTTCTTCACCCGATTATTCCAGCTGCCAGAGCATTCCTTTGACTACAAAATTGTTGATCAGGATTGTTTCGTGGCGGTGCTGCCAGCTGACCATCCTTTGGCTGAAGAAAAAGAATTGTCCTTGGAGCGTTTGGAAAGAGAAGCCTTCCTGCTGCTGGGAAAAGAAACCGGTCTTTTGGCACCGATTCTTCAGCTGTGCCAGCAGTCTGGGTTTACACCTGAAAATAATTACGGCGGCTCCCGCATAGATCTAATTTTGAACATGATTGCCAGTGGTCTGGGTATTTCTTTATTAATGGAAAAAACGATTCTAGGAAAATTGCCGGAACAGATCGTTTACATTCCGATTGTACCTAACAAGCTCAGCCATCTATGCTTCGTTCGCAAGAAAGGGCCGCATAGTACCGCCAACGATCTCTTTTGGCAATCCATTGAATAGGCTCCATAAAAAGAAGTATTCCAAAACGGAATACTTCTTTTTAAAATGCGATTTGTTTTCTTCCTAATAAGGCGAATACAATAAAGAAGAAGGATTTTTATTAGGAGGAAAACAAATGAGCCAAGAAGAACTATACGATTTACGCAAAGTCTTAGAAGAATTAAAGCAAGAGTCTGGTGCTTACCATGAAACCGATGTCGAAGTGGACCCTGATTCCGAGCTGGCTGGCGCCTACCGCTACATTGGTTCCGGCGGCACCGTGATGCGTCCTACTCAGGAAGGTCCAACCATGATGTTCAACAACATCAAAGGCTTCCCCGGTACGCGAGTAACTATTGGGATTATGGCCAGTCGTAAACGGGTTGGAAAAATTTTGAACTATGATTATCGGTACCTTGGTCGATTGTTGAAGGAATCAGTAGCAAATCCTATTAAGCCAGTGAAGGTTTCTAAAGAAGAAGCCCCTGCACAGGAAGTGGTACATTTAGCCACGGATGATGGTTTTGATATTCGCAAGATTTTACCGGCGCCGACTAACACGCCTCAGGATGCTGGTCCTTATATTACGATGGGCGTCGTTTTAGGTTCTGATCCTGACAAAACGATGAGTGATGTTACTATTCACCGAATGGTATTAGAAGACGAAGACACGATTGGAATGTATGTCATGCCTGGTGGACGTCACATTGGTCATTTCCAAGAACAATATGAAAAATTGAATAAACCTATGCCGATTACCATCAATATTGGACTTGATCCAGCAATTTCTATCGGAACGACCTTTGAACCGCCAACCACCCCTCTTGGCTACAACGAACTTTGGATTGCTGGAGCGCTACGTAATCAGCCAGTTCAATTAGTCGACTGCCTTACTGTGGATGAAGTGGGGATTGCCCGCTCAGAATTTATTATTGAAGCTGAAATTTTGCCCAACGAACGTATGCAGGAAGATCTTCACACGAATACGGGTCATGCTATGCCTGAGTTTCCTGGCTATAATGGCGATGCAAATCCGGCGGTAAATGTCGTAAAGGTTAAAGCGATTACTCATCGTAAAGACAATCCGATCATGCAAACCACCATTGGACCAAGTGAAGAGCATGTTTCTATGGCAGGAATCCCTACCGAAGCCAGCATTCTAGATTTAGTAGAAAAGGCCATTCCCGGCAAAGTAGTGAATGTTTACAATCCTCCAGCTGGCGGCGGCAAATTAATGAGTATTCTGCAGATTCACAAGGAACGGGAAGCCGATGAAGGCATCCAGCGTCAGGCAGCGATTTTGGCACTGTCGGCCTTCAAAGAATTGAAGACAGTCATTTTAGTAGATGATGATGTGGATATTTTTGATATGAATGATGTGATGTGGACCTTGAATACACGTTTCCAAGGGGACAAGGATATTATCGTTCTGCCCGGCATGCGGAATCACCCATTAGACCCATCAGAAATCCCTGAATACAATCCGGGCGTCATTCGCTTTCGTGGAATGAGTGCCAAGACGATTTTAGATGGCACGGTACCTTTTGATTTGAAGGATAAATTTATTCGAGCACAATTTAAGGATGTATCTGACTGGGAAAAATACTTGAGATAAGAAAGTAGTGAATTAGATGAAAAAAAGACGGATCGTCATCGGCATCACCGGCGCTTCAGGCACCATTTATGCATTGGATCTGTTGAAGGCCTTGAAAAACTATCCGGAAATTGAAACCCACGGCGTCATTAGTGACTGGGCCAAAGAAAATTTGAAAATCGAAACCGATATGACCTTGACTGAGGTTTATGATTTACTGGATTATCACTACTCAGTTAAAGATTTAGGTGCTTCTATTGCCAGTGGTTCTTTTCTAGTGGATGCAATGGTGATAGTGCCTACCAGCATGCGAACGGTTGGGGCAATTGCAATGGGCCTAGCAGATAACTTGATTACACGGGCCGCTGATGTGACTCTAAAGGAACAGCGGAAGCTGATTTTAGTTCCCAGAGAAACACCCTTGCATGCCATTCATTTAGAAAATCTGACTAAGTTAGCCAAAATGGGGGTACAAATCATTCCACCTATTCCAGCTTTTTACAACCAGCCCCAAACCATCCAGGACTTGGTGCATCATCAAACCATGAAGCTGTTGGATGCCCTGCAGATTGATAACGAGTTATCTGGTCGTTGGAAGGATGCTTAAGATGAATCAAACAGTCGTAAAAACGCAAGCCGCAGGTTTTACAATGTCTGCTGAGGCCAAACAAATCGGTGGAGATCTGCTGATCACTTTAACTGGTGGAGACACACCGCATATTGGTACGGTGACGACTTTCTCACGTAATCAGAAGAGAGAGTCCCTTCGTTTCGAGAGCCACAGCGGACGGTTCCATAAAGATGATGTTTTAGCTGAGAAGCTGTTGGAAACCCTGGCGCCCTTTATTCCGGGAAACTGTGTGATTACTTCAGGAGTCCATGTTAACGGAATTACGCAGGAACAAATTGCCGCTTCCTTTGATATGGCTGCCCAATTGAGTCAGCAGCTAGCTGACTGGCTGAAAAAAACTCCTTTTACCTCGAAAGCCCCTATCTACAAAAAGAATCACGATGTAAATGACTGAAAAATAGACACCCCTCGAAAATCTGCTGAAGATTTTTGAGGGGTGTCTATTTTGTATATGAGAATTTTCAACACTAGCAGAACTTCCCCATTGAAGCGCAAGGTAAGCATACTTATTTTCTGCTTCATCCTTGATTACGTTGTTCTGAAGCTATTCAATGGATAGTCTAAAAGATGTTTATTGTATGAATCTTAGCACTAGTTTAGAAGAAATGACGGTCTAAAAGACAACTACATTTTTTAACTTGTCTCGTGCTCAGCTTATATCTTTTTCTTATCCTTTTTCATCCAGATAAATAATCCAGCTGACAAAGCTACTACAATTATCCCTACAGTTGCAAATAGATTGTTTAACTGCTCACCTGTTTTCGGTAAAGCTTTATTAGAAGTTACCGTACTTGGTGTACTAGTAGACGGAATTGTAGTGGAATTACCTGTCTTTATTGTGCTTGTTGGCGTATTTGGATCCTCTGCAGTTGGCGTACCTGTAGTCGAATCTTCTGTATCTGATTTTTGTTTATCTAGCACCGTTAAAGTAATTGTCTTTTCTGCTACATGGGATTGGCTGTTTGGTGTCTTTCCTTCGACATAATAAGTAATTTTATACTTTCCAGCCTGTGTCAGCGTATCATTGATTGTAGAAACAGGTATTCCCTCTCCTTCGACATCAAATCCCGTAACGTAGTCTTCTGCATTTATGAATTTAGCCCAAGATAGGACTTCTTCTTCGGTTAATTTATCACCAACATGCATCGTTTTATCCGCCGCTTCGATGGTTGGTGCGGACTGATCTTTTTTAGGTAAAACAATGAGTTTTACCTCTTTCACTTGGCCATCTGCACTTTTTAAGCTCACTTCATATTCACCAGCTTTAGACACGTCAGCTTTACTCAAGTCAACACTAACCTCAGAAGGTTTGCCATCCTTGTCTGTTGCACTAGCTTTGAAGTCAGCGGCAGTAGGTTTTGGATCCCCAACATGCATAGTGAAGTTTTCTCCCGTGATCTTTTGTTTATTATCATTAGCTAAAACAGTAATCGTCGAGATACTTGTGGTTGTTAGTCCATAAGCGTTAGTTACACCATATTTTATTGTATAGGTGCCAGGTTTATTGGTGTCCACACTATTATTCAATACTTCAATTTTATCAGTTAAATCTGTTTTGGCAGAACCATCTCGCTGTTGATCAAAGGCAGATACATTTTTTAATGCGTCAAAGGATTCTCCTACATGGATCGTCTGATTACCTGCCTCGATAACTGGCGCCACCGGCTCTACCCAATCAACACTAATTTTCCCGCTGCCACTGTATTGTCCTTGAGCTCCTTGCCAAGTAAAGCCTACCTGTGATGGTAGATTGGTTGGACTTGCTTCAATAATGAAACTCTGAACACTATTTGAACTACCTTCAGCTGGCTTAACCGTCCCATCTGTTAATTTTAACGCCGAAATCCCTTCGAAATACCCTAACGTTAATGTTTGAGCTGTCGGGTCTGGTGTTCCCGCATAGTATCCTGTTGAACTATCGTATTGATAATCTAACGAAGTAATCGGCACAGCAATTTCATATTGCTTCGTATTATTTCCTGTTGGTTTAATCAGTGAAATCTTTTTTTCGTAGGTTTGATTGATTGCTGAAGTATTTGAATTCAGTTGGTACCCTTCCATAAATTCAATACTATAAATTTGGTTATTGTCCACCTTATAGACATGTAAATTCGGATATCTGTCTTTTAAATTCTTCATGACAGAAATATCTTTAATTTGATTATTGTTAACGATTAAGTATTCCAAATTAGTGAATGTTGCGTTTGCAAACGCATCGATCTCAGTAATCTTGTTATAGCTGGCATCAAGAGTCACCAAACTAGTTAAGGTCGACTTAGCAATTGGTGAAATATCTGTAATTTGATTGTGTGAGGCCAATAAGGTATTTAGCTTAGGCACATCAACATTCTCAATAATCGAAATGTCGGTTAATAGATTGTTAGAGACATCCAATCGTTCAATATTCGGCAAATTTATGCCTGCAATACTATTTAAATTAGTCAATACATTGTTGGAAAGATCGGCAGATGTTAATGAAGTTAATTGGTTACTTTTTACAAAGGAGATATCTGATAAATTATCCCCTGATGCAATGATTGTTTCCAGCTTTGACAATGTACCGATTTCAGATAGATTGCTTGTCTTTGATAGATCTGTATTCGTTACAGATAAGTAGGTTAGGTTCTTTGCATAAGACAAGCCTTTTGCATCAGAAATTTCTTTGCTATCAACAGAAGCACTTGTGATACTAAGCATATCTTGTTGCGTGAAGTCAGTTTTGCCCAAAATTTCGGCTACAATTGCTTGCAGGTTTTTATCTGGCATCCATGAATCGATAGACTCATCTCCAGCAGCAAGCACTTCCACTTTTCCACTATCCGTATTCTTATTATTAGTTGTGTCTTCGGTTGCCTTTGTATCCTTTTGGCTTTGATTTTCAGCAGCTTTTGAATTGTCTCCACCCTTACTCGTTGTGTCTTTTGTGTCCTCTGATACTAATTCTTGGCGACTGCCTGAAGAATCAGTTGTTGTCTCAGCAAAGCTTGTCAAAGGAACCAATGCTTGTGAGCAAAGTACTAAAGCTGTCATAAAAATATGTGTTTTTTTCATATTACTTTCCCTCCGCCTTTTCATCAAAAAAGTTACAAACATACCACCTTACTCAAAAAACAAGTTTAAGATCTATGAATAGGTATCTTTTTCTAAAGAAAATAACTCAAAATTAATTTTCTTACAATGATTATCATAATAGAATGAAAAAGAAATGGCAAGATGATTTTTTTAGCACTAATGGAGAATGGAGAGTGGCAGTAAAAATGTTTCGGAGTATTACGTAGGGTAGTCGCTGCTTAGCTCTTCCTAAAGCTATCTTTATGACAGGAAAAATAAAAAAGTTAATACCTTCATATTTTTTTACTCGTGAAAAATAGGTACCTTTTAGAAATACTGCCGAAGCGTTTCTAAAAGGTACCTATTTGATTGAATTTATTCAACTACTTACCGTAACATTATTTTACTTATCTGCCGCTGGAAAAACCATTAAATTCCAACATTGAAGCTCATAACGATAGAACCCGCCTTTAATAATAGGATCTTCATCAGAAATTCGTTGAGCATCGGCCAAATCGTTGGCTTCGAAAAGAATCATCGCACCATCGACTTCCTCTGTTTCCATATTCCCAAATACTCCTGCTAATAAATAGCGTTCACTAGCTAATTGTTGAAGATACTCCATCGAAGCCATCGCTTCTTCTTCACCAACCTCTCGTTCATCAAGCTTGTAATCTGTTCTCACATACAACATTTTTTGTTCATTCATCTGCTTCCAACTCCTCCTTTAATTCCCAAACAAATAATTGTTTTCCTTATCGGCTACCTGTACCGCCTTCAGCTTGTAAGTAGCGTACCCGCCAACTACTAACGGCTCTTGCTTACAAAGCATCTCCGCTTCTTCATAGCTGGCAGTTTTAAGCAGCAGCATACCGGCGACACCAGGATACCCTTTAAAGACACCGCAAAAATCTAACTTGCCAGCTTCGTCCAGCTTTCTCAAATGCTCAACGTGCTTTTCCACCTCCGCCTTCGTCAAACGATTGTAGGTTTTGGTTTTTTCAATAAACATAGCATAGACCCATTTTTCCATTTACTTTTCACTCCTTTACTCTTCATACATCTGAACAATCATTAACGCTTGCTCCTTTAACATTGTTTGGACTTTTTTTGGTGACAAAACCTGCACCTGCCTGCCAAAAGAAAGCAAGTAATGAATCATCCAATGATTCAATTCCGCTTCAAACTCAACCAAATAACTGCCGTCCGCTTCAACTGTCAATTGGTCTTCAGCGAATTCATCGTACAATCGATGGATTGCCTCTGGTGAAAACCTCAGCTGCAGCTTGCATAACCTTTCTACTGCTTTTGGTGATTTCATTGAATAGTCTTGCGGTAATTCTCTTGCAAAGGTTTCCGTTTGTACCCTTAATCGTTTCATTCTGGACAGTCGAAAAACTCTTGTTTCCAGCTTTTCTTGGCAGTAGCCGACAATATACCAGGCATGGGACTTGAAGACTAAACGTAAGGGTTCAATTTTCCGATGGGATTTTTGTAATTCAGAATTTGCATACTCAAAAGTAATCACATGCTTATTTAGAATGGCATACTGCAAATCCGACAATTTTATCCTTTCGGTGTCATCGCTTCCCCAATAAGAAAAATCTACCTCTAACCATTGCGGCTGCAGCACATTATGAAAGACTGCTCCAATCTTACTAATTGCTATTTCCGCATTTGGATAGTCGGTTGCCTGTAGAAGCTGCAATCCATGGTAAATATTCTGCTGCTCCTCTTTAGTCAACAAGGATTTATCCAGCGTGTAGCCCTCTAATAAGGATATCCCACCTCCAGTACCTTTGGCGGACAAAATAGGAATTCCTGCTAAGGTCAGTGTATTGACATCTCGATAAATGGTTCTTGTTGAAACATTGAACTGTTCCGCCAGTTCCTGTGCCGTCACTTGTCCATGATCAATTAAATAGAAGATCATTTGTACCAGACGTTCGATTTGCATGAGTCTTCTTCCTTTTCTATAAAAATCATAGCATACCTAATATGACAACTAGCTGTCGCATTTGGTTCATTTATTCTTAAAACCAGCAAAGAGGAAATAAGGTCTTCCCTATTCCCTCTTTGTTTATTTATTTTTCAGTTTTGGATCTAGATAATCCCGCATGCCATCACCAACAAAATTTGCGCCAATGGACATGGAGAAAATGGCCAAGCCTGGGAAGGTGGACATCCACCAGTAATTCATGTTGTTGACCCCATCAGACACCATCGAGCCCCATTCTGGTGTTGGGGGTTGTGTTCCCAACCCCAGAAAACTTAAGCCAGAGAAGGTTACGATGGCATTGCCGATATCTAAGGTAGCCATAACCAGCAACGATCCTAGTGCGTTAGGAACAATTTCCTTCACCAAGATACGCAGATGACTGGCTCCTAATACACGGGAGGCGACAATGTATTCATTTTCCTTCAAGGTAATAACCAAACTACGCATCAGCCTGGCGTAGTTCGGCCACCAAATAATAGTCATGGCAAAAACTGAATTTGAAATGCTGGGTCCTAAGGCAGAAGCGATTACCATTGCCAATATCAACGGCGGAAAAGCATTGATCAGCTCAGCGATCCGCATCATAACATCGTCAACAAATCCACCCACATACCCGGCAATTCCGCCATAGATTGTTCCCACAACAATCGTAATACAAACGGTCACCAGTCCTGCTGCAATCGACACGCGACTGCCGACTAAAACTCGCGAAAATACGTCCCGCCCTAACTCATCGGTTCCCAGCAGATGACCGGAGCCCGGTGCTTGGAAACGCGCAGTCATATCTTGGGCAATTGGGTCTTGAGGAACTAGATAGGGTGAAAGCAGTGCTGCTAAAATCCAGCCCACACAAATGACAATCCCTAATTTAAATAAAAAGTTTTTTTGCTTTAGAAATCGTTTCATCAGCTGTACCTCACTCTCGGATCAATCACTCCATACAGAATATCGATCAATAGATTGAGGATTACATTGATTAATGCGATTAACAATGACACCCCGCAAATAGCTGGGAAATCAAGAGTCGTTGCAGACAAATAAGCATATTGACCAATTCCTGGCCAAGAGAAGATTTTCTCAACAAAAACCATTCCGCCCAACAAATTACTAAAGCCCATCCCCATAACTGTAATTACCGGGATCAAGGCATTGCCTAACGCATGACGCATAATGATTCGTCCACGAGACAAGCCCTTGGCCTTAGCTGTTCGAATATAATCCAATGAGGTTACTTCCAGTAGGTTGGAACGCGTCTGCCGGGAGATTAACCCCATAGTGAAGAATCCTAACACAATTGCTGGAAGGATCAGGTGAGATAGGGCGTCATTTACCAGCGCCCAATCTCCCTTCAATAATCCATCCAAAACATATAATCCTGTTCCACCTGTTGGTGCCGTCATCCTGGAATTAATTCGGCCGCCACCTGGGAACAAGTGCCACTTCGAATAAAAGAGCAACAGCATCACCAGAGCAAACCAAAAGTTAGGAATGGATACACCGCTGATGGAAATTGTTCGAACCGCATAATCCAAAGGTTTGTTGCGATAAACGGCCGACAACACCCCAAAGGTAATTCCAAAGATAATCGCAATGATCATCGCTACAATGGACAGCTCCAAGGTAGCTGGGAAAAACTGCTTCAAATCACTTAGCACTGGATTACCAGTACGGATCGAAATGCCCAAATCTCCCCGCAGCAAATTGCCTAGATAGATAAAGTATTGCTGCATCAACGGTTTATCAAGTCCCCATCTTGCGCGGTAAGCAGCAACGGCTTCAGGATCACTCATTGCGTGGGGACTCATGTTTGATGCAATTGGATCACTAGGAACCAAGTGAGAGATCATGAAAACCAAAAAAGAGATTCCGATGACCAGAAAGCAGACAAACACTAAGCGCCGCAATAAAAACCTTGCCATATTCCTCATGTGATTTTGCTCCTTGCATCTAGATTATTTGATAGCTACATCCTGGAAGTTGATTTTTTGTACTTCATAGTAGTTCACGCCATCTAAATTACTGCGGTAAGCCAATACCTTCGGATGCTGCACTAACATAGCATAAGGCATGTCTTTATCAAGCAATTCTTGAAGCTCTTTAGAAGCAGCCGCTCGTTTGTCTTCATCTGATTCAGTTTCAATTGTTTTTTGCAGTTCGCTAATTTTCCCATCGGATGGATCTGTTGTCCATTTCGCACGTTCACCGACAGTTTCACCTGGCAGGAAGGCTAATTGATTGTTGATATCCATGTAATCTGGATGCCAGTGCATCATTAAGAATTGTTCTTTCCCTTCACGGTAAGAATCAATCACAACCCCGATTTCAGAGGTTTCAATTTTAGCATTGATTCCAATTTTACTTAAATCGTCTTTGATTTTTTGGCCAATCGTTGTCCAAGACATTCCTTCTGTGTCAAAGTTTGCTACAGTAAATTTCACATCAAAACCGTCTTTGTAGCCAGCTTCGTCCATTAATTTTTTCGCTTTGTCTAAATCCATATAGTCAGTTTCTTTTTCCAAAGCCCCAGTGAAGCCTTCCGGTACAATGTTTAATGGTAAAACTGATTTGTCGCCGCAGATTTCCAACAGCTCTTTGTAATTAATTGCTAAACGAACCGCTTCTTGCACCTTAGCATCCGCCATCGGTCCGCCGATTTCCGGATCATCATTCATCAATAGGAAGGTAGTAGTTGTTCCAGTGTAGTTCTTCAATTCTACGCCTTCTTGGTCTTTCAGCTGAGACGCATTGTCTACCCCTACACCTAAAGCGATATCAATATCTCCTTGCTTCAAGTTTTGAATCTGTGTGTTCACATCTGGAATTTCTTTACAGATGACTTTGTCGTTCTTCACATCGCCCCAGTATTCTTCGTTGCGATCAAGCACCACTTCTACATTTTGTTTCCATTCGCTGAGAACATAAGCTCCTGATCCTGCTGAGTTTTGGTTTAACCATTCTTCTGCAGTATCTTTAGTTGCCGCATCTTCAGCGTCTGTTCCGCCATGTTCTTTGACTACTTCAGAATCCATAACTGCGAATGAGTTGTTCGCCAGTTTTACTAGGAATGCTGCATCCGGTTCATTTAAAGTAATCACTACCGTTTGATCATCTGGTGTTTCCACACTTTTCACATTTTCGGTATGATGACTTGTATTACTCTTTAAATTTTTCGTCCGATTAATACTGAAGGCTACGTCTTTTGATGTCAGTTTGTTCCCGCTAGAGAACTTCACGTCTTTTTTCAGCTTGAAGGTATGAACCGTTTGAGAATCATCTAGTTCATGTTCTTCCGCTAATGATGGTTCAGGTGTTGATGAATCATAGGTCCGATACAAGTTATCGTAAAGTGCATAGTAAACCATGTTGCCATAAACTTCGTAACCATGAGCTGGATCCAAGGTCTTCAAGTCAGAGTCCATTCCTACGACCAACGTATTTTCCCCATTTGCGCTGCCTCCAGAGCTTCCCCCTGAATCATCTGTATCTCCGCCACCGCCACAAGCAGTTAACAGCAATACTAACGTGCTTAACAAACCCAATGCGACTTTTTGATGTTTTTTCATTTTCTAATTTCCTCCCTCAGTGTTTTTTTACATAAATGACAAGCCACAAAGTGATTGTCTTTTACTTCAAGTAATTCCGGATTCTCTGTTTCGCAAACCGGCATAGCATATGGACAGCGTGTATGGAACTTGCAGCCCTTTGGTGGATTGGAAGGACTTGGAACATCCCCTTTTAAAACGACACGATCCGTTTTTTCCAAATCGATCGTTGGTGCCGCAGAAATCAGTGCTTGAGTGTAAGGATGCAAGGTATCTTCATAGAGTGCCTTTTTATCCGCCAGCTCCACAATATTTCCTAAATACATCACGGCAATCCGATCACACATATGGTAAACAACCCCTAGATCATGGGAAATAAACAAGTAAGTTAGTTCCATCTTTTCCTGCAGGTCTTCCAGCAGGTTAATCACTTGTGCCTGAATCGACACATCTAAGGCCGATACTGGTTCATCACAAATGATGATCTCAGGATTCAAAGCCAAAGCTCGAGCAATACCAATCCGCTGCTTTTGTCCTCCAGACATTTCATGGGGATAGCGATGCTTATACTCCGGTGCTAATCCTACCATGGTTAAAAGCTCATCAATCTTTTGATCAATCTCCTGTTTAGACATACTACTTTTATGGTGAATCTTAAAAGGTTCCGCTAAGATAGCCCCGATCCGATTTCGCGGATTCAGACAAGCGGAAGGGTCTTGGAACACTAACTGAACCTTGGAACCAAAGGCCACCTTTTCTTTACGACTTTTTAATTGATTCACTTCTTGTCCATCAATACAAATTGACCCCTCAGTGATTGGGAACAAATTCAAAAGAGTCTTTCCAAGCGTACTTTTCCCGCAGCCGCTTTCACCTACCAACCCAAATGTTTCACCCTTTTTTATTTGAAAAGAGACGCCATCCACAGCTTTCAGTGTGCCCTTTTTCCCTTTGCTGTCTCGAATATCAAAATATTTTTTTACATTTTCTAATACGACTATCGATTCTTGTGCTTCCATTGTTATGGGCTCACCTCGACTTCCTCGGCTGAAGAGTATTTAAAGCAGCGTACCTTTCGTCCTTCAGCAGTTTCTGATAAAGCAGGTCGTTTCTCCTTGCAGATATCCATTGCATAAGGACATCTTGGATGGAAGCTGCAGCCTTTAGGCATATCATCCAAACGCGGAACAACACCATCGATACTGTTTAATGGTTCCTTTTGATCCTGCATTTTAGGAATTGCTGCAATTAAGCCCTCGGTATAAGGGTGCATTGGTTCATCGAGAATATCGCGAATACTGCCTTGTTCAACGATTTTCCCTGTATACATCACTACCACTCGATCACAAACCTCAGAAACTACGCCTAAGTCATGAGTGATCATGATAATCCCCATTTTCAGCTTTTCCTTCAGATCCTTCAGCAGCTCTAATATTTGTGCCTGGATCGTAACATCCAGTGCAGTTGTCGGCTCATCGGCAATTAAGAGTTGAGGATCACAGGCTAAAGCCATCGCAATCATGATCCGCTGCCGCATACCACCAGACATTTGATGAGGATACTCATTGAAGCGCTGCTCCGGCGCCGGAATTCCAACCAGCTTCAAAAGATCAATTGCTTTAGCTTTAGCCTCTTCTTTACTGATCTTCTCATGAATCAGCATCGATTCCATGATCTGCTTGCCGCATTTATGGAGTGGATTTAAAGAAGTCATAGGCTCCTGGAAAATCATCGCCAGTTGGTTTCCACGATAATGCTGCTTCTCTTTTTCTGGCATAGTGATCAAATCTTTTCCCTTGAAAAAGGCATGTCCAGTAACGGAAGAGGTATCTTCATCCAATAGTCCCATAATGCTTAATGAAGTAACGCTCTTGCCGCTTCCGCTTTCACCAACGATTCCTAAGGTTTCATTTGTATTCAATTGAAGGTCCAAATTGTCGATTGCTGTGACTGTCCCATTGTACGTTCGGAATTTCACAGTCAGATGATCGACGCGTAACAATTCTTCATCCATAAAATAATTATCTCCCCACACGATTCTTTCTTTAACGATCCATTAGAATACCTATCATTTTCTAATCTTAGGAAAAATACATTGTCAGAAATTTCACATAATACTATATCTATTTATTATAACAGCACTGGAAACGTTGTCAAGACGGCATCGTTTGCGAATATAGCTATGTGATTCTCATTGATAACATACAAATTGATCCCCCTAAATACTTAGTTTACAATGAGAAATTTTATTTTTTTCCAATTTACAAGCGATTTATTCTTTAGATAAAATTCATTTGGTGTTGCTTTTTTTCTTTCAAATAACAAATTTCGAAATTTATTCGATTGAATCATTCGTACCGAGACACTTCCTTTGATAGTGATGGAAGTATTTTTTCACTCACTGTCAGGAAGCTGCATAAAAATAATCTAATTATTCGGATGCTTGTGCAGAGAATACCCGTTTATGGAAAAGCTCAGTATTAGTCAAGTAAAGACCAGGAAAGTATCGGATTTACAGACGGTCCTAACGATTCAATGTAGCGACTTGTTGAAGTTTGAGAGATTAGAGACAAGCTGCCGATTCACATTCTTGTTAGAAGAAACATGTACACGGCTGAATAGCAACAATCGATTTGAAGTCTATTGACATTTCTTTCCCCCCTTGTTACTTTAATACTAGTTAAATTATGTGATTAGTTTAAGGCGTTTAGAGGTTACCCCTAGTGTACAAATCGTACATCTGCGTAACCTCTAAGCGCCTTTTTTATCAGCTAAGCAGGTTTTAAAATCAGAAGGGATGGGGTTGCGTTGGGGAAAGACATGACTCAAGGTGGAATTGTCAAAATGCTGCTTCTTTTTACTATTCCTTTAGTATTGAGTGGCGTATTTCAACAGCTGTTCAATTGGGTGGATGCGTTCATTGTTGGAAATGTTGAAGGAGAGTTCGCACTAGCTTCGATTGGTGCAACCTCAGCTGTGTATAATCTGTGTATTACTACGATTGTAGGCTTTACTTCTGGAATTTCGATTTTGTCTGCACAGCAGCAAGGTAGAAAAGAGCTGGACAAGGCGAGAAATACCCTAATATCCTTTACCCTGATCTTAGGGGTGTTTTTCTTATTGGTTGCAATGCTGGGGATCTTTTTCACTACGCCGATCATTGATACGTTGGGTACCCCGGAAAATTTAATGGCCGTTGCAAGACAATATCTCAGAATCATGTTCATCGGTGTCCCGTTTTTAGCTATTTATAATGTGTACGCAGCTATTTTACGGGGATGCGGAGACAGCCGAGCTCCGTTTGTCGCGATTATCGTCTCTTCGCTGATCAATGTGGCACTAGACCTTCTACTCGTAGCTGTCTTGAAGAAAGGTGCTGAGGGAGCAGCTATCGCGACTGTGTTTGCGCAGATTGTTATGACTATATTTATTGTTCTGTACACGGAGAGAAACTATTTTTATTTGAAGTTTCGCTGGAATAAAAAGTTTTTTACTCGTACAGCAATTACTCAAGGTTTCAGTTTTGGCTTGCCGCCGACGATTCAAGCGAGTACTAGTTCAGTCGGGAACCTGATTCTCCAGCGGTTTATGAATGGCTTCGGAGAGCGAGCAATTGCCGCGTTTAGCACGGCTTATCGCATTGACTCCGTAATCCTTTTGCCTATCGTGAACTTTGGATCGGGAATCGCAACCGTCGTGGCACAAAATATTGGGGCAGGTAATCCTGAACGAGCAAAAAAGGTGTTAAAAATCGGCTTGATTATGATGTCTATTATCTCAATCGGTTTGACAGGATTGGTTCTTGTGACTGGGGAATATTTACTGACCATCTTTGGTCTTACGTCCCAGTCGGTGGCAATTGGCAAATCGTTCTTTCAAGTATTGGCAAATTTCTATATTGTCTTTGGGTTGGCCATGGCAATTAGAGGCTATTTGGAAGGCAGAGGCGACATGCTGTTTTCCAGTGTTGCTGGGATTGCTGCGTTGCTCGTTCGGATTGTCGTATCTTACGGATTTGTTGATCAGTTTGATAGTATGATTGTTGCGTATGCGGAAACTTTTTCATGGGTGGTCCTTCTGGGAATCTATCTTGCTCGTTATTGGCAAACGCAGTTAAAAAAAGCGGTGTTTGCGAAATTTCCTGACCAATAAAGTAAAGTAACTTCTTATTAAACAGATAAAAAATTCGACAAACATACTAGTTAGCTGTGTTTGTCGAATTTAAGTTAATCAAGTTTTATTGGTGTCGCAGTTTCGTTAAGTACCTGATTCAACGCTTCAATATTGCTTCGTCCCTGAGTTTGCAGCCATTCTTTGGCGGCTGCTGTTCCTTGAATGACATAGGGATCTACACCATTTGCCCAAGTTGCTCTTCCACATAGCACTCCATTAAAGGTAGAGCCGGCTTCTTTGGCAAAATGCAAGGTTTCTTGGAACAACGCAGCACTGACACCCGCACTTAAAAAGATAAATGGTAGATTGGTTGCTTCAGCTTGTTCCTTGAAGAAGCCTGCAGCCTGCTCTTTAGTATAGACAGGTTCTTCCCCTCCATAGCCTGCCACAAAGTTCATATTAACTGGCACTTCTACCTTTAATACATCTACTCCATAGCGAGGGGCTGAAAATTCTTTCATCATTTCAATTACCTTATGAGGCTTTACCTTGGCGTATTCCAATGAAGAGCTGTCAGCATTCGTGGCATCATAAGAAACTAATTCGAGAAAGAAGGGAAGTTCTTCTGCTTCACATTCCGATCCAATTCGTTCCATAAATACTTTCTTTTGTTTATTGATTGCTTCGTCTTCATCTACATCGTAGTAGAGCAAGAATTTACACGCATCTGCTCCAGCTTCCTTCAAACGCTTCACCGACCATTCAGAAAGAATATCTGGCAAGCGTCCAGGAGTAGTCGCATCGTATCCGGTCTTCTCATAGGCCAGCAATAAACCCGCAGTATCCGCTCGTTCGTCAGCCGCCGGCAAGCCATATTCTGGATCAAGCAGAATAGAACTAGCGTAAGGCGTCAGCTCTTTTGAAACTAATTGCTTGAACTCAACAATTTCTTCATCGGTGGCTTCGCTGCCTTTAAACTTAGCGATCATTTTTTTTAAGGCACCTCGTTGATCAATTGCTAATGCGCCAATGATTTGCCGCTCATTGATTAACTGCTTCAAGTAATTTCTTTTTGCTTCCTTCATTTTTTCCCTGCTTTCTAAAATGTAGTTACTTCAATCTGATCAAAAAGCTGCTGATAATTGGCTAAATTGACTGCTCCTGTGACTGCTTCCTGAGCATTTAACATGCCAAGCACATTCCCTCTTTTCAACAAAGCTTTTGCATCTTTTCCCTCAGCAATCGCTGCTGCAAAACCAGCAACGGTTGCATCACCTGAACCGACTGGATTCTCAACGTCAATTTTAGGAATCGTTACTCGATAAAAGGTGTCTTGATGCTTGGCAACGGCTCCCTGTGCCCCTAAAGAAATCACTACCCACTGAATCCCAGTAAATAAGTCATTCATCAGGGCGTTTTTAATACTTGCCGGATCTTCCAGCGAAATTCCCAGCAGCTCTGACAATTCCTCCTGGTTTGGTTTGATTAAACAAGGCTTATACGGACTGCTTAATACTTGCTGCAAAGCTTTGCCTGAGCAATCCAGCACAACCGGCTTTTCAAAGTCGTTGCAGCGTTTGATTACTTCTACGTAAAAATCCTCTGGAACCCCCTGAGGCAGACTGCCGGAAATTGTCAGCACCTCAGCGGTCGGAATCAGATCATCCAGCTGAGTTAAAAAGCTTTGGACTTCTTCTGCTTGAATGATTGGACCACTCTCAAGAATTTCTGTTTGTTTTCCTTCATGCAGGATGGCAATACAGTTTCGGGTATTGCCAGAAATTTCAGCAAACTGATGAGAAATACTGGCTGCATTTAATTCAGCCTTAATCCCTTCGCCAACATAGCCTCCTAGCAATCCGCTGGCAATCACTTCATGATTCAGCTGTTTTAAGACACGCGTCACATTTAATCCTTTGCCGCCAGCAGTTTTCCTTGTGTTGCTTAAACGATTAACGGTATTTAGTTGAAAGCTTTCCAGCGGATAAGAGATATCTATGGAAGGATTCATAGTGATCGTTACAATCATTGGGCTCACTCCTTAGTCATGGTATTCGCCGCGATCCCACTTTTCGATAAATTCATCAAAGAAATTGACTGCGAATTGCTTTTCTGACGCTTGTTCAATGTGATCAATTTTGGCGATCCATTCTTTGTTGGCTGCATCTTCTTTGTACTCCGCTTTAATAAAAGCTTCAATGATATCACAAATTAGAAATTCACCAGTAATACGGGCACCAAAGCCGATGACATTGGCATTAAGTTGTTCCTTTGCATAGATTGCCGTTGTCATATCCCGGACCAAAGCACCTCGAACACCCGGAACTTTGTTCACCGCATTATTGATTCCTACTCCGGTTCCACACAGGCAAACCCCTAAATCGGCTTCGCCATTTACAACGGCTTCTCCTACCTTCTTGCCAAAAATAGGGTAATGAGTTCTAGTAAAATCATACGTTCCTACATCTACTACTTCGTATCCTTTAGATTTCAAAAAATCAGATACTGCGATTTTAGTATCCGTTACAATATGGTCGCATCCTAGTGCAATTTTCATCTTTTCCATCCTCTCTTAAGCCATTTTATTTAGCATATCCACCCGAACCTGATGACGTCCGCCATCATAATCCGCTGATAGAAATTCACGTGCAATATTCATCGCCAGTTCTGGTCCTACAATCTTTGCTCCCAAAGTAATCATGCGGGAATTATTGTGCTCTCTCGTCATATAGGCTGTCCGTTCATCCGATACTTCTGCTGCCACCATGCCCTTTACCTTCGTTGCTGTCATGAAGCTTCCAGCACCATACCCATCAAATGCTATACCTAAACTTTGTTCATTTTTTAAAAGATCTTCTGCAATTGCCAAGGTAGATTCTACGAAATCCTTTGCTGGGCTCTCGCTTTTGTCCACTACCTCGTGACCTTCCTGAATTAAATTTTCCTTGATGTAATCCTTTAATTTCATGCCATCCTGATCTGAACCTAGTACTACACGCATGCTTTTTCCTCCTTAAATAGTGATTGCCTTAACTTTACGATCACTCTTAGCCGGGCAGTCATTTTTCATGCTAATTTCATCAGCATTCTCCGATTAAAGAAAATCGCTTTGAATCAGTTACCATTCTCCTTACAATCATAATAAAACATCTTCAAACATTATTCAACCATTTTCTGTTTGTTTTGGTTCGTTATGAGCGTTTCTGATCAAAACAACAAACACAAACGCTCATCAGAAGCTAAAAAAAAGCAAGAACCAGATTATATCGTTCTGGTTCTTGACTGCTAGTCTGCTACTATTTTCTGATCTTTTTCGATCCGAGTATAGCTCTCATCTTTGTCCTTGTTGGTAATTACGGTTGTTATATCTTTTAAATGGTAATAGGTGTAAAAATCCTTCTGCCCAATCTTCGTATGATCTACTAATAGATACTTCTCAGAAGAATTGTTTAGTGCAATGGCTTGTGTCTGTCCTTCTTCAAACGTTGAAGTCATTATATCCTGCTCATTTAAAGCATTGCAGCTAAAGAAAGCTTTGTGAAAATGGATGTCCATCAAATTCTTATTAGTAATCTCACCAAAAAAAGATTGGGTCGTATCCCGCATCTCTCCACCTAGCAAATAGACCTTCCGCTGATTGCTTGACTCCTTCAGCTTTTGAAACACGGGCAAACAATTCGTTACAACTTGAATCGATTGCATCGTAATTACTTCTGCTAATAGTTCAATCGTTGTTCCCGGCCCTAGAAAGATGGTCTCATTTTCTTGAATAAGCTGGACTGCCTGACGAGCAATTGCTTGCTTTTCTTCAATATTCATGACTTGTTTCTCACCATGAGACAGCTCCTGACTGCGAATAAAATTCTTCAGTCGTGCACCGCCATGGACTCGTTCCAACAGCCCTTGGCCCTCCAGCTCGTCTAAGTCACGGCGAACCGTCATATCAGAAATATTTAACTGTTTGATAATATCACTCACCTTGACCGTTCCACTGATCTGCAGCAGCTGCATAATCGCTTTTTGCCTTTCATCTTTTAACAAAAGTCCACCCCTCACCTTGTTTAATCGTTTTTCTTTTCTTCTATAATAACAGGTATTTGCTGTTTAGGCAGTATTCGTTCGTCAGCATAATCAATTCGCTGGAACAATGCTTCTCATTTCTACTAAAAAGGTATACAATGAAGCGAACTTTCTAGTGTAGAAATGAGGGGATACCATGCTGACAAAGCAAACATTTAACCATAATCAGAATACTTGGATCAACCTGACAACTGAAAGCAAAGAAGAAGTCGCACAGCTTTACAACGAATACAAAATCGATGAAGAAGTCGTTGAGTATTCCTTAGATAAAAACGAAAGAGCGCATCTGGATTTTGACAAAGCCGCTCAAACCTTCGTCTTAATCTATAATGTGCCCAATCGTTTAAAAATCGATAATCACTATGAGACGATTCCTATGTCCTTCATTATCAAGGATCGCCTGCTTATCACTGTTACAAATAAGAGAAACCAATATTTATTTTTCGAAATGCAGAATTATTTGGAGAAGTTTCCTACTGTTTCGATCTTCCAATTTTTATTTGCCAGTCTTTTCCTAATTAGTGAAGCTTTCTTTCCTTTTGTCGAAGAGATGAACCAAGATAGAACCAAGGTCAGCAGTAAGCTGAAGGATAAAACTACTAAACGTAACTTATTGGAATTATCAGACTTAGAAACCGGGATTGTCTTCTTCATTTCTGCTTCCAAGCAGAATGTCGTGCTGCTGGAACAAATCAAAGCACATGCCATCTACAAGCAGCTAAGTGATCCCGAAAAAGAAGAGCTGGAAGATGCTATGATTGAAGCGAAGCAATTAGTCGAAATGACCAAGCTCTCTTCTGAAATCTTACAGCAGCTCTCCAGCACCTATAATAATGTCTTAAACAATAATCTAAATGATACCATGCGTATTTTGACCATTCTCTCCGTTTTACTAACCATTCCAACAATTATCACTGGTTTTTTCGGTATGAACATGCCCTTACCTTTGGAACATAATACTTCTGGTTGGATTATCACCATAGTGATTAGTACAGTTCTCTGGTTTGGTCTTTCACTGATTTTTAGAAAACTACTAAAGCGATAATATGAAGCGACGAGCTGCTCTCCTAAAGCAGCTCGTCGCTTTTCTCATGGGAATGATTATGTATAAATTTTTTCAAAATGAATAAAACAGGGGAATTTAATATATGTAATTTAGTTATTCACATTTTAAAGCTAAACAACCCTAATTAGGCAATGTAATTTTATAAGTTGACGCAGCATTGCTAACTATAAAAAAAGACAGAATTGAATCCTCTTACTTTTTTCAGATATTCCTTTTTTAAGTGAATAATCGTGAGAAAATCATTTAAATCAGTTTTTTCGATTCTTAAGAATTTTTTGATTGTTCTTTGTGTTTTTAAATCATCTTGTTACCCATATTCTCTCCGAAAGTATACAAATGTTTATATATCAGCCTTTACAACTCCTATATTTTCTTGTTCAAAGAAAACTCTTGTTTTTTTAACCTATATTTCAAATTAGAATCACTATCTTTTAGAGATTTCTTTAATTCAAAAATTTCACAAACGATTAAATTTCCTGTAACTTAATATGTGTAAGATATGTCTAGTTATTTATATAATCTTTTTTATTTTCAGAAGGGTAGGATGTTAAATGATTAAATTGTATATTTCTCCAAGTTGTACTTCATGTAGAAAAGCGAGAGCGTGGTTAAACGAAAAAGGGTTGGAATTTGAAGAAAGAAATATTTTCTCTGATCCCCTAAATTCAGATGAAATTAGAGAAATTCTTTCACTAACTGAAACAGGTACTGAAGAAATTATTTCAACACGTTCAAAAATCTACGAAAAATTAAATATTGATTTTGATAAATTATCTACAAATGAATTGATTGCTCTGATTGAGAAATACCCAGGGTTATTACGACGACCAATTATCTTGGATTCCCTGCGCTTACAAGTGGGCTACAATGAGGATGAAATCCATCAATTCATCCCTCGTAAAATTCGTCGTACTGCAGCCAAAGAGATGGCTAAGATGTTGGTATTTATGGAATTAGAGAAAAAAAGTTTAGCTTAACCCCTAAAATTTAACTATATATTAAAGTAAAAAAGCTGCAAATTCGCAGCTTTTTTTGTGGTTAATAGTACATTTCAAAAAAGCCCGAACACAATCAAATGTGCTCGGGCTTTTCATCAACTGTCTTTTCTTACATGCGTTTATACTTCTGGAAACTCGTTACGAATCGTATAATCAAAAGCTCCTAATGCGGCAGTAGCACCAGATCCCATGGAAATAATAATTTGCTTGTAGGCACTGTCTGTGCAGTCTCCTGCAGCAAAAACCCCCTCCACATTAGTCGCTCCCTGTTTATCTACCGGAATTTCTCCCCGATCAGTTAAAGCAATCGAACCTTGCAGCCACTCTGTATTTGGCATTAAGCCAATCAGAATGAAGACACCCTCAACTGCTAAGGTATGTTCCTCACTGGTTACTCGATCAGTGTAAGTAATTGCTTCAACGTGGCTTGAGCCAGTAATTTCTTTTGTTGCAGCATTAGTAATCACGGTAACGTTAGTTAATTGATGCAATTTATCCTGCAGAACTTTATCTGCTTTTAGCTCAGGCAGAAACTCTAAGACATAGACATGCTTAGATAAACCAGCTAGATCAATTGCCGCTTCAATTCCTGAATTTCCCCCACCTACAACTGCAACGTCTTTGCCTTTAAACAAAGGTCCATCACAGTGTGGGCAATAAGCAATCCCTTTGTTCTTAAACTCTTTTTCGCCGGGAACGTTAATTGCACGCCAGCGAGCACCAGTAGCTAAGATCGCCGTTTTAGACCGCAATTGAGCCCCATTTTCCAGTTCCACTTCAATCCATTCATTTTTACGAATCGATTTAGCACGTTGGCCCTTCATAATATCAACACCGTATTGATTTACGTGTTCTTCAACCTGACGCATTAATTGAGGTCCTTCGACGTAAGGAGTTCCAATGACGTTCTCAATTCCTAAGGTTTCAAGGACTTGACCGCCAAAGGTTTCAACTACCATTCCGGTTTTGATACCCTTGCGAGCAGCATAAATTGCTGAACTGGCTCCGGCTGGCCCCCCACCGATTACTAATACATCGAAGGGTTCCTTCTCCGCGAATTCTTCGGCACCAAGAGGTCCGGCAATCTTCTCTATCAATTGTTCAATCGTGGTACGACCGCTGCTGAACTCTTCATCGTTCAAGAAAACAGTTGGTACTGCCATTACTTCTTTTGCGTCGATTTCTGATTGATACATGCCGCCTTCGATCATAGTGTGAGAAATTTTAGGATTCAACACAGACAGAATGTTCAAGGCCTGAACTACATCCGGACAATTGTGGCAAGTCAAACTGACATAGGTTTCAAAATGAAGCTCTTTGTCGATCGCCTTGATTTGCTGAGCTACCTGATCTTCAATCTTCGGTGCACGTCCGCTTACTTGAAGCAAAGCTAAAATGAAAGAAGTGAATTCGTGACCCATTGGCAGTCCGGCAAAAGCGATACCGCTCTTCTCGGTGCTGGAACGATTGATTTCAAAGCTGGGAGTACGAGACAAGACTGCCTCCTGAACGGTAATTCGAGGAGTCATTTCTGCTACTTCGGATAAAAATTCTGCTACTTTTTTCGAATTTTCATCCTCAGCTAAGCTAGCGGTCAGCACTACATCCGATTCTAATAATTCAAGGTATTGCTTTAACTGCGCTTTCGTTTCGTTATCTAACATTGTGCACTCCTTAAATTTTGCCTACTAAGTCAAAACTTGGCTTCAATGTTTCGCCATCTTCTTTCCATTTAGCTGGGCAAACTTCGCCTGGATGTGTACGTACGTATTGTGCAGCACGAATTTTATCTACTAAAGTGCTTGCATCCCGACCAATGCCATCTGCATTAATTTCCATTGCTTGAACGATACCATCTGGGTCAATAATGAAGGTACCACGTTGTGCCAAACCAGATTCTTCATCCAAAACATCAAAAATACGTGAAATATGATGTGAAGGATCGCCAATCATTGTATAGTTAATTTTACCGATTGCATCAGAAGTGTCATGCCAAGCTTTATGAGTGAAATGAGTATCCGTTGAGCAAGAGTAGACTTCCACGCCTAATTCTTTTAATTTTGCATATTGTTCTTGTAAATCTTCTAACTCAGTTGGACATACAAAAGTAAAATCAGCGGGGTAAAAACAGACAACATTCCATTTGCCGGCAAAAGTCTCTTGAGAAACCTCAACAAATTCTCCTTGATGATACGCTTGTGCTTGAAACTCTTCTACTTGCTTTCCAATTAATGACATGGGTAAATCCCTCCTGTTTAATAGTGAGAATAAGATTCTCTAATTGAAAAAGTACGAACAAAAAAATCTGAAAAAATCAATTCATACTCTTCCACCAATTTATAATTATTATAAACAGAAGTTCATTCTATTGTAAACACTTTTTTGCATTTTTTTGACAAAAGATTTGATTTGACTACCGTTTATGGTTCCAGCATTCACTGATCTTTTACTTCTTGCCCTATGATATAGTGCCAATGTAACTTCAAGCTTTTGGTTCAAATAGCTCCATAATCCTTATGTAACTTTTGGAAAATAAAACCGGAGGACTTTCATCCCTCCTAAGAGTGAACTTAAATCCTCCGGTCATTTGTTTTCTATTTTGGTTCTGCTTTTATTGATGACTACTGCGTGATTTTTTTCTATATAAGTAGATAATCAACCCTTGTATTGCTAGGATAACTACGCCTACGGCAATATCAATTTTAATTGCTTTTTGCTGCCAAGGCATCCATTGAGATGCAGAATCATAATTCTCATATTCACGACTGTTAACAACAGTATACAAAATGTTATGAGCTGCTGTTCTCATTGCTTTAACCGTTGTTGCACTTTCGATGTCGTCAAGTCCTGCACCCGTTTCGCCAGTGGTTGATAACATCATATCGTTTCCGTTTCGAATTGCTTTATCAGCATCCATGTAGCCATAACCACCAAAGTAATCCGTTAAAACAAATCCATCAAATCCCCACTCGTCTCGCAATACCGTATTTAATAAGGTTGAACATCCGCCTGCCCATTGATTCCCAATATAGTTGAAGGCTGACATAGCAGCATTTGCACCGCCATCCTTAACCGCCATTTCGAATGGTTTTAAGTAAACTTCCCGAATCGCTTGTTCGGTAGACCAAGTCAATAGCAAATCAGTCCGATTCGTTTCTTGATCATTCAAGGCAAAATGTTTCATGTATGAATAGACACCTTTTGATTTTGCTCCAGCGATTTCATTAGCTGCCATTACACCTGAAAGTACTCCATCCTCTGAATAATATTCAAAGTTCCGACCAGAAAAGGCGCTTCTATGAATATTCATTGCGGGACCATACCAGCCAGAAATTCCAATTTCGGCTGCTTCTTCACCCACAGCTTCGCCGCGATCCTCAGCTAATTTTTCATTCCAAGTTGCAGCAATCATTGTTGCAGTAGGAAAAGCTGTTCCCTTGGCTTGAACAAAGAAGCTGCTGATTCCGGCTGGGCCATCAAAGTCGTAGGTTTGCAATTTACCAACAGATTTTGCTGCAACCGTTTGATACCCACCATAGGTAATTAAGTTGCTCATGTCTTTCACAGTCATTTGATCCAGCAGCTTGTCCCATTTCTTGTCTTCATAATCCAAGCCGGCTAAATCATTTAATTCCATGCCATTCGATACACCTGTTTTAGGCATTTTGTCTTTGGCATCATTCTCAATTTTATAATCTTCTGCGTTCGTTAAACCATCTTTTTCTAAGTCAGTCAATGGACGGCTCTTAGGTTCAGCAATAGTTGCTTCGTAGTTTGTAAAATTGTCTTTACGACTCAGATATTCTACTTCACCTGTAGCAAAATCCGTAAATTGATTTTCCGCTGTTACTTCATCAGTACTACGTTTATTCTCACCATTGTAAGTGATCGTTCGTCCCAACGTGTAGGGTTTGCTATCCAATGTGTCATGAGAATTAGCTTTTAGAGCAATTGTGTATTCTCCTTCTTCCAAAACATAAGATTTAGCCGTTTGATTATCAAATGAAGCCATATCCTCCTGATTAAAGGACACTTTTAATGTTTGGCTTTCTCCGGGTTTCAATTCTTTTGTTTTTTCAAACACTAACAGATTCGCTGCAGCTTTTTCGATCCCCCCGTTTTTATAGGGTGGCGTAAAGTAAGCTTGAACAACATCTTTTCCCGCTACATCCCCAGTATTTCGGACAGTTACATCAAATTCAATGGTTCCATCACTTTTTGTTTGTAAATCTCCCATCGTTTGTTCAAAGTTGGTGTAACTCAGACCATAACCTAATGGATACTGAACGGCTTTTGAATACCCTTCTTGATTGTCTTGGTAGTAGGTTTCGTAAAACTTGTAGCCTACATAAATATTCTCCACATAATCTACAAATTTATATTTACTATCATCGTAAGAGAAATCACCAAAGTTGTTCCAAGTTGGTGTCTCCTTAAGATCGTATACAAAGGTATCGACTGTCTTTCCGGATGGATTAACCGATCCATTTAAAACATTTCCTAATGCTGAAAACCCAGTAGCACCAGGTCCAGCCATCCATAAAGCACTCTTGATGTTTTCATAATCATTCAACCAGCCAAGTTCCATAGCATTCGATGAATTAATTAATACGACAACATCTTTGAAATTCTCAGTGACTAAATCCACCATATCTTTTTCAGTTTTCGTTAACTCTAGATAATGATCGCCAGCATCGAAATCTCCTTCATTTCCTTTGTAAGTAATGTCCTTAGACTTCATATCAGTTGGCAAATCAGCCCCTTCTCCACCTACACGAGAAATGACAATCAATGCTGTGTCTGAGAATTCTTTGGCATCATCAACTAATTGATCAGAATAATCACTTCTCTTAGGTTCAACTAAGGTCCAGTCCTGCTCCCACATACCAACTACCGGGCGATCCTTACGATAATCCGTGTAAAAATCAGACAGCTGATCATTCAAAGCAAAACCTGCATCCTGCAGACCACTCAAAATAGTGGTAGCATTACTCGTGTCAACATTTCCAGAGCCAGTACCACCGTATACAGGATTGGTAGATGCCCAGCCAAAAACATTTAGTTTTTTATTTCCTTCAGCCAAGGGAAGATAATTATCCGTATTTTTTAACAGGACCGTTCCCTCATTGGCAATTTCTTCTGTTAGTTCGCCATTTTTCTTCAAAGTAGCTGCACTAACGTTTTCTAAACTCGCATAATTCAAGTTAAACAAGTTAGACATTGGACCAAAAACAATCGTGTTTACAGTAATCATAATTGCGATTAGCATGACTACGATCGATTCACCTTTGAGCCAGAATTTAAATTTCCACTCTTTATTTCTAAAGACAATTAAAGCGATAATTATAAGTACTAATAAAACAACAGCAGGAATGAAGTAGACAGAAACTTTTTTAATAGTGGCATAAACATCCTCCATGTTCAGCACACCGTCTTGACTCAATTTGTTTAAATAAAATGCAGCAAAACCTGCAATTGCTAAAACAACCACCACAGGTATTAGTATTTTACGATACTTTTTCAATTTGTATCCCCTTCCATATTGTGAAAATTAGCTTGCAAAGCCGATACCCATTCGCTTTTCCCACCAAGACACACCGGTTTGTCTCAGTAGAAAAAGCACATGTAACCCTTTACAAGGCATAGTATAGCAACGGAATTGAACAATAAAACAGCTCATTCATATCTTGTTGCTATTTATTCATAACTTGCGTTCACCCACTGGCAAGCAACTGAAAACAAGTAGCGAATCTTAATTAAAACCGTAAAATCGTTTGGCAATTTGATAGGCTCCAATCGCTGTTTTCCTTCCCAGCTTTCCTGGAAGATTTACACCCAGACCAAACAATCCTCTTCGCAATCTTCTGTATAGAACTGGATCGCTTTTTCTAATAAATTCCCATAATTCTTGCTTTTTATGCATACTGTCTGATGATCCCTCTTTGATTAAAAAAATCGAGGAAACCGTTGTGATAATTTCGACATACCGTTGCATATATTTCAATAGACTTTCGTCTTCTACCTGTACATCTGAATAGAAAGTGACCATTCGCTTATTGACAGCTAATTGCTGATCAATTCGTTTAATCATTACTTGTTCATTAACGGATTGATCCTCTCTGCCGATAAAATAGCGATATAAATTCACATTTAAATAATGCATATTCTTTACTAATGGCAATGGCTGAAAAATATACAGGTTATCAACATAGAAAGTATGCTGAGGCAAATTCAAAGACAATTCCTTTAAAATACTCGAACGATAAATGACCGAATGCATCAGTAAATATTTCCCCAGCGGAAAACGAACATCTTCCCAAGAAAAAACTTGATCGACTGGTAGAAAAGATTCATAAGAGATAATTTTCTTGTTCTTTGCTCCTTGCTTTTCGTAAACATAATTACTGATAAGCATGTCAATCGGCGAATTATTTTGAATGGTGTCTGTTAGCTTTTGCAAAACTTGTTGATAAGCATTGGCTTCTAGCCAATCATCACTGTCCACTACCTTCACATAGTGACCTGTTACATATTCCATTCCCGTATTGATCGCTTGACCGTGCCCACCATTTTCCTGATGAATCGTCTTGATGATTTCTGGGAAGTAATTGGCATAATGATCAGCAATTTCTGCTGTACGGTCTTTAGACCCGTCGTCGACAATGATAATCTCAACCGCTTCTTTTCCTAGTAATAAAGAATTAATGCAGCGTTCCATATAATCTGCTGAATTGTAGCAGGGAACAATTAGACTAAGTATTTTCATGATTCGTTTTCTTTCTTCATTATTTTGAATTTCATCATTGGATAGTTTATCAGAACTTGAATGACGATGTTCACAATATTTGCGACAGTCGGTGCAAAGTTTCCGATATAAGGTGACAGCCGAGCGATAATATATGGCGGCAGCCATACTGAGATAAGTCCAGCTACTGTAACTGTGGCGATATACCAAGGCAATACCTTTTTCACATCCACAGTGGCGGAAAATACTACCTTTCGTTGAACGATAAAATTAACAATTTGCGCACAGATGTAGGCAACTAGAAAACTTAGAAAGCCTCCCAAGCCTCCTTGTTCGGTTCCGTAATTAAAGATAAACCAATTAAATGGGATAGTGCTTAATCCTGAGAAAACAATCCCTGTACCAATCCATAACACTAAGAAATTGGTTATCGTCGCTACATTACTCATAATATTGAACAAAATAAATTCATAAACATCTGGATGTTCATATTTAAAATGCTTGATAATTTGTACCAGTTTGTTGCCTGATTGACTTTGCTTCATGCGCTTCCTCCTCTACTTTGCTTTTTGAAGCTTACGATTTTGAAAAAATTGCTTAGTTAAACCAGCAAAGCCCTTGAAAAAGTGACCATTTACCATAACCAGCATTTCATCAACCATGGCTAAACTAACCATTCCGTTTGTCATTTTAGCAATTGCTCTAAAAGGCATATTAGAAATAAATAGTAAATTCAGATCCGGTTTGCCCTTTCTTTCGCTTCTTTTAAGCAGAGCACGGATAATCCGATGAACAAAACGAGCCAATGGATTCTTCGCTTGATTCATCTCGTCAATAATACTTGTCCGATTCAACAGATGCTGACCGCTGGTTTCTTCCTGAGGAACCTTTTGTCCATATAATTTCTCAAAATCAGCCAAAGTAATCTCTTCAAGTTTCGCTGCTTGATAATTTGGCAACACGACATAATCTTCAGGTTCTGTTCCTGTGATCAGTAGTTTTCCTTCTAAGCGGATATCTTTGACTGAACTCGCTAACATAATGTTGTATTCACCAGATTCTGTTTTCCAAGATCTACTCTCAACGTCATAATAGCGAAAACTCTTATCATCAAATGCGAGTTCAATCATTTTACTTTCTCCAGGCTGTAGAAATACTTTGACAAATCCCTTTAACTCCTTCGTGGGTCTCACTAAAGGTGAAGAAGACTTGCCGATATATAATTGAACAATTTCTGAACCAGCCTGCTCACCAACATTAGTTATCACTGCCTTAACACCTGAGTTGGTAATAATTAGTTCACTGTATTGAAAACTCGAGTAGCTTAAACCATAGCCAAAAGGATAACGAACAGCTTTTTGAGCCTTATCATAATAACGATACCCAACATACAGTCCTTCTTTGTAGTAGACGTATCGCCCCTTAGCTGGAAACTCCTTACCAAAAGGCACATCCTGGTAGGAAATTGGATACGTTTCATTGAGTTTTCCGCTAGGATTGTGATGTCCGCAGATGACTTCCAACATTGCACTGGCCCCAGCCTCGCCACCAAGATACCCATGCAAAATACCTTGTACTTCTTTTTCCCATGAGCATTCAACAACAGAGCCGGCTGACAAAACTACTACAATTGGTTTTTTTGCCGCTGCTAATTCTTGAATTAATGCCAGTTGGTTTTTTGGCATGTCAATCGTTGTCCGATCCATTCCTTCGCTTTCTAAAATTTCATCCAGTCCTGCATAAAGCAAAATTACATCACTCTTTTTTGCTAATTCAAGGGCTTCATTCACTAATTGGTCATTGCTTTTTCCACCGCGTTCATACCCTTTTGCAAAACCGACGACAGTCAGAGGATACTCTCCAATAACGTCTAAGGTCGTTTCCAAATTCTTTGCGTTCACTACTGATGAACCTGCCCCTTGATAGCGGGGAGTTTGAGCGAAGTCTCCAATGACAGCAACTTTTTTTTCTGAAGTCAATGGCAAGATGTTCGCTTCATTTTTCAGCATAACAATGCTCTCCATTGCTGCTTTCTTTGCTACTTCGTGATGCTTCTGCCAATCGATCGTTCCATTAGCTGATGAAAAATCAACTGCTTGAACAACCGATAAAAACTCATCTACTCGTTGATCCAATACAGCTTCTTCAAGTTCTCCATTTTCCACTGCGTTAACCAGCTCTAAGGTACCGTTTTTACCTAAGGTCGGCATTGCTAAATGGCTGCCATTTTTGACACCAGCTGTATGATCGTTGTCCCCACCCCAGTCAGAAACAACGAAGCCTTCGAATCCCCATTCCTCCTTCAAAAGGTCTCTAAGCAGGTAAGAATCTTCATTGGCATAGTTCCCATTTACTAAGTTGTAGGCAGACATAATCGATTTAGGCTGACCTTCTTTTACAGCGATTTCAAAATTGGTTGTGTAGATTTCTCTCAACGTTCGTTCATCCACAATCGAATCCGAAGCCATCCGCCGGTATTCCTGGCTGTTAACTGCAAAATGTTTTGGGCTTGCGATTGTTCCATTAGCTTGAATCCCTCTAATGCTTGATGCAGCAAGTTTTCCGGCTAAATAAGGATCTTCACTATAGTATTCAAAGTTTCTGCCGCATTTGGGGTTTCGCTTAATATTTAATCCAGGTCCCAGAACGACATTGACATCTAGAGCCTTCGCTTCTTCACCGATACATGTACCTACTTGATAAACTAAATCTTCATCCCAGCTGTTGGCCAAGGTGGCTGCTGTTGGAAAACACGTGGCAGGCAGACTTGCATTTAACCCTAGATGATCCGCTTCACCGACTTGTTTTCTCAAGCCATGAGGACCATCAGACATGAATATTGCTGGTATCTTCTCTGGAATATCTTGGGATTCCCACGTATTCTTGCCTGACATTAGCGAAGCTTTTTGCTCTAACGTGAGCTTTTCAATAATTTTTTTATTCTTCAGCATCTTACTCACCTTTTTTCAATTTATGAAATCAATTTATCATCAAAGTAAACGGTAACAAACAGTTCATTCATACTTTGACAATTTTTATTCATAACCTGTTTTTTCAAAGCCTAAAACGATGGGTTCACAAAAACAACCTTGCTTTAGAATCAACATTAATTATAATAAATGAGAGTAGATTGAATTTTTTGGGGAGGTTCGTTCTTATGAAAATTGCCATCGTAGAAGATGACATTCAGCAACAGAATTGCTTTATATCGCTGGTTAATCGATACACAGCTGAAAACAGCTTGCCAGTTAGTATCACATCTTTTAATGACGGAATTGATATTGTTGAAAAATATAAGGGGGATTTTGATGTTATTTATTTTGATGTAGAAATGCCAATAATGGATGGTATGACTTCCGCTAAAAAAATTCGAGCAATGGATCCTAATGTCATCATCGTATTTCTGACAAATTATGTACAATTTGCCATTGATGGTTACGCAGTGAATGCGGATGACTTTTTATTAAAACCCTTAACTTATTTTAATTTCAGTGAACATTTCAAAAAAATAGTCAAAAAATTATCGAATACTACCGATCAGACCATAACTATTAAAACAAATTCTGGTATTCGAAAAATTTTGCTAGAGGATTTAATATATGTGGAATGTGAGGGGCACTATTTATATTTTTACACCAATGATCAAGTCTATTCCTTTCTTGGCTCCATGAAGAATATTGAAAGCGAATTAAAACCGAAACATTTCTTCCGTTGTAATAATTGTTATTTAGTCAATTTAAAGCATGTCAAAGCGGTTGATGGAAGTACTGTCCATGTCGGCAGGTTTGATTTGCGGATCAGCCGCCCTCGAAAGAAGGATTTCATGGCTGCTTTAACGAATTATTTGGGAAGTGGGGGAGTCTAGTTGAACGAACTGCTGCCGAATATTCCTCGTTTTTACACAGCCCTCGCTGAGTGGATCGCTTGCATATTTGTGATACTTCAATTTGATAAACAAACCTGGAAAAGCAGCGCATTGATTGTTCTGCCGTTCATGGGAATTGGTCAAATTATCTTACAGTTATTGGTCGGCACTTGGCCGTTGCTGTTTTGGATCCCTGGAATGATTTTAAATGTATTGTGGATGCTTTTGACTCTCTATCTTGCTGTGGACATTTCACAATTCAGCTATCTTTATAATTTGTGCAAAGCCTTCATCTTTGCTGAATTTATCGCCTCTGTCTCTTGGCAGTTGTTTTGCGTTCTCTTTTTGAGGTCAACGAAGCATTTTGCTGTTCCGTTAGTATTTATGCTTATGATGTACATAATTTTTTCCTTGCTCTATTACATCTTTGAAAAACGCAGTCCTCACCAGGTTGTCTTAAAGAATATTAAAAAAAGAGAGGTTGTTATCGCAGCTCTTTCCGCAATTATCATCTTTACTGTAAGCAATATGGGGTTTATGTTTTCACAAACATTTTTAGTTGCTGGTGATGGTCAGTCCATTTTCATCTTTCGGACCTTCATTAACTTATGTGGATTACTGATTCTCTATATTCAGGAAGGAATGCGATATGACATCTATTTACGAAGCGAGCTTTCCTCCATTAACAATGTCCTGCAGTCGCAATATGAACAATACGAAGCGTTTAAAGAGAGTAATGCTTTGGTCAGTCAGAAATTTCATGATCTAAAACATCAGCTGGATATTATTGAAATGGAATCAGAGCCTGCTAAGAGAAAAGAATATGTTAATCAATTAAAAAAAGACATCACTCAATACCAAGCTACCGTAAAAACGGGAAATGCTATCATGGATGTCATCTTAACTCGAAAAAACAGCTTTTGCATTCAAAACAAAATTACCTTTACTTGTATCGTAGATGGAAAATTAATGGATTTTATCGAAGTTATGGATCTATGCAGCTTACTGGGGAATGCTTTAGACAACGCAATTGAATCCACCTTAAAAAATAGTGATACCGACAAACGATTGATCAACCTGCGAGTGGAAAAAAAGGCTGGCTTCGTGCTGTTTTTACTAAACAATTACAGTGAAGATCGGTTGTCTTTCGAAGATGGCCTGCCCCAAACAACAAAGGATGATAAAGAGTCCCACGGATATGGCTTGAAGAGTATTTCCTATATCGTTAATAAATACGATGGAACAATGACCATTAGCCATGAAAACAATTGGTTCTCCTTGAAAGTATTGTTACCAATCTCCTAATAATAAGAGCAGTCAGCAGGAAAAATCTGCTGACTGCTCTTATTAATGCATTTCTTTTAGGACTCTTTCGAGGCAAGGCTGAGTGCTTCATCAATTACCTGATGCATATCAAAATAGCGGTACATCCCCAAACGTCCGCCAAAAATCACCTGTTCATCCTGATCTGCTAATCGTTCGTAGCGTTGATAAGTTTGCTGATTTTTGTCATTGTTCACAGGATAATAGGGTTCATAGCCTTTTTTCCAAGTTTTTGGATACTCCTTGGTAATAATCGTTCGTTCCTGTGTGCCAAACTCAAAATGTTTATGCTCAATGATACGGGTGTATGGTACTGTCTTATCAATATAATTCACTACAGCGTTCCCCTGAAAATTGTCTGTTTCCAGTATTTCATGTTCAAAAGTTAGAGAACGATACTCTAGTTCCCCATAACAATAATTGTAATACTCATCAATCATGCCTGTATAAATAATCTTTTCGTAACCTGCCAACCATTTTTCTTTGTTTTCCATAAAGTCGGTACTTAGGTGCAGTTGGATATTCGGATGATCCAGCATTTTTTCAACAATCTGAGTATATCCACCTATAGGAATTCCTTGATACAAATCATTGAAATAATTATTGTCGAAGGTCAAACGCACAGGAAGGCGCCGAATAATAAAAGCGGGCAGCTCTGAACAGGGTTTCCCCCATTGTTTTTCCGTATATTCCTTAATCAAGGTTTCATATATGTCGCTGCCAACCAACGAAATAGCCTGTTCCTCAAGGTTTTCCGGCTCCTTGTTATGAGGAAGGCGACTTTGCTGAGCAATTTTTTCTTTTACTTCCTTTGGTGTTTTTAATCCCCATAAAGCATAGAAGGTGTTCATATTGAAGGGGAGATTGTACAGCTTACCTTTGCTCAATGCAACGGGTGCATTGGTAAATCGATTAAATTCTGCGTACTGATTAACGAACTCCCAAATTCTTTTATTGGATGTATGGAAGATATGCGCGCCATATTGATGAACCTGCACACCCTCTGTTTCCTTGGTGTAAATATTTCCAGCAATATGTTCGCGCTTTTCCAGCACGGTTATCTTGTGACCCTTGGCTGCCATTTGACTGGCAAAAACCGCACCGAACAAACCGCTGCCAACGACTAAATAATGTGTCATCACTTTTCCTCCCCAAATCATAATCACTAAACAACCTATCACAATTCAGGGTGATTTTCTATAGTTTTTATCCAAAGTGATGATTGATGTACAACTGCACACGTTGCATGGATTTTTTTGTGGGGAAAATTTCCCAATAGAGAATTTTATCCGAATCAAAGTTCATGTTTTCATAAATTCGGTCGGCAATTACCAAGCAAGTGTCCTTTCCAACCGTATTGGTGACCACTAATTCGACCGCCAATTGCTGAGTTAAATTACGCTTGATAACTTCTATGTACTCATCTCCGAAAACCGAAAGAATACACACGGAAATCTGCTGGTTTTCTCTTTCCACTTCAATATACTGACTAATCAAAAATTTATAGCTCATCAACAAAAAAGTCTTATTCTTTAGCAGCGAGGGTTCTTTAGCTGCCAACTCATCAAACATCTGCTGAACCTTATAATCAAAACTCGAATTGGTGAATAAAGCAGCACTGAGATCCATTTCCATCAATACTCCTGCACCATGAAAGGTTAGAGCCTTGACATGCTTGTGCACCAGATTAGCATACAGCAAACCGTAATCCTTGGCTGATGGATAAACTGAGAACTGTTTATAAAACTCTGATAACCATTGATTTGTCAGAGTTCCAGCACGCAGCTGATGTGTTTGACAATAAAAAAGCATGTCGCCAATATTGTTATTATCAGAAAGATGATATTCCTGAGAAAAAAGGAATAGGTAAGCATAAGCCAGTTCTGCTTTGATTTGCGTTTGGTCATTTATCCGGAAAAACAATTGGAATAACGGTTTGATTTTTTTGTATAATTGCTGAAAATGCCAACTGTCCTGCAGCATTTCATGCTCTAAAATGACTGGGTCGACGTAATTCTTTTGCATAATTCTAGTAATGATTACACCTAAATCATTGGCTACCTTCTGCTTTTCTACGATTCCCAGTTGCCGACCGCGAACCTTTTCTACATATTTGATGGAGCGTTCAATAATTTTTTTGTTCACCTTGGGAAATGGCCAAGAGACCCCACTGCTGGAATGCCAGAAAAATTCTGAGTAGAAGAATCGAATTTGATGCTCGCTGCCATAAAGCTGGCCGCTGCTATTCGTACTGAAGTTCAAATCGAAGGCTTGAAGCGTCGGATTTAATGCTTGTATTTTTTTGTAAAGCGAATTATAAGAAATGAATTGTCTCTCTGCGAAATCCTTTAAACGAATTTCGCCATTGTGAAAGAGCACCACCATCGCCTGATACTGAACACTTTCATCTAAATAATTCAACAGAATACGATGGAGAGAAAAATTCTCCTTTGCCTGTAAGTAAACATCGGCACGTTCTTTGATTATAGCCGGTTCTTTTAGCTGCCAGTCATTAAAATCTTCTTGAATGGATTCAATCGAATGCAGGACAGTTCCCCTAGCTACTTGCAACAATTGGCTCAATTCATCAATCGTAACCTTTTCTCTATCATTTAACAGCGTCAATATCGCTACTTTCCGCCTAACACTTACATCTAAAAACTTTTTCAATTTTTAACTCCTTTCCATTCGTTCAGGTTGTTAAGGCCTTAGTATAGAGAACAACGCATCAATCCAAAAATTATAACGATCGTTATATTTCAATATTTAGAAAAAATATAGGTTTATCTGATAAAAAGATAAAATAATAGCAAAAATGATAGGGGTCCCACTATTTTTTCATAATTGTGGAGAAACATTCTTATCTATTAACTACAGTAATCACCTTTCTCTCTTTCTTAAGACTAGTCGAAAATCATTTTTAGTCAATCCACAGAAAATCGCTTTGAAGGAAAATGAATGAGTGGATTTTGCTTAGCAGCAGCTTCTTTATTCTTTCAATCTCTTTACTTTTATTTATTTAAAAGTTATTTTACAAAAAAATATGAGTAGATTTTTATTGAGATAAAAAAACGACTGGATCATCTCCAGCCGCTTTCCTGCTTAACTATTCTTGTTCAAATCCGTTTTTGCGATAATTTAAAACGAACAATACTGAAATGATCAGCAGCTCACCAATTAAGACCAGCCAGCTTTGAGAGGTCAATCCTTGATTGGTCCCTTCAGCAAAGGCTGAAACTAAGTTCCCTACAATTCCAGTATATAAAAATCCGCTAATCTTCTGAAAATTCTCAGCGACATTACCAAAAACCGGAACCATCATTAACACTAGTACAAAAATCGTACAAATGTTGCTGGAGGACATTTGATTTTTAGCAAACAATCCGATCAGCATACCTAATACACAGCTGGTTAACCCAGCAATAGCTGTCACCAGTAAATAAAGGCCTACATTAACTTCCCTTAAATTTATACCGCTCAGCAGCAGCACCAAAAGATTTATCAGAAAAGAGACTACAAAGGATGGCAGTACAGAACTGATAAAATATTCTGCTCCATTAACAGAAGAGGTCATCAGTGTCCGCAGAGTGTTTTTTTCCTTATCCTTAGCCAGCATCGTTGCCGGCATCATCATGGAAACACTGGTTAAATTCATTAGCAGACCGAGATTCAATACCAGCGCAATCATAAACGGCGGCATCGCGGCTCCCTCTAAAATATTTTGATAGACAAAGCGCATAATTAAGGTTAATAAAGGAACCATACTGCTTGTGATAAGAAAGGTTTTGTTGCGGAACAGCTCCTTAAATTTGAAACGAGTTAATACCCTAATTTTTTTAATGGACAACCTCATCAGCTCAACTCCCTTCCTGTAACGGTTAAGAAGACATTTTCCAGCGTTGGTTCACAGGAATGAATCGATTCGACTAAATCGTCCGTCATCCATTCTGTTAATTTCTTCGTATTTTCAACCGTATGAGCTAAAGTAATTTTTTCCCTTGTATTCAGCAAAATGCGGTACTGTTTCTTAGAATTATAGCGCAGACAAATCTCTTGGGGCGTGCCAAACTCAACGATTTTGCCATCATTTAACAGCGCAACATGGTCACACAGCTTAGAGGCTTCTTCCATATTGTGTGTCGTCAAGAAAATACCCATACCGTCTTTCTTAAGCTCCAGCAGCAGGCGATGAATTTCAAGAGCTGTAGTCGGATCAAGTCCCGAGGTCGGTTCATCTAAGAACAATACCTTAGGCTGATGCATTACTGCTCGCGCCAATATTAACCGCTGACCTTGTCCTTTAGAAAGCTTCCCAGCCAATTGCTTTTTCTGTTCCACCAAACCAACCCGTTTCAGCAAATGATCAATCCGCTCCTTAGGCACATTCAGCAGCTGGGCAAACAACAGCAGATTTTCATAAACAGTAAATTCTTCGTATACTCCGCTGGCATCGGTCACTATTCCGATTTTTTCATAAATTTGTTCATTAATTCTTCGCGTATCGCTGCCTAATATCGTTGCTTCCCCCGAGCTTTGAACCATTTGTCCGGTCACAATTTTAATTGTCGTAGTTTTTCCGGCACCAGATGGCCCTAAAAAACCAAGAATTTCACCAGCAGAAAGAGTCATATTAATGTCTTTTAATGCTTGTTTATCAGAAAAAGCTTTCGAAATGTGTTTTAACTTTAACAATTCTTCCTTCACTTTTCTTACCTCCATCAGTTATTCCTTTAACTATAATCAGTAATCGGATGAAAAAACGTTTTGCGTCCAAAAAAGACAGAAAACCGTCCTTTTTGGCAGTCTTCTGTCTTATGTTAGTTTAAATGTCAGCATCTGAATAAATTCTTGTTTTTCAACCCGCGTCTCCAGCCAAATATCTGGATATTGACGGGTAATTTCTTTCAAATTGGTTAGTCCCAGACCGCGGTTGTCCCCTTTTGTGGAATACCCCGCTGTCCAAATACGCTGCAGGTCAATTGATTGACTGGTAACATTTTTGACAATGAAGGTTAGTTTTCCCTTCTCCTTCAGCAAGACAATTGTAACCTGCGGCTTCTTTTCCAAAGCAGCCGCCTCAATCGCGTTATCCATTAAAATACCGCCGCATCTCAGCAGATCAGAGATTTCCATCGGAATTTTTTTAATCGGTTCCATGACTTCAATCATTAGCTGTACATTCATCTTCTCCGCCTGCATGACCTTTGACATGATCAACGTTTTCAGCTCAATTACTTCAATGTTAGCCAGCTGGTTCAATTGCTGCATGTCTAGCCGGATTTCTTTGTCCATCTGCAGCATCTTAGTACTGATAAATTCCTGAGCTGCCTTAATATCACCTGATTCTACTTGCGCATATAGACCAGTAGCGACATTTTTATAGTCATGATGAATTTTTCGCAGATCCAACTGAATACTTTCCAACCGTTGCAGATACGCCTGCTGCTGCAATATTAAGGCTTCAGATTCTTTCAATCTTTGCTCTCTCAGGTATTCCCTCAACAAAAAGATATACACCGCAATCACCATGCTGTAGCTCAGAATATACAGTGCCGTCACCAAGAACGAATAATCATTTAGGAAGAAGGTCATTTTAACCAGTTCGATCAAAATATTCAAAACGCTGACAATCAAGCCAATGATTAAAGCAAGTCTCGGATAATCCACAATGCGACGCAATACAAAAAAAACGCGCGTTTTGGACAAGATCCGATACAACAGCAAAATGAAGCAGGAGACGATCGTTGTACCTAGAAAATTCATCACCACTGGGGAAGTACCAGGAGCAATCGCTAAAATAATCGCTTTGTAGATACTATTGAAGATTAAGGTAACCAACGTTATAAAAATTGCTAGAAAGAATATGGTTCGCCAATCTACCACCTTAAAAATGTACTGATGCAGCAATAAGGAAAGACCAGTTGCCACGCCAGCTTGGACCAAAATGTAAGCAGCTAATGGTAAATCAGCTAGCGCATACGTCAAAAATGCCAAAAGGACAGACATGAGCAAATACAACAGCCAAGTAAATGGATTCTTACTTTTTTCTTTGAATACAAAATAAACCAATAGGTATTCTAGAATAAAATTAGTCATAAAGATGTACGTTAAGATTCCCATACTCATTAAAAAGCTGATTATCCTTCACTCCCTTCGAAATAACTTCGCAGCAGCTTTTTACCAGCCCGCGACATTAGACAAACCGATCCATTTTCCATAATTACGGTATTATCAGAATAATTAACCTGCTGAATCTTACTTTTTTGTACTAAATAAGAACGGTGAATCTTCAAAAATTTCTCCGAAAGCTGTTGTTCAATTTTCTTTAATTCTCCTCGGAATTCTAATAAGCGGCTCTCAGTATGGAGAACCACTCGGTGTGCCCCTACGGTTTCAAAGAATAAAATACTTTCCATTGGCAGCTGATAACTGGCATCAGCAATTTTTACCGTATAATAACTTTGCGAATCCCCTAGCTCCTGAGTTAACAGCTGCTGGATATCCACTAAACACTCCATTAATTGGCCATTTAACTTCTCGGGAGCATCTTTATATAAATAACTCATTGCTTCCAAACGATATTTAAAGGTTTCAAAAATCAGCTCTTCATGGGTCGTTATAAAGATTAGGAACCCTCGCGTATCTAGTGCACGCATTTCCTTGGCCAATGAAAACCCGTTGTATTCTTCATGCTTTAAATCGACATCAAAAAAATAAATCGAACGCATCGCATGGGATCGGCGGTGCGCAAGAACTTCTTTAGGATCACCAGTCACTAAAACAATCTCCATATCATAATCATGAATCATGATGAGATTCGAAATAATCTTTTTCAGGTATTCCCGTGTTTCTTGGACATCGTCACAAATATAAATAGGTACCATACTTCATCCACTTCCACTAAAGGTATATCTCAGTTTAGCATTACTTCCTAATCGTTTCCACACCATTTTCCAATATCGTTTCAATGAACCAAAAAAAAGCTAACCAGAAGTACAAATGAATTCTGATTAGCTTGATTTAACTGGTTTGAGCCGTTTTTTCTAAGATAGCTGTCCGCTTTGACTCATTTTCCGATACCAATACGCACTTTCTTTTGGATAACGCGCCTGTGTATCAAAGTCAACATAGAATAGCCCATAGCGTTTGGTATACCCATTCGTCCAAGAAAAAACATCCATTAAGGACCAGATAAAGTAACCCTCTACCTTAACTCCCTTTTCAACAGCATTCAAAATAGCCTGCAAATGCAAACGAACATAATCAATTCTGGCTGTATCGGTTACTGTTCCATCAACAAGCTTGTCTTTATCCCCCATGCCGTTTTCGGTCACATACAGCTTGTTGTAATTGGGATACCGTTCCTTAACAAAAACCAGCATGTCCTCTAGCCCTTGAGGATAGATTGGCCAATCCCAATCGGTTGTCGGAATCGCTGGATTATTTACTCGTTCTCCAACACCCTTTAACGCAAAGACGCTGCTGCCCTTCTCCCCAGTCCCATTGTGGTGAATTTGTGATTCACCTGAATAAGCCTGCAAGAAATGACTGGCATAATAATTAATTCCCATAAAATCGATCTGCTCTGCAGCAAACTGTAAATCCTCAAACTCTTGCGGTGTGGTTCGCAATTCTCCTTGATTTTCGGCTAAAATGCCAGAAATAATCGACCAAGTATCTTCCGAGTAATTCCCCTTGAACGTGGCATCTAATAAGAATTGATTTGCTAGAACGTGCTCTTTTAACGCTGCCGATTTATCTGCTTCTGAGTTAGAGATTGGATACTTAGACTCTAAAATGTGCACGATCCCAATTTCACCCGATTGACCAGACTGTTTGAATTTTTTCACGACTTGGGCATGAGCCACCATCATATTGTGCATAGATTGAATCGCTTTAGGCAAGTCGTATTGTAAATTAGGAGGAAAATGCCCAATGATATACTGTCCAGCAACTACTGACCAAGGTTCATTGATCGTAATCCAATAGTTTACCTTACTGCCATATTCCTGGAAGCAAAATGCAGCAAATTCCACGTACGCGGCAGTCATTTCAGTAGACAGCCAGTCCCCTTTTTTAAATAAAGGTACTGGTGTATCGAAATGATGAAGGGTAACAAACGGTTCCACACCATTTGCAAGACAGGCATCAATCAATTGATGATAGAAGCTTACACCTGCCGGGTCTACTTCACCAGTTCCTTGTGGAAAAATCCTCGTCCAAGCAATTGAAATCCGAATACCATTGATCCCGAATTCCTTGCACAAAGCTAAATCTTCAGGATATTTATGGTAAAAGTCGCTGGCAGTGCTAGGATCGAATACTCCTTGCTCAGCTAAGTAATCATCCCAGTAATTCTTTCCTCTTTTTCCTTCATTGACTGCCCCTTCTGCTTGATAAGCAGCGGTTGCGGCACCAAAGATAAAATTTTTTGGAAAATTATGCATCTAATTCCTCCTTAGGCTAAACTTTCAAAAACAAAGTTAATGGCTTGCTCAGGTGCTTTTGCTAAAGCGACGTATTCCGCACCCGTTGTTGAAACTGCTCGGGTTCCTTTGCCGTTCGTATCTTCTTGCAATTCTTTCAGCATTGAGGCCATTTGCGGCGCTAGTACAATTAAATCAAACTCGCTAATCAAGTCTTTGTGTTGACCATAAGCCATCGCTGTCGAATCTACCGCTACACCCTTTTCCTTTGCGCCTTTTTTAATCGCATTTGCCAGCATCGAGCTGGTCGCTCCATTGGCACAAAGTACTAAGACATTCTTTTTGCTGCCTGCTTCTTTCATCACAGAAGCCACTTCTTGAGCCACTTGATTTTCCACGACTTGGATTTCTTCGTTCACTGATTCTTCGTTACTTTCTTTGGCAACCAATTCATTGTCATATGCTTTGAAGAATGGGAAATAGATCAGAAAATCTACAACTAGCAAGACCACCATCAAGACAATGGCTAACCCGGCAAAACCTGTTCCCATGATTAATCCAAGCGGTCCCGGTGTTGTCCAAGGCAAGTTGTAAATAAACCCATTCATTCCTAAGAAATCAACAAAGAATTTGAATAACCAAACATTCACGATGGGCGCTGCGATGAATGGTATGAAAAAGATTGGGTTTAACACAATGGGTGCACCAAACAGCATCGGTTCATTTACTCCGAAGAGTACCGGAATGGATGATGCACGTCCGATTGTTTTAAGCTGCTTGGATCTAGCTAGAAAAGCAAACATTAACGTGATGACTAGCGTCGCACCTGTTCCTCCAAGGGTCGCTACAAAGTATTGCGTTCCTTGGGACAAAATATTCGGTGCATGTTCGCCAGCTTGATAGAGATGCATGTTCAATTCAACATTGGTAATATAAATCGCAGATACTGCGGGTTCTACAATCGATGGACCATGGATCCCAACAAACCAGAAGAATGCCATCGCACCAAATATCAGTGCTAAGCCAAGATATCCGTCAGCGGCACTAAAGATCGGCTGGAATACTTCGATAATTTTCTCTGAAAATCCAGCCCCTGTAAGAGTACGGAAGCCTAAATCAAACAGCCAAAAGAAAACAGTCGATAATGTAATAGGAATAAGATCTTTAAAGGTTTGCGAAATATTTCCAGGAACTTCCTCTGGCATTTTTACTGTGATATTATTTTTTACACAAAAACGATAAACATTCGGTACAATAAATCCAACAACAAAGGCAGTCAATAAGCCTTTGGTTCCCATGAAACCAGTGGAGAATCCACCTTCAATTGGGTCAACACCAATAATAACAAACCCGATAATTGCTGCAACCATTGTTGAGACACTATTGATTTGATTTGTTTTTGGTAATTTATTATTGAAGTTTTCAGTTAAACTCTTGGTAACCGTGGCTGCCATCAGCAGTCCCAAAATTCCCATTGAGCCGTTATAAGCTTTCATTAGAATTGTTTCAATAGATGTATCCCAATGAAATCCAAAGGCGTTGGGCACATAAGCAATTAATATGAAGAAACTGGAAAAAAGAATGACTGGAATTAAACTGATAAATCCATCGCGAATCGCGCGAAGATAGGGATTATTAGAGATTTTTTCAAAAACAGGTTTCATTTTCTCAATTTTGTTAACTATTGCTTTCATTGATTCCCCTCCTAATCGTTAAGCCTTTTTATAAATATTAAATAGGTGCTTGATTGTATCCTTCAGCAGCATCGTTGTCATCAGATGGTCCTGTGCATGCACCATGATAAAACCAACTTCGATATTCTCTCCACTCGCTTCAGCAGCCAACATTTGTGTTTGTGATTTATGCGCCTCCATCAAGCTAGCCTGAGCCTGCTCAACTAACTCATCTGCCACTGCAAAATTTCCTTGCTCTGCCTCATCAAGCGCTTCCATTAATTTAGATCTCGCTTCTCCTGCAAAAGCTACTACTTCAAACCCTACCATTGCTGCTTCTTCTCTATTCATTTCTTTTCCTCCTCAATTTAGGAACACCTTATGTTTGATGGTGTTTGTTTGTGTTCTTTATAAACATATCATATAGTGAGCAACGGCACTTGTCAACAGGTTTTTACTGAATAGAAAAACTATTTGACAAACAACTCCAAACAACATATGATTAAAACAAACATTTATGGACAAATTGTATCTTATATAAAGGAGTTTAGTAGAATGCTGAAGGAAGAACGACAAAAAATCATGCTAGAATTACTAACTGAGAAAAAAATCGTAAAAGTAGCTGATATTACTGAAAAACTTCAAGTGGCTGATATGACCGTTCGAAGAGACTTTCAAGAATTGGAAGATAAGGGATTAATCATTCGGATTCATGGTGGCGCTAAAATGCTGGATAAAGATACATTAACTTCTATTGAACTGAGTCACCGAGAAAAGAAAAAAATCCATTTGGAAGAAAAAATTGAAATTGCCCAAATCATTGCTGAAAATATTTCCGCTGGCGAAACTATTTTTTTAGGCCCGGGAACCACTATTGAACTGGTCTATGATTACTTAACCGTAGACTATGCCAAAATAATTACTAATTCTATCCATGTCTTCAATAAGTTTAAGCATGATGCTCGCTTTGAATTGATTCTGATTGGTGGGGCTTATCGGAGTAAAACTGGGGCTTTTGTCGGGACCATTGCCAACGATTTCATTTCAAGTATTCATGTCCAAAAAAGCTTCATTGGTGTGAACGGATTAAATCAGGCGACCATTTTCACTTCTAATGAAGATGAAGGCTTAACACAAAAATATGCCCTTAACAGCGCCGAAGAAAAATTCATTATCGCAGACCATCATAAATTGGATAAAAAAGATTTTTATGGCTTCTACAAATTGGAGGACATTGATTGGCTGATTACCGATGCGGGGATTCCAGCTGACAAAGAACAATCTTTTAGTGAGAGTATCCATATTTTGAAAAAGTAGCTGAACTATCCAAATGAATCATTGAGTGGACAGATATGTTACCTGGTGAAAAAGCCCTCTTTTAGACAAGAAGGGCTTTTCTAACACTATTTTTTCTGCCCCCAAACGAATGAACCCTGCTACAGCTGCCAACCTTAATAGAAATACTGTTTGCTTTAGAAAATTGGAATCGAAGTGAACAACTCCCGCATTGCAAAAAAATACACGAACCAGCGAACCAGTTCGTGAAGGACCTTTTAGTTTATTCACCAAAAATTTCTTTGGCCAATGCAAAGGCTGACCATGCTTTCGGCCATCCTGCATAAAAAGCCAAATGAGTAATTAATTCGACAATCTCATCTTTGGTTACACCGTTTTGTTTGGCAATGTTCAGATGCGCTTCCAGCTGGGGAGCGCCCATTGCTAGTAAAGCAGAACAAGTAATTAAGCTGCGGTCGTGAGCGGAAAGCTGTTCCTCTCGATCCCACACTTCTCCAAATAAAACATCATCATTTAACGCTGCAAATTGTGGGGCAAATTCACCTAATTGGTCTCTGCCTGCTGTTTGTTTTGCCATTTGTATCCGCTCCTTTATTTTGCTAATTGATCGTACAACTCATCAGTAACTGGCTCCAACCATTCTGGCGTGCCAGCAGTAATTGCGATATGTTCAAACCAACTATCTTTAGCTGCACCGTGCCAATGCTTTACTCCGTCGTGGGTAACAATTATATCTCCGGCCTTTAGCGCTTGGGCTGTCTTGCCTTCTTCTTGATACCAGCCTTCACCGCCAGTCACCAGCAATAGCTGGAAGCCGTCATGATGAATGTGCCAATTGTTGCGGCAGCCAGGCTCAAAGGTCACGTTCCCTACTCCCACACTTATCTCTGGATCAGCCACTAGTGATTGCAAATAGCTTTGACCAATGAAGTATTGGGCATAGGCATCATTTTTTTCACCGACTGGAAAGATGATTCCGTTTTTTACGTCTTCGTGCTTTGTCATTATGCATTCCTCCATTAAGCTTCAATAGTTGTTAGCCAATTCTTAATCGCCGTATCCGAACGATCCACTCGGGAACCTCGGATAGGCAAACCTGCTTTTATGATTGCTGTAGGACAAAGCTGCTTCAGCTCCTCCACACTGCTGCCCATGCCGCTGCCTTCGTGAGTACAAAAAGGATAGATCGTTTTGCCCTGCCAATCGTTGTCTTGTAAAAAGGAAACCACGATTTGCGGCAATCCGCCCCACCAGTTGGGATAGCCTAAATAAATCGTTTCATAATCCGTTAAGTGCAAGTTTTCTATTGTATAAGCGATGTATAACTGCTGCTGTCTTTCATGCTCCGCCTGCTTTGTCGTTTCCTGATAGTCGTTCGGATAAGGCGTTACGGGTTCTAGTTCAAACAGCTTAGCGCCCAACGTTTCGGCAAGTTTCGTTGCAGCAGCTTCTGTGTTTCCGATGAGTAATTCTTCCATTCTTCCACTAACAAAGTTTTCACCTCGCCGAGAAAAATAAATGACTGCTTCCATAGTGAACACCTCCTTCACAAAAAAACGCTCTAAGATGATACCTTCATCCTACAGCGCTCCAGCTTATTCGTCTAATACTTCTTGAATCATAGTCCTATGCTTGAAAAGCATAGGTAAAACGGCGAATCAGTTCGTCAACTACCGGGGTATGGATACGCCGCTTCCAAACCAGCACACCATGCGTTTTCAATTCAGGCTCCAAGGGAACAAAGCGAAACTGCTGAAGATCTCGATGCGTCGTCGCACCTTCAATCGCTAAAGCTGAGCCTACTCGATTTTCTACTAAAGAAAAAATATTGAAAATTAAATTGTAAGTACCTACCACATTCAGTTCTTCAAAGGGCGCTCCTAACCATTGAGCGATCAGCTCCTGAACTTCTTTTCGAGACGAAGACAAAATGGGAATCCCTTTTAAGTCTCGCGGCGTAATCATGGTCTTTTGAGCCAAAAAAGTTTCCTTTGAGACTAAAAGTCCCCATTTTTCCTCTCGTGGAAGCACAAGGGATTCATATTCGCTCGTATTGATCGGCTCTAGCAGAAGGGCCAAATCCAGAATTCCTTTATCGAGTCGATCAGATATGTCTTCACTGGTACCTGTCACCAAATTAAAACGAACCTGAGGATAATCGCTAACAAGTTCTTCAATCATCAGGGACAAGGTATCTGAATTATCTGCTTCGACACAGCCAATGGAAAAGCTGCCGCTCAGCTGTTTGTTCCTTTGATCACGGAAGGCTTGATCCAGCTTATCATTCAACTGCAGAATTTCCGCAGCCCGTTCCTTTAAAAAAATTCCCTCTTCAGTTAAGGAGAGTTGGTTATTCATTCGTTGAAACAACGCCACGCCAACTGATTCCTCTAGTTCCTTCATCTGGCGGCTCAAGGTAGGCTGAGTAATATTTAACAGCTTAGCTGCCTTTGAAATATTTTTTTCCTCTGCGACGGTCCAAAAATAGCGCAATAAACGGATTTCCATCCTCGACCTCCTTTCTTTTTTCTTCTATTATATATTATAGCTAAATCGCACCTACGACTTGCTGGGGTAAATAAGGCTCCTCTAAAAACTGTACTTCTTCTTTAGTTAATTGTAAATCTAAAGCTGGTGAATTTAATCTAGTTCATGCTTCTCCTTCTTTTTATTGCTTACAGGTAGTGTAAACCTTGAAATTCATTCTAAGTCAATAGGAAATGACTGCACTTTTGCCAGTACTAACGGGAAGTTGTCCACTAGAATTGGCATTGACCTTTACTTATAGGTAACTTATGATAAGAGAGAAGTGCCCTGTTTCTGACCTATACCAGAAAATAACTTGAGAAAAATTCAATCTGTCAATAGCCTTTTTATGTGAAGCAAGTTAAGGTGTCCTAGTATTTGGGAAGTCAATATAAGGGGTGGTCTAATATGTCATTAGGGTTAAAACGAAATACAACCGAACTCATTGACCATGACGTTGAATGGGAAAAGATAGCTGCTCAGACGATTCAGCGGCTTTGGAAAATCTTCGGTTCGATGGCAATAGATATACAGCATATTGGCAGTACCTCAATTAAAAATATAAAAGCGAAACCGATTATAGATATTGCCGTTGCCATAGCTGATTTTGAGGTATTAAAACCGCTAATTCCCGAATTAGAAGAAAACAATTTTTCCTATCGAGGGTGGTTTATCGTTGAACGAATTGCCGTATTAAATGTCTATGAGCAATTGAAAACGGGGGATAGAATTACCACTCATCACATTCATATAGTGAAAGCCGATAGTAGTGAGTGGCAGAACCATATAAATTTTCGGGACTATTTAAATGTACATCCCTCTGTCGCCAAAGCTTACGAAGCCATAAAAGTAGAATTAGCTGCTAAGCACCCTTACGACGAAGATAGGAAAACATACAACGATGGGAAGAATGCTTTTATCACTCAAACGATAAACGATGCTGCTCTATGGTTGCATCAACTATAGAAACTGCTTGAAATCAATAGAATATATTGTAATGCTATAGGATGATTGGTAAGAAGAAGCCAATAGACACATTCCAACGGGAAAGGCTTTGTGTTGATCGTTTGGTAATTGAAAATCTTTGTCTATTATTATAAAAAAGAAAGTAGGAAAACAAATGAAGGTCATTTTAAACGGTCAGCTAGTTGAGCGAACGGAAGCAAAAGTGGATATTGAAGACCGGGGGTATCAGTTTGGCGATGGAATTTATGAAGGATTTCGAGTGTATCAAAGCTGTATATTTACCTTTGATGAGCATATTGCCCGCCTGTTTCATAGTGCTGAATTGATTGACTTGGAGATTCCTTATACTAAGGAACAGCTGAAGGAACAGTTAACTGAATTAATCACTGCCAATCAATTAGGTGATGGAATGATCTATTTACAGATTTCTCGCGGCACTCAAATGCCGAGAAATCACGTTTACTTGCCTAGCAATGAACCAGTTTTAATGGCTACTTCCATGGCAGCACCTCGTGATCCTGCCTCTTTTGAAAAAGGCATTACTGCGATTACAGCAGTAGATGATCGCTGGCTGCATTGTGATATTAAAAGTTTGAATTTATTAGGCAATGTCTTAGCAAAAAATCAAGCGGCTAAGGCTGGTGCTGACGAAGCCATTTTGTATCGGGATGAAGATCACGTAACCGAATGCTCGCATTCGAATGTTTTCATCGTTAAGGATAATACGTTGATTACTCATCCGGCAAATAATTTTGTTTTAAACGGAATTACTCGACAAACCATCTTGAAGCTGGCAAAGGAAAATGATATTGCTGTCGAAGAACGAGTATTCAGCTTAGCAGAGTTGAAGCAGGCCGATGAAGTCTTTATCTCCAGTATTATGGCTGAGGTAACACCTGTCACTACCATTGATGATGAAACGATTGGCAATGGTACTCGTGGTCCGCTATCAACAGAATTAGAACAATACTTTGTTGCAGAAATCGAGAAAACCTGCGGCGTAGAACTATAAAAAAACTTCCCTCTGCCGATTTTCAGTGGCAGAGGGAAGCTATTTTATTTTAGAAAATCAGCAATTGCCCGTTGATTTTTATCCAATTGTATCTCCAGCACACTACCAGCTGGAGTATCATCATTGTAGCTCCAGCTATCCTCTATTGGAATAGACAATGTCTCCACTGGCTTTTCAACCCCTTTAATGAAGTCCAATCCGCAGGCAATCAATACCGTGTTAGGAATATTGGTATCCATGCTGCCCATCAGCTTACCAATCGTCTTTGGTAACTTCATTAATGTGGTGATACCTTTAGACTGCTCACATAAAGCCTTTACTACCTGCTGCTGGCGCGTAATCCGACCAAAATCTCCCTCACCATCACCACGGTAACGAGAGTATTGCAGCAATGTGTTGCCGTCCATTTGTTGTTTTCCCTTTTCGATAGTCACACCATCTAATTCAAAGGATTCTTGAGCATCTATCGTCACCCCTTTGGGAAACAAATCATTGATGCAATCGACAAATTTATCAAAGGTCATACTAATATAGTAAGGTGTTTTTACCTGAAAATTATCTTTTAATGTCTCCTCAAGCAAGGGCATACCACCGTAAAAGTAAGCAGCATTGATTTTGTCCTTCCCATATTCAGGAATGTCCACATAGGAATCTCGCATGATTGAAATCAATTTAGGCTGCTTGGTCCGGCGATTGTACTGGCCAATCATTAAACTATCGGAGCGGCCGCTTTCTTCATCAGGCCGAGCATCCGACCCGACTAGGGTGAAGTTCACAATCTCCGGTACCCCCGCAGGTACGGGAAGCTCTGGCACTTCCTCTTTGACAGTCTTCGTCTTTTTTTCAGCTGTGAAACCCTCGAGAAACTCAAAGGAGACAAAACTGACTGCTGCAACTAGGAGCATCAGAACCAAAATCGTTGCTTTTTGTCCCTTGTTCATCGTTTATTTCCTTTCTATTTGAAGGGAAACTCTCGCTTGCCAAATCACTGGTCCTCTATTATGATAAGTCAAACTGAGAATTTCTCAGTTTATCTTTTTTGGGGTCGATAGAGCTGCCACTCTTCGGCCTTTTTTTGGCTTTTCCATTCCTAGGACAATTCCCAATCCAACACACACTGTGATCATGGAGGTTCCACCCTGACTCAAAAAAGGCAAGGGAATACCCGTTAACGGCAAGATTCCAATAGCTGCACCGATATTTTCTACTGTCTGGAATAATAAGGCAAAAACCAAACCTACTGAGAAATATAAACAGCCGCGATTATTGGTTTGAATTCCAGCCGTCAGCATCTGATAAAATAGATAGAAATACAAAAACAGAACACCACTGCTGCCAATAAACCCCGCTTTTTCTGCAATAACGGTAAAAATCATATCTGACTCACGTACAGGAACATAGATGGAGACCAATTCACTAGGTTTTCCGGCAAAACCACCCGCTGCCACGGATAGCATACTGCGGACCTGCTGGAAAGAAATCGAATCCTGATACTTGAAAGGATCAATCCAGGCCTCCACTCGATTCAATTGATACTCTTTAAAATGTAGAGCTTGCAAGATTGCTCGTCCCCACTCAGTGAAGACAAACAACAGCAGACAACCGCCCAACATTGCTAATATTCCTGCTCCAACTAATAAGATCCGTTTATCCACGCCCACTACAATAAACAAAGCTGCCAAAACACAAATAAACACTAAGCTGGTCCCAAAATCCCGTTGCATAAACATCAACAAAAAGGTTGGCAAAGCAATGGCCAAACTTTTTATTATATACATCCCATCCTCTTTCAAGGAATGCGGCCGACCTTCTTTTTCGTACTTTAATGTAAAATGTACGAGCATTAATATAAAACTGATTTTCACCATTTCTGAAGGCTGCAGCGACAACGGTCCGATTCGCAGCCAACGTTTAGTTCCTGTCAACAGATACATTGCTGGGTCATAATACCATTGCAGCAGCAACATGATGCCTAAGGAAAAACTATACCAAATAGGTGCAAACTTAACTAAAAATTGAAAGGGAATCCGTCGCATAATCAGCAACGCTCCAAAAGCTAACACGCTAAAAATCAGCTGCTTAAAAATGACTGGCTGAACGGCTCGACCATCCAGCAAAGCTGCCTGATATTGTACCCAAACACTTAAAATGAGAAGTAAAAAGATCGGCAGCAATAAGGCATCATTCCACTCTTTGCGCTTCACTTCTTCACCTCCTTTCCCTAGCTGAGATATTCAATGCAACCCCAAGACTGACCGAAAGAATCATATAGCTGGTTCCACCATAACTGAGAAAGGGTAATGGAATCCCCGTCATAGGAATTAAACCTAGTGTGCTGGCTACGTTAATACTCGTCTGCACCAGCAGCAAAGTCCCAATCCCCATGACGATTAATGCAGCCTGATGATTTTGGCAATGGGTGCTCAGCCAAAACAGCCGCAGACAAATGACAAACAAAAGCAGAAGCAAAAACAAGGCCATAATCATCCCTAGCTCTTCGACGATAATTGAGAAAATAAAGTCGGTTTCTGCTTCCGGCAAATAACCATTTTTGGTGATGCTATTGCCGATTCCCCGACCAAAGAATCCGCCATTATACATGGCATAATAGGAATTGCTCATTTGATACCCTGTTCCATTAACATCTGCAAAGGGATTTCCTGCAATCGCGATTCGTTCATACACATGTTGAAACAGGTGCGGCAGTAAATCATGACTCCCCAACAGCAGCACAATTCCAGCAGCTACCAACGCGCCAACTACCGCTGCAAAGCCTAGAATCAGCCCAACATCGACTGGAATCGCCGCTGCCCAGAAAAGAACTCCGGCCACAAGTAACAGAATCAAGGCCCCAGTTACTTTAGGCTGAATGAAAACCAGCGTTGCTAAAAACAGAGTAACTAAAATGGGCGCCCGCAATTCTTTTTTTGATTGCAATGGATTACGAAAGTAATAGCTTAAGTAAAAAATTAGAGCAATGTTAGCCAATTCCGAAGGCTGAAATTGAATCCCGAAAATCGAAATCCAGCGCTGAGCCCCATTCACCGTTACTCCAAAAAGATGCACCTTCACCAGCAGCAAAAGTAAGGCCGAACAACCTAAAAGAATTTGAGCTACTCCTAATTTCAGAAAGTGCTGCAGTTTAACAGAATAGGTTAGAGCTAATGCGCCCCAGCTAAGAATCACGAAGACCAGCTGGCGATAAAATAAACTTCGAGGATTCGCACCGGCGATCATGAGTCGATAAGAACTTGCGCTGAAAACCTCTAAAAGACCGATGATAGACAGGACAGCATAAGGTCCAATAATCCACCAATCGATCTTTTTTACATTTTGCATTGCTTCACCTCCCTTCGACAAAGTTAGGTGAAAGCGAGCGGTTATTTCTACTAGTTTTAAAATTCATACAAAAAGGTCAGAAACCTTTTCGAACAAGAATTCTGACCTAGCGTCATCTCATCGTCCGAGTTTTAGCACTATACAACGTAAAGATTCTCATCTTAGCTATTTTGGAAAAAGCCTTAATCCGACAATTCCTGTTTTACCCATTGGCATCTTTCGATGTTTCTGAGCAATAGCTTATGTTTGTATAGGAGCCTCACCTAACAAGTTATATTGTTTTTATTTTCACGATCCAATCTTACTCTTTCCAATGAGAAGCTTGCAACCAAAATTCTAGTTTTTTCACTTAATTTACTTTTTCTTAATAACATCCAATTAGATACAAAAGAACAAACACTGAATAAAACCTTCCAGATACTAGCTTTTTACTTACGGAGACTCCTCGGATTGTTTCTTTCAGCTAATTCCTATATACACCAAAAAATTTTCTAAAAATGACCTTTTTTCCAAAAATTAGTTGCAATTACGGTTATCTAAAAGTACCATTCTTGCTGCGATAAAAAATAGTTCTCTTTTCCAAGCTATTTCCCTTAAACATAAAAAACAAGAGCATATAATTAAAAGAACAGCAATTATTTTAACATCCAATTAGTATCACCCAAAAATTGTTGTTAAACAAAAGGACTGAAGGCTTTTATCATTCTCATGAATTTGCCTTCAGTCCTCTGATTTATAATGAACAGTTATTGATTGCTTTTTTGTTTTCGTTTGGTATAGATGAAATAACCTAAGAAGCTTAAGACTACCGCCGCTAGAATACCGATAATGATATACAGCCAATAATTCGTGCCTTCTTCAACCTGGAAAACTTGGTTGTTGACTGCACTAGCTTCCTTTTTCGTAATCTCAAATGGTTCGTTAAACTTCCAATTGTGGCCAGCGTCATCTTCTACACTTAGCTCCAAGCGATATTTTCCAGCAACCAAAGGCTTCGTATCTCCTGCTTCTCCATTGAATAAATGTAAATCAAAGCGAGATGCTGGCGCTATACCGCCTTCTTCAATTGTACGAGTGATCACTGGTTTAGTACCATCTTCAGCATAAACATCGGCTGTCAATGATGCCTTCTTAATATTGATCGGTGTAGGATTTTCCATGGAAACAATTAGACCAGCATTATTTGTCAATTCCTTCGCCTGAATTCCTTTGTATTGTAAATCAGGTTCCACTGGTTGATCATTCTCAGAAAGCATTAGCCCAATCACATAGGCATATTCACTAGAAATCTGGTCTTTAGGCTTTTCTTCTTTACCAAAGTCCTTCTTTACCTGAATTCCGCCCAGTAAAATCCCATCAAAGCTTTCTTTAGGCACGGTAAGATCTAGAGACACAATACCCGCTTTTTTGGCAGGAATCGTCACTTCTTTCGGATACTTAACATAGTCTGAAATTGGTTGTTGATTGATGGAGTCTTTTGGGACGTCAGTATTTCCATAATCAATCGTCAGATTTCCACTGGTTTGAGCTGTATTTACTTCAATAAAATAGCGTTGCTCTTGATCTGAGTAATTTTCAATTTGAAGCTGAATTGTCTGTTTCTCCTCTGGTTTTACTCGCAAATCAAAGAAAGATTTCCCCCGGTCTAATTGATTGTCCGGCAGTATGGGAGCTACGCTGTAGTCGACACCGGGATCAGCGGCTGCAGCAGGTGAGCTAAACATAAACATTGAGCATCCAGTGATAAGTAAAAACATCATAATGGCTCTCATTTTTTTCACTATCTATTCCTCCATTTTGGTTAGATTTTTCTTGTATTTTCTATGTAAAAAAGACCATCTAAGTCACTAAGCAGTTATGTGACTTAGATGGATTTTACGCAAATTTATTCAGCTGAAATAGCTGTAAAAGTAATAGTACCTGCGTATGTTTGGATATTTAAGTTGTTGTTAGCGATTGTCAAAATAGGTTCAGCCAAAGTATATGCTTTAGTCCCTACTGGTGTTTGGCCAGAGTTTTCAGTTACCACTGTTCCTTCGGCAGTTAATACTTCAACATCACCGATTTTTAGAGAAGTTCCAATGTTATCAAGCTGAGTTGCTTCAGCGTTTACTTTCCAAGAAGATGCAGCTACTGCGCCTTCCCAAGCTGCTTTTGAGTCATCAATTTCAGTTTGTGTCACATCATCTCCCGCTGTAACACCTGAGATTGTGTTCAAGGCTGAAGTAATGCTGCCTTGAGTTGGACGTGCATCCTTCACTTCTAAATCTTGATCATAGGTTCCTTGGAATGACGCATTGGTTGCAGCCACGCTATCTAATGAGTGTTGACCAAAATCAATACTTGGTACTTGATTGATCGCAAAAGCACCTGGATTACTTGGCAAGCCTGTTGTTGGATCAATTGTGTAGTCCGTAATTTCTACGCTTGTTGTTCCATTTGCCGTTTCATTTAACTCTGCTGCTGAAGCTTGAGCAGTAAAACCTAAGATTGCTGTTGATAGTGCTAGACCTGCGATAATTTTAGTGATTTTCATGTATAATTCCTCCGTTAGATGTTTTCTATTTATATCAATTTTTTGATATCTGTTTTAAAGATCGGCATTGACAACCTGCCAACTGATTGTTGCTGTATACTCCCCGGCTTGATTTTCATTGCCATAGCTGAGAGTGATTTGTTCTTTCGGAATGGTATAAGTGATCCACCCGTAATCCTTTTTGCCTGTTGCTTGAATGATCGGCTGATAGGCAGTGGTCAACTGAGAAACAGGATAGCCGATTACTTCGTTATCCACATTGCTATCAATGAAGGTGCCCTTGCCGATTGCCAGTTTTGCAGCTTTTAAGGTCTGCTGTGCTTCGTTTTTAAAAGCATCAAGTTTTACCTGCAGCCTCCACGAGGTCGGCTGTTGTCTTGAATCCAGCAATTTAATCGATAAATCGGATACTGCATGATGTTCCGTTTTCGTGTCCGTCACTGATTGATCACCAAACTGAAGATCCGATACCTCATATAGCCGCGGAGCTTCCTCATCGAGCGGAACAATTACAAGAGACGTCTGCCCTCCGTATTCATCAATTTGAGCAGCAGCCGATTCTTGACTAAATAAACACCAGCCAAACAGCACACTAAACAAAAGAATTTTTTTGTTAAGCTTCATTCGATCGCTCCTTCCGCTGCTTTTTAACCAGCAGCCAAAAGAAGAAGAGCAGTAAGGTGCCTAAAAAGGAAAGACTTAAGGTGGTCAATTCTCCTGTCGTAGGCAAACGATGATTTTTACCGCTGGAACCCGCGGATACTGAAGCATTTGCCGCGTCGGATTCTTGTTCAGCTTTTAAAGAAATCGTTGCTGTACTTTGCCGTTGAGTATAGGATGGTTGCGTAGTAGTGTCCTCCGCTGCCATTGCTGAGTTTCCGTAAAAGCTGCTCAGTATGAAACAGCAACCGAGCAGAATACCATACCAAATCTTTTTATTCATGCCCTTCCTCCTTTACGGTGCATCAGTGATTGCCCAAGTGATCGTTCCGCTGTAAGTGCCCGTTGGACTTTGATCTGAAAGTTTTAGAAGTAATCCTTCTGATGTGGAATACTTGTACAGTTGATTCATTGATAGACTTACTTCAGGCAATTCCAATTCAGCTTTATCTTGTAAGAAAACTAAGTCACTTGCTGGAATGGTTTCTCCAGTGGTTGTTTGAATTGCTGAAGCTTTCGCTGTAATTCTAGATTGACTGTTATCACTTAAGGTATCCCTGCCTTTAATTTGCATCTCAGAAGTTCTGCTTTGATTCTTTTTACTACTAGACAGCTTATCCTTCGATGTTTTCCAAGCAAAACGATCTGTCAGCGTTTCATATCCTAGATACCCCTTCACCTGGAAGGTCAGCGTTTGGGTATCTTGTAACCCAGTCGCATCAGTAATTGTTAGTGACAGTGTATTTTCTCCACGTACAAAAGCTCCACCATTTAATAAGTCAATTGCTTGATCTTCTTCTATTGTGAACTGTTCTTTGACTGGGTCTTGTAAGGTACCCGTTTGAAACGACTGATCATTTATCTTCAGCTCATAAGTTAACTCTTCTGGTTGGGCATCATCATCTGCATAATCGAACACAATGCCAAATTTGTCTTTAAAATCTGTAAAGGTTTGATCGGAACTCGTCGTGGTTAAATTCGCAATCACAGGTGGTCGGTCAACCTTTTTTATCCAAAAGTAGCTAGAGTTGCTGTCAAAGTTCTGATTCTCAGTATCTAACCCAAAGTGACCGGTTACTGTACTATAGAAAGAAGATTTTACCGCTTCTTCTCCCTCTAACTTTTTAGTCGGTAAAGTGACTTGCCATTTCACTTTATGTCCAGCTTCAATTGTAAGATCTCCTGAATCCAGCACGATTTGACCAGCCTCATCAATTTTCCCGGTTATTTGGCTGGACGGGTAGTCATCCACTTGATAACTGATGGTCACCTCATGATTTTCAGGTATCTCCACGTGTTCTGGTTTGACCTGAGCCGACCATTGGTTCAAAGTAAAATCGCGGTCTGATTCAGTCAATTCGTAAGCCGATTCAAACACTACTGAATCACCATCGGGAAGATATGTCGGCCCTAAGTCATCCAGCGCACCTACCTGCACAGAGGAACCCTCGACGTTTTTAACATCATTTTTCAAATCAGATGCCAGCTCTACTGGTGTTTCAGTAAAGACAAAGCGAGTAGTTCCAAGTGCCGCTCCATTTGCAGCAGTGAATCCCCAATAAGCGGTATTATTCGTTGCAGCTAAATTCAGATTTGTAATTAAATCTTTTTCTGGAATTGTTACGGTAGTTGTTCTCGACCCATTAACTGGATTTGAAAGGAAATAATTCAAGCCTTTGCCTTTTTCATAATCAAACCGAAATTCGTACCAGCCTTTGTTAATCCCGTTGATTTGTTGCACGGCCTCAACCCCATCACCAATGTAATGACGTAAACGAGCCTTTCTAGCAACTAAAGAAAGCCAATAGGGATCGTTCCACTTATTATCCTTTCCATCATTACCACTACTAATCAGAAGTTCTTGGTAAGTACTAGGATTTCCTGGAAACAGATAGGCCATGTGCTGTTCTTTTCCAGCTGGCAGAGCCAATTTATAATCAAAAGCATTTCCTACATCATCCCCAGGATCATTGTTCACATTAGCCCGCATGTCAAATTCAACAGCGATTGAATTCTGAATAGCAGTACCCGATGGATTTCCGAATTTGTTTTTGCCCAGTTTGCCATTATATTGACCATAAACACCTAGATTTTGTCCATCCTGCTTGCTTTGAGCAGAGGTGATGGCGGCAGTTCCTTTTGCATCATTATGAAGGACAAATGCTAAACCATCAGAATTTGCTTTATCAAACTGAATGTATACACGGCCACTAAAATCTTTGTTGAAATCAAGCTTATTATTCTCGTTTGACCAAATAGAAATCCAGTTGCTGCTTCCAGACAATTCAATAAGATCATAGGGACGGTTATCATTTTCACCGTTTGTCGGTCGTTGATTGCTGATTGCAGTAGCAGCCCCATTAACGGGAGCAAAAAGACTGCTGATTTCTTTAGCACCATAAGGGATTTGTCCATAGCCATCTCCACTCAGGTTTTGTGGAAGGGCTAGCCGCGCCAAACTTCCGATCTCTTCTGACACATTCGGCTCAGCTACCTCATTTTTTGCTTTTGAGGAATCTGCTAGTGCTTCATTTGGAGCATTAGCTACCGTTTTATCACTTACCGTGCAGGTGTATGTAGCTTGGGTTCCCATTTGTTGGAAAGAGCCTCCAGTGGATTCTTGATTACTTTCAAACAACTGAGGTACCACTGTTACCGTATAGTCCTGTTTTTTTTCTATAATTCTTGTTTGGAAATACACGGTATTTTCCCCTGCCGACTGCGTGTTTTCTTTTAAGTAATACCAGCCTTCAGAATCAGTTGCCAATGTCTCCTTAGGCTTCTCGATTTCAGTTATGTCGCCTAACAATTCCAAATTTTCTGAAAACTTCATTTGAAATCTTATTTCCTTATACAGATCTTCCGGATTTACTTTTTGCGTATAGGTAAAATACCAATCGATAATGTCGTCTGATTCAGAAAATTCAGTTGATGCAGTAAGCTTGGCTTGCTCCCCTTGTATCAGCGTCTCTTCAGCAGCGAATGAATGATTAGAAAAAGACAGTACAGACATTATCATAAGCAATACGAATGCTAGTGTGCGATAGATCCTTCGTCGCTTTTTTTCTACAGGAATCCCTCCCTCATATGTTTTTCCTCCAATCATGCTTCATAAACTTATTCATCCTCTGCTTTAAAAAAGTACCTGCGGCTTTCTGCAGCAGGTACCTTTTGTTGGTTAGACATTGATTCACTGACAAGTACTGAAGCTGTAATCATTCTAATCAGTAAAATATGTGGAAAAAGGTCATTTTTTTGAATAAATGAATTTTTTGATGACCCTTTTCAAGAAAAACCAGCCTTTTCATTGACAATATTAATTCAAAAACTTATCTTTTCTTAACGGGATACACGCAACTCAAACTCTAGATGCTTAAATTTCTTTCAAAATGATCAAAAAAAATGCAAAAATATTGCGAATTTGCTTAAAAATTTCTAGTATTAAGAAGCATCATGAAAATTAAATGAGGTGATACCTATTTTCGGTTTAAGTAAAAACACATTATTAAAAAGAGATATTATTGAAGTATTAGATCGGGCTCAAAACCCGATTTCTTATAAAGAGCTTCAGGCTGACATTCCTTATGTGAGTTTGAGTACTTTAAAAGCTGCCTGTGCTGAATTAGCTGAGTTATTAGAACAGCTGTATCCTGAAAAAAACTGCTTTCTGCAATTTAGTAAAGAGAAAAAAACAATCTCAATTTCTTTAATCCGTTCATCCAATAATCTGCAATTTTTTTACGATCATATTTATTCTGACGATTTAGCTTATGATATCCTTCGGGTTCTTTTACTGCGAAGAAATTTTTCGACAATTGAATTTTGCCACGCGAATGGTGTAAGCGAATCAAAGCTGAAAAGGAAAATAAAAGAGATTAATCGTGAATTACGCTCTTTTGATTTGTATATTTCCTGTTCCAATCAATTGAATTTGAAGGGTAGGGAAGTCAACATTCGGGCATTTCATTACATCCTTTTGCGGATTGTCCATCGACAGTTCTTCACTATTCCCGAATCGGTACATTTGCAGGAGATATATCAGCTAGGAAAATACATAGCAGATTATCTAGGTGTCCCCAATGATCTCCCCCTCATTGAACGCTTCGCTTATTGGGTATTAATCACTCGAGCTGGTCTATTTAAAGGTGAAAACCTACAATTTAACGCTAAAGAAGAACAATGGATTCGTCATCTAGTTTTTCCGGATAAACCTGTATTTTTAGAACGCTGGTCTGAACAGGATTGGCAATTTTTGTTGGTTGCCGTCCACTGCTCTATTTCTGATTATTTTCAATTAGAAACTAAAGATGAAAACTTAGCAAAAACTGCCAGTCAGGAACTCTGGCTAGAACTATTTCAGAAGCATTTTCGTTCATTAACAGCAGAAGAAAAGAAATTTGCTTTTGAAAAATTGCAGCAATTGGATTTAACAGCCAACTTTTTCCCCTTGAGTACCAATTTTATTCTGGCTTTGAAAAAGTTCATCGGCTTAGAGGATTTAGCGGTTATGTACCCGCGTTACATACAGCAATTTAATTTTTTTTGGCAGGATTGGTCTATGCAATCGCCTGATAAGAATTCAAAGATATTTCATCTGTTTAGCTTGTTAGTGAGTATAGCTGTTTTACCGATGGAGGAATTGCTGCCTGAAGTAAAAGTTTATGTGTTTACTGAAAATAGCGATGCTTTCAAGCAATACATTAAAATTAAAATAACCTTCTCCTTCAGCAATCGTTACCAATTAACCTTTGTCGATTCTCCCCAAAAGGCAGATTTATTAATTGGTACAGCCAATTTCTATGAAAGTGAAGCTTTGTCGCATCAAAAATATCTGATTGTGCGCACACGTGTATACCAAAAAGACTTGGATGATATCTCGAATGCATTAGAAGAGATAATTGATCGTCGCTTAGTAACCGCCTCGTAATATTAGCATTTCTAACGCACACCGAACCTCTGCTGTACTTTCTTATGTGCTGAATAGGTAGAAAGCGAAATAAATAAACTGTCTATACACTTACTCAGAAACACAAGCGGCCAAAGAAATACCCGCTTTAAGCACGGTTTTTTTAACTATGAGGATGAGTTAATTTCTGACAGCCGCTTGTTGAGTCAGCAGAGTTACACAGCTTGGATTACGCACTGTCCTTATCGGAAAAAAGGAACTGCTAGGGCGATTAAAAACCTTCTTTTCTGTGCAGGAAAAATGCCAGCAAATTATTGAAATGATTGGTATTCTTTTTAACGTCATTCATCATTTTTTATGCAACTGTGTGTTTACTGCGAAACCAGCAAACCTACACAAAGGTTAATTCCATGAAATGCTGGACCTCGACTTAATCGCTCAGTCTTACTAAGATGCTGCCCTATCTACTTGTTTTTGAGTCAATCGTTTCTTTATTTCTTCAATATTAAATTCCCAGCAGCATTTTCCAATTCTTACTAATCATGTCCACTGACAAGCTGTACAAAAAAAGACCTTACCAGTAATTTCTAGTAAGGCCTCAGGAATCTTATTTTAAATTGGTTGCTGAAACAATCAGCATCATTGGGCGACGGAGTTCATCCTTCATCCCAGGAATCTCTAACATTGCTTCAGGCGGTGTTGGCTCCACTAAACGATTGATCGTGAAACCATTGGTTAACAAACCATCTAAATAGGTAGTTAACGTTTTATGGTATTTCGTTACCTCGCTGCCTAAAAAGTGAGCGGTTCGAACTCCCTCGTAGAAATAATTGTCTACCGGAAAGTGCAGGATCTCTCCCTGTTCGTCATAGTACCAGTCTTGGGTTCCATAAGCGGTAAAAACCGGATGCTCAACGGAAAAGATAAATTGTCCACCATCTTTTAAATATGCGTGAACCTTTTTAGCCACTGCATCAAAAGACGGGATATAATGAAATGCTAAAGAACTAATTACTACATCAAACTGATCCGCATCAAAAGAAGCCTCTTCAATGCCTTCTCTAAGATAGGTCACAGTAGAATAGGGTGTCTGCTGTCTGGCAACCTCCAGCATTTTCTCAGAAATATCCACACCAGTAACTGCTTTGGCACCATGCTCGGCTGCATAGATGCAATGCCAGCCATATCCGCAACCTAAATCAAGTACTGTTTTTCCTTTAAAATCAGGCAATAAGCTTTGCAATGTCTGCCATTCACCGGCTCCCTGCAATCCTTTTTTACTGCGGTCCATTTGACTGTAGCTTTCAAAAAATTCTTCGTTATCATAAATATTTTTAGTCATTTTCATTTCCTCCATGTAATTATCTTATTTTTTGGCTATTACATGGAGTTTATCTCTTTTGTGAGCAATCATGTTCCTCGCTCCCTTCTCACTGAATCTGCTACTAGTTTAACATATTTAACAGACGACTTTCTTATGCCAGCTGCTGGATAATTTCACTAGCAATTTCTTGCGGACAGCGATCAGAGGTATCTACCGTAATTTTTGCTAATTGCTCATACAGTCTTTCGCGAGAATGGAATAAGTCCTTAATTTCACCATCATTCTTGTTCGCTGCATTCGGGCGAACATTTTCTTCATCATTGCGAATACGATCAATCAAAATTTCTGGATCAGCTTTTAAATAGATTACTTTTTTATCCGCTAATACTTGTTGATTTTCTTCTTGTAAAATGACTCCGCCCCCAGTTGCTATTACTGACTCTTGAGTAATGGCTTCTTTCAGCAGATTTGTTTCATGCTGACGGAAAGAAGCTTCCCCATGTTTTTCAAAGTATTGGCTAATTGATCCGATGCGCTCAACCAGCACATCGTCCATATCAACCCGATGGCAATTTAATAAATTAGCTACCTCACGACTGATTGTAGTTTTTCCTGCTCCCATAAAACCAATTAAAATAATAGATTCCATAATAAAATTCTCCTTTTCCTTTTTTTAGGCATTGATATATTCTTTTAGCTCTGTTAGAGGTACAGTGTGGATTTGACCTTTCCCGATATCCTCAACTAAGACAATCCGAATCATGTCTCCTCTGACCTTTTTGTCATGCATAATTGCTTGATAAATTTTTTCTGCGTTCCAGGGGGTATAGGCAGAAGGCAATTGAAATTTTTCAACCATTTGAATAATTTCTCCTGTTAATTGCCTTCTGCTCAGTCCTTTTTTTCAGCAGCTCGAGTCATCTGAACCATACCTAGAGCAACAGCTTCCCCATGGCTGATCATTTCGTAGTTTTCACTGGCTTCCAGTCCATGGCCAATCGTGTGACCAAAATTTAATAATAAGCGATCGCCTTGGTCGAATTCATCTCGTTCAACTAAGTTTTTCTTCACATTCAACGCTTTCTTGATGATACTTTCACTGTTGGTTAAAATGTCATCCATCTTCGTCATTTTACGCAGCTGTCTCCATAAATTAATGTCCTGGATCAATGCACATTTGATAACTTCTGCCATGCCCTCTGACAAGCGTCTTTGCGGTAAGGTTTGCAAAGTATTTGGATCGATCAAGACACCGTCTGGCTGAGCGAAGGTTCCAATTAAGTTTTTTGCTTTTTCACAGTTAACACCAGTTTTACCACCGATACTTGAATCTACTTGCGCCAATAAAGAAGTAGGGACTTGAATAAAGCTTAAGCCACGCATGTAAGTTGAAGCCACGAAACCTGTTAGATCACCGATTACCCCTCCACCTAAACCAATCAATGAATCACTGCGGCTGAAGTCGTTCTCAGTAAGAAAATCATAAAGCTCATTGGCTGTAACCAATGATTTAGTTTTCTCCCCAGCATCAACTACATAAGGGTAAACATCGAAGCCTTGAATTTCCAAGTATTGTACGACGGTTTGACCATAGTGGGGAAACACGTTCGTATCACTGATTAGGGCAATTTTACGTGAAGACCAAATGTCAGCTGTCCAGCTGCCAATTCTTTTCAGGGCATCTTTTTCGACTAGAATCTCATAGGTTTTACTAGGTAATTCAACTTTTAGCATACGATTTCCTCCTTCGATAACTCGTCAATCTGCTTCATTGCTTGGGTCAAAATAGTAACTTCCTTCATCATTTGCAAGTAGTTCTTTTCATTTAGTGACTGCTCCCCATCTGACCATGCATTAACTGGGTCAGGATGAATTTCAACAATCATGCCATCAGCTCCGCTAGCAACTCCGGCTCGGGCCATTGGTCCTACCAGGTCCCAAATACCGGTACCATGACTTGGATCAACAATCACTGGAAAGTGACTCAATTTTTTCATTAATGGAACAGCACTTAAATCTAGTGTGTTCCGGGTTGCTCGTTCGTAGGTCCGGATGCCCCGCTCGATGAACAGGATATTGAAATTATTTTGAACGGCAATGTATTCTGCCGCGTTCAACCATTCCTCGATGGTACCGGAGATACCGCGTTTTAGACCAATTGGTTTTCCTGTTTTGCCCACAGCTTCCAATAATCGGAAGTTTTGCATGTTGCGGGCACCAATTTGAATAATATCTGCGTACTGACAAACGACATCGATATGCGCTTCATCCATTACTTCGGTAATTACCTTCAAGCCATGAGCATCAGCGGCTTTGCGCATAATCCTTAGTCCTTCTTCACCCATCCCTTGGAAAGCGTATGGGGAAGTTCGAGGCTTGTATGCGCCACCTCTAAGAATTTGAGCTCCGCCAGCTTTTGCCATGCGGGCAGCTTCCATGATTTGTTCTTCTCCCTCAACCGAACAAGGTCCAGCCATCGTAACGAAGCTTCCATCACCGATCTTGACACCATCCACATCAACTACTGTGTTTTGTGGATGGAATTCTCTTGAAGTCAACTTGTAGCTGTTAGTAATTGGTACGACACGCTCCACTGAGGAGTAACGCTGGAAGGATATGGTCTGTAATATCTCCGGATCTCCTAGTAAACCTAATACGATACGATCTTTCCCATGATTGACCTGCACCTCTAGGCCATTTTCTTTAATTTTATTAATAATCGGCTGTAATTCGCCTTCGGTTACTTCCTGCTTCATAATTAAAATCATTTATGTCACGCTCCTATTTTCTAATTTCAGCTTCTAACAATGGTCGAATAACTTTTATCGGCATTTCTTCGCCAGTCCATAGCTTAAAAGCAGCCGCTCCTTGATGCAGCAGCATTCCTAGACCGTTAATGGCAATCGCCCCTTTTTCTTCAGCGGCTTTCAACAGCTTGGTTTGTGCTGGATGATAAATGACATCAAACACTGGCAAATCAGCTCTTAATACTTCTGTATTTGGAATAGGCAGCTGATCTGGGTCCGGGTCCATTCCGACATTTGTTGCATTAATCAGCAGCTGACTTTCAGCTAATGATCGACTTAGTTGTGCTTCATCCGCTAAGTCATAAAGGTTCAATCGGCATCCTGTTTCTTTTTCGATTAAAGCTAATTTTGGTTCTATCGTTTGATAGAAGGAATCGCAAATGTTAAAGACATCAATTGCTTTGGCACCATCAATAGCTGCCTGCGTGATAATGGCTGTCGCTGCACCACCAGCGCCTAGAATCGTTAATTTCTGATCCTCAACCGTTAAATTGTGTTCTCGCAGGCTTTCCAAGCAGCCGATTCCATCTGTCGTATGTCCAATTAATTTTCCCTCTTGGTTTACAATCGTATTAATTGCACCAATCAGACGAGCAGCTTGACTCAATTCATCTACATGATCGATAGCTGCCATTTTGTGAGGCATCGAAAGATTGATTCCCAGCATTTCCAAATCGCGAATTGCTTGAATGCTTCGGCCCAACGTCTCAGGCTGTACATCAAAGCTTAGATAGACAGCGTCAATCCCCAATTCGCGAAACGACGTGGTATGCATCGTTGGTGAAAAGCTGTGTCTTGCTGGCAGAGCATATAAGCCTGCTAGTCTTGTTTGTCCCGAAATTGCTTTTTTCATTCTCTACCTCCTCGGTTGTTTCACTTACCAATTTTTATTTGAAAATTAGTACCAAAAAAAGACTCATTGTAGATGAAACATCTACAATGAGTCTTCTGCCCGAAAATAAAGGTATAGAAAAAGCCACTATAGATATCTTCATCTACGTGGCGAAAGTCATCTCAAACTTCTCTAGCCATCATAGATACAAACACGTTGTCCGTTTGCACCCATGATTTCATGAATACAAACCTATCTAAAATAGCTAAAGTAATAATTATTCAGTTGTGTATTAATATTTTTTATCATATCAATCGCTCCAAACTGTTTTTTAAGATTGGGTTAATTCTAGATGTGTTTTTTCTAATTGTCAACACTTTTGCTAAAAAAATTTCGATTCCATGAACAAAACGAGACCGTTTAATGAAATTTCCACTGATATTCTCCTTGTTCTAATAGGCTTTCGATCAATTTAGCAAGTATTAAAATTTATTTGAAAAAAATTTCTTTTTTGACTCAAAATCAGCCAATTCATGAAAAAAATTCTTAGACTTGCTATAATGACAAAAAGGAGAAATGCGTATATGAACATCCAAGTGAAAAGTATCAGCGAACTAACTGCTGAAGAATTATTATCTATTTTTATTGAGCGAGTAGCCGTGTTTGTAGTTGAACAAAATTGTCCCTATCAAGAAGCCGACGAAGAGGACAAGGCAGCCTTGCATCTTTGCTTCACCGACGAAACTGGCTTAAAGGCCTACTCAAGAATTATTGATAAAGGCGACTATATTACCTTCGGCCGTGTCCTGGTTGCACAAAATGCTCGCAAGCAGCACTTAGGTCGAAAATTAGTGCATCGAACAATTGAAGAAATTCAACACCGTTTTCCTGGCAAGACCATCACTATTTCCGGTCAAGCCTACTTACAAAAATTTTATGAGTCCTTTGGTTTTACAGTAATTTCTGAAGAATACCTGGAAGATGGGATTCCTCACATTGACATGACTTTATTAGCTTAAAAAAGTTGTGGCGGTATCTTAAGCAGATACTGCCTTTTTTCTGTTCTTCTCATTATAATTGTCGGTAATTTTAATCAACATTCATCGATCTTCACGTTATTTTCCCTCCAGTCATACTTATAAACTAAACGTTAGTTTATCAAGCTTTGTATTTTTTCTCTAAACTTTTTAAGGTGAAGCTGTTTATTTAACTAGTTATTCTAAAAATACAGCTAGTTTCTTTGTCGGAACCGCTTCAGTATCATCAAAAATTCACAACCAGGTATATAATAAAAGATGAAAAAGGAGGTTTTTTTATGTTGGAGCATTATTTAGAAAAAAATATCTTCCGTCAAGTCTATCTTTGTGAGCAGCTGTACGATAAAAAGACTCTTCAAATTCATGATGCTGCTGAGCAGCTGGAAGTTTGCCCAGTAACAGTTCGAAGCGATTTAGATACAATTATTGACCTGCTGGAGCCGCACATTCAATTAGTTGAGAAGGGTCGTAACAGTTGTACAATCATTTTTGATCACTCATATTCTCAGTTGGAGCTGACACAAACTATTTATCAAAATTCGAATTTTTTATCCATCTTAAGTCAATATTTAACTGGTGAACGTAGTTGGTCGGCTATGGCAGACAGCGTCTTTATCTCCTTGAGTAAGGTTTACACCATTCGCAATGACCTGATGAAGTTTTTAACTGAGATGAATTATTTAACGAAAGATGGAGAAACTATTATCCCTGAAAAGGACTACCGTTACTTGTTGTTAGCAATTATTCGTTATACCAATCAAACTCAATTAGTGTCCATTACTCCCCCTCTTGAAAGAGCTTGCCAGCAATTAATTAATTATATTGAACGGCACTTCTTTTCTCGCAACTATCCAGTGGAAGAAAAACAGTTGATTCAACTGGGAATTGCGATTGGTTTGCAGCGAGCAAAAACCAACCCTGTTTTCTTCACCTCCGAAGAAAAAGAGTTGGCTCAGCATACTCCATTGTTTCAATTGATCCATACTGGTCTTCAGCAAAATGATTTTTCACTCTGTCGGACTGAAGATGAACAATTTTATGTGTACTCGTTATTCAATTCGCGAAATTATTTAAGCAACAGTTTAGAACTGATGCAAAAGGACTTTACAGTGGTTTATCAAAATCACATTAAATACAATCCTTTAATCGATCATTTAGCACAGCGCTTAAGCAACACCTTAAAGCTATCGTCAGAGGATCAACTCCTGTTTGAAAAGGCCTTTTTACCTTTCATTCGTTCTACCTGGGCGGATACACAGATTTTTTTGCCTGAAAAAATCTATCTCCTAGACCAGCAGCAGCGGAAGCTGTACGCCGACATCTATCAGGTTCTGCACCAATGGAAGGACGAGCAGCAGCTTGCCTTGCGCTGGAACGATAATCTGATCCGAAAATTTACTATCCACGTTAGTTTTCTGCTAGCTGATCAGCCCTCAGAGACAATTGAGGTATTTATTGCTGCACCAACTGATTTCAAATTTCTCTATTATCATCAGCAGTTAACTGAACTGCTTAGTGAACACTTCACCGTCAGTAATCTGATTTGCAGTGACCTGGCTGAGCTGTTAGATGATACTTTCTTTTGTACTAAACGCATTATTTTATGCGATACGACCTTGTATCAGGATCACTTGGAAACCGAAAGCACTCAAGTTTATCCTGTATCCTTTCAAAACATCTACAGCATCATTACTCAATTGAACCAACAGGTTTGCCGCTTATCGGCTAATGACTTTTAAGCCTGCTCCCCCAAAAGACCGCCTTTTTGGGGGAGTTTTATTTTAGTGAGTGAAGCCGTAAGTTTTTACTTCTTTTCTTTTGTGATATACCAAATGTGCTTTGTTTAGATCATCGATTGCTTGCTGCATGTCCTGCACATAATCATAGGCCATATTCATACCAAAATCGGCACGTACAACTAGACGTTGAATCACTAATTGATCCAAATCCTTTGGTAGTGGGTAAGCAGGAACCTGCCAGCCTTTCATCAATAAACGATCAGACAAATCGTATAAGGTCCATTCATGATCGGTTTCTTCCTTCAATTTATAGCAAACCAATGGCAATTGTGAGCCATCATTGATAATTTCAAACAGGCCAGTTTCTTCAATCGCTTGGGCTAAATACACAGCAACATCATGAGTTCTTTGATGAATTGCTTGGTAACCGTCAAAACCGTAACGAACAAAATTGTAGTACTGCCCGATTAATTGAGCCGCACTGTGAGAGAAATTAATAGCCATAGTTGGCATTTCTCCTCCTAAGTAGCTGACTTTGAAAATCAATTCTTCTGGCAAATATTGTTGATCGCGCCATAATACCCAGCCCACACCAGGATAAACTAAGCCGTACTTGTGGCCAGAGGCATTAATAGAGATAACATTATTTAATTGGAAATCCCACACTAAATCAGGTTCGATAAATGGTGCGTAAAATCCACCGGAAGCTGCATCTACATGAATGTAAACCTTGTAGTCAGTTTTTTTATTGTATTCTTCCACCAAATCATTCAGACCTTTAATGTTGTCATAACGACCAGTGTAAGTAATTCCTAGAATACCTACAATTCCAATAGTGTATTCATCCACATAATCCATTACAGTATCTAGGTTAATGGACATATGGTCTTTGTCCATAGGGACTTCCCGCATTTCAATGTCCCAATAAACACAAAATTTTTCCCAGCACACTTGATATCCGGAAGAAATGACCAAATTAGGCTTTTTAGCTTGAATATCCAATCCCAATTTTTCTGCTCGTTTGCGCCAAGAGAATTTCATTGCCATACCGCCAAGCATACAAGCTTCTGAAGAACCAATAGTTGACGTACCCATGAATTTTTCTTGGCTGCTTGCATGCCATAAGTCCGCAATCATGTTTACACAACGATTTTCGATCTCAGTTGTGCGGGGATATTCTGATTTATCAATGGCATTTTTTTCTAAGGTTTGACTCATTAGCTTGACTGCTTCAGGCTCCATATAAGTTTGACAGAAAGTAGCTAGATTCAAGCGTGCATTGCCTTCGTCCAACATTTCATCTTGTACTAATTGATACGCAACACGAGGTTCAATTGATTCCTTGTTTAATTTATATTTAGGTAAATCCACTTCTGCGCTTTCTGAACCAAAGATAGGTTCTAAATATTCTGCTTCTTCACGATCTTCTTTTCCATACAACATTGTATATTCCTCCTTAGTGTTTTAAAACATGTTCGTCTTTTTGAATAATATGATGTTCACCACGAGCGGCTGGGTAAACAGACCGATTGACCTCTTCTGCCTTCATATGAACAGGCTCTTCCAAAACAGCGTGCTGCTTCTTATCATGCAGCTCATAAATAATAAAGGGCAACAAAACCGTTACAATAAAGCTAATCAACAAAATGATTTGATACGTCCGATGTTCATTGGCTGCAATTGATGCTGGGGGAACAAATGAAATCAGCAAGGCAAAGATTGATAAAACGAACCCTATTCCGCTGATTATTATTTTACCCGCTGTTTTACCCGGAACATTATACGTTCGCTTAAGATCTTTCTTCTTAAAAATTAACACAAAGTAACCGATAAAAAATAGTAAATAGCCTACTAAATAGATCACCACAGTTAACGAAATCGCTACAAGAAATGACAAGTTATTTCCGCCACCGCCAAAGGTTAAGACCGCTCCCCATATCGTTACAATAATTCCTTGAATCATAATTAACGGAACGGGCACACCATGCTGATTCGTTTTACGAAAGAACGGTGGTAATAACCCTCTTTGAGCTGCTGTAAACATTCCTCTGGAAGGACCTACAACCCATGAACTGACTTCGCCCATTACACCAAAGGCAATCATTAGTGCAATGATTTTTACTGCCCAACCTAAATGTGCATTAAAGTGTAGAATTAACGATTCAAAGGTTTGGATCACACCTGCACTTAAAGACAATTCCTTTTGAGGAATAACTGCTGCAACCGAAAAACCGCCAATTGCATCCAAAGCAATCGCTAAAATGACCAATAAAAACATCGCCAACGGGTAGTTTCTTTGCGGATTTTCTAGCTCATTGATGTGAGAGGCCGAAGCTTCCACTCCCATATAAGCTAAAATAAACGAAACAAAAACTACCAAAGTAGATAATTTTGAAAAGTCAGGAATAAAAGCTTCTGGGCTTAGTGTCATTTGAATTGGATTACCGCCAATAAAATAAGCAATTGCCAAAACAAACAGAATAACCGAAGGAATGACGATACCAATCACAAAACCAGCCTTAGCAATTTTCGCCGTCCGTTTGGTCCCTCCAAGCTGAGAAAAAGTTAATCCCCAAAAAATTACCAGCACACCAATATATTTAATTAAGGGGTCTGTGTTCAATTCTGGGAAATTCAGCACATAGGATAACGCACCAAGAATAAAATAGATCATAGTAATAAAACCTACTGTAATTTGAAACCACTGGAAAAAAATGGCCGCGAAACCAAAACGTTCACCCAGGGTTTGACTGACCCAGCTGAATATCCCGCCATCTTTCCAACCTTCAACTGTCGCCATTTCTGCTGCACAAAGCGCCACCGGCAGAAACCATAAAATACCGCCTAATAACAAGAAAAAGACTAAATGCAGCTGAGAAGTAGCAAAAGTAGGATACTCATAAACGGTCAAAACCATTGAAGCCGTTAAGGCAAAAAAGCCGAATAGAGATAATTGTTTTTTGTCCATATCAATACTTCCTCATCTTATTTTTCTGCTTTTTTTATTTAAAGGAAAAGCGAATCCTTTTTACTAATCGTGCACCTCTTTTCTTACAAGACGAAGTATAGCAGGGAATGAAGGGATAATTTTCCTGATTTTTTCATTTTCATCTTTCATAAAATAAAAAAATCAGGAAAAAAGTCCAAACAAAAAAAGCCGTATCCTCATCAGATACGACTTCATGAAATTATCTTAAGTTTGAAAAAGCACCGAATTTAGTTAATAACTCATCGAATCCATCCGTTGTTTCTTCACGATTCCAATCACGCTGTAATTCGCAAGCCAATTGAGAAATTGAGGTTAATTGAGCCCCTGCTTGTTCTACACGACGTAATGCAGTTTCATGCGCTACTAAAGAGGTTCCGCCAACTGCATCAACAATCGGATAAACTTCAAAGCCTTCTTTTATAGCATCCAAGGTAGGAAAGGTCAAACATGCTTCTGTCCATAATGCTAAGATCAAAATTTTCTTGCGGCCAGTTGCTTTGATCGCTTCATTGTATTCCTTATCTTCCCAAGCATTAATTGAGCTACGGTCATACGAGATTGCATCTTCGCCAACTGCTCGTTTTAGAACCGGAATCGTATCAGTGTTCCAGCCTTTTTCAACGTTTACTGTTGATAAGACGATTGGGATATTATATAACTTCGCTAATTCGATTACGATTTCGGTGTTGCGAATTAATTCTGAACGATTCATAGAATTAATCGAGTTAATTTGGGTTGGTTGATAGTCAATTACTGTCAATACAGTATTATCTGGAGATAACAAATGGTCGTCGGTTCGTTTTGCATAACTTGTCATTTTTATCCACCTTTCTTAATAAGGCCAGTATACTCTGAAACCATAATTTAGGCGAACAATCTGCCGGATAGGCCAAAAATAGCGAAATGACTCCTAATTAAAGGCACATCATGTCGCTAATATTTTAGATTGATTCTTTTTTAATCCTCTGCTGCTAAAAAGACAATAATTGTACCGACCGCCGAAATAATTGTACCTATCAGCAGCATTGCTTGAACCGAAAAGAAATTCAACAGCTGTCCTCCTAAAAAGGAACCGACAATGCCGCCAATAGTATTCGCAGTTGCCATTAACGTTTGCCCTTTTATCAAGTCTTTTTGTGGAATAATTTGATTCGTATAATAAACTGAAGCCGTCGTGTGCAAAGCAAAGCCAAGCATCTGCAGACTTTGAGCCACATTAATCATCGCAATATTTCCTGCTGCCAGCATTAGTACTGCTTTCACCGTGAAAAAGAAGGCAGCAACGCGAATTAGGGTCTTGCAGCGGAAGCGGGTTAACAACCAAGTAAATAGAAACATCGTCGGCAGTTCACTCACAGCAGCAATCGAAAGAGAGGACCCAACATTCGCTTCTGTCCCTCCTAAAGGCGCCAGAATCTGATACATATAACTGTTCCCAATAGTATGGAAAACAAACAGCATCGATACCCCGATCAATAGGACCATAAAACGTTTGTATTTTTTTATAAAGACCGGTAAGCTGCTAGGTTCCTCCAACTCTGGGATTGCCGAAACTTCCATTTCAGTCAATGAGACTGAATATTTACCTGCCTTTTTCCTAGTATCAATCCAAAAGGTGGCAACAATAAAGAACAGAAAAATTCCCATCATCAAATACAAAATCACATTGGCAGAATAGCGCTCAATCAAAACACCAGTTACTGCCGATGCTCCGGCAAAAGCCAACGAACCCAATCCGCGAGCAACGCCAAAATTGAGTCCATAGCCGCGGCTAATAAAGAAGGTTCCTACCGAAATCGTGATTGGCTGCAGCAAAATCAAACTAGTGTAAAGTAAGATATAAATCAGCGCTACCGGTAAAAACTGGCTCGGCAAAACAATTAGAATAAGAGAAAACCCGACAACGAAGGCAGCCATAACAGCAGCCAAATGAGATAACGTCAGCTTCTTCATCCGATCGGCAAAAGAGGCGATAAAGGGTTGCAATAGCGTTGCTACCAAATTGGCGATCGCCAGTACTAAACCAATCTGTCCATTGCTGAATTGACGGGAAAGCAGAAACACTGACGTAAAAGTTCCTAGTACGGAATATCCCATCCAATAGGGCATCTGCATACTGATATATTGTAAATTTAATTTAGCATTTTCGTGACGATCCATCCTTACCCTCCAAAATTTTATCCAAAAAGCAGCACAAATAGGCGTGTAAATTGATTGTACCTTGCAGATAGTGCGAATACAATCCTATTTCTTTGCTTCCATTGATAAAAACAAACCTCTCAGGTAACTCTTGGAGTTCAATTAGGTTGCTTTGGGTAGATTCAAAACAATTATCACTGGTGTTCTAATCCCTTTTACTTTCGTTTCTTCCTCTTCCGATTCTTTTTAGGCTTGTTGTTTCCCACCAGTTTCTTTCTCAGCTCCTGCTCTTTCTTTTTTTCCTCTCTTTTCTTCGCCTGCTCGCCAAATAGATCGGGATTTTTTCCCTTGCCTCGGATTCGCCGTTTTTCTTCTAAAATTTCTTCTTTGGTACGCTTGAGCTTCGTACCACTTAAGGACAAATCTTTTTTCTTGGGCTGACCTTTATCTGTAGAATCTTCAGAAAAACTTGAATCTGTCATCTGCGAAAAATCTTTTTTCTGTTGTGAATGCCCCTTCTCACTTGGTTTCTTTTCATCGGTCTTCTGTTTCTGCTGTGTTGTTTTGCCTCTTTCTAATTTGTCCGGCTGGTAGTTAGGATCTTCTTCATTGCGGATATCAAAATCGCGAAATCGCTCATCAATAGAAAAATCCAACCAGACCACTTCTGTAAAGCGACGAGTTCCTTCTTTTTGAAAAATAGTTAATTCGCCCAGAATATTTAAAAGAGCTCGATGTTCCTGGGAGGAACGCAAAGCAACCACATTACTCAAGCTCCAGTTATGCCCCTTACTACTTTCATCTTTAAATAAAGCCTTTAAGGTTAATTTCTTTTCGCCGGCTTGTTCCCCCACGTTAAGTATCGGACGCAACTTCTCTATACGTAAACGTGTTTGTTCTGTTAATTGCGCATATTCTATTTGGTTCTCAAATAAACGATCAATAACCTGAACCCACTCATCCTCAGTAAAGTAATCTTCAAAATAGACACACAAATTTCGCACGGAGTTTAATTCTTCAACTGAACTAGTTAAAAATAGTGAACACACCAATTCTTTAGCAAAATAAGAGAAGTCTTGTGTAGAAAAGGCATTTTTTACCATTATTGCTAAAGCATACTGAATGACACAGGCAGTCTGTTTCGTATCATTGTAAAATTCCTCAATCTTTTTCTCTAAATTTTCTCTCTTAGTAACAAACAACTGATATTGGGTCAATACTTTAGTCATATTCATAGCTCCTTATCCATTTTTGTGCTAGATTTCTGAATTTGAGACAGATTTCGCAGTTGATCAGCATCTACTCATGTATAAGGTATGTAAAAAATTGCAAATCGTTTTGCCAAACTTTTTTCTTAAGAAAAAATTAATCTTTTTCGAAAAAAAGTGAAAAACAACCTGTTAAGCATTGCCGTTATCAATTTCCCATAAATGATTTTCTAGAAATACTTCTTTAACCTCTGTTTATCCTCGAACAAAACAATGAACCAAGTTGGCTACCAGTTCTTCTATTTTAATTCGAAGTACTCCGTTTGCCTATATTCACCTGATCCTCGGAACAAATAGCAAAAAGCTGCTTGCTTAAAAGAGCTCTTTGCTAGTATATAATCCGAAAAATTGCCAATATTTTCATCAGAACGACTGCTTCTTTAAGCTATTTTATTAGAACAAAATACGGTCAGTAATTTCTGAAATTATTGTTGTAATGAGTCTAAAAAATAAAGATTTTGGCTTAGTCTTTTCCAAATAATCCCTCCAATCTATTCTCCTAAGAATAAACTGAGGTCTGAAACAACACCATCGATTCTTACAGGAGTCAGCTTGCAAAATTGTACGTTGCATCTCCTTTTTGCTTTATGACGATATTGTAAGTTAGTTAGCGGTTCTTTCGATGTCGACTTTTTGTCTTCTTCAATAGAATAAGATGGTCGGCAATCGATCATTAAAAAAAAGCATCACCTAACGAAAGGAAAATACGATTGGTTTGTTGGCAGGCTGGGCGTTGGATATGCGGGTTACAGGATTTTCGTCATAAATCAGCCTAAGACACACGCTTGTTAAACTGTAAGAGCAGTAAAAATTAAGGGAAACGACAAGAGGAGGAACAAATCCTAATTTTACCTAGACAGAGTGCACAAAAACTTAGGAAATTTAAGTTTTTAATTGAACTCATACTGGGAATGAATCCTTTGAGCCCATAAAATAGCTATCAGGCAAGCCACTGCTTTTTCCAAAGATCTCACAATTACAAAAAAAGAGTTATGAAAGAAAGTTACCAAAACAAACTGATGAGGTGGGTCTTCTGAGTTTATTGCACACTTCCCAATTATTGGCGATGAAACCTTCCAAAACATACTTATTATTCATAGAATCCCTTCGAACCAAAAGGTGATGAGTCCCATTGAATACAAAAAAATTAAAAAACTATACAATCCAATCTGGATTAGAAAAGAGGTGTTGATTCTGTTAAATAGAAATCAACTAAAAATTACTATGCTGGTTGTGATGACGTTGGATCATATCGCTCCGTTCATCACACCTGAACTGTCCACATTTTTCCACGCACTTACTCGTTGTGTGGCCGTCTTTTTCGGCTACATGCTGGTGGAGGGATTTCATTATACTAGGAATCAAAAAACGTATATCTACCGTCTTTATGGTTGGGCCCTTCTGATGTTCCTAGGAAACACCTTACTTAATCACTTCTCAGAAAGTTCCGTTCAAATCCACAACAATATTTTTCTGACATTGGCAGTAGGTGCTTCTTTACTTTATCTGATTACACTTATCCAAACTGCCATTTCCTTGCAGAAAAAAGTGCTGCTTAGCATTCTCTTTTTATTGTTACTAGTCTCAGGTTTGTTGACTGAGGGAGGAATTGTCGTTTTACCCTTCATTCTCATTACCTACTTTACAAAAGGAAGCTGGTTCAAACGAGATATCCTATACTTGGTTTTTGCACTTATACTATTGCTGTTGTTTGATTTACCGCCTATTCTACAATCACAAACCAACCGTGAATTTTGGTTGAATTTCGGTTTTAATTCCTCTTGGTTGTTTATCTCTGTAATACCGATTCTACATCTATACAACGGAGAAAAAGGCAGCAGCAGTCCTTGGACAAAGCACCTATTTTATATTTATTATCCTCTCCATTTATGGGGAATCACCTTCTTAGCAAGGTTGTTGGAATTTTCAACTCAATCATAATTCAAGAGAATCTAACAGATACCTGCTATACTTGAGCCAATCTAATAGAAAAAGGAGAAAAAAATGTTTGCTGTTTTTGTTTGTTTAGCCCTCTTAGTAATTTGTGGCGCTGTATTGGTTAAAGAAAGACGTAGTATGTTGGGAGGGCTGCTTTTTGCCCTTAGCGGCATGTTGTTACTACTGCTTGGCTTATCAGAAATGCTTGTTCGTCTTGCCAATTCCTCTGAGATGGGTGGTGCAGCCGTATTAGGAATTGTTTACGGTCTGTTTCCGCTAATTTTCTTTGCAATTATTTTATACTTTATTGTCAACACTAAGACGATGAGCACTAAAGAAGGTCGCAGCTTTACAGCTAAGCTATCTGCACTTTTGGGGATTAACTTACTAATTGCGGTTCCTCTGCTTCTCTACTTAATTATTATGGGGAATAGAGGTCTTCCCTATATTCTCTACTATCTACTTATCTTTTTACTGTTGGTGGATTTCTTGATGGTACTTTTCTTTGTCTGCTATCTCTTTTATTCTTTGATGTATCAAATGATTCCCGTAAAAAAACAGGTAGATTACCTCATCATTTTGGGCTCTGGTATTCGCAGTGAAGAAGTAACACCCCTATTGAAAAGCAGATTAGATAAAGCTCTAGAATATTATCAAAAGAATAAAGCCGCTTATTTAGTTGTCAGCGGTGGGCAAGGACCTGATGAACCAATTTCTGAAGCAGCTGCTATGAAGAAGTATTTGCTGTCTCAGGGAGTGGATGAACAGCACATTTTAGTGGAGGATCGATCGACTACTACTTTGGAAAATATGCTTTTTTCTAAACAAGTTATTCGTGATCATTGGGGAAAAGCTGGATTACCTACTGTGCTTTTTTCTACCAATAATTACCATGTTCTGCGCGGAGCTGTCTATGCAAGAAAAGCTGGACTAAAAGCAGAGGGGATCGGAGCCCCTACAGCCTTTTATTTCTTACCTTCAGCCTTAATTCGTGAATACATTGCAATGCTGGTACAGTTTAAATGGTTTTCTGGACTAATGATTTTATTGTGTTTGGCTTTTGTACTTTACAGTGTCTTGCCTATTTAACAAACAGAAAAGCAACCTCTCACCGAATGAAGGCGAGAGGTTGCTTTTTAAACTGTTGCCAAATACTCCGAAAACTTATTCAACCCGGCAATTAATTCCTCGGTTTCGCAAGCATAGCCGATACGTACGCACTGTTCGAACTCAAAGCAATCGCCTGGTGTAAACAGCAACCCATGATTATCAATCAAATCAATACATAGCTCGCGGCTGGGACGATCAAAATCGTAGTATAATAACGTAACAGTTCCCGCCTGAGGCTTCACATAACTAATATGCTTTTCCTTCTTCACCCATTCGTCTAAAATCGCTAAATTATCCCGCACGATTTTTTTGTTGCGGGCCAAAATTTTGTCTTTGTTAGCAAGTGCAATCCCTGCCAGTTCTTCGTCAATCATGCCACAGCTGATAGTATTGTGATCACGATGCAAACTGCACTGCTCAATGACTTCAGGATTAGTTGATGCGATCCAGCCTAGACGCAAACCAGCTAAGGAGAAGACTTTCGACATACTGCTTACGCTAATTCCTTTGTCATAAAGATCAGCAATCGACGGGCTTTCTTCCTCGGCTTGGGTCAAGCCGCGATACGTTTCATCGGATAAAACATAAGCATCTACTGATTGAGCAATCGCTACAATTTCCTGCAGCATGTCTTGGTCCATTAAAGACCCCGCTGGATTATTCGGATTGTTGATGATGATCATCTTAGTCTTGTCAGACACCAATTTGCGTACTTCAGCTAAATCTGGCAGAAAATTATTTTCTGGTGTTAACGTGTGACGTTTAACAGTTGCTCTAAACGATTCAGGAATTGAATACAATTGCTGATAAGTTGGCAGCACCGCTACTACTTCATCCTCCGGTTCAATCATTGAATAGAGAACCAAATGATTCGCTCCAATTGCGCCATGAGTGGTTAAGACTTGGTCAGGCTTGATCCCTGTATATAAAGAAGCAATCCCTTTTTTAAAGGTAGGGTTGCCAAAGATATGACCGTAAGTCAGTCTTTTTTGCAGTAATTCATTTAGTTTTTCTTCTTTGTTAATGCCAGCTAATTCAAACAATTCATCGACACTTAGGGAATCAACACAGGTTTCTCCAGTGTTATAAACAGCTTTGTCTTCGTGTTCATTCATCCATAATTCGACCTTAAAAGGTTCAATTCTCATTCGTTTCTTCCTTTCCCATCATCTTTTCTTAAAATATACCACAAACCTGACAATTATAGTCAGAGAGTTTTTACAATCTTATTGCCTTAGCGAGTCTTTGATAGGTTACAATGAGAGTATCAGAAAAAGTGGAGGGATATATTTGGTACAAACACTTTATTTAATGCGACATGGACAAACCTTATTTAATCAGCAGGGAAAAATGCAGGGCTGGTGTGATTCGCCATTAACAGAATTGGGCAAGCAGCAAGCGAAATCTGCTGCTGACTATTTTACTGATATTCCGTTAGGTAGTGCCTATTCATCAACTTCAGAGCGAACAAGCGACACACTGGAGTTGATTACCAATCTGCCTTATCAGCGAGTTAAAGGACTAAAGGAATGGCATTTCGGAGCATTAGAGGCTGAACATGATTACCTGATTCCACCGCTTCCTTATGGCGATTTCTTTGTGAATTTTGGTGGAGAAGGCGAAGAGCCCTTTAGAAAACGAGTTGCGGCCACTATTCTTGACCTAATGAAAAAAGAAGAACAAGAGCATGTCCTAATGGTTTCTCACGGGGCTTGCTGCCGCCAGTTTATAAGTACTTGGGCCCACACTAGTAAGCTGACTCATTCGGGGCGCTTAGGGAATTGCTGTATATTGAAATTTGAGTTTGAAGAGGATACCTTCCGCCTGCTGGAGATTACTGATCCAAATAAAAATTAAAATAAGGGAAGAACGACTGTGGAGTGACCAAAAAAAGTTAGACCGAAAATCTAACTTCTGGAGCTCAATACACTACTTGCCGTTCTTCCCTTGTTTTGTATGTAGAAAACTACTGCCAGATTTTTTCATCAGAAGCCAGTAAATACACCTTACCATTAGTAATCCCGTTGGTTTCTATCATTATCGGGCCCCTTAGCTCACACTTGTTGGTAAACGTAAGCTGCCCATTGTTAATAAATAATTCGGTTAGTCCTCGGTCAAGAAATAGACGGACCTCTTCAAGCATATCTAGAGAAACCTTATCTATTCTATCTCTCAACGCATCCTTAATCTCAAGCGTCAGTTGCTGATGAGCACAACTGATTTGATAGCTAGCCTGCTCAGTACTTAATTTAAGGGTGAAAGCAGACAGATTTTTGGACTGAAAAATAATTTCAGTTGTTTCCGCAATGACCAGCCCATTAGCTAGATTCTGTTGCTGCTCCCGCAGCTCACAAAGCTCCGCAATCGGCTGCATCCATAAGCTGCCCTCTTTTATTCGCAACTCTCGCGGCAAAGTTAAGGCTCCAACCTGCTGCTGACTCTCCTTTTCCTGCTCACCGGGTAATCCAAACCAGCCCCACACTAAGCGTCGCTGTTTAATCGGATCAAAGAAAGTCGCTGCAGCATAAAAATCAGTGCCTGCATCCAAGACTTGCATTTCTTCAAAGCATGCTGGTTCATCACTTAGAAAGTACGTTGTATCGAAACCGCCTTTGTACGTTGTATCCAGCCCTTTAGGTGAAATCAACAGAACCCTTTTCCCATCAAGAGTAAAATAATCCGGACATTCCCACATCGTTCCTTGACCAGTCTGTGCTTGAGCAACTTGTCTAACATATTCCCAAGGTCCGGTAATGCTGTCGCTTTGATAAAGATTAACCTGTCCCAGGTTTTCCCGACTTTCACCTCCGATTACCGCGTAAAATTTTTCTTGCTCCTGCCAAACTTTAGGATCACGAAAACGATGGGTATTTCCTGTCGGTGGTGTTGTAATAATCGGATTATTTTCGAACTTTTCAAAAGTTACCGCATCCTGACTAACAGCTAAACACTGCGTTTCTGCATAGTCCTGTGCAAGATTTTTGTGTCCAGTATACAGCAGGTATAGTGCTTCTCCCACTTGAATTGCACTCCCTGAAAAACATCCATCCTGATCGTAATCCTGGTCTGGCATTAAGGCCATTGGTTCCCTCTTCCAGTGAATCAAGTCCACAGAGGAAACATGCGCCCAACCAATTGTTTTCGTATTCGTTTCTAGCGGATTGTTTTGAAAAAAAACATGATATCGTCCTTGAAAATAGCACAAACCATTGGGATCGTTGCTCCAGCCCTGCTGTGGAGCGATATGATAGCCATAGCGTGTCATGTATGTTCACCTTCTATTCGTCGTCTTCATTCGTTCGCAGCTGAGCCTGTTGAGTGAAGGTCGATAGAGCGCCAGCGGTCAATAGCTGAGGGACAACCTGCTTTAACGACTGCTGCTGCTTTCTCAAATTAACTGCCTCAACTAAACAAGGTAAATTAACCCCTGCTATAATTTCAAATTCCTTAGCATATTCACCAGCACATTTTGCTGCAACGTTAAAGGGCGTTCCATAGAGCAGATCAGTAAAAATCAATATCGATTGCCCCTGAAGCTGCTCTACTGTTGCCTGCATCTGATCCTGAAATTTTTCAATTCCTGATTGGTCGATTTCAACTGTGTAAAGATCGTTCTCTGGGAAAAAGAAGCTTAATGATTCCTTCATAGCTGAGGCCAGCGGTCCATGGCTGGCAATGATTATTTCGTACATGCGATCCTCTCCTACACAATGACATCCTTCAAGTAAATTTTATTATCTCCTGGCACCATAATCGTCGTGATTTCAACGCCTCGATTTAATAATTCTTTGAAGGCCGCTTCTTCAGTTTCAGTAATGCTGACAGTTGGTCGAACATGACGAGTCCCCTCGCGCACTGACATATTGCCGACGTTGACCGTTTGAATGGGCAAGCCCATTTCCATCAAATCGAGTAAATCAACTGGACTTTTCACCACGATTAGTACCTTTTGTCCTTTATATTTTCCAGCCAAAATATTGGTTGCTGCCGTTTGTTTAGTAATGATAGAGGTAGCTACATTAGGTGGTGCAGCCATCCTCAATACTGTTTTTTGCACATCATTAACGGCTACATCATCATTGATTACCATTATACGGGTTGCTCCCAACTCGTTGGTCCATTGTGTTGCAACTTGTCCGTGGATTAAGCGATCGTCCACGCGAATATGAATAATTCCTTCCATTTTTTCCACTCCCTATTTTAAGATATTTAACGCATATAGTCCGACAGATAAAACCATAATGATCAAAATAATATAGATCGGTTTTACTTTTTTACCTAATAAATAATATACTGCAAAGACTAGCAAGGCCGGAATCACTCCTGGCATAATCTGATTAAGAATTTCGTCTCCCGTCATTTCCAGCGAACCTTGCTTGAAGGTAAAGGCCAAATTTGCTTTTATTACGGTTGGGATCAGTGCCCCTACCACCATCAATCCTAGAATCGCTACACTTTCAGTGATGGCTTTTAGTTTTGTTTCAATTGAAGCCAATAGACTTGTTCCTGATTTTAAGCCTGCTTTGAACAATGGAATTCCTAACGCCTTCAATAACCACGTAACCGCAATCCAGATGACGATCCCGACTACACTGCCTTCCAGTGCCATATTTGCTGCAATTGCGCCAAATATTGTCCAAGGAATGACTACAAAAACACTGTCGCCTAAACCTGCCAAAGGTCCCATCAAACCAGTCTTTAACGCCATAATGGTATCTAAATTCTTTGCCTTCTCCACTTCTTCGACACCCATGTTTACACCCATTACATAAGGGGCAACATATGGACTAGTGTTGAAAAATTGTAAATGCATTTTCACAGCCTGCTTCAAGCCTGCTGGATCGTCTTGATAATTTTCCTTTAGAAACGGCATCATGGAATACGCATAAGCTAGACCCATCATTTTTTCGTAGTTTAATGATGCACCACCGTTTAACATCCAACGCAATAATGTACGATTTTTCGCTTTTTGACTTACTTGATTATTCATCTTCATCCATCCCTCCTACAGCCTGAACAGGTTGTGCCATACTATTTTTCTTAAATAGGATCAAGGCAATTGCCGCACCTAGCAAAGCTACGCCTAGAATTGGAATGTTTAAATAAACGGCCACTACAAACCCGATAATCAAGTAGCCAAAATAGCTTCTGACTGGTAAGTATCTTAACAATAATCCAATCCCCAAAGCTGGTAATAATCCGCCAGCAACCGTTAAACCACCTGTTAACCATTCAGGAATATACTCAATAACTTTTCCTACAACAGTTGGTCCAACAATGACCGTAAGTAAAACCGGAATACCAGAAGTTAACATGGTATTGGCTACACCACATAAATGCATCAGTTCAACTGCTTTATAGTTTTCCTCATCCGCATATTTCTCCGCTTTGTTTTGGAAAAAAATATTGGTCGTCCATTTTAGAACATCCAATTGAACCATCAGCATGGCTACTGGTATCGCTAAGGTAATTCCAATTGATGCTTCTTGTCCCGTGGTAATAGCAATATAAGTACCTACCAAAGCTGCTGTTTGATAATCAGGTACTGAAGCACCACCAAAGCTTGAAATTCCCAACGTCATCAGCTGCAATGTTCCACCAATATAAAGTCCAGTTGTAATGTCCCCTAAAATCAGACCTATCAGCATCCCCGCAGTAACCGGCTGAGAGGTCCCCAGCATTGTTCCGTTCTTGTCATAATTGATGAAAAATCCATACAACACAATAAGTGCTACTTGCCAAAATTGAATATCCATTTTTTCTCCTCCTTCTTTACTTATCTATAAGCAAGTGGTGTGCCAACTTCTAAAACGACTACAAACCCCTTTACAGCAGCTTTACTACAGAAAAAGCTAGTGTTTGCCGGTCACAAACACTAGCTCAACAGAATAAACACTAGCTTTTCAATTGCGAATGAATAATTTGATAAATGTATTCAAACTCCTTATCCGGAATTTGAATGTTGTATTTCTGACAAATTGGAGCAAAGATTATCGTGGCAGCTGTAATGAACTCTTTAAATTGTGTACTTTGATCACTCGATGTTCCATCACTAACATCTCCCACCAGCAGTCGTTCGATCATCGAAGACAAATGCAAGAACAGATTTACCCGAATGAAGTTTTTGAAAACGACTTGGTACTTGTTCTCCAAAGCGGCAATCACTGTCTCGATTTCATTAATGACCATATCAGGATTTAGGAATCGGAGGCGAGCACTGGCACCCTCAATCGTAAATAGTTTGACAATCTCATTAGTAATAAGCTTCAGCTGCTCTTCGGAAAAAATAGTATGAAGAAAGTCCAGCGTTTGACTGCCGTTAACCAGATCTTCAATATTTAAACTTTTTACTCCTGCCACTGAAACTTTTGATGTACTGATAATCAGCAAAGTATTCTTAAAGGAAGTTAGACTTCTTTCCTTTTCCAACTGCTTCAATTCATCAAACGCCATTAAAACAATTTCGACATTCGTCTTTGGTTCCTGTTGCAGAAAAATCTCCTTCACTTTGTCAGCAATGCCATCACCAGACATACAGGAAATAACAATGTTTGGTGATTGAGAAATCCCCTCAAAATATTGCGGTTTGACGTTAAAGTCACTGTAATCCAGGGTGGTAAAATACTCCATCGGCCGATTTTGCTTCAAAGCAAAGCCAAAATGTAGGGCCAACGCAGTAGAAACATTGTTTACAATCAGTAAGTCTCCGCTAACATTGTCCTTAATCTCTTCATACATCTTTTCCAGAGACCCCATGTCCACTAGTAAAATCAGTCCGTCCTGAGTATCCACCTGGGAAACGTAGCGATTCACCTTCGCAACAATTTCTTTCGTCTCAACCTGAATCGGCATATCAAAGGCCTCAAAAATGTAGTCATCGACTAAATAATTGACCTCCCTCACCAAGTTGGAAGCCGATTGCTTGCCATGCATTAGAATCAACGCATTCTTCTGACTAATAATCGGCAATTGGTTGACAAAATAGCCCGCCAGCAAATACAACAACGTGTCCGTCGCTTCTGTTTCAACAATTTCCAACAATCTTTTTGCCATATTAAAGTATTTGGACATACGCTTGTGTTCAATTGACGGAACAGTAATGGATGCTTCTTCTCTAAAAAGATCAATTAATAAAGCCAATTGGTACATTTGCTGCTCCGTCAGTTCCGTACCAAAATAAGCGAACCGTTCCTTGCCTTCCTGCAGTTGTGTCCTCACCATTACAGCACTGGCTGACAATTCTTTGTCTGGAAACAAAGCTTCAAGCTCTTTAATGAGCAGTGGTACCTGTTCAACCAGTTCATCGAATTCTTTTCCATCTATGTATGGATGAATCAGGTCTGCCAGACCATCAGTACGAAGCGTGTCCTTTATTTCAAAATGCTCTGGATCAATTTCAATGTAATGCTCTAATCCAGCACTGGGAATAAATAGATTCGTCAATGAGGCCTGCTGATTATAGGTGGCCGCGCACATGAGTCTTATTTTGTTTTGAATCGCTCCAACGTTGCCCTCTTCTTCATTAGTCAAAAGCTGGTCGATTAACGATGGATGCAGACAGATTTTCTTATTCATCTGTCTAGCCTCCAAGGAAAAGAAAGTCAAAATTAGCTGGATCCGCTCATTTCTTGTCCGATCCTTAAAATCCGGCAAGGTTACCTCTAAGGGAATTCTTCGTCTAAAGGTTGCCAGCAAGCTGCTGCTGGTTTCTTCAGTTGTTGCTAATATCAAGCGAATATCGGCTGCCTGCCACTGCTCCTCCTCTCCTAAACGGCGAAATTTCTTCTGATCAATGAGTAAAAAGAGCTTTTCCTGATTTTCCTGCGACAAATTATGTACCTCATCTAAAAAAAGATAGCCGCCATCAGCCGCGTCCAGCAATCCCTTTTTCTCGCCCTCAGCACCCGTAAAAGCCCCCTTCACATAACCAAAAAGAACAGAAGACAGCAGTTCAGGGTTGTTCGCATAATCCGCACAATTCAAGACAATGAACGGTGCATCCATCAGAATAATCTTCTGGGATACTGCATATTCATAAACTTTTCGCGCCAGCATACTTTTTCCAACCCCGCTGCTGCCTCGCAGAATTACTGGCAAGCCGTTTGGTGGATAATTCACCGCCGCCTTGCATTGTTCAATAATTGGCCGCAAACTATATTCACTTCCAATCACCTCAGCAAAAACATTCGTCACCTCTGGCAGCCAAAATTGAGTTGGTCGCGTATTTTCCTTCGCCAGTTCTCCCGATTTCACTAACTGATTTAAGTAATTTGATACCATGCTGCGGGATAAACTAGTGCGCTGAACGATATCAGCAGCTGTGAATTTTTCTCCCAGTGCAAGCTCTGCTTTTATTTTTTCTAACAAAATTTCTCCACTATACATCTTCCCCACCTCATTTCCTTTATACGTGACCACGGGGAAAAAATCAATAGCGTGACAGAAACCAACTTTTTAAGTCATTGGCTCGCTCATTCTCATACCGCTTATTAAAATAGGAATAAAAAGGTACTAAAAAGCTGATAAGCAGCGTTTTTAGCACCAGAAAATTATTAATTGTTTGCAGGAAGACCTTGTCCGTTTTCCTGAGTTGTCTCAACCTTTCGCTGAACAAATTTTACAATCTCAACAATTGGTATGATTGAAAAGGAAGCAGCTGCCACTACTGTCCACTGACCAACGTTTAGGGAAGCAACTTTGAAAATATCATTTAGCCCCGGCACTAAAATAATAATTCCCATTAAGGCGAAGGACAATAAAATCGCCCAATTGAAGGCTTTGTTGCGGAAAGGTCCTACTTTAAAGATGGATTGTTTAACTGATTTCACATTAAAGGCATGGAATAGCTGCATAAATCCAAGGGTCGCAAAGCACATAGTCAAAGCATCTGCATGCTGCAACGTATACAATGCTTGCGATGAAAGATCGGGCATGTTTAGTGCAGTATGAGCTGGATTACGTAGAGAGAACCAATATACGAACAGCGTAATACCACCTTCTAAAATCCCTTGATAAATAATACTGCTAAAAACTCCGCCAGAGAAAAGATTGGAATTACGACCTCTTGGTTTGTGACTCATCAAGTCTTTTTCCGCCGGCTCCATTCCTAAAGCAATCGCTGGAAAAGTGTCTGTAACTAAATTGATCCATAACAAATGAATCGGCAGCAGGGTGTCCCACGCAAACAAAGTCGCAAGGAATAAAGTCAAAACTTCTCCTAAATTAGCCGCCAGTAAATACTGGACCGTTTTCTGAATATTTGAGAATACTTTCCGTCCTTCTTCGACTGCTACAACAATTGTGGCAAAGTTATCATCTGCCAGAACCATATCAGAAGCCCCCTTGGAAACCTCTGTTCCAGTGATTCCCATACCGATACCGATATCTGCTTGCTTTAATGAAGGGGCATCATTCACACCATCACCAGTCATAGCAACAACCTTACCCTCTTTTTGCCATGCTTTAACGATACGAACCTTATGCTCTGGGGATACCCGAGCATACACGGAGTAGTCATAAACTCGCTTTGCAAATTCTTCATCTGTCAGCTCATTTAATTCTGCGCCAGTCAGCACAGCCTTATCGTTTCCAGTACGGATAATTCCTAAGCGAACGGCGATCGCCTCAGCCGTATCCTTATGGTCACCGGTAATCATAATTGGTCGAATGCCTGCTGATTTAGCTAAACGAACTGCTTCAGCAGCTTCTTTTCTTTCCGGATCGATCATCCCAACCAAGCCGGCAAAAACTAAGTCATTTTCCAGCTCCTCTGAAGTCAATTTTTCCGGAAGTTCATCAATGTATTTATACCCCATCGCTAAGATCCGCAGAGCCTGCTTCGCCATATCTGTATTGTTAAATAAGATTTCTTTTCTTTGCTCCTGAGTCATTGGAAGTTCCTGATTCTGTGACAACACACGGTTTGTTCGCTCAATCAACACGTCTGGAGCTCCCTTGACTGCTACTAAGTATTTTCCGTTAGTCATTTGGTGTATTGTACTCATCAATTTACGCTCTGAATCGAAGGGTAATTCAGCTACACGCGGTTCCTGCTTCAAACAAGCAGCTAAATCCAATTGATGATCCAAGCCAAACTTAACTAATGCTGTTTCTGTGGGATCACCGATTAAAGAGCCGTCTTGAGCTACCTTCGTATCGTTAACATAATTCATGATTCGCAGAGCCTTGTTAGTTAAATCAATCGGTTCGGCTGAATCCACCTGATGGAAATCATAGTACAGCTTTTCTACCGTCATTTGGTTCAAGGTTAAAGTTCCAGTTTTATCTGAAGCAATAATATCTGTACTCCCCAATGTTTCAACTGCCGGTAGCTTACGGATCACCGAATTACGTTTCGCCATGACCTGTGTACCTAACGCTAGAATAATCGTTACAATTGCCGGTAGTCCCTCTGGAATAGCCGCAACTGCTAGAGAAATCGAGGTTAACAGCATATCCACAAACGAGGTTCCATTAAATACAGTTCCGACAACAAACATGATAATTGCAATCACAATAATTGCAATAGTCAAGAATTTCCCTAATTCGTTCAAGTTGTTTTTCAAGGGTGTTTCCGTTTCATCGGCTTGTGCCAGCATGTCTGCTATCTTGCCAACTTCGGTACTCATTCCAGTATTAACAACCACACCTTTTCCTCGACCATAAGTAACGTTACTATTAGAAAAAGCCATGTTTATTCGGTCACCGATACCGATGTCTTCTGCTGGAAGAACAACCAATTCTTTTTCTACTGGAACAGATTCTCCTGTCAAAGCGGCTTCTTCAATCTTCAAAGACGCTGCCTCCAGAAGACGAAGATCAGCCGGAACCACATCTCCAGCTTCCAGCAAAACAATATCTCCTGGAACCAGCTCGTCGCTCCTGATAGAAAGGGTATGCCCATTCCGTAATACATTAGCATTGGGAGTAGACATTTGCTTTAATGCTTCAATAGCTTGCTCAGCTTTAGCTTCTTGAAAGACACCCATTATCGCGTTAATGATTACCACCAAAAGAATAATCATTGAATCCACAATCTCATGAGAAACAATCGCTGAAATAATTGCAGCTGCCAATAATACCAAAATCATAAAGTCCTTGAATTGCTCAGCAAATTTCATGATTAGACTCTTTTTCTTACCTTCTGCTAATTCATTTTTTCCATAGGTCTCTAATCGCTTTTGGGCTTCTTCCTTACTTAAACCTACCGGTGAAGCCTTCACCTCAGATAGAGCACTTTCTACGTCTAACGCATAAAAACTTACATTCTTTTGTTGTTCTGTCATAATTGCCTCCCTTTATTCGATAAAAAAGAGACCTGTATATGCTCTAAACATACACAAGTCTCACCGTTTAAGACAGCACCAGAAATTTCTTTCAGGATTGGTGATGCTGCCACAGCCTGCGCTGCCAGTTACTCCCTCATGCTATTTTTTTAAAAGATGATAACTGATGTTATAAAATTAGCAGACATAATCTGTGTTACTTTTTCAAAATGTGAATGGCAAACCCGCCAAATTCTCCCTCTAGATAAATATTTTTAAGCTTTTCCTCTTCATCATAGGCAGCTGTATCCATATTAAAACTCAATCCTTTTTCCTTAAGCTCTACCACTGCATCTTCTAAATTAGCTGTTCGCATAGCAATATGTCCATTTTTACCTAAGAAAGGACTACGCATGCACTCAAAATAGTCACCCGCGAATTCCGATTTCTGTCCATGTCGAGGAGTTAAATTAAACATGCTGCTTAACAGTTGTGCTAACTCTTCAGCCTCCTGTGCATTTTCCGTATTAATACCAATATGTTCTAATTCAAATTTGTTTGTCATTTTTCGTACCTCTTTCTTAAAAATTTACATAGGAAACATAATTAACGAACCTACTGTCAAAGCAATCAACCGAATGAAATACTGAGGAATCGTAAATACCCAAAATTCTTTTGCTGAATATTTTCCATAGCCTAAAATCATTGCTGGCATTCCGTCAATTGGTAAGAAGTGTCCGCACCAACCAGAAATAACAATTGCACAGGCAGCAGCAGTAGGATCCAGCCCAAGATTGGAACAAACTGCAATAGCTAAGGGTGTAAATACATACACTGTTCCTATCGTTGACCCTGTCAATGTAGCTAGCAAACTAGTCAGGATACAGAAGGCAAAGATCATCATGAAAGGATTAATATTGTTACCTAACATTCCGGCAACAGTTTCGCCTACTAAATTAGTAAGCCCTGTGCTTCCCAGAGCATCTGCCACACCAATAACACCGGCCGACATTAAAATGATTGGTGCACTGATCGCATCTCTAACTTCCGCAAAATCTAACACTCCAACAACTAAAATAACTGCAACCGACAAACCCGCCATCGCATAACCAGCGTCGCCGATTCTACTTTGCAGCAGCATACCAACCACGGCAAAGATAAATGCTGCATAAGTAACATTTTGTTTCCATTGAGGTAATAACGAAACGTTTTCATTTCCTTCAGTACCAACCTCTTCGGTATCTTCATCCTTGATGGGGTGATCCGGCAAGAATTTATATTGAATGACACAGTTTAACAAGAATCCCAGAGATAAGAATAAATTGACAATAGCAAATTTGAAAACCGAAACATTAACCGCTTGCCCCGCCGCTCCCAGTACAGCGATGACAATTCCGTACTGCAAGGCTGTATTAAAAGGAATCAATGGGTGGTTCGCAGCAAAACCTGCTGTCATTATTACTTTAGAAGGAGGAAGTTTTTTACTATAAGGTAACGTTGAAAGCAAACCAATGGTTAATACATAGTAGGCGGTTGAACCTGTTCCGAACATGCTGCAGCCCAACATAACAACCAAAATAATCAGCATGTAGGATTTGAAGCCGCCCTTATTTGCCATGGCAAACATGGCCCTTTTAAACACCACAATGAAATTCGTTTTCTGCAAGGCCGCAATAATAGCCATAAACTCAGCTAACATAATAATCGTGGAATTGGAGAATCCAGCAAAGGCTCCTTTAATATCGGCGATGCCAAAAATTACCAGCAAGATACAGGCAAATAATGGTGGTGCACCAAACGGCAATTTGTCAATCATGATTAACACAATCATGAAGGCGGTGATTGCCAAAGCAATAATCATTTCAATAGTCATAATACCCTCCTAAGCTTTTCATCTATTTCAATTAGAGGGATAGAATATATAAGCTGCAACAAATATATATTCTATCCTCAATGATACATTTCATTGCTACTTATCAATTATAGAAAAAAGAGGCAGCAGCTAATTCAGTTACTTCATACCTTTAGCTTTATTTTCTTCCAGCACTTTTTTGATTGCTTCGATCCCTTCTTCAGGCACTTGATTGAATGGAGCACGACAAGGTCCTACATTGTATCCTAGTAAACGGGTAGCAGTTTTTACAATTGTATTAGGATTGCCATACTTAAAGCAGGCTCTGAAGCTTTGAATACTTTCATTGGCCTTTTTCGCCTCCTCAATTTTCCCTTCAACAAATAGGTCATAGATAGAAGCCATCGTCTGAGGATATACATTGGCACAACCTGCGATTCCCCCAGTCCCTCCAGCCAATAATGTCCAAATAATTAATTGATCATTTCCAGATAGGGTATAGAATTTTCCGTTTGTTTTCTTTTTACCTGCATCAATATAACCCAAAATATTAGCAAAATTTCCGCTAGAATCTTTAGCTCCAATAATATTTTCAATTTCTGCTAAACGGCCTACAGTTGCCGGTGTTAACGCATTTCCAGTCCGAGCCGGAATATTGTATAAAACAATCGGCATATCAACTGTTTCCGCTATCGTTTTGTAGTGAGTGTATAATTCATCCTGACTCGCTGCAGCAAAGCTTGGTGTGATGATTGATAATACATCAGCTCCAGCAGCCTGCGCCATTTTACTTTGTTCAATTGTCTCCTTGGTAGAAAGGGTGCCCGTTCCTGCATACACGGGTACACGTCCATTGGTTTGGTCCACCACTGTTTCAATTACTAATTTCTTTTCTTCTGCGGTTAAAATGTAGCCCTCACCGTTGGTTCCAAAAGGGAAAATCCCGTGAATGCCGTTATCGATCATGCGGTCAACCTGAGCCCGCAATTCTTCTAAATTCAGTGTTTCGTCCTCATTCATAGGGGTTAAGATCGGGGTAATAATTCCTTTTAATTCTGTCGGTTTCATTTAATTCTCTCCTTTTTTGTTGTTTATCATTAAGAATGCGGTATCATTTACTCAATTGATGCTTGTCTCAAAGGACTTATTCCAGTACCCCTTCACCTGAGGTTGGGTTATATAAGCCTTCAGTCTCCCGTTTTTCTCCAAATAAATCTTCCACTGTAAAACGGACATATTTTACGCAAAGACGATTTTTGTAAGCATAAACTAGATGCAATACGCCCTGGCTATCTTGATAAAGCGTTGGATACTCATGCTGCGAATTATTGGTTTTGTTTTCAATCCCAATATAGCCTTCTGCTGGTTCAAATACGCGACCGATCGGCCAAGTTTTGCCAAAATCTTCCGTTACTGAAACGGCAACTGGATTTCGTAATCCTGGCCAAGCTACTTTTCCGAAGGCCGCATGATTGGCTGCATTTAGGTTATATGCCAGTGCAACTTCGCCGGACTGTAGACGGATAGCGCTGACACTTGCATTGTTATTCGGCAATACCGTGGGTTCCGGCACACTCCAGCTATCGCCAAAGTCAAAGGATTCACTGCTGTAAACATGGTCCGCAAAACGACTACGCATGAAGGCCACTAAATGTCCTTCGTCTACTTCCACAATGTTGGCGTGAACTCGTCCGCTGCTGTCAGGCATCCGAACCGCTGTCCAGGTTTCTCCTTGATCATCAGATACTTGAAATTCTGTTGGATCATTGGTCAATCCATCTGGTGAATCTTCACACAACCATGTGCTGAAAATCCAGCGGCCGTTGCTTAAGATTTGAATCGCTTGGCGTGAGAAGGTCCCTTCATTGGCAAACAATACTTCTGGTTCTTCCCAGGTTTGTCCTTCATCGCTGGATTTTTGAATCATGATAACCGACGTAAACTGCATGTTGTCCTTACCTTCCTGGCGACTAACTTGCGACGTATAAATTAACCAAATTTCGCCATCCGGTGATCTAAAAAAGGCCGGATTTTGTTCGCTGCGGTCTTCTCCTTTCGAGACAGTTACAGGTACTGACCAAACCTGTTTTTCTGGATCAAGCTTGGAAACCACGATAGAAATATCCCCGCTGCCTTCAAAGCTTCCGGCAAACCAGGCACACAATAAACCGCCGTCTTTTGTCTCAATCAGTGTTGGTGCGTGGGCAGTATTATTACCACCAGTTGGAATAAGGCCAAAATCGACAGTTAAAAATTCATCTCGATAGACCACACCATTTGGTTCTGATTGTCGGACACTTGGTAATTTTGTAGCCATTTTTTTAATCCCCCTACGTCATTTTTATCTGTTTATTTCTATTAAGCCTGAGCTTAATCGTCACTTTGGTTAGATGAAATATTTCTAGCAACCGCCAGCTCTTCTTGCCAAATACTATTTAATTCACAGCAAGAAAAATCAGCGATCACCGTTTTTTAAGAATTTTCAGCTAAGCGAATCGCATAATCAATCGCATTTTCCAGACTTAACTCACTTGCTGTCCACTTGCCAGCCTGGTCGAAGGCCGTTCCATGATCCACTGAAGTCCGAATGATCGGCAGATTCAAGGTAATATTGACTCCCTTCACAGCTTCCCAGCTAGCTGTCTTTTGATCGTAAACAAATCCCAACAGCTTCAAGGGAATATGCCCTTGATCATGATACATAGCCACAACAATATCGTACATGCCGCCGTTGGCTTTTGAAAAAACCGTATCGGCTGGCAATGAGCCGTAAGCATTGATGCCCTCTGCTTTAGCCGCTTCAACTGCTGGATTGATCTCGTTAATTTCTTCTTGTCCAAACAAGCCATTTTCTCCACAATGAGGATTTAATCCAGCTACGGCAATGCGTGGTTTTTTAATGCCGAGATTTTTACAAGCAGTATCGGCAATCCGAATGACATCCAAGACCCGGTCTTTAGTCGCCCGGTCACAGGCTTCCCGCAAGGATACGTGAGTAGAAACATGCACCACCCGCAAATTGCCATCAGCCAGCATCATGGTATATTTGTCGGTCCCAGTTAAGTCAGCGTAAATTTCCGTATGACCAGCATAATGATGGCCCGCGGCATTCATGGCTTCTTTGTTCAATGGATTGGTTACCGTGGCATCAACTTCTTTAGCTAAAGCCAGCTCAATAACTTTTTTCACGTATTGAAAGGCTGCATTACCGCCAACCTCGGAGACTTCACCAATCGGCAGTTCATCCATGTTAACCACCTGCAGATCAATCAAATCAATGGTGCCAAAGGCGTATTTCCCATCACTTGGTTTGTCAACAGGATTAACTGTCACGTTCAATTCTGGATGCTGAGCTAAATAATAATCTAGGACACTTTTATCACCGACTAACAGCGGACGACAACGGTCATATAATTCTGCTTTCAGAAAAGCCTTCAAGGCAATTTCCGGTCCAATACCAGCTGGATCTCCCATGGTAATACCGACGATTTTTTTCATTGCTGCAAAACTCCTTCTATAATAAGTAAGAAACGAATGCTGCTTAATTCATTTTGCATTTATTCAACAACGTTCATCACTACATGATTTCCAAATAAATCTTTCGTGCATCCTTAGGAGTTACTTCCCGTTTGTTGTTAACCAATAAGCGGGTCACCTCCATACCAGCAGCCACTAAGCCGTCAAGATCTTCTTCTGGTACATTGAAGGTTTTCAGGCTGGTTGGTATCTCCAACACCTTCACCATTTCTTCCAGCTGATTGATCATATAGCCTGATTTCTCATCAACAGACAAATCCTTGTTACCGTTCTTCACTACTCGGTCATAGGCAATAGCCAGCAGATCCTTAATGGCTGGTTCATTAAATTTCATCACTGGAGTCAAAAGCATAGCATTGGACACCCCATGAGCAATGTGATATTTCCCGCCCAGCGGGTAAGACAAGGCATGAACCGCTGTCGTACCAGAGGACGTAATCGCCACGCCAGCATAAAAGGAGCCTAACAGCATATCACTTTTCGCTTTCAAAGCTTCCGGATTGGTACAGGCTTCAACTAGATTGTTCATGATCAAATCCAAGGCCTCCAAAGCAAAAGTGTTGCTGATAGGGTTGGCTTTGGCTGAAGTGAAGCATTCAATCGCATGACATAATGCATCTACTCCAGTTGCCGCAGCGATAGGCTTTGGCAGATTTTTTATCATGCGGCTGTCAAGAATCACATAATCGGCAATCATCTCTGGATTAACAATACCAATTTTCAAATCCTTCTCTGGAACACCGACAATACTATTAGGAGTCGCCTCAGCACCAGTTCCTGCAGTTGTTGGAATCATCAAGCTGGTAATTTGCTTCTTCGCTAGCAATGGTTCGTCCAGCAAATCCTTCACGGTATACTCATCTGTCGCCAAAATCGAGGACAGCTTGGCAACATCCATTACACTTCCTCCGCCGATGGCTATAATAAAATCAGCTTCCTGTTTTTTAAATTCATCGATCATAGCCTGCGCTTCATGATAATTTGGTTCGGCTGGGATGTCGGAAATAATTGTATAGTCAATTCCAGCTTCTTCAATGATTGCCTTAGGGACATCCACTAAGCCGGCTCCTAAAATTCCTTTATCAGTAAAGATGACAATTTTCTTCACTCCGTTGGCAATGATGCCGGCCAATTGCTCCAGGGCGTGCTCTCCGGCGTTGATATTTTTGGGCATTTTTAATTGATAATCTGCTAACATGTTCTTCCTCCTATGTGTTCATTTAAACGACTAATTTCTTCAAACAACTCTTCGTTGCCAAATCCACCTGACTTAGTAATCACCTGGCGTTGCTTTTGGTTCCATTCAATAGTTGATAAAACAGTCCCGGCACTGAGCTCTGTCAGTGGTCGGATTGTCTGAACCCCCAATACCTTCATGGACTGAAAAAGGGTATCCCCGCCAGTGAAAAGAAATGTATTTTCGCTGTGACTGGACCACAAGGCCTGAGTCAATTCTCCCAACGACTTGCCGATCCGAAAGCGATATTCAGAAACCGGCAGCGCTTTTTCCCGGCTATATGTCTTAATCCCTTCGGAAGTCTCTTCGCTTAAGGTTTCAAAAACCAGCAAAGGATGGACCTTCATCAGCTTCAGATAGTTTCGAAGTTCCTGTTTTCCTTCTGTTCTGGACCAGTAATTCGGCTCCAGCAGCTGTTGGGGGGTTAAGGAAATTCTGGGATAAGCTTTTTTGTCAGCGTGTTCAATTTGCTTTTTAGTAATAGGATTAACGCTGCCGCAGATCACCACTAACGGATTTTTTACCGAGTAGCTGCTGACGGACACGGCCGGAAATAACTGCTGAGCTAAAATCTTGGCAAATCCAGCACAGCCGATGGTGATTGCCAATAGATCGCTTTCCTTTAACAATTGCATTTGTTGCTTTAAATCATTCTCTGTTTGCGCATCAAAGATCAAAACACCTTTTCTATTATGGGGAAGTTCATTGGCTTTGACCAGCAGTGCTTCGATACCCGCCTCTTGCTTCAACCGATGAATCAGATTGCTTTCTGTTACTGGCTCATAAGGATCATCAGCAAACACACTTTGAGAAACCAAGACCTGATCGATATACAAATTACCGTCAATTAGTACGCGATTCATTTCAGGATAGGCTGGTAAAAATGGAATGCTTTCTGCTTGGCTGGTATCCAGAATGGCTTTGACTTCGGCACTGATATTTCCCCGCAACGCAGAATCTACTTTCTTATATATATAAGGAATCCCTTTCCGTTGAGCGCTTACAATTATTTCATTCATCTGCTGGTAGGCTTCTTCAAAAGGTAAATAGCGGCTCTCAGTATTTAGTACCAGTACAGCGACACTTTCCTCCAGCTCAATCTTGTTCAAATCTATTTCCGTTGAAACCAAGGTATGGACTCCCTGGTTGGAAAATTGAACACCTGTATCAAGAGCTCCGGTAAAGTCATCTGCAATGACTAATAATTTTAACATTCGTTCACCACCTTGGATTTCATGGTTTCATTTTATGCTCTCAAGCCCGCTTTTGATATCAAAAAAAGTGAAAAACCGTTTAACTATGAAACAATATAGAAATTTATATATCATTATCAGCTAATCACCTTTATAGTTGTTACTATATGAAACGCCCAGGAGGTTTAAAAGATGAAAACGAAATTTTTAGGAATTGCTCCTTATGAAGAATTGAATCATTCTATGAATGTGGTCAGTGAACAATTTGAAGAGCTGCAGGCAGATATTTACACAGCTGATTTGGAGGAAGGTCAAAAACTAGCCGTTGAATTGTTTAGCGATGGGTACGATGCCATTATTTCCCGGGGTGGAACCGCTGACTTGATTCGTAAAGCTGTATCGATTCCGGTTATTGATGTCTCCATCTCCATTTACGATATTTTAGGTGCCATTCGGCTGGCGGAAAATTATACAACGAATTTTGCGATCGTAGGCTACGCCAGTATTACCGAAAAAGCTCATCTGCTTTGTGATATTTTAGGATATAAAATTAAGATCATTACCCTGACCAACACAACGGATACCAGTAAAATTTTGGATGACTTAGTGGAGGAACAGTATGAAATGATTCTTTGTGATGCCATTACTAATCGGCTGGCTTTGACAAAATCATTGAATACCATCTTGATTACTTCAGGTTTTGATAGTATTAAACACGCTTTTACCGAAGCTCTAACGATTGCAACCTATTTAAAACAGGCTCAGCAAGAATATCAGATGTTAGCTGAAAGTCTGAAAAGTCAACGGTCCGACTGCCTGATTATTGATCAGGAATTTCACGTTTTCTTTTCAACCCTTAATCCTGCATTGGAAAAGGCCTTTTTGCTCTTTTTACAAGCTAAAAAATCATTAACAGAGGAAAATCAGTACTATACAACTATTCGGGGAAAATCCTACAGTATTGAACTGAAGCCGTTGCTGATTGACGAACAATTTTATTATAGTTGCGCCATCAATACCTCCACCCCGCCAATTGTGGGAAATCGCCTAGGAATTCTTTATCAAAAAAGAAGCGAAGTAGAGGAAAGCTTGACCACCAAACTACTCTTTACTAAATTTATTCAGCAATCAACTAAGCAAGAGTTGCAGAAGCTGGCTGATCATTATCAAGGCATGATTATTTTTGGTGAAACTGGAACAGCCAAATCCAGTATGGCCTATCAAGCTTACTTAAATAAAAAGACCCATAACAATTTTTTGATCTCCATCGACTCTAAACTAATCAATGATAAAATGTGGAAATTTTTGGTCAATCCGTCAAACGGACCTTTTGTCGATGTGAACAACACTATTTTAATCGAGCATGTTGAACAGCTTTCCAAGCAGGATATTGACCAGCTGATCACAATTATTCAAAACACTCGCCTGCTTCAGCGTAACCATGTCATTTTTACTTATAATACCAATCGTGCTGGCGAAGCAAGCACTTACGAACAACTGATAACGGAATTAAATTGTGCCAGTATTTATGCTCCTGCTATCCGTGAACGTAAAAACGAACTTAGTGTGATTACGACCTTGCTTCTGAATAAAATGAATATTGAGTGTAATAAAGAAATTATGGGTTTTGATCCCAAAGCCATCAAAGAATTCTTATCCTTTGACTGGCCTGGAAATTTGAATCAGCTGCAAGCAGCCATCAAGGAATTAGTGATCCATGCTGCAACTCACTACATCACGGAACACCAAGTTAGCGAATTATTGAAAAAAGAGCGGCTGATTCAATCTTTTTCCATCAGCAATCAGACACCCATAACCTTGCAGCTTACTGCTGAACAACCTACTCTGTTTGACTACATTAAGCAAATTGTCTTGAACGTGTTGGAACAAAACAATGGCAACCAAACAAAAACGGCTGAACAACTAGGCATCAGCCGAACCACTCTGTGGCGCTATTTAAAAGAAGAATAAATGTGAACAGGGCCTGTGACTTTCTATTACAAGCCCTTTCGAAAAGATATTTCCACGTAAAAAAACCGCCCATTTTCAGGCGGTAGAACGACAATTAAATAAGTTAAAAAAAATCAGCCCTTACTCCAAAGGCTTCCAATTTTTCAGGATTGTAACCAACACACAGATTATTATCATCAAATAAAATCGGCCGATCAATTAAATTAGGATAAGTTCTCAACACTTGCAATAATTCTTCTGGGGACAGATGACCATAATCCAACGCCAGCTCATTGTAAATAGGTGACCCTACCGTAAGAATCTCATCAATATCATCCACCAGCTTTAAAATAGTGGATAACGTTTCTCTTTGCATCGCCTCGGTTTGCAGATTATAGGATTCAAAATTCACGTTGTTCAATTGCAGCAGCTTTTTGGTTTTCTGACAGTTGGGGCACCCTGGATCAGACAGTACTTGAATCATTTTTTCACTCCTTTGCTTCATTTATTTAAATATTAGTACATTTTTTATTAATGCACGATTTACCACATTAGAATGATCTTTATTTTTTTGTTTATCTATTATATTTCAAAGTATACACTAGGATAATTAATTGGAAAAGCAAAAACTTGTGAATAATTGAACAATGTTGGTTGACAGTGCTATCGTTTTGATCAAATGCCAAAGTTCACATCACTAATTTTTTCTGAGAAAACAACCAGCTTTTCTTTTTATTATAAATAGGCCCCTCCTTCTTAGAGCAATCAAAAAACCGTCTCTGCAGTAGAAACGGTTTTTGACGTTTTATTCGTCGTCCTCATCATCATCTGAGGCAATTACATCATTGACATAAGCAATATTACTGGCTCCAGCCTGAACCAAGGACATTTCAGTCCCAACTAATTCACTGTTAATGAAATCGATGACCATCGGCATATTCATGCCAGCGTACAGCTCAATGTCTTGGCCTTCCATAATCAAGCGGGAAACGACATTACAAGGGGTACCGCCCATCAAATCAGCTAATACTACAAAATCGTCCAAATCTTCAATAGCTGTCTCGAACTTTTTACGGAAATCCTCCGGTGCTTCTGATTCCAGCAAAGCTACCGTATGAATATTCGCCTGCGGTCCCATGATCATTTCTGTACTTTTCTTTAATTCTTCACAAAATAATCCATGACTAACTAAAACTAATTGTTTTCCCATTTGTCCTTCTCTCCTGTCTGAATTATTTAGAAATTACGCCAAAGGCAGATAGAGCGACACAGACAACTAATACAATGAAAATCGCTTTAGTAGAAGTCATATTCTTCTTGCCCAGCATCCAGTAAACTGCACCAACGATACCTGCTGGCAACAGACGCGGCAAGATCATATCGATATTATTTTGCATGTTCAACGTAACATCACCAATACTTGGTGCCCATGAAAACTTCACGTTAACCATCGTTGCGACTAACGCACCGACCATGAATACTCCTAGTAAAGTTGCGGCATCAGTTAATGCTGTTAAGCGATGCTGCATAGTGGTAACTAAGGAAATTCCTTCCTTATAAGCAAATTCCAGCTGCTTCCAGCGGAAAATCATTACAGCAATTTGAGCAATAATCCAGATAAAAATCCCCGTTGGGTTGCCGTTAATTGCCATGTTTGCTGCCAAGGCTCCAAAGATGGTTGGAATTAATGCAGCAAAAATGGAATCGCCAATCGCGGCAAAAGGTCCCATTAAACCGGCTTTCAAACCAGAAACTGTTTGCTTGGCACTAATGCCTTCTTTTTCTTCAATCGCTAAATCAATCCCGGTAATAATGGTATTGAAAAAGTTGGAGGTATTGAAGAATTGAGTATGGGTGCGCATGACTTCCTTCAGCTCTGGTGTATCATCTCCATAAATTTTGCGTAATTGCGGCAGGATCGTGTACAAATAGCCTGATCCTTGCATTCGTTCATAGTTCCAGCCTAACTGGAAAGTGAACAAGCTTCGGCGATTTATTTGTTTAAAATCTTCTTTTGTTAACTTGTAATTAGATTTCGTCATCTTCAATTTCCCCCTCGTCTGAATCGCTGCCATTGCTGTGGGAAGCTGGTGCACTTGGTACCATCTGTCCATTCTTATAGCTGATCGCTGCTAATGCAAAGCCGATTAAAGCAATCGCCAACATTGGTAATGAATTGAAGACTCCTTCAAAATCCTTAACAACACTAGCAACACCGCTGCCTAATAATTGCATATTGGTAAAGACTGTTCCCAGTAATGCGGTAAGTGTAAAGCCTAGAATCAAGTAAGGGAAGTGTTTTTTCACTGGCAAGTAACGCAATAGAATCGCAAAACCAACTGCTGGCAATACGGCACCGGCTACGGATAAGCCATCGCCTAACCATTTTAAATCTCCATTCAAGACTGCCACAACTCGTTCAACCAATCCGCCGCCAAAAGCTAAGGCTAAGAATACTGGAATTACTCGTGACAGAGACCATGGAATAGCTCCCATTAAAAAGTTGCGCTCAATGCCTTTATAGTTCATATCTTCAACTAACTTATCGATACGGTGAGCAAAGAATGTATTCGCAAAACGAGCTAAAATATCCAATTGAATCATCAAACTTGCTACTGGTACCGCAATTGCTGCAATCGCCTGTTCTGGATTCATTCCTAAGGCAACGGAGAAAGCGGTCGCCAAAACTGTTCCTGAGTTGGCATCAATTTTAGAAGCACCACCAAACGTTCCAACACCCAATACTGTTAATTGCATACTACCACCGATAATCAATCCGGCTTTAAGGTCTCCCATAACTAATCCGGCAAACAAGCCAGCAAACACTGGTGCACTTAGCGATGAGTAAATTTGCAGTTCATCTAAAATTTGATACCCTGCATATAATGATAATAATAAGATCTGCCACCATAAGATATCCATTTTACTTCCCCCTTATTTTTTTAACAGACTCATAAAGTCTTCTGATTTATCACTCGGAACCATTTGTGCCACCAAACGAACGCCCTTAGCCTCTAACTGGTTAAACACGTCAACATCCTGATCCACAACATTAATCGATTTAGTGATCGAACGTGTTTCATCTGTTTGTGACATATTGCCTACATTAATTTCGGTAATTGGCACACCCAGCTCGACTAATTTCAATAAACGATCTGGTTTACGAGCGATAATCAGCAAACGTTGAGAATCATATTTGCCTGCTAAAATATTGTTGGCTGCTTTTTCAACTGGCAAAACACTTAGCTTAACTCCCGCAGGTGTCGCCAGTTTTAATCCACTTTTTTCAATATCATTTTGAGCAACCTCATCGTCTACTACCATGATACGGCTGATGTTTAATTTAGTTGTCCATAAATTCGCCACTTGTCCGTGAATCAAACGTCCATCAATTCTTACTCCGATAATACTCATTTTTCTCCCTCTTTCATCTCTTTATAAATTGGTTTAGCTGTTAATTGGATTTCCGATTGGTACGTGCCTTCCGTTTCAAAAACAATAATTTTATTCAACCCGGTGTTTAGATAACCTTTAGGAATATACAAGGACAAAGTTGGTCCTACTTCCCAGAAACGGCCAATATTTACTTGATTAACAAACACAACACCTTTGCCAAATCCTGACAGATCAATAAAGCAGTCCTCTACTTCCTCAAATGTCACCTGATAGCGATAGAAACTTGGCTGCTGCGGTTGCCATTCCTTGGAAAAATCAATTTGTTCCACATTGTCCAAGGGTAGGCAATACTGCTGCCAATTGGTAATAAAATGTAAATCCGCCATCACACCATTACGAATCCCTTTGCGTTGAGTATCAGCAAATAACTTATGTCCGTAATTTACTCGTCCCATATTCTCCATCAAAATATCCAGCTGATTTTCCGGCTGCTCCATTTCAACAAAAATGTCTTCGCCAATTTCTGTCTGGTATTGGGTCGCTTTCAAATTTTGATTTACATACAGCTGTGCCCGATCACGACCATCAATAATTCGAAGTCTTTCTTTTTCAGCATCCTTTTCAATTGTCGTCCGGTAAAGCAGATAACCCGTATTTTGTCCCAGCTGCTCCATCCCTTGGGGATATTGAGAGCTGACTGGCTGACTTAGTGTGTCTACTGTTGCGAATAAGCTGACTTTTTCGCTTAAAGGAATTGCTTTTACTTCTGTACTCTTCTTGATCAACGGTTCCAGCTGCTGCAGCTCAGGGTAGTTCTCGCGGATCATCCGTTGAATTGCGTAATACTTCTCAGTTGGGTTGCCCTGTTCATCCAATGGTGCCCCGTAATCATAAGAAGTGATTTGCGGCAAATCGATCGTTCCACGAGCTGAACAGCCATTCATAAAGCCAAAGTTTGTTCCACCACGGAACATGTAAAGGTTAATGCTGCCGATTGCTAAGACTTCCTTAATCGCTTCGGCTAATTCCTCAGCATCCCGCTGCACAATCGGTTCCTTCCAGCGGTTAAACCAGCCGTCCCAGAATTCCATGCACATCAGGGGCCAGTTTTTGTCATGTTCAGCAAAGAAGCTTTCCATATCAGCGAAGTTTTTCTTCGCCTTCGAACCGAAATTTCCAGTAACTAGAATATCTTCATCAATCATGCTGCCAGCTCGTAGGGTTGCCCGCCAAGGTCCGTCTGAGGTAAAGAAAGGAACGTCAATCCCTCTTTCCTGCATCAGATCCCGAACAGCTCGTAAATAATTTTTATCCTCACCGAAGGAACCGTATTCATTTTCAATCTGAATCATCAAAACATTACCGCCATGAGTCAATTGATGCGGAAAAATTTTTTCTATCAGTACGTCGTAATAATCTGCCACATTTTGCAGATAAGACGGATCTGAAGAACGTATTCTGATAGGTTCGTTTAACAACCAAGCCGGAAATCCGCCGAATTCCCATTCAGCACAAATGTATGGCGATGGTCGAACGATTGCGTACAAGCCTACTTCCTCAGCAGTTTTTAGAAATTTTTCCAAATCCAAAATACCGTCAAACTGATACTCGCCTTTTTTCGGTTCGTGCAAATTCCAAGGAATATAGGTTTCGACTGTATTAAAGCCCAATGCCTTTAAGTTATATAAGGAATGATACCAATCTGTCGGATGTACTCGAAAATAATGAATAGCACCAGACATGATTTTGAAAGGTTGACCATTTAGTAGAAAATCTTCTTTTATTTCAAAAGTATTCAAGAATATGCTCCTCCTAGAAAACGTTTTCAGTATATTAATATATTAAATTTAGTCAAATAGAAAGTCAACAGTATTATTTACTCAAACTTGTGGTAAAATCATGTTTGACAGGGTATACGATAAAATACTAACCAAATTTTTAGGATTTATTCATAATTGGAGGCCGAACAAATGACAATCCCAAAATACCAAATCATCAAAGATGAGCTGAAGCAGCAAATCATTGCTGGCCGCTTCGAAAACGGCGATAAATTTTACACAGAAGCCGAATTAGTTAAACTGTTTAATGTCAGCTCTATCACGGTGATTCGGGCATTAAATGAACTAGTAAAAGATGGTTTCATTGTTCGCCATCAAGGGCGCGGCTCCTTTGTCTCCCGGGCCCGCAAAGGCAAGCTGGTAGAATTTTCCGACATTGAGTTATTCCCGATTAATCACGATCAGGTCAAAGTACTTAGTATTACCCGAGGCAATGACACGGACTATCTTAATCGACTGGAGCTGCCGGAGACAGCCTTTTATTATTGCATTGAACGTGTTCGAACAACTGGGAATGTGCCTTACATGTATCATCAAACCTATTTGCCTGAGCAATATGTGAATCCTAATTATCCTGATTTAAGCTATTACAATTCGGTTTATCAGCGTTTTAAGCTGGATTACAACATTCATATGAACGACGAAACCTTCGTTGAGACCAACGAAATCAAGTTTCCAGCACCGGCCAAGGCTTGCGAGAAGCTGCAAATTATTAAAGAAGAACCCATTGTCTTGCAAATCAGGATGACCAAACGAAAAGATACTGAACAAATTCTTGAATACGTTGAAACCTTCAAAAAATGGAACTTCTACAAAATTGAATTGGTTTCTAATCCGAATTAGTTTGGTTAGGCTGAGTGCTTAATCAAGCTTTTTTATTTGAATTTCTTTCATCAGCTGGTTGAAATCATCAGGATCAACTTGCCCGGTTTTGACTTGCATTGCATTGGCCATTCCAGCTGCCATACATTCCTTCATAATCAGCTGAGGTTCGTGTTTCTGAGAAATGCCATAGGCTAAACCAGCAATCGTAGCATCGCCAGAGCCAACAGGGTTGACTACTTGAATACTGGGAATCGCTACTCGATAAAATTGGTTTTGATAGTTGATCAGTGCACCATCTTTCCCCAAGGAAACCACAATCCAGGTAATTCCAGCAAAAATTGGCTGCTGCAGCGCCTTTTGAATTTCTGTTGGACGATCAATTGCCAAGGGTTGTCCTAGCAGATCACTTAATTCATCCAAATTCGGCTTAATCAAATAAGGTTTCACCTCACCAGCTAGAACCTGCTTCAGACTCTCCCCAGAGGTATCTACTAAAACGTTCACTTCTTGTTCTGCTGCCAGTCTAACCAAAGTCTGATAAAAATCCGCAGGTAGTCCTTTGGCTAAACTGCCTGAAATTGTAACCAGCTGAGCTTTCTCAACTAATTGCTGGTACTTTTCTAGAAAGGCTTGCTGCTCTGACTCCGTGACAGTGGGGCCGGGTTCTAAAATCTCTGTTTGATTGCCCTCATGGAGGATAGCAATCGAATCCCTAGTTTCCCCTTCAATTGATGCAAAGTCGTGGGTAATCGACGCTTGATCTAACTGCTTTGCCAAAAACTTTCCATGAAAGCCGCCCAGTACACCAGTAGCCGTTACTTCGCCGCCTAAATCATGGATCACTCGAGTGACATTCAAGCCTTTTCCTCCAGGAGTTTTGGATACTTGTTGTACACGATTCACCTTATCAAGAACAAACTTGTCTAAGGGATAAGAGATATCAATGGATGGATTCATCGTTACTGTTAAGATCACAGACTTTCCTCCTAATCGATCACTTCTGCTTTGTCATGCCATGAGGTGGCGGTCTGATTAATCACCCGATTGAGGCTTTCAATGTTTTCACGGCCAACGGTTTGCAGCCATTCGCGACCAGCGGCTTCCCCTAACTCAGTAAATGGTTTGACACCGTTCTTCCACGTTGCTCGTCCACATAGAACACCGTTAAAGGTTGATCCAGCTTCTTTGGCAAATACCAGCGTTTGCTGGAATAACTCCGTTGAAACCCCCGCACTTAGAAAAATAAATGGCAAATCTGTTGCCTTGCTTTGTTCTGCAAAATAAGCCGCTGCTGCTTCCTTGGTATAGGCTGTTTCCCCTGGGGCAAAGCCTTCAACAAAGTTCATATTAACGGGTACTTCTACCTTGAGAACATCCACTTTGTATTGAGGTTTAGAGAATTCTTTCATCATCGTGATGACTTTATGTGGTTTTACCTTGGCATACTCCAATGAATTGGCATCACTGTTCTCCGCATCGTAAGAAACTAATTCCAGATAAAAAGGTAAATTTTCTGCTGCACATTCGCTGCCTAATCGTTCAATAAAGACATGCTTTTGGTGATTGATTGCTGCGTCTTCATCGACATCATAGTAAAGCAGAAATTTAATGGCATCAGCTCCTTGTTCTTTCAGCCGCAGGACTGACCAATCAGCCAACAAATCAGGTAAACGACCTGGCGTAGCAGCATCATATCCGGTTTTTTCATAAGCCAGCAGCAACCCAGCTTCCTTATGTCGTGCCTTCGCTGCCGGCAAGCCGTATTCTGGATCCAATAAAATAGAGGAAGCATAAGGTGTCAACTCACTGGATACCAGCTTTTTAAATTCTTCAATATGCTGGTCAGTTGGTTCTACCTCCAGTGCCTTAATCATTTTTCTTAATGCCCCTCGTTGATCAATTGCCAAGGCACTGATGATTCCATCCTTGGTTGATAAACGATCCATAGCGGCCTTTTTTTCTTTCGTTAATTTCAACATCTTCTGCCGTCCTCCTAGTTATTAAATTCGTGAATCGTAACGCCCTTAACTACACGGTTAACGGTACCAGTAGGAGAAGGAGTATCCGGTTTGTTTTCTACCTTTATCGAGGTTAATAAAGCTACTGTCTGGGCAACCATTACGTAAGCTAGCGCTAGATAGCCATCTGGCAGCAAGGTTTGGTCAGCAGAAAATTCAAAGGTATCTCCGGTAAAGTTGCGGTCACCAGATTGAGTAATCGCAAAGGTCCCAGCAGCAATGCCGTCTTCCTTCACTTCTTCCAACACGTCTAAGTCATAATCACGGGTGTACGGCTGATTATTCACAAAACCAAACATCAAGGTTTGTTCATTAATAAATGATTTTGGTCCATGGCGGAAGCCCATCGAAGAATCAAAAACAGTCGCAACTTTGCCCGCGGTTAATTCTAAAATTTTCAGCTGTGCTTCCCGCGTTAAACCAGATAAGCTGCCTGAGCCTACATAAACAATACGATTGAAGTCTCGATCAACAATTGCTTGAATCTCTGCTTCTCGGCTGATTACTTCTCGGCCTAATTTTGCCAATACTTCAATGTAGGTTTGTTTTTCAGCAAGCCCGGTCTCATCAAAGGTCAATAAGGAGCCCAATGTCATGCAGGTGAAGCTGCCAGTCATCGCAAACCCATCATCATTAGAGCGTTCAGGCATTAGGAACAACAGACTGCGGTCATCGTTGCGGCCAATCTCAGCTAGTCGACCCTCTTCTGCACAAGTGATGATTAAATGATGCAAGGTATCCACTGCTTTATTAGCAACTTCAATGGCTGCAATACTTTCTGGGCTGTTGCCGCTGCGGCCAAAGGAAACCAGTAAAGTTGGCACATCCTGCAATAAGTATTCATGTGGTGCAGCTACGATATCTGTAGTTCCAATACTTTCAAAAATAAACTCCTGATGATTCCCCTGAGCGGTTAAGTAAGGAACCAGTGTATCTCCCACATATTGTGAAGTACCGGCACCAGTAAAAATCACTCTCGTTTTAGCCCCTTTTGCCTGAGCTTTTACTTCAGCCAAAAAGGCCTGAATAGTGGCTTGCTCCTTTTTAAACATAGATAAGGTTTCTTCCCATAATTCTGGTTGTTGACGAATTTCCCGGGTGGTGATCTCCGCCCCCATTTTTTCTAATTCTTCTGTAGATAATGAATACATGCTCAACTCTCCTCGTATTAAATAAATTGGTTACATCTTCATGACTTGCATTATTCTGTATGAGACAGAATGGACATTCTAGCTATTTCTAATATGCCGAATATTGTAGTGAAACTGATCCGCTCGTGCCACACTTAGTGTAAATTCGATAATTTCATTTTTCATATTGTAGGTTGATCGAGCTAGATGCAGGACAGGTGCCCCTTCATTAATACTTAACAGCTTCGCATCGTCCTTTTGAGCAATACTCGCATAGAGCTCTTCATCTGCTAAACGGACCGTTTGATTGAAATCCTCCGAAAATAAGTCATACAACGGTTTGCGCCGCAGCATTGTTTCATTCAAAGATAAAAACAGCTTCACCGGCAGATAGGAATCTTCCACCATTAAAGGCTCTTGGTCTGCTAGTCGTAGACGACTAAGTTTAAAAACCGCTTCGCCTAAAGGTAAATTCATGTGCTGAGCAATATACTTATCCGCTTCTAGTTTTTCAAAGGACAAAATGCGTGTCTCGGGATTGCGTCCCATACTGCGCATCTGTTCCGTAAAGCTGTAAGCTCCTGCCAAATCAGCCGCGTTTTTGGTTAGGTCAGAAACGAATGTCCCCTTCCCATGCCGTCGATAGATATAGCCGGTAGCTTCCAATTCCTGCAGAGCCAAGCGAACCGTCGTTCGACTAACTCCATGGTGCGCCGTCAATTCCCGCTCAGATGGCAATTTGTCATGGGGAACCATGCTGATTTCAATTCGTTCCTTCAGCAGATCCACCAACTGATAGTACAAAGCTTTGTTTTTAAAGGAATTTTCCATCGTTGTTCTCCACCTTCATAACTGGTTATAACCACAAGACAAGTGTAAGGTGGTTTTTCAAAAGCTGTCAAGAAAAATATATTAAGCGGTTACAACCAAATGATTTTAAACGGATTATGCATTGATACAATAGGTTTTCTAGACAAAAAGCAATCATTAATCTTTTCTCATTTTTATTTTCTCTTTATTTTTCTGCCTTAAAAATCGGCTAAAATCTAATACCAGTTGGCAGATTCCAGACCAAAAACCACTGATCTTAAATTCAAAACGAAGACCGGTGGTTTTTCTTTTCTCTATTAAAAATGTATCGTAAAGCTGGAAATTTCTGGTGTCACACCAAAGCGAGCATGAATCGCTGTTGTTCCTAACCCAGTGTTTACGTACAGTTGGGTGTGATCGCTTAATTCATAAAGACCGCGAACATACTTCTCAGCTAGGACATTTTTTACCTGATAAAAGGGCAGGCGCACTTGCCCGCCATGACTGTGACCAGCTAATACCAGTTGCGTGTTCGTACCTATAAAGCCGTCAGCCACATCCGGCTCATGGGTAAGTAGAATCGAATAATCGTAGTCTTGGCGATAAGCCAAGGTTCCTGATATGGAAGGATTTCCCAGCAAAGAATCATCCAAGCCGCCAATAAAGACCTGCTTGCCGTTCGCTAAAGTGAGGGTTTCCCCTGTATTTTGCAATACTTCAAAATTGGCAGCATTCATCACCTGTTCATATACCCGCGAAGCTCCCCCGCCATAATCATGATTGCCCCAAACCGCATATTTGCCAATGGTTGCCTTCATTTGACTCAGCTTATTAATGATTTCCTGCTCATGATCGTATTGAGCATAATTATCGAACAAATCACCGGTAAACACGATGATATCGGGATTTTCCTGATTCACTTTTGTTATTACTTTGTCTAAACGATTGGTGGCATAGCTTTCAGATACTTGAATATCAGAAAGCTGAACCACCTTTAACTCTGCTGGCTGAGTTTGATCCCCCAACTCTAAACGGTGAACCACTGACAAATTTGGTTCAATTTTAAATGCATAGAAAGGAATGAATACTAACAGCAACAGCAGTCCAACACCTATTTTTCGCATCATTTTGTTTCTTCTTTCTGATTTTCAATCACCGTTTGTTTTCCATGGTCAGTAATCACTGCCGTATGAGGTTGCACTGCTGTGTTGTCCACCTGGTGAGGCTGATCTGAGAAGTTAGCTATAACTGACAAATCTGAACCGTATTTCGTCTCTTGAACCAATTTATCCTCAGTTAAATAGGTGAAGTCTGTCATTTCTTGATTGATGGCAGCCTTTTGGAAAGCTTGCCAATGTTTCGAATTTGCTACAATATCTTGTTTTCGTTCCTGCCAGGTAGGTGCATCTAAATGCATCAATGGGGGCACGTTGTACAAGTATTCCTTCAAACGACGATTTTGAACCTCACCTTCAATTTTATAACTATCCCACTCCCAGTGATGCGTAGTAATCACGGATTCGTTATAAACCAGCTTATACAGAGGTACACTGTACACTGGATCAATAGTCGTTGCTTTGTATTCTTCCTTAATCGGTACTTGTTTGGCATAACGTGCTGGAATACCATCCGATAATGCTGCGTAGCCGCCAACATAGTACGGACTTTCTTTATTTTCACGCATATCAGGATCACTCCAAGCAATTACCGGCGTTTCTAGTCCATGAGCAAAAACCATGCCTTGATTAAAGTAGTCGTTCCCTGTTTCAGTCCCAACTATTAGTCCTTTTTCTGTTAAACCAGCCGCTCGTTTTAATCGTGCTTGAACATCTTCACTTATTGAGGTTGGATGCTCAGGGTTAAAATCATTGTAGATTTCACCAGCTGCATCAGTATCTAGAAACCAGGTGTTAAATGGCACACTTTTTGAAGTTATCTGCTTTAGGCGATACTGCCATTCATCATTAATTAAGGTTTGATTCACCTTTCGCCCCTTGCCTAAAAAGCCAGAAACATAGTCGCCAGAAGGCTTCATAATTGTTTTATTCGCATAGACATCCGCATTATCCTTGAAGCCAGCCGTATTCCAATCGATTGACGGTGTTTCGTGAATGGATTGATAGGAATCATAGGGACCGATTAAATAATCGTCTTTTTGTACCGCTTGAACAAATGGTGGATTAATTAGGCCTTCATTCCAGTTAGCCAAACCTATCCAAGCATGCTCAATCCCACTATTTTTCAATGCCTGAATCACCTCAGTGCTGGTTGCCTCTCCCCATTGCTCCAGCGGCTTGGTACTATCAGCTAATTCGTTTTTTAACAGCTGTTTATTAATAGAAAAGCTGCGCTCTGTCGGCATCTCTGCTTGGATGCTCTGCAAGTAGTCCTGATCCTTTTTAGCCAAGGTTGGAAAAACAGCAGCATCATAAAAATCAGTGTAAGCCAAAACAGTATTCAGCCCAGTTAAAATCGTATTCTTTTCATACTTATAAGCCTCTCCCCGCTGCAAAGCAGCTATTGCCTGATCAAATTCCTCTCGCCCATCCTCCGAATGCTTCGCTAATAAATCCCCCACATGTTCAAAAAGCTTTTGATGGTCTTGCTTTTGCATTTTCTGCCAGTTCACATCCTCTGTCGTTAAAATACGATTTTGCCAGAAATAAATATGAGGCGCACCAATTAATTTATTGATTGAGGGAGTCTTTTTCTCCTTCTCTGCCAACGAAGTAAATTGCTTATTTTCAATCCGATTCTTTTGATAAAGCTTAGCCGCTGCCACCGGATTATTTTCTGACAAATAAACATCATAGGTTTGAGTCTGCTTGCGATTAAAACGATTAAGGTTGGTCTTCAACCGAAAATCCAGTTTTGGTGTCTCACTAGCTTCGTCCAACTCTTGGTTAAAGTTGTTTTCCATTATGACGGTTGCCGCTGTATTTTTTTGAACAGCCGAAACAAAAGACATTGAGAAACTTTCGTTTAAATCCAGCTCGGCATTCTCCTGAAAATAGCTTTGCCAGCTGGCATCGTCAGCTGGAATACTTTTCCCTTCACCAATGGGTAAATAGTAGTTGTCCCCTTGGATTTTCGGAAACTCAATGGCTTCTGATTTATCGTTTTGAGGAGTAATTTTTATTTGTAAATGGTCGGTTTGTTTTTTGACTGCCACCTGCAGGCCTTTTTCCGGATACTCCCATGAGAGACTGTTCGTTGTCTTTTTGACCTTGGTAACCGCTTGGGCTTCGTTTCCATCGAACGTGAATTGATGGTCTTTAGCAGTCAGCTTCATTTGAAAAGTAGTGGGATCAATAGCGTAATCAAAGTCTTTGATACTGTATTTAGCATCCTCTTTTGCCACTTTTTCAGCATCAAAGCTTAAAAAAAGATTATCAGCTGCAGTTTTTTTTGACTGGGTAACTACGGCTGCCAAACTGCCGGCTGATAAAAGCAAAGCTGCAGTCAGACCGCCAACAATGATCTTCTTTTTCGTGTTATTATCCATAAGTAGTTCCTCCTATTTTACGTTGTTCGCTTTTACAAATAGAAGGATACTAAAGGAATGTGCAAAACTTGTGCAAATTTGATGGAATCAACTAGTTTTGCTTTTCCCAGCTTTCGTTGTTTGGTAGACTAATGAACATACGATGAAATGACAAAAAAATGACGAGGTCGCTATGAGAAAACAACTATCGCTAAATGTCTGGATTGAAGGCACTCTGATTGCTGCTCTGGCAATGAGCTTATCCTTTTTACCCATTCAATCACTCAATGCCAGCTTAGATTTATCACTGGGACTGGTGCCTTTAGTTTTATATTCTTTTCGCCGCGGGTTGGTACCTGCATTAATGGCCGGATTTACTTGGGGGCTGCTAACGATTGTTGTAGGCTCAGCCATGCGCAACTTTATTAGTGTGCCGCAAATAATTTTTGAATATCCTTTTGCCTTTACCTTTGGCGGGATGGGCGGTCTGCTTTCACCTAAATTGCAAGCAGCCATCAAGGCTCAGCAAAAACGCAAATCTATCTTTTTAATTGTTGCTGGCGGCTTTATTGCTGCTTTTAGCCGTTGGTTTTGGCATTATTGGGCCGGTGTATTCGTATGGGGTGCCTATGCCCCAGATACAATGAACCCCTTCTTGTATTCCTTTATACTTAATGGTGCTTCAGCACTTGCTAATGCAATCTTCGTTTCGGTGGTGCTGGTTTTCATATTCAATGTCTCTCGCGCCTTGTTTATCCCAAGAGAATCACCAAAATCCCTCTAGCGCATGCGTCAGAGGGATTTTTTGCTGATTAAAATTTTCCTAAACGTTTTTTTGTTTCTATATAAACAAGGGGTGCTGCTGACAAAGTCACAACTAGAAGCCAGTGACTTACCGTCAAGCTGGTGAAACCAAAAGCAGCAGCAGTTGGCCGCAGATTTACCAGTAGTAAAATAATTAGTGTTCCAACAGCTGTAGTAGCCAGCAACAGCTTATTGGTTAAAAAGCCAATACGGAAGATCGACTGACTGCTGCGGCAGTTGTACATGTGAATAATAGTGGTCAATCCTAGTACAATAAAGGTCATGGTATTAGAGATCAGCAATGATGGTGCGACATTTTGTACGGTTACCGAATGCCCTACGTAAATAGCCGTCAGTGTCAGTACGGTGAAAACCACTGAGATTTCAATAATTTTCTTTAGCAGGCCATTGGCAAAAATACTCGTCCCTTTTTTGATCGGTTTTTTCGACATGATATCCTTCTCCGCCGGTTCCACACACAAGCTCATGCCAGGGATTCCGTCAGCTACTACTTTAATAATCAACAGCTGAATCGCAGTAACTGGTGCACCCCAACCGACAATCATGGAAATTAATACAATGGTCAGGGCTGAAATATTGCAGCCTAGCATGGCATATAAGGATTTACGAATATTGCTGTACACTCGACGCCCTTCTTTTACCGCCTCGACAATCGTCGCAAAATTGTCATCTAACAGCACCATATCTGAGGCCTCCTTGGCAACTTCGGTCCCGCTGCCCATGGAAATACCGACATCAGCGGCCTTCAAAGCGGGCGCATCATTTACTCCGTCTCCCGTCATCGCAACCGTTTCGCCATTTTGCTGCAAGGCTTTCACGATTCGGATTTTGTCTTCAGGCGTTGTTCGAGCAAATACGCGATAGGCATGAATATCCTGTGAAAGCTGTTCATCAGATAATTGGTTTAAGTCGGCTCCTGTCATAGCCTTCGTCCCAGACTCTAGAATTCCCACATCCGCAGCAATCTTTTTGGCTGTTAACAGGTGATCTCCCGTAATCATAATAGGTCGAATACCGGCCTTCTTAGCTATTTCTACTGCGTGATAGCTTTCTTTCCGGGCTGGATCGATAATTCCAATAAAGCCGCCGAAAATCAGCTCTTCTTCGATAGAGGTATCGTCTAAATCCTGCGGCAGCTGCTCATATTTCTTATACGCTACACCCAGCACCCGATAAGCCTGACTAGCTAAATCATCATGAACCGGCAGCCATTCAGATTGATCTCCCGTAATTTCCAAACGGTCAAAAGCACCTTTGGTTACTGAGAGATATCCCTCCTCCGTTTGATAAATGATGGTCATCCGCTTACGTTTTGAATCAAAGGGAATCTCATGGACTCGCTGCATCTTGGATAAGTGCTGCTGCAATTTCTTTTGATTAAATAATTTTTCAGCTGCTTTTTTAATCGCTAATTCTGTTGGGTTGCCAATGTTTCCATCCTCGCCGTTAATATTGCTGGCTAAGTAAAAATACAGCAGCAGCTCTTTTTCGCTCAAGCGTTGATCGGCTGGAACGATCTTCTCAATCGACATTTTATTTTCGGTAATCGTCCCAGTTTTATCAGAGCAGATAATTGATACGTTTCCGATGGTTTCTACAGCGGTTGGTGTTCGAACAATGGTATTGCGTTTCGCCATATTACGAATCCCAAAGGAAAGAGAAATAGTGACCACCACGGGCAAAACCTCCGGAATAGCCGCTACAGCCATTGAAATAGCCGTCATTAGGGTTGTCTCAAGCGCGTATCCTCGAATAAAACCGATTAAAATTGCTAAGACCCCCGCTAAGATTGCTAACAATCCTAAGCTTTTTCCTAGTTTTTGCATTCTGATTTGCAGTGGTGCCAAGGCTGGAGCCGCTTCGGTCAGCATACTAGAAATTTTACCGATTTCTGTGTTCATTCCAGTCGTTTCTACGACCGCTGTGGCCCGACCGCTTACCACCATGGAACCAGAAAAAATTCGATTTTTCATATCACCAATGGAATCTGCCTCACTGGGGATGTAGTCACTATCTTTTTCACTAGGTTCGCTTTCACCAGTTAAAAAGGACTCATCTACTAAAAAGTTGGTCGCCTCCATGAGAACTGCATCGGCTGGTACCCGATCTCCTAATTCCAGCTGCAGCAAATCCTCTGGCACGATTTCGGTACTCTTAATGCTGACCAACTGACGATCACGATAAACTTTAGATTCTGGCACGTTAAAACTCTTCAACTCATCCATCGATTTTTCAGCTTTTTTCTGTTGCCGAATGGATAAATAAATATTTAGGATAACAATCCCCGCAATAACCAGCGGTTCGGTCAAATCATCGGGATGATTTTGATAAGCAACATAACTAGATAAACCTGCTGCCAGGATTAGGATCAAAATCGTAATATCCTTTAAGGCATCCCACAGGTAACCGAGAAAACTTTTCTTTGGTGCCTGCTGAATTGTATTCTCACCATACTCTGCTAACCGTTCCTTTGCTTCCCTTGTTGTAAGTCCTTTGTTGTTCCAATTTTTATTCATGCCTGTTACCTCCTAACAAAAAAAGCCAGTCAAACTAACCACAAAAGCCTACAGTTAGTTTGGCTGACTTTTTGAAGTACCCATCCGGCGATCGGTACTAAGTCTATTTTTTCAATTGGAACTATTCTTTCACATTGGAATTAGAAAATCAACTAGTTTCACTTAAAAAAATCGATTAAAAAAACAAAAAATCGCTATACCCCTTGATAGTTCTAGCTTTCAGCAGTTTAAAAAAATTTCAATTATTTTTCTATTCCTGCAGGTGTTCTGGCAAAAATCAGTCTGTTTCCAATGGCTTGATAGAACTTCATGCTGTAGGACATAATCAGAATCGAAGTGGCAGCTGACAACCCATTTAACGGATCCAAAATGGAAAAATTCAAAATAATAATCAGTAAATTGGTCAAAAGCAATCCGGTAGGTGCCGGAATACGGAAATGCTTTTCTAAAATCAATGGAGGTATCGTTACACCACCGTTGGAAGAACCAGCTGTATACAACGTAAAGACCCCCAGGCTAAATAATCCACTGCCGAAAATCAAGGAACCCGCGTAAGAAGAAAACAGCGGAGTAATTGGTACGATCATTAAGAACAACGGAAAAAGCAAACTTCCGATAAGGACTTTCGAAAAAACACTACGATCCAACAACCAATAAGATAACAATAGCATCAAAATATTAATCAGCCAGACTGTTTTCATACTATGAATCGCAAACTGGACCTCCAACAAATGGCCAATTGCCCCTACTCCTGCTGAAGCAATACTATGAGGCAATAAAAAGAAATTCAGAGAAAAGGAAACCAGCAGCAGACCCCCTAAAATTTTTACAACTTTCATAGGAAACACCTTCTTTTTTATCATTTGTTTTATCGTATCAATAACAAAGAAGGTAATAAGGTCATTTTTTTCATACCAGACTGAAAAAAATCCAATCACCTAGAAGTGATTGGATAACGATCCTATAATACGAACTCACTGTTTTCCTTAGTTAATTGGCTGCCGACACTTTCCACTTGGAGATGTTCGTTGAAAAGCTGGCTTAATTCCGCGGCAGCTTCACTCGCACGAGCAGCCTGTTCCGGATTGATCGCTTCAATGAAAAAGACAGCATTCGTTGTTTCCTCTGTCAGCATAGTCCGTTGTGCTTCTCGCCAATTTAAGCAGCGGCAAACAGCTCCAGCTTGATCATAGTAAATGATTTCTCCTTCAAGAGCCGGGGCATCCTTTTCCGCTCCTAAGGGGAAAAATGCTTCGCCGCCTTGGGCTTTTCCTAAATGCAAATCACCTTGAAGCTGCTCAATATCTTCACCGCCGCAAGGAACACCATGCTTAAGTGAAACACTGTTATAAACATCTACTAAAGGATTGATCGGCAAAAATTCACGCCCTTGTTTCGCCCTTTTCAATAAAGCTTCGATAGATGAACGAGCCCCTTTTTTGGTTTTGAACTGACTGAAGGCTTCTCGCCACTGAGCCACTACTGGATTCTCACTGATAGGCTCCGCTTGGACGAATTGTTGGGCAGCTTGGCTGGCTTCCGATAGAAGCTGCTTTAATTTCTCTTCCTGACCTGTTTGGAAATGATTGTCCACACCTTTAACGACTAATACGTTTATTTGTCCTTGGGGAAATAATTCCCAAAAGGCTGGATCAATGATGACTTTTTTCATAAATATCCTCCATTCGCTTAATAGCTTCGTTTGTTTCCTTTTTTGACGAACTCCCAATCAGAGCCGACATTTTCGCGTACAATATGCAAATATTCCTGCAGCTGCTGAATATCTGCTGGTGTTAACCCCGCCAAAGCGGTTTGGGTAGAATAGTCATTTTCCCGTATAATGTACGGATAAAGCTCTTGCCCCTTCCTAGTGACATACAGCCGTTTGATCTTTTTATTGGTTTGATCCTCCTGGCGATAAATAAACCCTTTTTCCTGCAGGCGGTTGATTGCCCGAGAAATCGTCGTACGATCGACCATAATCAGCTCTGCTAACTGCTCTTGAATAATTCCAGGATTTTCATAAATACGAACCAAGTACAGGTATTGGCCACGATTCAAGTCAAGCTCCTTAAACTCAATGTTGCTAATTGAATCCAAGGCTCGAGCAATCATTCCGATCTCCCTCAATACTTCACTCATCGCTTCACCCCTCTTAATGTCATTTACTTTACGCCATTTTTGTTGCAAATGCAACAAAAATTTCACATTTCTGGAGTAATACTAATAGATACTTTTTAGTGGTCAAACTTTTGAGGGAATTCTTTTTTTTAACCGAAAGTTGATCTAGACGCATTGAAAGAGACTTTCAATAATTTTTCTATAAGAAAGAAATCAAAAAAATTAGGTATCCCATATTTTTTGCTTTCGTTCTACCTTATTTGGGTGTATGATAGATTCGAAATGATCGATTGAAAGGTGGTTTTTTAATGAGTGAGAAGAAACATAAGCTGGTTGACCATGCCAATGGCCCATCACTGGAGGAAATAAATGGGACGGTTATTGTTCCTAAGGGGAAAGGTTTTTGGAAAACTTTATTCGCCTATTCTGGACCCGGAGCCTTAGTAGCAGTTGGCTACATGGATCCTGGAAATTGGTCAACATCAATAACCGGAGGACAAAACTTTCAATATTTGTTAATGTCTGTAATTCTAATGTCTAGCTTGATTGCTATGCTGTTGCAATATATGGCCTCGAAATTGGGGATTGTTACCCAAATGGATTTGGCTCAAGCAATTCGTGCTCGTACTAGTAAAAAGCTAGGGATTGTTCTATGGATTTTAACCGAGTTAGCCATTATGGCAACTGATATCGCAGAGGTAATTGGAGCGGCGATCGCCCTATACCTGCTATTCAATATTCCTTTAGTAATCGCCGTATTCATAACTGTATTTGATGTTTTACTACTGCTATTATTGACTAAAATCGGCTTTCGAAAAATCGAAGCCATTGTTGTTTGTTTGATTTTCGTTATTTTGTTTGTGTTTATTTATCAAGTTGCCTTATCCAATCCTGATTGGAGCGAGATGTTTAAAGGGTTTATTCCAAATAGCCATACCTTCTCCAACGAACCTGCAATTGGTGGACAAACTCCCTTAACTGGGGCGCTGGGAATTATTGGGGCTACGGTTATGCCGCATAATTTATACCTGCATTCAGCTGTTTCACAAACGCGCAAAATTGATCACAGCGATGAAGCCAGCGTAGCTGAAGCCGTTCGTTTTTCTACCTGGGATTCCAATATTCAACTGACTATGGCCTTTTTCGTTAATGCCTTGCTTTTAATTATGGGGGTTGCCGTATTCAAAACAGGTGCTGTAGAAGATCCTTCTTTCTTCGGCTTATATCAAGCACTTTCTGATCCTTCCACTTTGAGTAATGGAATTCTAATTTCCGTAGCTAAATCAGGCTTGCTTTCTACATTATTTGCCGTTGCATTATTGGCATCTGGTCAAAATTCAACAATTACTGGAACTTTGACCGGGCAAGTGATCATGGAAGGCTTTATTCATATGCGGATGCCCATCTGGCTGCGACGATTAGTTACCCGGTTGATTTCTGTCGTTCCCGTTCTCATTTGTGTTCTGTTAACAAGTGGAAAAGGAACGATTGAGGAGCACGAAGCGCTGAATAATTTGATGAACAACTCGCAAGTTTTTCTAGCCTTTGCCCTGCCATTCTCAATGATTCCATTGTTAATGATGACTGACAGTCGCGCTGAAATGGGGGAAAAGTTCAAGAATACCTTGGTAATTAAAATTTTAGGCTGGATTTCAGTGATTGGTTTGACTTATTTGAACATGATCGGCTTGCCAGGACAAATTGAAGGTTTCTTTGGTGATAAAGCTTCTTCCAATCAGCTGCTGCTGGCCGATTCAATTGCCTATGTCATCATTGTTTTAGTATTGCTGCTCTTAGCTTGGACTATTTTTGATCTGTACAAAGGGAACAAACGGGTAGAAGAAGCCTTACTGAAAGAAGGGAATCACTAATGGTTAATCATGAAGTTTTTGAAAAGTTTCAGTGTATTTTAACAGGTGTGGATGCTTCAGAAAATGCACAAAAGGCCTTTAAATATGCCGTAACCCGTGCTTATCAGGAAGGCGCTAAGTTAATCATTTGTACCATTTTGGAAATTGATGAAATGAATGTTTACGAGGTAATGGACGAAAATTATATGGCGCAGCAACGAAAAAAATTGCTGCATCAGTTGAAGGAATATCAACAATATGCCGAGGCACACGGGGTTAAGGAAATCGAATTGATGTCTGAAGAAGGAGATCCGGCAGAAAAAATCATTAAGGTGATCCTGCCGAATACTCAGGCGGACCTATTAGTAATCGGCTCGCGAGCCAATCACGGAATTCAAGGTTACTTTGGCACCAGCGCTTCTTATATGGCAAAGCATTCGCCAATCTCGGTAATGATTATTAAATAGTAAAAAAATCTGGAATGAGTGCCGTCATTCCAGATTTTTTGCTATTTTAGCGGCAAAATTACTCTTGCAACAAACTTTCCTGCCTTCTGCTGTAAGATTAGCTCCCCACCAAGTGATTTCAGCGACTGCTCTACCAGGGAAAGTCCCAAGCCGGTTCCTGAAAGATGATGATTGCGGGATTGCTCTCCCACTACAAACGGATTCGTCAGCTGTGCAAACTGCTGTGGTGCTAATGGGGCTGCACTGTTTTCAAAAGTCAGCACATACTTAGCAGATTGTTGTTTCCCGCTGATTTTCAACTGTTTGTCTGTGCTGTATTTTAGTCCGTTGGTTACTAGGTTCAACACCACAATCTCCAGCAAGGCCTCATTCGTCTGGAGTACACCTGCTTCTACATCCATCACCATTTTAAAGTTCGGATCAATCACCTGTTGTTGCTTCAATTTTTTATCTAGCAGAGGCTCAATGGCGACTGGTTCCAGCTGAATTTCTTCCTTCAGCTGCTGACTATAGGCTAAAATTTGAGTTACCAGCTCGTTCATGTTCATTAGTTGCTGATTAATATCAGCTAAAAAGGTTGGGCTTTTTAGTCCCATTTCCTCACTATCCACAAGCAGCTGGATTATCGAAAGCGGCGTCTTCAATTCATGGGCCAAATTTGCCGAAAAAGTCTTCAATTGATCATTGCGCGCCAGCATTTCCATTTCATGCTGCTGTAGTGAGCGCTTCATATGATTAATTGACTGACTCAAGCTGCCTAATTCATTTTCCTCTTGGATATCTGAATCCGCAAAGTTCAAATTCGAAATACTGCTGGTTGCCTGCTCCAGCCGTCCAATTGGTTTAATGATCTGCTTGCGTACTAGTAATACGATTAAACCAAACAGCAACAGTAGAAACACCAATGTCGTGGCCACTAAGATCGGCAGCAGCACTTGAATGGCTGCTTTAAAATCGGGAATACTGGTTCCAATCATATACAGCGTTTGATCCTGCACTAAGAAGATCGTGTAAAAATCATTTTTCTGTTTTGTCTGATTATACAACCGCTGAACTGAACGTCCTTCCTTCAAAGCATTTAGGGTGGTAGTGTCCACCCAAAAACGATTCAAGGAAATTCCGTTTTGATTTAAACGGAAGGACAAATCATTCGTTACTTCTTCTTCAGAATTGATGCTCTCAATATCTAAATGAAGCAGCACAAGATCCTCAGAAAGCACGGGTTCCTTGCCCTGCTGGATCATTTCCTGTGCCTGTTTGACCGGCTGTTCCATTTTCCAGTAATAGTACGTGGGGAAAATCCAGCGGTAAAACAAACCAAAGAAAATAGCCGCGACAATAAAAATAAGCGCAATTCGCTGGATGAAGCGTCGGGTTAAACTATTCTTCGGGTAACTCAAAGCGATACCCCATTCCGTAGACCGTATGGATAAATCCCTTGCCCAGCTTGCCGCGCATGATCCGAACGAAGCTGTCCACGGTCCGTTCATCATTCTCATTGTCTGAACCCCAAACCGCCAGCAAAATCTGTTCACGGGTTAGTACTTGCTGCGGATGTTGGTAAAAATAATACAGCAGGTCATATTCTTTTTTAGTTAGATCCAGCTCCTGATCCTTTAACAAAACCCGTTTCTCCTGCGGAATAAAGACTAAGGACTGCTTCAAATTTTGGTGAATCACTCCTAAAAGCTTAGCTACTCGTACCAGCAGTACATTTGCATGAAACGGCTTCGCTAAATAATCATCCACACCGGCAACGAGCGCTTCCACTTCATCCTCCGGCATATTTTTTGCCGTCAGCATTAAAATTTTGATCGCGTATTCCTGTTTCATTCGTTGAGCGACTTCCAACCCATTGATTTTAGGCATCATCCAATCCAAAATCACCAGATCAAATTTCTCCTGATAAAAAGCCTCTATGGCCTCTTCTCCATCAACAGCTTCAACTACTGTATACCCTTCATGCTCCAAGAATCGCTTCAACAATTCCCGCATTTTATCTTCATCTTCACATAGTAAGAGTTTCATTTTCAAAAATCCTTTCTCTTAGCTATACAAATTATACCCACCATGACTAATTTTGCTATTCAATCACACCATCTTAATAAATTCTAACAAAAAAACGACCCATCCTATCACACAGGATGAATCGTTTTGATTGGCTTAGCCGGGGGGATTCCAAATAAGGAACGGCCAGGTTGTCTCATATAATGGTTCTGTTTCGGTGTTGCTGCGGTAAGCTTCAAAAACAATTCGGTATTCACCGTTGAAGCTTTCATCTAATTGATCCTGAAACTTTATCGTAAACGGTTGAATCGTTTGCGGATCAATCGCAGCGGGCAGCGGCGTTTCTATCAGCTCAGACCAAGCGGCTGGTTGATAATTAGCCCCTAATTTTCGTTGAAGCTTTGGAACAATCTTTCTAATCCTTTCCGAGTCAAAGGTTAATGCGACTTGCTGATTGCTGGTTTTGCTGTAGAGTAGATGAGCATCCACAGCAGAAATCACCTGGATCCCTGTTTGTTCTGCTGGAACGATACTGAAGGGAACCTCTTCTGTATCCAAAACTTCATCATTTAACGGATAGGTGGCTGATTGACTTCTGACACCTGAAACTTTTATTTCATAGCTTTTGCCAGCAGCGAAGGGCTGAACATCATTGAAGAGTGTCAGTTGATAAGGTAAATTTGTGCCTACATTTGCAATGGCCTCCGCTGGATAGATGAACTGAAGCTTTCCATCTACGTTTTTAGGTCGAATCAGCGTACCTGGATTATTCGCATTTTGAAGCAGGACTCCCTGAGGCCAGTCAACCAGTGTTTTGTTCGACCCATCCACTTCATAAAGTGCTAGATTTAATGCCAAAGATTTTTCCTTGTTAAAGCTGTCCACCGCCGAACCGATATCCGTAAGTGTGAAACGACCATTTAGCTGAATAGGCTCATGCGGATGATAGCTCACCGGTGTCGAATTCGAAACAGCATTTGTAATACTGCGTTTTGGTTCAATAATAAACCGTTGTCTTTCTGTCTTTGATGACTCATTAAAATCAAGATGCAAGCCGATGGTATCAGTAGAGGATATACTAGCATCCTCATTGGCAAAATCAAAAACAAACAGATAAGACAGCTTTTTCGCTTCATTTATGTGGCGCTTAATGTCTGCAAGAGTTAAATGGGTATTATCCGTACCCATTTTTACGAAAGAAGTCAATTCAATGCGCGACTGGGCACTAGCTGTATTATTTTTATAATAGTAATACTCAGGTTTTACCCGATCACCATTTTCCCCAGTGGACTGAACCTTCATTAAAATAGTATCTCCAACGGGTAAAGCGTTTGTCGCAGAGCCGGAACTAGCTGTTGTTCCAAAGCTCAAATAAATATCTTTTTCCTTTACATCCGAAGGCAATTGGCTGCCGTCTAAAATATCGTAAGCAACCTGAATCGTAAAGGCACCGTCCTCCAAAGTAGTGATATTGTTTTCCCCACTGGTAAATTCTCGATAGACCTTGCCCGCGACTAACGCTGGGTGAGCTTCAATTTTTGAAGCCTTTCGCTTAATATTTAGTACTATATCAAAGAGAAGATCCTCATTAGCCACCGAAGAATACCTTAACGTTACTTTCTTTTCTCCAATGGTATCATTGATATTTTTGGTGTTGTAAATTTTGTAATTGAGTTGATTCGTAGTAGAAGTTTGTCCTAAAGCAAGCGTATTGCTTAACGCCAGACTTAGATCCTTAATCTTGGGATCCGTCTCGCTGCCAATATCAGCAATATTTAATCCCGTGTTAAAACCAAAAGTGGTATTGCCATAGCTAGTCGGTTTATTCGGATCAGCTAGAATCTCATTAACCGAAGCTAATACCATATCCTTCAGACTCGTAGAAGCAAGCTGGTTGATCTGTAAATCATACTTATTCACAAAACTAGGTAAAGAAATGGCTGCGGTTTTGTTCATTCCTTCCGCTTCGCCAGTTAGATAATCATCACTGTTATAAGCCCAAATATCAATCACCTGAGGCTCTGGACGATAGCGGATACGCATAGAATTTTCCGGCGCAAGATTGGTGAATTCATTTCTTGAGCCATTCATTGTATAAATTAGCGATACATACGGGGTCCAATAGGCCGTTTGCCCAGCTAAAACCGAAAATTCTTCCGTATTTGTTGGACTATAGGCAAGAGGCATTTCGGCAGTTAATTCCTCACCAAAGGGAATAATCATGCCGGTTTCCAGATTTCGTTCAGCAATTACCTTCACCATTGTCACGTTATCTAAATTGTTCTCCACAGCATCGTACTCTTGATAGCTTGCGTGCGCAGCAGAACCATCAAAATTGGCCTGACCATTATTGAATCGTTTGTTTCGATCGGTCGAATAGCCGACTTTATAAGTAACCCCTTTGCTGGATATAGGCGTTACTTTTCCTTTTAAAGTCAAAGAAAATTTTGGAGTAGATTGTTGTGCATTCATCCATTCTGGGACTATCCCCTTTTTGGCTACTGGCAGATAAAAAATGAACCGCCCGTCATTGTCCACTTCACCTGTTTGCGCTATATTTTTGAAAAAGAACTTGGAATTAAAGGTGGTTGTTTCCTTATCCAGTACACCACTGTCTTTGTTAGCTGAGGGATCCGTCACAACATTTGAAGACAGCTCTGTATCATACCCAAAATCTAATTCTGCTAGATTGGTACTAAAAACATTGCCTAGCTTAGTAGAAGCTAATTTAGTGACACCATTTTCTGTATTCAATCCTGCCTTACCCGTTAGCTTAGGAGCGATTCCCCAAACGTCCGTTACTAGGCTGTTTCCATAGCTTCCCGATAGAAAGGCAGCATATTTCTGATCTGTCACAAATAATAGTTCACGGTAAGAGATCGGGACTGCCCTTGCTCGAATGTTGACAGCCATTCGATAGGTAACGTTGATTGCCTCTCCAACTAATTCCCGGTCCTCATTATAGTAACCTAGTCCATCGCTGTCCGTCGGCTTTAAGTAGTACAGTTTACTGTCGTCATCTAATACTATAGGTTCGTCAAGTGTGTAGTTAAGCTGTCGATTATCCTGCACTAGATTGATCGAATTTTTGTCTAAATCAAAGTCGATCGGTGTGCGAATTAAAAAGACCGGGTTCGGCGCATAATTTGTTGAACCATACGTATAATAACTAGCTATAGCACTTGCATTTACTGTTACCTTTTTGCCAACATCCACACGATGATTGATTGTACTCAACGTCTGGCCGTTCTCGTTTTTGACTGTCATCTTTGTCCCTGAGTCATCCAACAATAAGCCAACATCTCTTTTATTAGTCGTCTTATCAATGAAGGTCGTCGTACATCCGCCACTTAATTTATTGCCAGAAAACCCTTCTGCCGGCTTGATTTCAAAATTCGCTGTTCCTTTTGAACCAACATCCCCGAATGTATAGCCGAAAAACTGTCCTCCAGATTCTCGAGGGCGCCCACTGTCACCACTTATATAACCGGAAGACGTAATCTCCAAATCATAAGACAGCTCTTTGATATAGTAGTCATTACTATCAAAGTCGGCTGGTAAGCCTTCATTGAAGGTGCCTCCAGACAACATTTGTCGATTCACATAATAATAGTAACGTTCATTTGCATAGCCTAGCAAATTGTTCTTCTTCCCGTCACTTCGACTAATTTTAACTCCTTGGTATTGTAGACTAGGCTTAAGCGAATAAGAGCCTGTAAGCTGGCCCTCACCAGCAGCCGCACCTTTTTTTTGCAAAATGAAATCAAATTTGTAGGTGTAATTCCGCGATTCAGCAACGCTTCCTCCGTAATCCGCCGGGACAGTCCAAAACTGTACTGTAGTTACGCCATAATTCCATTTCGTTTCTGTATCAAATTTGTAGGTAGCTCGGGCTGTTCCCAAGGCAGTAGAATTGTTTTTAACGAGTGCATTTCCTAAAAGAGTCGTTGCTTGAGTCCCTTTAACAGAGATTGGCGAGTAGCTGGCACTTCGATTGATGAAGCTGAAATCAAAGGCTTCATCGCTGGTAATGGTCGCTCTTCCAGTAGAATTAGTTAGTGGATTTCGTGTATTTTCCGTTATTGTTGCTATTTCATTTTCATCGTATTCGTAATTGCGAAAAATCCATCCCAAATTATTCTGTGTATAATGAAGCTGCTCACCAATAGAAAAGGATTGATTCTTTTCATTCTCTTGGCTAAACAACCGATAATACATACAGAGATCAACGGCATTCATTAAATACTCTTGACTGCCATTAAACATCGAATAAGTGACTATTGTTCGACCATCCGCCAGGGTATCGACAGAATAGCTGATTATCTGCTCACCATTGTTCGCCTGTGTGATCCCCGCAACCCAAGCATCCATTTTATCCGTCAGCAATTCCGCTGACAAATAGGTATTGTTAGTTAAGGGTTTATACGGCAGATAGGCTTGAAAGGAAACATTGCTCATGTAATACGCATTGCTGCTAGGATTTTCGGTTGTGTTGCGCACTCGCGGCTGGATAATCATTTGAAGCTCATCGTCTAAAGTCTGGGGTCCAAGAGTCACTGCTCCTGTTGAACCTCCATCTGGACTTCTAACAACCGCAGTATATTCAATATCACTTGGAATAATGAAATCATCCATTACTAAGGTTTTAGTCGGGGCATCATTTTCGATCAGCTTTACCTTTAAGGGCTGATTTCGAACTAAGCTGTCTCCCTTAACGCCGGTCCAAAAATTAGGACTGTTCGTCGTACCATCTTCATAGTTAGGCAACAAATTCATCCGAAATCCTAAGGTACTGATGGAAGGTGATACATCAAAAACAATTGTAGCTCCCGTTACATAGTCAGTTGAATAAGCATTTGTCCCCGATAAAGGATCGACAAAAAGTGTCTTTCTAAAATTTACATTTAATTGATAGGTGGCTATCGTTTCCATATCCTTGACCGAATAGTTGTAGATATGGCTATTGTCGTTTACTAGTGCCTGCAGCTGGTCTTTTCTAACTAAAATCCCTCTAGGTACCACAATTTCGATCTTTCTTGAAGTGATGTCGATGGTGGAGGCATCACTCAGCTGAAGCCCTAAATAGTAGCCGTCATTTTTTAGTACCTGCCAGTTAACCGAAACCTTATCACCAACCGACTCATCTTTTAAATAAATTGGTACTAATCCTTCATTTTCATCACTTTGAATCCCCGCTACAAAATCCTCTGTATCACTTTGTGGCGCAAAATTCGCTGACTCTTTCGGGACAGCTTCTTGACTGGAAGCCGGTTCTTTTTCTATTGTTTCAGTTGTCTGGTCTTCCGTTGATGAACTGCTTTCGTCAACCATCGGAGGCTTTTCGGTTTGTTCAGTCGGTTCTTGTGTTTTAGTTAATTCATCAGAAGGTAAGGTGGTCTTGTCAGGCAGTACCTCGCTAGTATCCAGCTGAGTGGAGGCTTCGCTTTCTGTTGCGGCCAGCACGCTGTTTACTGAAGGAACCACTGCTAAAATCACGATGATAACCAGCAAAAATATTCGTTTTAAGTGCTTCATTTTACCCTCCCCCTTGTTTCTCTAATACATCAAATACGCTTTTATAATTCGTTGTGTAATCTTTTGATTCGTCATACTTCAACAGGTAGAAGGTTATGGAGCCTGTGTCCTTAACCTCACCTAAATCAATCAGTTTATCCAGCTGCTGATTTTGAATGGATTGAACGGATTGACCATAAAACACTGGGTTCGTTTGATCAGGCACCACTTCAGAACTCTTCCAGGTTAACTGAAAGGCTCTTTTTTCTTCAGTCGTAACTGTCACCTTTGCGTAGGGGCTATCTGCCGCATCTTCAACGATTACCTGAAATCCTTCTGGTGATTTTTCAATTAAAAATCGGGCGGTAAGTTCCTTCTCATAAGGATAGGTTGCTTTTGCCTTAACAACAGCAACCTTGCCAGTAGTTGCACCTGCCAAGAAATCCTGTCCCAGCTTAATCTCAATAGTTGCGGCTTTCTGCTGATCTTTAGGTAAAAGCAATTCCTCAGTAATCCCATTAGCTGAAGAAACAGGACTACTATCCGCTTCAAAAGCTGCGGAAGGATCATTTACCTCGACCGTGTACTGAATATCCCGAGTAGTCAATCGTTTACTATCTGGAAAATTTCGCAATTCGAGACGGATTTTATCCTCTGCGGTCCAATCAGCTATTACATAGTCATATTCCTCTGCAGCACTCAACGGTTCTTTTAATAGGTCACTTGTAAAAAACATCTCAACTGCCTTCACGGTTGAATCCTTTGTCTGCTGAGAATAGTACTTTGCTAAGTAATAAGAGCCCATGCAGAAGATTCCAATGACTAGGACAACGATTAACCGCGTTCTATTTTTCTTAGATTTAAATGGGTTGCTTTCTTTCATATGTATATCACCTAATCTATTTGTTCCGCTCGTAAATTCAAACGAATCGCTTCTAAATTATTTTCATTAACAGCATTTCTTTCTTCTTTCGGCCAAAAAATCCTTAGTGAGTAACTATGTACCTGGGGTTGCTGAGAACCAAGATTCATGGTGCCCTCTATTTTATTATTTTGAAAATCAAGCTTTTCCCCCTCTTTATACAGCTCATAGTCTACGGGCAATGACCCATAGCTTTCCAGCTGAATCGTATAACGCATAGCCGTTTCGATCTGTTTTACTCCATCCCTATCAGTAATGTCTATAGCTATTTCATCATATTCATCTGGCGCCAGATTCAGATTCACGGGTACAGACTCGAAACGATCCCCTAAAAAAAAGCCTACTCTAGTCGACGCACCGATTTCGCTCGTGGCATGAAATTTGGAATAGGTCAAACTCACTACTAAAGAGAAGAAAACAATCGATAAGCTCAAGACTATTGCTGCTTTATAACGATTCTTTTTTATTAACTCTATCATCCTGATCCCTCCTCAAAATTGAAAAACTCATTTTTATCCTTTGCTAGCATAAAAGTACAGGTGTTATATTAAACTAGAGAGAATAATATTCTGCTTAGAATTTATTTCCCTTCCTCATTGCCTTCTCGCACAGCTTCCATTATACGACTCTATTTTATCATATAATTATAATCAAAATAGAATTATCACAGAATATTTCTCCGATCTTAAGGTTAGTTAAATTATACGGGTCACATTAAGAAAACAAAAAAGGAAAATACAACGATAAAACATCTCTTATTCTCTCAATTATTCTTTTTGTAACAAAATCCTCTGTGCTTTTGTAATGCAGGATAGAACTTTCCAGACCCCATTAACCTCAAAGCAATAAAGCGAAGTGTTTCAACTAAGTCTCGCTTACCGCTCACCCATTTACTTGTTGCCCAATCCAAACAGAAAACTAGACCTTCTTACAAAATAAAAAGAGCATGCAGCGAATGCACACTCTTCCAGTCGGTCAGTTTGTTTTAGTTTGGGGCAAAATAATTTACGTCTTAGTTTCTCTGAGCCTTACGTTCTCTCTTTTTCACCACACGCAACGCAACATGAGCTGCTATTAAAGCAATAAACGGTATCGCTCCTATGATTAGCAGGCTAGGCGGTATATACCCAACTGGAGGTGCTTTGCTACCGCCACCCACAACAACAGCCATTAATGATACCCCACACAGATTGTATAAGATCAGAATTGCCTTATTCAATTTATTCACCATGATGCTCGTCCTCCTTTATATTGGGAAGGTTGTAATAGTTTCTCAGGTTTTGGGCATTGGCTAGATAATCTAAAAAACTTGGTTTGGCACGACCAATCAGCTTGTTAACATTCACTTTATACAATTCGCTTAGCCTTACCAATTGATCAACATCTGGGTAACTCTTGTTGCGTTCCCACTTGGAAATCGTTTGAGGCGTCACATGAAGGACAGCGGCAACATCTTTTTGAGTGAACTGATTTTCTTCGCGATAATATTTGAGCTGCGAACCAATCTTAATCATGAGCGTACCTCCTCGTCTATTTAAGTATAACGTATCTGTTGAACTGCTCACCAGCTTTTTCAGGTAACGAATTTGTTGACCGGAGAAATTACTGCTCAACGCTGCGTTGTTTCCTTGATGTGACGAGATTCATTAGCCCTGAACGCACTAAAAAAGCGGAGAAACTATACAAAGTTTTTCCGCCTCTTAGGTTTACATTATACGAATCTAATAGAAATTGATGAATCAAACGATGAACGAACTTCTTTATCTCAGCTTATTTTTTCTCAATCAAATAGCTTTCTAATTTTGGAATGCTGACTTGTTCCTTCCAAATGCAAATGGGGCAAGCAATAAAATACTCCGCTGAAGCCGTGCATATTGGAATGAAAAATATAGTGAGCTTGCTGCCGAGTTTGATTCCCTCCATCGTTACCCAATTTGAACAATTAGGACAGGTGCACTCCAGATGTGTTTTCCCCAAATTTTCCGCAAATCCTTTACTACCCCAGACAAAAAGCATACAATTCCCCTTCTTTTTTCACATACTCTTACTGATAATTCTTTTGCTGATACCCTATGCACTGCTGGTAAAAGGCCTCACTTAATTGATACCCTTTGCCCCAGTGAGTCAGGATGAGCTTGCCTTCGATACCTTGGGCCTCAAACTTGCGCTTAATCCGGTTAATCATACAGGATAGCTGACTCATGTTTGATGGGGTTTGTCCTTCTGACCAAATTTTTTCGCATAATTCTTTGCGGGTGATCAGTTCACCTTGAACTTCTATTAATAGCTCCATCAATTTGCTTTCTTTACCGGTTAAATCAATGTTCATTGCCTTCCGCTCGTTTGGGCTGTCACCACCTGGAAAAGGTACAATTCTTCCATCCGTGGATTCCTTTTGAAAGGCACTGGCTTGGGCCTGCGAAAGCTTTTCCCGCAGGTCAAACAATGCTTCATCCTCTAATAAAAAGCCGTGCAGTCCTCGGTTGCTCCAGCTTGCCTGATCTTCAACTGATGGAAGCAGACCCACCTCTCGCAAAATAGCCACAGGATGGCGGTGGAAGAAATCTACCAGTGCACCGGCTTCCTGATCACAGATAGTTTTGCTGAAAATGACCGCCTGAAATTGTTGAATCAGTGAAGGTGGCATACCAAAACGTTGGGCTTGATCAACTAGCTGGGCGGAACACCAGACTTCGTGGTTTAAATTTTGCAGCCTTTCCTGCAAGGATTGATCGGATAAAATATTTTTAGTTAGAAGTAGAACTTGACTCATGACTATCGCCTTCTCTCGTTGTGGTTTGCGGTTCTTGGGAAACAATGTCTCGTGCGAATTGATCGACTTTTTCCTGCAGCTGTTGATAGAGCGTTAGGATGTCTTGTTTGGAATTGGTTAGTTCATTGGCCAATTTTCCCGCCTGCTCTTCCATTATCTGAGCACGCTGCTTGGCCGCGGAAATTAATTGATTGGCTCGCTGCTGGGCCTCTTGAATGGTCTGATCCCCTTGCTTCTTGGCAGACAGGAGAATTTTGCTAACTTCGGCCTGTTTGGCGGCTGTTTCTTCCTGTAACGCATAAAATTGCTCTTCCATCAGATGAGCATGATCCTTTTCTGCCCGGTAGGCAGTCTGAGCATCCGTTACCTGCTGCTCCAATTGCGTGATTTGTTGTTGAAGCTTTTGGGTTGTTTCTTCTTTTTGCAACAGCTGCTGGCGCTGAGCATGAATCAACTGATCTTTTTCGGTCAGCTGTTTTGCTAAAATAATAGCTTGTTCATCGGCATTCTTAATTTGCTGATGCAGTTTGCTGTTTAAAGCTTCTGCCTCTCGCAGTTTGGCTGCATCTTGTGAGACTGTGGTGAACTGTTTTTTCAAGCTTTGGTAAATAGCCTGCTGGTCTTTTAGTTCTTGCTTTAGCTGTGGAACTTGTTGAGAAAGCGTTTGTTCTTCCTCCACTTGACCCTGCAAGTGAATGATATCGCTATGCGCTCGGTACAACGCCTCACTTAGTGCGTCTTTTTCTTCTTTTAGCTGATGCTCTTCTTGCTGAGTCATTTGAGTTTGACTGGTGAGCGCTCGCTGGTTGAGCTGATGGCTTAACTGATTATTCTGGGCGATCAACGTTTGTCGCTCTTGCGTTAATTTCTCTAATCTTCCTCGTAAGTCTTGGGCATCCTTCGTCAAACGATCTAGTTCAGCTTTTGGCCGCTGTGCCTGTGCTTGGGCTTGTTTCAAGGCTTCTTCTAATCGTTGTTGTTCCTTTGTTTGTTCTTCGCTGACTGCTGGCTGATTTTCGTAGCTGGTTAATCGTTCAGTCAGCTGGGTTCTTTCCTTTAGCAGCTGCTCCTTTTGCGCCATCAGCTTTTTCGTTACCGTCGTGATTTCATTTTGCTTGTTTAACAGCTCCTGCTTGGCTTGTTCCAAGGTAGCCTGCTGTTCTTTGAGCTTTTGGTTTTCTTCTTCCAACGCTCGAGTGGCTGTTTCGTCTTGTTTGGGTTTTAGTTGATAGACCTTTTGTTCACTTTCTTCCTTTGGTTTAACTGGTGGTTCTTTTTGAGCCAACGGACCCACTCGTTCTTCAATGACTTCATCCGACAGTTCATTGATTTCGTCTAAAATACTTTTGGTGAAAAACCAGCCGTCCTTTTTCTTTTTGCGTTTTGTCGCCATCTTAGTCGTCATCCTTTGCTTTTTTCTCTACTTCATCTAGTAATTCAAAGGCCTCATCCGCTTCGTTGCGGCCGTAGGTACAGCTATATACGGTCGGGTTATCCGCCTGTGAGGTTTCGTTGATTTGAAAATGGATTTGGGTCAGCTGTGTCACCGCTTCAGCTTCTTTGACAAAGGTCGTCATGTTTTTGCGAATTGTGTCTTCGCTAGCAGAGGTGCTGACATCCCCTACTAATGAAAGACTCAGGGTTTTCGTCGGTACATCGATCGAAAGAACCAATGTTGATAAGCCAAAGTAAGGAACAATCTGTTGACTCAACCCCTGTTCAATTTCCGATTGCAGCGAAGCATTGCCATTAGCTTTGAACAGCTGGTACCAGGAATAATCTGCCAAACCGATGCCTTCTTCTGGATAGTTCTTCACTGGAATCTTGGTAATCAGCTGCTTTTGTTCCCGCTTCAAGGAGAAGGTCTCGTCTTTTAGCGTCTCGCTTTGGGCTCGCAAGGTTTCTACTTTTCCTTCGGTTTGAAACAAGGAAAGAGTGACACATAGGACGGTTGCCCCAATAAGCAGACCATTGATTAGTAAAATATGAACATGCTTTTCTTGTTCCTTTTGCTTAATCAGGTGCAGCTTTCGTCGGGCTTTTTCAGATAGCTGACTGGACTGCTCAACCTGTCGAATCCGGTAATGAATTAGGAAACGGTACCCGCTCAGGCCTAAGATCAGTAGTACAAATAAGACACTGAGGACATTTAGTATGAACATGCTGGGACTCCTTCCTTAATTAATGGGCCCAAATTCTGAGAATGGATAGACCCTGTATTGAACCTTGCCTTCCACCTTCTCAGCATCCACCCACCCAAAGGAACGACTGTCCTTTGATACTGCAGTATGATCGCCAATCACAAAATAATGATGGGGTGGAATCGTGGCATCCTTTTTCAGTTCTCGAGCAGTTTTAGGTTCTAGGTCAAAGGTGTAGGTGGTCGTAAATCCTTCGTCACCAATGCTTAGAATCAATCGATTTCCTTGCACCAAAACCGAATCCCCTGGTAAACCAATCACTCGTTTCACAAACATGCCTTCTTCTTCCGAAACAGAAAACCCAATGACTGAATAGCGGACAATTGGTGAACGTTTGTTTAGCAGCACCCGATCCCCATCCTGCAGGGATTCCTGCATCGAAGTTCCTGCGACGGGATGGATCAGGTAGTTGCTATGCACCCAACTGAATAGGATGATTAACATAGCCACAAAGAGAGCACTTTTAACTAGCACTTTTAACCAGTGAATCGAGAGTTGCCGCTTTCGACGAGTACTCATTTCGGCTTGATGTAGGAAACCAGATTGGATTTCGCCAGATCATTGGAAATGACACGGTAAGAAATAGTGGTTCCCCCAACGACGTTTCCTTCGGAGATCAAGATTCCTTCATCCGTCACAGCCTCCACAAAAGCCACATGGCCATAACGTGGATCAGAGCCTGCCGTTCCCGGTGTAAAGGAAACTAGATAGCCAGCCTTTGGTGTTTGTGTTACTTCATACCCTAGTGCTCGTCCCTTGGTTCCCCATTCACCGCCGTTGCCCATAAAATCATCCACCTGTCCACCTAATTGAGTCACTCGGTTAAAGGCATACCAGGTACATTGGCCGACCAGATACGACCCAGATACGTTATAGTTTTTCCCATCATAATCTTTCAACTTCATCTTTTTACGATATTCAGCTGGAATCGACTCCTTACCTTGTAAAACAGCACTAGTACTGCCGCTTTCTGGCAAAGGATCATCATAAAGTGTCAGGTGATACGCCGCAATAATTGAACTAATTTTTTTGTGATAGGAAGTGTCTGTCGCATACTTTCCAGTTAGCGCTTGAGCTGCTCGTAAATAGTTCTTGGACTCTGACCGCCAAACTTCTTGGTAATAAGCGGGATTTCCCCAAATTCCTTCGCGAATCAGTGAGACATAATCACCTAATGATTCTGCGTAGCTTGGATAGCGGCGAAAGGCGGCCGAAATCGTGTAGAGTTCTCCGTTGCCCCGATCTTCTTGGGTGGGCAAACTAACCGATTGACCACCATAGCTGCCCTTCACCCCAAACAGATTGTAATTGGGTGCAACCGATAAACCGCTGGTACCTGACCCACTTTCTAAAATGGCTTGGGCAATCATAACAGAGGCAAACACATCGTATTTCAGTCCTAGTTTTTGCGCATCGACTGCCACCTGATCAATAAACTGTTGGGTTTGATCGTTGGTATCAATCGCAAAGGAAGCGGGATAAGATTGTTCTACCTCTTCGGCATAGGTTGTTTTGGTTCGATTCATCGGTCGTTTGCCGGATCTAGTTTCTTCTTCACGTTCAGATAGGAGTGCAATTGCCACTTCTTGTTTGGTTTCTTTTTCTTCGTTTTCTTCTGAAATTTCTACCTCTTTTTCCTGAACCGTCAGGTAATGATCTTCTCCCAGATACAAACCGATGATGCGGTTATCTACTATTAAAAGATCTCCTGGTTGCAGGTTTTTTTCTTCAATTGCTTGTAACGATTCTTCTTCTAAATTTTCGTTAAATAGCTGACTGAACAGCCCTTTGACGAATTCTTGAACCGTATAATCTTCTTCCTTTTCTCCTAATTGTTTTAAGCCTTCATAAATCAGAACGCCCTGCTTTGGATCGCTAAAGGAGGAAAGCAACGGCAATTCGTACCCATTAAAATCTGACTCCGCGACCTGGCTTACTCGCAAGCTTTCGTCCAACTCTACTTCCCGATTGCCTAACGGATTACTTGAGCCAATCGTTGGCAAAGGTGCGGCTGGAACTATGGCTGATGGTTGTGCGGGAAAGCTGGCAATCACTGGTTCGCTGGCAGCTGGTGGCGAAGCAGGTGTTAGCTCCTGAGGTTCAGGTATTTGTTCTTCTACTGGTGGTTCTGTTGAAGAGTTCGTTGTGCTTTCCGAGGAGCCAATCGATTCTTGACTAGAACTGCTGCTCGAAGAACTTTCTTCGGTCTGGCTCTGTGACGTACTAGTTTCTGTTGTACTTGAAGTCGTGCTCGTTTCGCTCGTCGTACTTGTCTCGGTGGTACTCTCAGACAAAGTGGTCGTACTCGTTTCCGTCGAACTTTCTTCTATTAAACTCTCACTTGTGCTGCTTTCTTCTGAGACAGAAGTTTCCTCCATGACTTGTGTTTCAGAAGAAATCGTTTCGGTTTCTGCAGGTACTTCAGACGCTACAACTTCTTGAACTGGTTCTACCGGCACAGCTTCCATCACTTCTGGCGGCAGGTCATTGATGGGCTCGGAAGGAACCGTCGTTTCTGTAGTGGTTTGACTGCTGGTACTTTCCGTCAGCTCATTGCTGGCCTTTAAGCTGCGGTTTGTGGAAATACTAAACACGGTAATAATACCCAGCACCAGCAGTCCACTGCCTAACATGAGTTTCTTCATGGATTTCCTCCTAACGAATCAAGCTGAAAAATAAAATCGGCAATAACATCAATAAAAATAAAGGCACAATCGTCTGCATTGGATCAGAAATAATCCGAGCAGCGATAGTCATACTGGTCTTAGTCACTTGCGGCACGGGGTCAGCTTGCAGCAGCTCACCGTTTTTGATGGTGCCGTCTTTTTTTATTCCTAATTCTTTGAGCTGTTGGCCGTTCGCTTCTGACAATGGTTCTTGTTTGACTAATTTGCCTTGTACTACACGACGATAAATGGTTCCGATATCCCCTTCGCATCGTAGCAGCGTGATTATCGGCGTTTGGTTGGCTGAACCTTCTTCCACATACGACACTTCGGTATCTTGAATGGTTTTGTTTACGGTGACTTCGTAATGAAAAATGCTTTTGAAGTCGGTGGCATAGATCGTATCTTTTTCATTTAAGTTTTGAATCCTATGTAACAACAGATCCTGGTCGAAAATATTGTGGGACAGCAGCACATAATTGCTTTTACCTAATTGCTGGTCGGCTTGATAAGTGGCTGCCCCGGTCAATAAATTCTGATTGGCTAAGCCTGCCAAAATCGGCAGATTGATATCAACCTTAGGAATGACCAGCTTGCCAATTCCCCATTGGTTGGTGGTATCCTGCAACTTATTTTTAGCCTTGGCATAATCGGCAATGTTCACACTGGCGATTTGTTTTTCACCATAGTTGGCTTGACCAATTTTGTCTAGGCTGTACTCAGCCAGCTCGAACTGAGCGCCAATCGAAACCTCGGTCATTGCCGTCTCTTCCTGCATTTGAGTGTAGCCATAAATGGCGAAGCCAATCGTGGTCAGCATCGCAAAGAACAAGAGAAAGAAATAGGCCCGCGTCACCCAGAACAATTGCCGTAATCGTTTCGCCGCTTTGACATAGACTTTTACATCTTTGGAACGCAGGCGCTTCAATTGGTACCGATAGATCGCCATTAGCAGAATGAATAACAAGACATTAAAAGCTAACGTGGCCAACACCATATTTTGATAGCTGAAGGCATTGCGCTTCTTGACGTTCTTTTTGATTGCTTGTTTGTAAGGAATGCGATGACCTGTCACTAGCAACCGATAGGTATTAATCCCAGGTGGCGTACAGGTCAACAAAGTCACCTTATCCTTACCTGGTTGAACCTTGATCTTATCCGCTTCACTGGGCAGAATTTCCTCAAAGGAATCAATCTCATAGGCCAATCGCTTCCCGAGAATATTAATATAGAAGACATCGCCTTCGGTTAGGTTGCGAATATCGGTAAAAAGCACCTGATTTTTCACGCCGCTATGGCCAGTAATCACCGCTCGCGTGTTTTTCCCACCAACTGGAATCGAGGTGGATTCGATATGGCCTAAGCCTTTGTCCAAGGTTTGATAAGAGGTGCCATGATAAAATGGCATCTTCTCAATATCAATCGCCGGGATATCAATCGTCCCCATCGTGTCTCCCACGTCGGCGATATTCTTATACGCCATCGGTTCGGGATTCTCGCCGAGTTGCTTTTGGTAAATGTAGCGATTATACTCTTTCGCTAGCTGCCACTGGTGGGTGATTTCTTCTTGGCTCATGCGTTTTAAGACTTGGTCGTACTTGGCAGTGGCCTCGCTGCGCTCCCGATTGGCTAAGTAATTGCCAACAATCGGATACAATAGGATGATGACACCAATGACAATCATGACAATGGCAAAGATCATTAAAAAGGAATGGTTTTTCTTTTGTTGTTTTCCTTGAAGCATCCCTTTTTCTCCTCTCGTTCCCGCTTATTGAAAAGAAAGAGCAACTCAGACGAGTCACTCTTGTCTAAAAATGATGCTTCTTGGTTCGCATAAAGTAGCCGCCAATCGCGCCCATTACCACAATCAACGCTAATATCAGATACAATGACTGCATCGTACCTAGGGTGCCGCTAGTTTGCGGCAACCGTTTGTTGGCAGCGGTGGCTTCTGCGGCAGTTGGGTTGGCTGGATCTTTTTCCTTCGTTCCTGAAGTGCCCGGCAAAATCTGCACACTAGACTTCGGATACAGATACACATCGGACAAGGCTTCACCCGTCCGTTGCGGCAATGGCAGTTCAAAAGTAACTGGCTCCATCACTTGGCGTAACGTGTCCGTGGCTTTTTCACTAACGCGATACGTTCCTGCAACTAGATTTCCCACGCGGGCACTCCCTTGATCGTCTGTTGTGATAGTGGCAGAAAAAGCATCCACCCCTTCCACCGGGCGAAACTCGCTGGTCCCTTCCATTGGGGAGACCCGGACAATTTCATAAGTGATACCGGATAAAGGATCTAGCTGATTTCCTTCAGCATCGGTGACCTTTTCTGCCTTCGTCCCATCTTGAGGAACATCTTCAGATAAGGTCACTCCTTCCGCCAGCTTGTACTTTTGGATCGTAATGCTATAGCCCGCTTCTTCTGCCGCAACTGATTGCGGCAGAAGAACAACACTGACTAACAAAGAAAGCAGCAAGCAAATCGTTCGTATCTTTTTCATCGCGTGTGCCTCCTTCGCTTCGGCTGACGGTAATAGAGCATCATGCCGATAAAACCAGCGGTCATCAAGCTGGCAGCTGCCAACAGAAGCATGATCATAGGGTTATCTCCACCTGTGAATGGCAGATCAGTTTGGACATCGTTGTCTTGGTACAATTGAATCACTTGATTTCCTTGCGTAATGGTGACTTTGATTGGAGTTTTCAAGAGTTCAAATCCAATTGGTGCTTTGGTTTCGACTAAGGAATATTCGCCAGGGAATAAGTCTTTAAATTGAAGTTTCCCATTTTCGTCAGTAGTGGCCGTACCCAGCTTAGTCCCTGTGCCAGTGTGGCCTTGATACAGATCGAAGACAGCACCTTTCAAAGGCGTACCCGTCGCTTTTTCCGGATCGCTTAGTTCGCCATCTTTGTTTCCATCAATCGCTGTTCCAGCTTCATACTTAAAGAGCTTAATAGTCCCAGGACGAATCAAGCCGACATTCACGTCAGTTACATGATTGATTGAATCAGCCTGTCCCCAAACAGAAGCCAAGTCATTAAGCTTCGGTTGCGTATAGCTTGGTGTCTTATTGTTGCTTGGATCAGCCTTTGAGTTTTTAGTGACGTCATCCCCAATTAACTGTTTGGTGACTCGATGAATTTCTCCATCAATGATAAATTCTGCGACATATTCGCCTTCTGGCAGATTCTTAAAGATGTACTCGCCATTTTCATTGGTCTTAATTTTGGAGTTTCCTGAAGGATCAATGAATTCTTCTCCAGTTAAGCTCTCTTTGACCAGCTGATTTTTATAGTCAGGATTTTCTAGACTGGTTCGGTACAGTTTTACTGGAATGTCTTTGGCAAAATCCTCTGGTACTGACTGATCTGGTTTATTTCCGATTAAGCCATCGAGACTATCGTCATACCAAGCGACACCTGAGAGGTCACGGCCATAAACTTGAACACTTGAGTTTACACCACGAACATGTCGGTTTAAATTAGAATTCAATGCAGTAGAATTCACATACTTATCGCCGGCTTGTTGACCAGTTGGTCGCATGGTCAGAGACAATGAAACGTCTTTACCAGCTGGCAATTCACTATAAACCGCCACGATTGCTTTAGCATTTTCCAGTACTGTCATATCTGATCCTAACTGGTACCAGCCAGCACTTAATGGAATTTCATTTGGATCGGTGTCAATTGTTGCTGCTCCAATAATATCAGTATAATAAATTGTCCCTGGAACACTTCCTGGTAATTGTTTCAATTGAGTCAGCAAATAGGTTCCATTAAAATCCGTCCCACGACCATCTCCTTTTCTAGGTAACACATCCAAAACTTTAACCTTATACATTGATTCTGATGAGTGGTTCCTAAATGAAATCGTATAGGTGAAGTCCGTTGGATACATATCTGATGGTTTTGCTGGATCAATCTTATTCCCACTTTCAATATGTGGTTTATCTACAACTTTATCTATTACAATGACTCCCGAATTTGTTACGGTAAAGTCAGTTGTACTAGTTCGGAGTTTTACAACAGATGTGTCCTTTACTGATTCATCATCTTCCAGCCAAACCTCAGCTACCACTTTGCCATTCAAAGTGGCCACATTATTATTGAAGCTCAGCTTGGAAGAGATGATACTGGTGTCAAAAATAATTTTGGGATTATAGGTACTATTTTTTGCCGTGTAGTCCAGTATCCATTTCAGTGTCCATGTTCCATCTTCATTTTCAACAATATCTCCTGGATCAGGGTCAGGTAAAGGGTTCCCTTGATGGTCTTTTGCTGTCCCAAACACATATTGCGTCTCTTTCGGAATCGTGACTGAAAATTGTACCTTATGTTTGTTATCTGAACCACTTTCAACTTTTCCATCTACTGTCCATTTGACAGTTTCATCCGGCGCATAAGTTTTCTTATTCGTTGAAATCGTTGGACGAATAGTCATTCCTGCAATATATAAGGTGTCACCATAATTAGAACTAGGAGAATGGTTAGTTATAAACTTTCCTGACTCATCATATTTCGTTGCTAAATAGTCGGGTGTTCTTTCCAGTTTATCCGTTTTATCTATTGGAAATTTACTAGTTTCTTTTCCAGCAGAATTTTTATTGAATACATTTGTTAATGCTATATTGGGATTATTTGCATTATCCTTTACTCCTACGTTCCCTATAGCAATCAAAGGAACCCGTATTGCATGATGGGCATATCCATCAACTGCAGTCACTTTTCTTATGCTCTTGACTATTGCAATGTCTCCATGGATTTTAGCTTCAGCTACTGTGTCATACCAAGTATAGGAATTTTCAATTGAAGCTTCTGAGCGGAAAGTTACATCAGGTATATTATTTCCTACTCCATATGAATACTTTTCAAATGACGGATCAGTTCCAGACGTATACCACGCACGAATCTCCCTGGCCTCGTCATATTGAAAACTATTAGCGTTCCAGCGTGCATAAACCGTAGAGGTACTAGCCTCTGGATCTGTAAAAGAACCGTAAAAACTGCTCCAAATTTTATTCCTTGTAGTAGTTACTCCGTCTCCAAAACTATAATAATAGCTAGTGGAAGTACTTAATCCTTGAGCATTACTAGCTAGAAAGGCTGTATGGGCAGAAATACTCCCAGGCCAGGTCTTATCCCAAAGAATTTCTTTTTCACAAGAAACCTTTTGATAATCTCCTTCATACTTTATAGTGTCTACAGATAATGAATAAGTCATCGAACTATCAACACCTGACTGCTCTACCATATAATCATAAGGGACTATGACTTGCATAGCTGCCACAGAAAAAGGTTCATCATTACTCCCCATCTGGCCTCCCCCCAGATACCACTTGTTTTTCCCAATACTCACAGGAGCATAATTATCATTTTTCACCGAAATTGTATGATTTGTATTTACATTCTTCACTACAGGATTTCCCGTGTTGTAAATACCTTTCATGGTGCTTGCTTGCGTGTCATCTGGATATATCTCATTCGTATATCCTACGGGTGCCTTTACCCCTTGTCTTGATATAGCTTGATATACATTTGAGTATGAATTGAATTCATCAGTAAATGTTTTATTAGTGAGCGCAGTACCCGTCAGCCCATCGTAAACAATAACTTCTATTGGATCTGTTTCAACACCAATATCTAAATCCTTTTCTATTAACTTTGATTTGAAATGGATTTTTTGTTTGATATCATATTCAACCCCTCCAACTGGATAGGTTGAACCTTTGATTGAAGTTACATCTGCTCGCTCAGGAAGTGGTTTTAGTTTCACATATGAAACAACATTAGTTATAAAGCTATTTGGTTTATCATTCGTACCTGTGGCTTTCTCAAAAGTAGTCTTCTTCATAGGAGTCAACTCTAATTTAACATCAACTAAAGCCTTTGCAGAAATATAACAAGGGTTTTTTAACTTAGGTTCAACATCTCTATTTATAACCTGGTCAATCTTCACTGTCTCTCCAGTTGATGCTAAAGTAGCAGTTTCAATCGTAACTGTAAAATGTGGATCTATTTCATCCTTATCCACACCACCATAAGTTCGGATGTTCTCGGTAAAAAAAACCTGAGCTGTCATAGCACCGATAACATTTTTCCGAGCAGTTAAAACTGATTTTTTAGTTCCGTTCCCTGTGTCTACTAATGTTGCTAGTCCATTTTCAAACTCCGCGGTTCTTCTTACTTGACCAGATTCATCCTTGCGCCAAGCATTGGGCAATTCCGCATCTAGACGAACCTGGAAGGAGGAATACTTTTCCTCAGTATTCTCAATACCCATAGTTACTCGATAGGCTGCCAAATCAAAAGTGCGCACAACTTCGTCATTTTCATCAGTATCGTAACCAGGACCGTTTATGGTATCAAAAGGTTTTACTCCTGTTGTTCTACCAACATACGCCTCTACTACAAATGGATCTGTCTTACTAATTGCTTGTGGATCAATCAAAACTTTTTCTGTTGTTGATTCTTCCTCGTTTTCTTCTGCTGCTTTCTCTTCCACTGCTTCTACTTTTATCTCTGAATCATTTTTTTCTTCTTTGCTACTTTCATTTTCAGTTGTTTCTTTTTCTGAAGTGACTTCTTCTGCCTTATTCTTGAAATGAATCAAGGTTTGCTTCTGTTCCGTATTTTCAGCACTTGATAGGATTACTGACTGATCTTTTTGAACGGTTTGTTGAATAGACAAAGCAACAGATTGGTTTTTTTTAAGCTTTAAATAGAGCACTCCTTTTTCTCGTTCTTCACTATTTCTAACTTTGAAAACACCAGAATCTGGCATGGGTTCTATCAATGGGGAAGTTGCTTCCAAGTCTTCCTGAGTTTCTTCTTGTGGTTCAACTGATTCCTCAATTGATTCATTTGCTTCTATGTTTTCAGGTTGTTCTATTTCTGAAATTGCGATCTCTGGCTCTTCTATAATTGGAGCTGACCGATAGATCATTCCTGTGTCTATATCAATTTCTTCTTCGGCCAACTCGTAGTAAGTTAGATAGTCATCTTTAGCAACAAAATCAATACTATAGTTTGCTTCGTCATATGGAATACTGTATATGCCGGTTTCTTTGGCTGTAAGAGTAATCTCTACCGCTTCTTTGTCTGTTTCGAAACTTCCAGTTACCTCTTTTTCTTCATGAGAAACAGTAACTAGTTTTGATTCATTGTCTGATGCTTTTAAAAACTGCCCTTGGGAGATGGCGCCAGCCACCCCCAGGACAATGAGGAGTGGAAGGCAAAGAGCGAGTAGTTTTTTGAGTCGTTTTTGGTTGTGCATCTTCTACCTTTCCTTTCTACTCCGTGAGTTACGCTGCACGTCGTTTCTTGTCAATGACAATAGCGGCTGTACCGATGGTGATTGCACCTAAGGCGATGGCTACCAATAACATCGTTCCTTCGCCCCCGGTGAATGGCAAGTCCGTTTTAGGTTTATCCACGACATTTAATTCCACTGTAGTATCCTTTTCAGTTTCTAAATCTACCGTTACCTTTTTTGCTTCCTTCAATAACTCGTAGCCTGCTGGGGCTTTTGTTTCGACTACCCAATAATCTTTTTTGATGTCTGCTTTGGCAAAGGTTGGTTCATTGGTATCAGGGTCATCAGTAATGTCTTGTTTACCGTTGCCGTTTTTATCGGTATACCAGTTTAGTGCCAATCCATTAAATTCTGCCCAACCGTCATCATCAGATACGGCTTTTAAGAAAGTAACGCCACTTGGCAAATCCGCTTCTAGATACGATTTTCCGTCTGTTGCAATAAATTTCCCTGCATCAGCGTCGGCTTTTGTTTCTGCAATCTGGAATTCAGCACCTTTTAATTTGTTATTAGGTGCTGTTTTGTCTTCCGCAGTCTTTTCAATATCAAATCCACCTGTGTAGTATTCTGGGTCTTTCGGATTCTCTGGATTTACTGGTTCGAATCCTGGTGTTAGAAAGGCTACGTCAAAATGGTTGGAAATCGTTCCATTATAATCATTAGCGGTGTGAGTGGTATAAAGCACACGAATTTTAACGTCTTTGTTCAACGCAACTTTCTTCATACCGACTTCAGTTAATTCAACCTTGACTGCTTTGGCAGCATCAGTAACATCTGTAATTGGTGCAGTTGTTTTTTCAGCACCATTCACAGAAACTTTATAATCGGTCCCTAAAACTAGGTCTGTCCAGGCACCAGATTCTGTTTTCACTTGTGCTTTTACATTGTCTAATAGTAATTCTTTGACTAACGTATCGTTAATAATGAAGTAATCGGCATAGATTTCATCATCTTTTGATACATTGATATCGGCAATTTTATTACCGTCTTCATCATATACAGGCGTAAGCAACATGTCTTGACTCGCTACAGTATACAACCCACTTGGTAAATTAGCTGTTGCTTCCCAAGTGAAGGTTTGACCTGCTTTAATGGAATAGCCAGCGCCTTCCTCAACGGTCTTTTGTGGGTCAAGTAAGGTTTCCATGATGTTCTTTGGTTGAACTTCTACATCGTAGATCAATGAGCTCAAATCAGTCCGATCAGTTTGTGGCACATAAACAAAGAATGGATCAGCAGGCTTGGCAACCTTTGGAGTTTCACCGCGATCGTCTGCCAACTCAGTGACCAAGTAAATGCCGTCCGCAACTGTCCCTTTTCCTAACGCTTGCTTGGCACTGCCATCTGTTCCCGTTGTGATGGTGCCAATTTCTGAATCTACCGTGTAATGCGTGTCTTTCACTTGAACCAATGGATTCGTTAATGAAGCATCCCCAATAGGAGACACTTTTTCAATTTTAAATTTAATTCCTGGCAATGGATCTTTGGTGATCGTATCGTCTTCCTTCCCGTCACCACGTTCGCCTAATTCGGAGACATCCTTCACCTGATACTTCCAAATCGTGATCGAGCGGTCAGAGTCTTCATCCGCTACCGGATTCGCCTTAATATTCTGCTCAGCATTCGCAGTTATGCCATTACCCAATGTCAGACTGCCTAGTCCCGTTCCGACTGACGCTAATAAAGCCGCAGTCATCGCCAACTGCACCATTTTTCTTTTGCTTCTCTTCATGATAAAAACTCCTTTTCCCCTTTTTTTCTCTTTCTTCCGCTAAAAAATGTCTTTTTCAACTTACAGCTATCACTAGACCTTGGTTGAAAAAGCGATTATAATAGCTGAATAAAGCCATTGGTTGTTTTCCAAGATTAAATAAGTCTAAGAAAAACTGCCTAGTATCAAGGTTTCACGCGGATAATTGACGGCTTATTGACGGCGAATAGAACCAAGCAATAAAAACACAGTTGTTATAAAAAAAGACAAAAAAGCCTTCCCAGCGGAAAGGCTTTTTTTAATTTTTCTGATTTAAGGCGTGGCAATCCCTCCATAAAATAAAGTCATCAGCAGAATAAAGAAACCTCGCAGGTTTAACTCACCCAACCCAACGATAAGGTATCTACCATTTTTCGCCGCTCGGTTAAGTCAGATCCGGTATAGATATCCAGAGTCATTTGAGTAGAGGCATGCCCTAATAAAGCACTAATGCCCGTGATAGTACCGCGATTTTCCAACAAACGAGTCGCAAAGGTATGCCGCAATTGATGGAAGTGGCAATCCTTCACCCCAGCCTTTGCACAAATCCGTTGGAAGTGATAGGTAATCAGACGAGGTTCCATTGGGCGATCCCCTACCTGAAAAACAAATTCCTTCGTCTGTTTAGGCTTCCAAGATAACAACCAAGCCTTCACTTTTTCAGACAAAGGTAGTAGACGTTCAGAGGCTCTTGTTTTCGGTCTTCCCAGCTGCAGCTCGGTTCCTTGGCCTTCAGACAAGACCCGTTGATAGGTGTGACGAACCGAGATTAGGTTGTTGGAAAAGTCAATATCTTCCCAGCGCAAACCCGCTAATTCCCCAATACGCAGACCGGTTTGCAGGGCAAATAAGACGAGCTTACCATTTTTTTCAACGGTCGCCGTTTCTTCCAATTGTTTTTGTTCTTGAATGGTTAACGGTTGGATTTTCTTGGCTTCTTTTTTAGGCAGGACAACTCCTTTGCAAGGATTTGTTTCCAAAACAGCTTCGTTGACCGCCTGTTCAAAATAACGTTGAACGGTTTGAAAAATCGTGTGAATGGTGGTGCTGGATAAGGTGGTATCACTCAACTTTTGAATCCATTCCTGCATATCTTTTTGGGTAATGGCACGTAATTCCAGCTCTCCCATGTAGGACAGTAAGTATTTAGTCACTTTATACTGATAGGTTGTTAGGGTAGATTGCTTTACTGTTTTTTTCTGTTGGTCTAGGCAGTAACTCATCCAGTCTCTGACACTGCCCGAATAGAGGCCTTGAATGACTTGAACTTGTTTATACAACCATTTCATTTCAGTTAGTTTTTCTTTTGTTTCCTTATAAGTATGACGATAGACATAGCCATAATGAATTTTCCCATTGGCTTTACGTCCCTTAATATAACGGCCTTCCCAGCGCCCATCCTTGCGTTTATAAATGTTTTCTCCACGACGACTCATAGACAATGTTCTCCTTTGGTATAGTGATAATTTTGACGGCTCAAATGACGGCGAATAAAATCATGGAAAGCTCCTGAAGTAGATGATTTTATTCTTTTCTCATCGAAAGTTAGTAACTAAAGAACAATAAAAATTGACGAATTGTTCAAAAAAAATTCTTTTTTAAAAGAATATTGACGAAATTCTGTCCTTATACTATACTTTGATTAGAAATTGATTATTTATTTTTATCGGTTTTTTCTTTGATTTATTTAGTCCAAGAAACTAAATTTTAAAATTTAGTTTCCCTTAAAATTAAAATAAACTCAACTTATTTAAGTTTACTATTAAGTTATGTCTTTTGCATCACTTTTCTAAATCTACTTCAGCCTTCAACAAAAAATTCTTTTCTTATTAATCTTTCATTTATAATTTGTCTATTCTATGTATTAGTCGCCTCTTAAATCGCTAATCTCAATAATTATTTCTGATTACTTCATTTTTCATTTAACCTCTGAAATATGTATATTTGTAATTTTCGCTTTCTGTACTTTAAATAGTGAAAAGCAATTAGATTATCCTATCGCTGGAAAATCAGTGAGATAAAAGATTTCCTTTAGTCTATATGTATCTTTTAAGAAAAAGGATTCTACGTAATATCGTCCATCGATGAGTCTTACAACAATCATTAATCTGCTTTTTTATGCTCAAAAACAAAAGCTTCCCACTCACTACATGTTAATCAGTGAGTGGAAAGCTTTTTATTATTGAAGGTCATCCAGTTTCTCCAATGCTTGAACAAGTAGTTCTACAAAGGCTGTTCGATTTACTGCTTCTAATACAAGGGTATTTTTAGATAATGTAGAATTTCTTCTTTTATCTGCAAAGGTTAATCCTCTTGCCAACCCATCATCGGTAATTACTTGAACTGCCTGTGGTTCACCTCTAAACATTTCCGGCTGTAACAGATAGGCTAGAGCACAAAGGTCATGTATTGGGCTGTTTACAAAACCAAATTGGCGGCCCGATTGATTATAAAAGTTTAATAGTTCATAGGCTAGGTTGGACACCTTCCCTTTTTTCCTTAAACTTTGAATTTCTTCAACAGTAATTTCGGCGGTTTCAGTTACATCTAGTCCAGCCATTACAATAGGTATCCCTGATTGAAAAACGATCTGAGCTGCTTCTGGATCAACATAAATGTTGAATTCCGCCAAAGGAGTGATGTTTCCATGTGTGAGGCCGCCCCCCATCAAGCTGATACAATCAATTTTTTCCTGTATTTCAGGAAAAGCTTTCAGCAATAAGGCAATATTGGTTAAAGGACCTAATCCGACAATAGTTACTTTTTCTGGAGCGGCCTTCATCTTTTCGTACATATACTGAAGAAAATTCTCAGCTACCAAAGGATAGTTAGAGCCTTGAAAGAAAGGCCCATCCATTCCCGAATCTCCGTGAGCTTCTGGCGCCGTATTTAGTGGTTTTGTCAAAGGCCCAGGCTCGCCTTTGATTAGAGGAATATCGGCATTTACAAAAGCAAGAACATTTTGTGCATTTCGAGTAACCTTTTCTAAGGTTTGATTGCCTCCAATAGTAGAAATTCCTAATATTGACAGCTCAGCAGGGTGTGCTATGGCAGTCAATAAAGTTAATGCGTCATCATGACCAGGGTCACAATCAATCCATACTTGCTTCATATTCCTTGACCTCCAATAATTCCTGAATCGTCATGACTCCATCGCAGCCTAAAAGCTTCGCTAATTGACAAATGTAGGGCTGTTTTAAGTGACTAATGGTTAACAACGTCTCATCCCAAAAGATTTCAGCTGGTGTTCCTTCTCGACGTTTTTGCTTTTCAGCAAAGACGATCACCCGTGAAAATTCTGAAACTACAAATTCCATATCATGGGTGATGGTAATTACCGTTTTGCCTTCCTTAGTTAACTGGTTAATAATTCTTCCTAGTAATTCAGTTGATTGGCGGTCCTGACCGGCTGTGGGCTCATCCAAGATAATCACCTTAGGATCGGTAGCAATCACTGCTGCAATCGTGATAAATTTACGTTTAGAGTAGGGAAGATTATAGGGGTGTTCCTGCAATACTCCCTCCAAACCGCACAATTCAGCTGCGGCTTGGACTTTTTGCAGCACTTCATTTTTGGACAGCTTCTGATTCTTAGGTCCAAAGGAAATTTCATTGTAAATAGTATCTTGGAAGATCTGATCATCAGGATTTTGAAAAACATAGCCGACAAAGTGAGACATTTGGGCTGTTGTTAGTTTTTCTGTCTTTTTTCCAGCCAGCAAAACATCTCCCTTTGTAGGACGCAGCAGTCCATTCATCAACTTGACTGTCGTAGTTTTCCCTGCACCGTTTTGACCAATGATTGCGACAGATTCCCCCAATTCAAAGTCAATGTTTACTTGTTGGACAGCCTCGAAGCCATTGGGATAAGTGAAGCTGACGTCTTTTAAAGATAAGTAAGTCATTCTCACGCACTTCCTTTCAAAGCTGAGAAGGCTTCCGTTACAGTCAGCGGAACCACCTCTTGATGACCCATTGCTTCCAGGCAATACAACGTAACCTGCGGCAATTGTCCTCCATAATCCAACACTCTTTTATCTGTTAAAATTTCTCTGGTCTGCCCCTTCATTACTAGTTTACCGGCACTCATTACCATAATTTCGTCACAATATTCAGCCAACAAATCAACCTTGTGTTCTACTAGAAAGATCGTTTTTCCAGCCTTTTTCAGGTGCTTAATAATTTTAAAAATATCCTCCGTACTTTTCGGATCCAATTGTGAGGTTGGCTCATCTAAAATAATAACTTCCGGATCAAGAGCGACAATTGAAGCCAGCGCTACTCGCTGCTTTTGACCACCAGACAGTTCAAAGGGATTTTTATCCGCTAGTTCATTTAGTTGAAATAAAGTCAAAAGCTCTTCCACTCGTTGGATCATCTGATCCCTGGCAATACCTAAATTTTCCATGCCATAAGCAATTTCTTCATACACAGTATCCTTTACACCAGAAATTTGGGTGAAGGGATTTTGAAAGGAGTAGCCGATATGAGCGGCCAGTTCTCCAATATTAGAATCATTCAGCGGACGCCCTTTTAAACTGACCTCCCCTGCCAGCTCCCCTTTGTACAATTCAGGAATAAAGCCGCGCATGATATTGCACAGCGTCGTCTTCCCCGATTCGTTCCCTCCAATAACGCCATAAACCTTTCCAGCTTCTAAATCAAAGCTCACGTCGTTAATCACCGGCTCGGTCTCTAAGGGATAAGTATAGCGAATATTTTTCAGTGATAGAATTGGCATCATTGATTCCTCCAAACTAAATAAATAATAAAAATCAGGATTGCTCCTATGGCAATCAAATAGTCCCATTTACTTTTCTTAATGGCATAAATTGAGGTTTTTTGGGTAGTAGAAGAAAAGCCACGAGATTCTAACGTTAATACCCTCTCCTCTGTTTGTTGGATCGAGGACAAAACCAACGGACCCATCATGGGAACAAAGGCTTTTACACGAATCATTAATGAGCCTTCTGTCTCAATTCCTCGAGATTTTTGTGCATCTGAAATAGTTTGAGACAGCTTAGACATTTGCGGTACCAACTGAATGGTAGAAGCAATGACGAAGGTCACCTTTTTTGAAACCTTGGCTAACTCCAACGCATGGATGATGTCCTTCACACTGGTCGCTTGAAAGAACCAAATGATACTGGAGCTGATGGCGATAATTCTAGTAGACGTATCAATACTAGTAGCTAGTCCCAGCTGGGAAAAACTGACAAAAGCCCAAATCGGCTGTGAATCGGGATTCTTGATAATGAATACTTGAATCAGGAAAATGAATAATACGATTAAAACAATTGATTTAACAAATAGTTTTAAGAAGCTTCCAAGGGTGTTTGAGAGCACACTCAGGAACAAAACAACTGCAAACAACCCCAACTGAAAGCGATAATCAGGTGTGAACATGCTGAGGATGATAATAACCAATACCAATAAAAACTTAGTAGATGGATACAATCTGCCGATAAAGCTATTCATGACTCAGCACTCCCTTCTTAATATATTGCCCGCCATAATTCAACTTCACCAAGAAACGGTTAGGAATACGACGGACAATCAACCAGCTGATAGCAAGATTCAATACAGTATTTATTGTTCCTGAGATCAGATTGGTGGATAAAACTGAATTCCATAATTCTCTTCCAGTTGCTAGAAAGGCGGCTGTCACTAAATCCGTCCCTGCCCCCGTTACTCCACCAAACATAAATACCGTAACAACAGCAGCGGTGAAAGCTGACACAATCGTTAAAATAATAATTGCTGCCAGCATACCAACTACATTGGTATACATTCTCCAGCGTGAGAAAAAGCCAGAAACAAAACCGATACTCATAGAGACGAAACCAAAAGCAATGGCTATTGGATTCAACATGCCATTGACCACATTACCTAAAAGCCCAGTTAACAAACCAATCCATGGACCAGCTATCATCGACACCATCATCGTGCCTATCTGGTCAATAAAAACGGGCAATTTTAAAATGGTGGACAGCTGATATCCCACGACATTCAAGGAAACCCCAACCGGAATAAGTAAAAGTGCTAAAAGCGAAAAATCGTATTTTAAACCTCTTTTCATTTATTTCCCCTCCTGCAAAATTTTGTCCTCTGCCCTAGCTAGTTCTAGTGAAAAAATGCTAATCAAAAAAAGCGCTCTCATTTCTCTAAGACATCTGACTACACCTTTAAACTACCTGTCTTTTGTTTAAAATGAAAGGTCATCTGTCCGTTAAAAAAGAAGCATTTTGATTATTCAATGCTTCTTTCACTTAATGATTTAATTTTCTTACCAACTTTTGATAATGTGCTTCATCAATCAAAACACTTCGTTTTTGACTGATAATTTCCTCTGATTGCTTTAAACGCTTGATGCTTCTGCCCACGGTACGAACACTAATCCCTAATTCAAAAGCGATGTCCTGGTATTGCTTCTTCACTTCTACTATCGATTTTTTTGTATTATGCTCCTCATAGTACTTTATCAAATAATATCTGACCCGATCGACTCCCTGGAAACGATACAGGAGTCCTTCTTTGCCTGATGTACGATATAAATCTTGCGCCAGCAACACGGAACAACGACGTAATAGCTCTTGGTTCTCCATAATTTCTTGGTACAATAAATACGAGGGCACTTTAATCACCGTTACTTCTGTAAGACAGGTAACCGTTGAAATGTACCTTTCTTTTCTTGCTAAGACTTCCAATAAACCAAGATTTCCATTGGTTTGATCTACTTGAAAATAGACATATTCATTCCCATCTTCATAGTTTCTTTTCCCGATTCCAATTCCTTCTTTGATAAAATAGACATCTGTCGGAAAATCACCACCTACAACAATAACTGAATCGGCTGGATAGTTTAGCACTTGCCCGTGCAAGAGCAAAAATTCTTCTAAGACTGAGGCATTGAAGGCTGTCTCTTTTGAATAGATTTGCCAGCATTTTTTTAATTGTTCTTGTTTGCTCATCGCTTCCTCCTATTGTGTGCGAAATTGATTGTATCATGGAAAAATGGTTCTTTTCTTCTATGATAGGGGTATTGGCATTTAAGGGCAATGGGTTTAACAAGATAAATAAAAACACAGACAAACCTAACCTCTAAGCTTGTCTGTGTCACTACCCATCCTATTTACTTAATTCTGCAAACTAATTCTAAGCAGCTGATCATCATTATCAGAGGGGCTGCCTCGGCCATCACGATTGTTGGTAATGAAATACAGATCATCCCCGTCACTATAGACATCCCGAATCCGACCATAATCTGTAATCAGCTCCCTTTGCTGATTGTTTGCTAGATCGAATTCCAAAACTGCGGTACCCCGCAAAGCAGCTACGTAAAGCTTCTGATCATGATAGTCCATACCCGAGGGAGCCCAAGTCTGGTTGCTGCCTGAGGTAAGCAGCGGGGCTTCCATTCCATCGCGGGTTTCGTTGCCTTCAATGACTGGCCAGCCATAATTTTTTCCAGCCTCGACTACATTGATTTCATCGTTGGCACTGGCACCCTGCTCGCTGGCATACATCGTACTGTCATCAGACCAAGCAAGTCCTTGGGCATTGCGGTGTCCATAGCTGTAAACATAAGAGTCCGCAGAAGGATTATCATTAGGGATTGAACCGTCGAGATTCAACCGTAGAATTTTTCCCGCTAATGAATCCAAGTCCTGAGCATTGTCAGGAACTGAAGCATCCCCCGTCGTTACATAGAGCTTATCATCTGGCCCAATCTTCATTCGACCGCCGTGATGATTCGCCCCACTAGGAATCTCATCTAGCAGCACTTCTGTTTCCTCCCATTGATTTCCATCTAAGTGCAGCTTCACAATCCGGTTCATCCGATCGCTGCCCTTCTCATAGGTGTAATAACCAAATGCTTCATTGGAGGTGGTAAAATCGGGTCTTAGAACAAATCCTAAAAATCCTGCTTCCGAAGCAGAAGAAACTGTTTCGTCAAAACTTACTGGCTGTTCTTTTGCTTCACCATTTTCAATTCGTATAATTGAACCGCCTCGTTGTGTTAAGTAAATCGTGTCATTGCTCTTTTCAATCGCCCAAGGAACCTCCAAATTGTCCGCAATGACTTCTGGATCAACACTTGCCGATTGATTGGCGCTAGAGCTGGAGGTGTCATTCGTTCTGTCATTGTTGCTCGTGTCAGTCGTTTCATTTGTGGCACAGCCGGCAAGAAACATACCAGCGATGGCACTAAAGATCAGTAATCTTTTCATTTTTAATCACTCCTGGTCTTTTTTTCAAACGCTTTCCTAGTCTCCAAGGTACCATCTATGAAAAGACCCTGTAAAAATATATGCTTCATTTGAAATCAATTTTACCAATTGAAGAATTTTCATTGACGGTTCGCTGCCTCAGCGCGGATAATGAGGGGAAATAAGATTAGGCGAGAAGGAGATAAGACATGGCACATTCAATGGACACAGATAAACAGCAATTTGCAGCACTGATGCAGCAGTTCATAGGGCTGGAGCAGGATTATTTTGAAACAATCAATGAAAAACCAGTCGCTAATACTGCTCAGCTTTCAGCAAACGAAGGATTAACTGAACTTGGTACTGGAGCAAGTGAGGCATTAGAATACTTTTCTGAGTTTTTCGCGGAAGAATTAAGCGGCAGCAACGGACCACGTTATTTAGGTTTTGTAACCGGAGGTGCCACACCAGCAGCGATTATAGGAGATTGGCTGACAAGTCTTTACGATCAAAACGCAGCCAACTTTTCCTACTCATTGGCTGGTCAAATCGAGCTGTTAACTATTGAGATGCTAAAAGACCTCTTTTCACTCAAGCAGGCGTATACAGGCAGCTTCGTCAGCGGTGCGACAATGGCAAACTTTGTTGGCCTAGCTCAAGGCAGACAATGGATAGGCCAACAATATGGTCAGGACCTTGCAGAAAATGGTCTTTTTTCGATCCCAGAAATAAAAATTGCCAGCGGCACGCCTCACTCAAGTATTTCTAAAGTTGCCGCTATGCTGGGAATCGGCAGAAATGCGCTGCAACAGATTCCTGTTAAGGATGATCGTGAAGCTGTTGATCTTGCAGCGCTGGAAACCTTTCTAAAACAATTGGACCGGCCCTGTATCGTGGTTGCCAATGCTGGAACCGTCAATACCGTTGATTTTGATGACCTTGAAGCCATTGGTCAATTGAAAAAAAACTATCCCTTCTGGCTGCATGTAGATGCTGCTTTTGGCGGTTTTGCGGCTTGCTCACCGAAATTTGAGCGGCTGCTTACGGGTCTGAATCATGCTGATTCAATTACCATCGATGCCCATAAATGGCTGAATGTTCCTTATGATTCAGCTATGCAGTTTACCCAACATCAAGAGCTGCAGTTAGAGGTCTTCAATAATCATGCGAGCTATTTGAATACTGGCGGAGCGCAGCCGGACTTTTCTAATCTTACACCAGAAAATTCCCGCCGTTTCCGAGCGCTGCCTGCTTGGTTCACCTTAAAAGCGTACGGAAAAGCCGGATACAGACAGCTGGTTGAACAAAATTCAGCCTTTGCTTTGGAGTTGGGAAAGCGAATTACTGACAGTCCATTCTTTGAGTTGTTAAGTCCAGTCCGCTTGAATGGTGTCTGCTTTACCTTGAAGGATCCAGCTAAAACAACTGAATTTTTGAAAAAAATCAATCAAGCGGGTCAGGTCTTTTTAACTCCTACTACTTATAAAAACCAGCCAGCAATTCGGGCCTCCTTCAGTAACTGGCAAACTAAACCCGCCGATGTAGCAATTATTTGGCACTCTCTCGAAGCTGAGGCACAGCAGCTATAACGAATAAAAAACAGCCTGGTTGTCGGATTTCTCCACAATCAGGCTGTTGCTATTACTTTTCGAAAGCCGCTTGAATCAAAGAAAGATGAAAATCTGAGACCGTGGGATAGGCCAGACAATTAAATGACAAGTCCTCCTCCGAATCTTCTGTAATCAAAACTGGGATGAATCCCTTCTCTGAAGCCTTTTCCAAGCGCTCCATTGAGTTATCTAAAAAATATTTCGGATTGTGGGGAAAGGTTCTTTTATCGAAGATTTCTTCAACTGGTATGTAAAGATTCAGGGCTTCTTGAACCGAATCGTCGATCGTCTTCGACTCATCCAATAAAACCAGACCTGTTTCAAAATCCCTGCGCCGCAAGTATTCTACCAGCTTTGCACAGCCAAAAGCCATGCATTGTTCCGTATCGGTAGTGTCCAAAAAAATGTCTTCTGTTGCCAGCATCAATTTCTCCATATCTTCCACTCCTAAATTGTCTCTATTTTAAAAAGTGAGTGTCTCACTCATTAAGCCAAAGCTTCTGCGAAAGGTTCAGAAATTCATTAGTGAATATTTTCACAATTTTATATAACTGAATTATACGTCCCTTTTGGCAGAGTGTCAACTGATAGCCTAGAACAAAAAACGCTTACTCAGCTTGCCCTGAATGGACACTTATTCCCTCAATAAGTAATGCAGCATTCGTTTAGGATCCTCGTAAAACAGCTTCGTTTCTCTAAAAGCGATGGTCTCTTCTAACGAAAGCTCTTCAATCCCTTCCTGTGAGAACTGATAAATGGCAGCATCGGGATAAGACATAATAATCGGTGAATGCGTGGCAATAATTAATTGCGAACCGCCTTTTACCAAGCGATGGATTTCCTGCAGCAACGCATACTGGCGACTGGTTGCCAACCCGGCTTCCGGCTCATCCAATAAATAAAAGCCCTTATTGCCAAAACGATTTTCGATGATAGATAATAGCCCTTCCCCATGCGAACGAGTATGCAACGGCTGACCACCGTAAGAAGCATGGGCTAAGTGCCCTTCCATTGGATCTCGCCCTAGTTCTTCTAATTCAGAAGCAACATTGTAGTAGGTTTCGGAACGTAAAAAGAATTTGGTTTGCGGAATATCGCCCTTTTTTACTAAAAGAACCTGTTCATATAAAGAAGAATGGCTCGCAACCGTGGAAAAGTTGAAATTTTGGCTTCCCCCTTCAGGATTAATACCGTACGACACTGCGATAGCTTCTAAAATAGTTGACTTGCCTGTTCCGTTGTCACCAGATAAAAAGGTGACCGGTGCGGTAAAAGGCAAGGCTCCTCCTCGTTTAAGGATTTCTTGAATCGCAAAAACGTCATAAGGATATCCTTTGGGCAGTTTCGCTTTTGGCAACCGCATCTCGTAAACAAACATAGCTTCTCCTTTACATCGCACATATTTCTTTTAATCATACAAGCTGGCAGCTGCTAAGACAAGTAACTCTTTAGCAGCTGCCAGCTTAATTGGCTATTCTTTTCTCACAACTAGCTGTTTCGAACCGCTCCTACTGATACACAATCTTCAGTAATTTTTTTAAAGAAGCACGATAGACGGCATAGACGTAAATACTCACAACAACCACTAATCCCATATCTATCGCATACGATTTCAACTCTTCAGGAGTCAGTACTCGATCGTTGCCCCAGAAAATCAGCAGTGTATAAAGCAGGACGACGATGACGCCAATCACCATTGGGAAAACAAAGATCTTGGTTAGTTGCGAATGAATTGTCTTGCGAATATAACGCTTATTTGCTCCCAGCTTCGTCAAGTCATCGAACAATTGTTTATTGTTTATTCCAATTGTGATACTGCGGGTATACCCAATAATCCCAACAGCGGCTAGACAGATAATCGCTACATAAACAAAGAGCAGGAAATACACCGCCATATCCCGCAGGAAGTTTTGCTTCATGATAATTTTAATGTTGGGGTAATATTTCCAATTGTCTCTTAAATCAGGATTGTCCGCGTCTAACTCAATCGGAATATCATCACCATAGTGTTCATTTGCAGCCTTAGCCTGTTCAAACTTATAGTCATCAAAGGGATTGATTCGCGCCATTTCCGCCGGTGATTGATCAACGAACCGTTGGAATACATCCTGGGCGAATGCCTGAGCAGCCTCGGTTTCCTCCACATTAAACATCAACTGCTTCAACTGATGTTCTGCCGGTATTCTTTCACCGACTATTTGGGCAAAATCGGCATCATTTAATACATAGCGATCCGTCCCAAACCGATGAAGAGCTGAACTCTGTTTATCGCCAGCAAAAGTTAAGTCGAAGGATTGATTGGTCACTGGATTGGTTACCTTATCCAAATCATCAAACTTATACCAGAACCCTTCAGGCCCACCTGCTAAAATGTAGTACTTTCCTTGTGGCACCTTCAGCTCTTCACCTGTCGCTTGTTGATAATCAGAAGCACTGATAAACTCACTGTATCGACTCTTTTCTTGATAATCTTCAATCAATTGCCCATCATCAGTCCAGTCCCGTTCCACTCCGCTACCAAGTAATTTTGCAAAATAGACCTCTTGATAATCGGTTACAGCCACTCCATGCTCAGCAGCCAGGCTTTCAATGTCGCCTTGATTCATAAGCTCGATGGAGGCAGGAAAAGGCAGCGAGAAATCAATCGGATTATCGTCAATCGACCAGAAGGAAACAGAATTCATTGGGACATAAAACAAGGCAAACAGACTCGCTAATACGAGTAAGGCCATCACGCACATATTGCGGACGGTTTGCTTTCCCTGGAATTTCATCATGCTGAAGGGAATGATTTTTTTGTAATAGCTTTGCGGCCGTCTGCCTCGTTCATGATGAGAAATCAAATACGTAAGTATCCGATAAATTCCTACAACGGACAGAAGATACGTCATGCCCCAGATTGCTGGCAGGTTAAATTTAAACCAAGCAGCTGAGAGCATAGGCACAACATAGCCTAACAACAACCCTGCGACAACCATTACCAGTCCAACCAAGCCATAGGTTTTCGTCACTTCCTGAATCGGCTCGTTTTTGCGCTGTTCGTTTAAAATATCCATCAAATTGCTGCGCTTCATAAATAGATAAGCTAAACCTAGGACAAACAAGCCAACAACTAAACTAAACACTACGCCGATCGCAGTGCCCATCGGAGAAAACCGGTACACCATCTGACTGGTATCAATCACCAGCAAACGGAAAAGCTGCCAAATAAGAAAAGAAGTTATGTTTCCTACAAGGATGCCGACAAGACTGCAGGCCAACAAAATTTTCCCTAATTCCTTATAAAAGGCCTTAGCCAATATTCTTTTAGAAGCACCGAGCGCTAAAAACACCCCAGTCTCTCTGCTTTTATATTTGAAAAAAAGACCTGCTGCATAAACGGAAAACATTAAACAGCCGATTAAAGCCACCGCAAAGATCAGGTTAACCTGCTTGCGAGAATCTCCTCCCAGCGGCAGCACCGTTTGTACAGTTTTACTATACATGGTCGCCGCAAAGGAGGTAATTAAAAGAATTGCAAAAGTTAAACAAAAGACCAGCTGGACATAATTGCCGCGGTTGTAGCGGCGCAGCTTGCTGAAAACTTTATCCATGTTCATGACTAGCGCCTCCACTCAGTTCCTTAAGCACCTGCAGCAATTCATCATGAAAGACAGCCGGACTGCTCCTGCGTTTCAGCTCAGTGAATACATGACCATCCTTCATAACAATGACCCGATCACAATAGCTAGCTGAAAAACTGTCATGAGTAACCATGCAAATGGTGGCGTGCAGCTCGCGCTGAGCTTCAGCGAAGGCCCCGATCACCGCAGCACTTGATCGACTATCTAAATTCCCAGTCGGTTCATCGGCTAAAATCAGCAAGGGATTATTCATTAAAGCCCGGGCCACTGCTGTGCGTTGTTTTTGTCCGCCGGAAACCTCGACAGGATATTTTTGGCCGATTTCTTCAATATCAAACATGCGAAGTAATTTCTGTGCTTTGGCTTCCATTTTGCGGTAAGGTGCATTTTTTATAATTTTGGGAATGCAGACATTTTCAAAAATAGTTAAGCCATCCAGCAGCATAAAATCTTGAAAGACAAACCCCAGCTTTTCATTGCGAACCTCTGCCATTTGTTCTTCTTCCAAGGCCGCCAGCTTGGATCCATTTAATAAGATTTCTCCTTTTTCATAAGGAATAAAGCAAGAAATACAGTTCAACAGGGTCGTCTTTCCACTTCCTGAAGGCCCCATTACCCCAACAAATTCGCCCTTTTCAATTGTAAATGAAACGTCCTTTAAGACGTCATAGGTAATTTGTCCACTTTGATAGCTTTTCCATAAATGATTCACCTGCAGCATGTTATAACTCCTCCTCTTTTCTTCATTACGTTTTCCATACCTTAATAGTAAGCAAAACAAAGCTGGCTAAATAGATGCACCAATGTCAACTTTGTCCTAATTTTTGTAAAGTTTTGCAGGATAACTATGATAAAATGATGAACAGGAGGTGTGAAAATAATGCGAATCGCCATTTGTGATGACGAAAAAAAGCAACGAAATGCTTTGCGAACCACCGTTGAACGATCCCTGCAATTAAAAGGGTTGGCCTATCAAATCGATGAATTTGAAAATGGTGAGGTGTTACTGGCTCAATTAGCTGTTGTGACTCCCGATATTTTATTTCTTGATATTGAAATGGGGCAGCTGAACGGAATGGAGACCGCTCGTCTCTTACGCAAGCAGGCTGCAGAAACCCTTCTCATTTTTGTTACTTCACATCCAGACTATGTATTTCAAGGGTATGAGGTGCAAGCTTTGCATTACATCTTGAAGCCCTATAAGGAACAAAAAATTCTCGAGGTGCTGGATTACGCACTTTCTGAGCTTGGCATAAAAAACAAGCAAACCTTTCTATTCAGCCATAAGGGCAGCCAACGAAAGCTGCCGTTGCAGGATATTTCCTACTTTTGGAGCGAAGGAAGAAAGGTCCATATTCAAACAAATGATGAAGCCTTAACCTTCTACGGAAAACTCAACGAGCTTGAACTAGAGCTGCCGGATTATTTCATTCGTATCCATAACCGTTATCTTGTAAACCTGCATTTTGTTGAAGAAATCAGCAGTACAATCGTCTGCTGTGCTGGTCAGCATTTGCCGCTTAGTCGTGCAAATAAGCAAGGATTGCAGCTTGCCTTTGCTAGAACTTTATTGGAGTAGAAACATGATGAAGCTAATTGTCCCTCTATTAATACTACTGAATTATCTGTTTCAGATTATTGCAACCTACTACTTTTATCAAACAGTGGGTTGCTTTGTCCCCGTCAAAAACAATCGAATTTTGAAGGCACTGGTTGGCTGTACGATGTTTATCATTGTACTGATCTTTATCCAACCGCAGGATGTTGCAAATGTCCTTGGAGTATCCCTTTTATTTATTCTGACGCTTTTTATTGGCTTCAATGGCACAATCATCAGAAAGATTAGTACGATCGCAATTTTACTGCCTTTAGTGATTACGTCTAATTTTTTACTGGAAGAAATCGGGGTTTATATCTTTTTCATGACCCGGCAAGGAGAAATACTAGACGCGCTGCTGCATCTAATTTTCGCCGGTATAAAAAGTGTGATATGGTACGGGGTCTACCGAGGCTTTAAGCAAAAAATTACTAACGCAAAAAAAATGTTGAATTCCTCTGCCTGGGGCATGATCAGCCTAATCTGCTTAGGGCCGCTGGTGGGAATCATTTTTATTGTTATTTTTTCACCTGATACTATTTGGCTGACCTTTCCGGTAATGGGCGCTACTGCCCTAACCAGCTTTAGTATTCAGTATTTGACTGGCTATCTTTCAGATGCATTCAAAAAGGAAATGGAAAATAAAAATCTAAAAATGCAGGAAGCTTATTATCTAGAGGTGGAGAAAAATCAGCAGGAAATACGTAAGCTTAAGCATGACTTAAATAACCATTTGAGTGTGGTAGGTACTTATTTAGAGGATAATCAGGTGGAGGAAGCGAAGGCCTATTTTACTGAGCTTTCGACTGTCTATGCCAACCAACGGCGGGAATTCTGTAAAAATCCCTTAGTCAATAATGTCTTAAACGTAAAATACCAGTTAGCACAAGAGCATGGGATCGATTGCTTTATCAATATTGATATTAGTAATGTCATTGGCATTGACGATGTCAGCCTATGTACTGTTCTAGCCAATACTCTGGACAATGCCATTGAAGCCTGCCAAAAAATTGAAGATCCTAGCCAGAGAAAACTGACTGTCAAAGCTCGCTATCATCGGGGCTGCTTCAGCTACGAGATTACTAACACTATCTCAGCTGCCGCAAGTAATTCAACGGAGCTGCTGCTTACTACTAAAACAGATAAGAAAAATCATGGCTTTGGTCTAGCTAATATTCGAGAAATCGTGGATAATTATGAAGGAACAATCGAGATCAAACGATCTGAGCATCAATTTTCACTCTTGCTGGTGATCATGGACGTCTAAGATTAAAAAGAGGAGCCTCTGCTATGTCAAAACTTGTTGCTAATTATACAAACAGCCAAGGAAAGGTCCAACACTGGACACTAGATTTAACTGCAACCATTGGGAAATCCAATGATCACTTAGATGAAAGGCCTAAACCTGCAAAAAACGCGGGAGTTACTAAAGGCCGTTACCTTTTCTCGACAAAGTCGGTGGAAAGCTTTGATCCTTCTATCCCAGAAAGCTGGCCAAAAGAAATGAGTCATGCCGCATTCCCTCCGATAGTACGTACTGACGAATCGTCGACTACGCCAGAAGAGCTAGTGGAAGACATGCAAAACGAACTTGCAACAAATAGTCCATCCTGCAAAATTATTAGCTTCCCACAAAAGCCTTGAAATAAGGTATCAGACTCAAGAGTAACCCAAAAAAGCTTGATCTCCGACAGAATGTCAGGATCAAGCTTTTTTTCGTCACTCAAACGCTAAGCCTTGGGAAATCTTGCTAAGCTGGCTGCATTTCCCAGCTCTTCTTCAATCCGTAAAAATTGATTGTATTTTTCTACCCGTTCACTGCGGGCCATTGAACCTGTCTTGATCTGACCAGCATTCATCGCTACAGCAAAGTCGGCAATAAAGGTATCGCCTGTTTCACCTGATCGATGAGAAATCATGGTATTATAGCCATTTTTACGAGCCAATTTAATTGTTTCAATTGATTCCGATACCGTTCCGATCTGATTTAACTTAATCAAAATAGCATTGGCAATCTGTTTTTGGATACCCTCTTTGAAAATGGCAGGATTGGTGACAAAAATATCGTCGCCAACTAATTGAATCTTGTCTCCCATTGCCTCGGTCTGTGCCTTGAACCCGTCCCAATCATGTTCAGAGAACCCATCCTCAATTGAAATAATGGCTGGGTACTTTTCAACTAGATTTTGGTAATACTTCAGCAATTCTTCCGAGGTTAATTCACGACCTTCAAAACGATAGGTCTTAGTTTCGTCTGAATAGAATTCACTTGAAGCTGGATCTAATGCAATGGCAATCTCACTGCCTGGAGTGTAGCCAGCTGTTTGAATTGCTTGATACAGCATTTCTACTGCTGCTTCGGTACTGCCAAGTTTTGGCGCAAAGCCACCCTCATCCCCAACAGCCGTTTCATACCCTTCTTTAGCCAACACTGATTTTAACGTATGGTAAATATTGGCAACTTTTTCTACTCCATCGCGGAAGCTTTTCCGTTCAACGGGTGTAATCAAAAATTCCTGCACATCAATGCCTGAATCAGCGTGAACACCACCATTAATGACATTGAAAAATGGTTGAGGCAATTCTAAATCCACCCCGCCTAAGTAGCGATACAAAGGTATATTTAGACTTGCTGCTGCAGCTCGAGCAACGGCCATAGATACACCCAAAATTGCATTAGCACCTAATCGACCTTTGTTGGCTGTTCCATCCAAGTCAATCATAAGCTGATCAATTTCTGCTTGGTTGAAGGGCGCTTTTCCAGCTAAAGCTTCGCGAATTTCTGTATTCACATTGTTTACAGCTTTTGAAACACCTTTTCCTTGCAACCGATCACCACCGTCTCTAAGTTCCACGGCTTCACGGTCTCCCGTTGACGCACCTGAAGGAACTTCTGCTCGACCCAAGCTTCCATCTGTCAATTGTACATCTACCTCGACGGTGGGATTGCCTCGTGAATCAAATATTTCTCTTGCTTTAACAGTTTCAATAACTACTTCCATGTTCTTTCTCCTCCTTAAAAAATCATGCAAAAAAACACCTGCTTATCCAGTGTCAGTCACAAACTGCCCTTTTAGGCAGTGCAAATAAACATTAGATAAACAGGTGTCATCAGCTAGTTTTAGCGGTTATAGGGAACACCATCCCTTATTCATGTGTAAGCATACACCTTGAGAATTTTTTTTGCAAGAAAAATGTTGTTCCCTATGCACTACTACTTCAGCAGCATTTCATAAGTAAAGCTTTGCATAGAATTCTGTAACAGAACAACGGCCACACCCATTAATACCACACCAGCGATCAGCATAGCCCAAGGACTAATCAGGAAGAGTCCTGTAAACTGCCCCACCATAAAAAGGACCAGCGGCATAACCAAAAAGCCGGAACGCTGCTGCGCTTCTTCCATTGTTTGCGACTTGGCAGAGCCTTTAACAATCACTGTAATTGATACCAAGGTAATTGCCGGAACTAGCAGCAGCAAAATATAAGCCCACGAAACACTTAAGGAAAGCAGCGTACTTCGCAGAAAAAATACTTCTGCCTGAACAACCAGCAACATGATCACAAACGAAGACAATGTAATCCCAAAGCTGACCACAAAGGAAGAATACACCTTCGCTTGAAAAATTTGTTTTACTGATAATGGCGAGTACAGGAGCGTCTCTAAGGTATTCTTCTCCTTCTCCCCGACGAAGGAGCTGGCTGCCATAACCGTCGCGGTCATAATTGGAATCATTAAGAAAAACATCGGCAGCACGGAATTAAAAATCGTTTGCACAATCTGAATCCCTAAATCTCCCTGCTGGTATTGCTCTGGCAAAGTCCTAAGCAGCTGTTGAAAATCGTTAGAGCTGACAGGTGTCAGCAAAGCAATTAATACAAAAACGCTAGGTAAGACAACAGAAAACAATAAGGGGATCAATAATATCATATAAAAATAGCGCTTATTGGCAACAATCCCTTGAATATCCTTCTTGATAATAGCTTGCTGCTTGGAATTAACCATGGGCTGGCCCTCCTTCTTCTAGCAAAGCAAAATAAATTTCCTCCAGCGTCATTTCTTTTGCTGAAACGCTGTAAACATCCGAGCCTGATTGAACAATTTTTCTCACCAGCTCCGGAATTTCTTTTTCACTGGACAAGGTGAACTCAAACTCGCCATTGCTCAAAGTCTCATAAGGTTCAAGCAAGTTTAACTGATTGGCCGCAATCTGTACCTTTAACCCCTTGAAGGTTTGCTTGCGCAGACTTTCCAACGTACCAGTAGCCAACAGCTTACCCTCATCTAGCAACCCATAGCTGGTACAAATTTCTTGCGCATACCTTAATTGATGGGTACATAGGAAAACCGTAATTCCCTGATTTTTGGCGAGGTCCTGAATCAGTCGATTCACGTTCAAGACACTTTCCGGATCTAATCCACTGGTAGGCTCATCCAAGAAGAGTATCTTTGGCTGATGAATCAGTGCGCGAGCGAGTGACAGCCGCTGCCGCATCCCGGTGGAATAAGAAGTTAATTTCCGGTCAGCTGCGTAGGTCAGCTCTAATTGCTCCAATAACGACAGACCTCTTTCCCGGCTTTCTTGTTTGCTTAAACCGAAAACCTCCCCGTAAAACATCAAGTTATCAATCCCGGTCATTTGATCGTACATGCCCGCTCTTTCGGTCAACACACCAGAAAATTGATGAATCGTTGAAGACTCCTTGGTGGGATCATGACCAAATACAGTCATGCCTCCGTCAGTTGGCTGCAGCATGCCATTCAGCAATTTAACCGTCGTAGTTTTTCCGGCACCATTTGGCCCAAGAAAACCAAAGACCTCTCCTTGATTGATCGAAAGGTTTAGGTCGTCCACGGCAATTTGTTGATTGGCAAAATGTTTCGATAGATGTGCTACTTCAATGGCTTTCATGGTTATCCTCATAGGTTCTATAATTTTTGATTAGTCTAAGTGTAGCACGATGAAAACGAGTTATGAAGAGAGTCGTAGTTAACTTTGTAACGCAACGAGCAACTTCCGCTAGTTTAAAACAATCTTTTCCAGAAAATCCACCAGTTCTATCTGCTTCCAGCTATCAGCAATCGAATCATCGCCCGCCAGCATAAAACCTAGGAAAAACAAATAGAAATAATCCTTTCGGTACTCCGGCTGAAATTCTAGCTGAAATAAACCAAAAATCCGAGCAAAGGCTTCGTCATATTCCCCTGCCAGATACGCCTGATAGTACCGATGGTTCGCATGCACATCCACTTCATTCCACATAAATTTGAAAAAATCGTGGAAGAAAAGATACTCTCCGGCCGTGTCCCAATCAATGTACCAGAGATTTTCATTCTCTTTTTCCAATAAAATATTTTCCGTCCACAAATCACCATGCAGCATCAGAAAAGGAAATTGAGCAGTTAGCAGGTCAGGCTGAATCTCCTTGACCAGCTTTTCAAGCCTTTCATTGGGTTGAGCCAGAAATTCTGCCACACTATGTTTGGCAGCCATTGTTCGCTGCTGCAAGAAATAGCGTGTGTAGTCCTGATAAATTGTCTTTAAAATCAGCGGATCATCCTGAGTGGCTATCCTCCTAAAATCGATCCGCTCCTCTATCAATTGCAGCTTTTCGGCATTCCGCTGCTGCAGTAATGGCACGGAAAAGAACGGTGAGAAATAGTTATAATGCTGAATTTTTTTCTGATAACTGGCTTTACTGCTGCACAGAATAAGTACAGTATCCTCAGAGAAAATTTTTATTTCACCACTGCTGGTGAACCAGAGAATCGTGCCGGAAAACTGTTTGACCTTCTGCTCAGAGATGAGCACTCTCTGACTATTTTCCGGCTTATATTTACCAGCAATCATCGGATGATTCATTTGATTTTCCAAGAAAAAAATCCGATCCTCTTCGGCACTGAAATACTCACCAGCTGCTAAGTATTGTGCCAATTTTTGCACTTGCTCTTCCCTCGTCAATTTCATTATTCCGCCCCTTCTCTTACGTCCAAATATTTTTCTGAGTCATTGTATTGTTGCGCACCTGGAAGGACTGAGCCATCCGGTAAGCCACCAATTTTTGACGTCCAATAGGATTTCGTGTATATACCAGCTGACATTTAGGAAACGGCTGCTGGTTTAACTCTTTGAGAAAAAGGCTAGCTGTCTGCTTGTTACGAGCAAAGCGTTCCGGCACCGGAAACACAACCTTTTTCCCTTCAGCTAAATACCTCGGATTCTCAATCGGTGCAAAAAGCTCTAAAATAACCGCTGCAAAAAGCTGTCCCTCGCGATAGCTGGCGTTTTCAAGATAACAACTGAATTCCTGCTGATCAGCCTCTACCACTACCTTACGTTCAGCAATTTCACCTAGCTGCTGCAAGGTCTTCTGAACACAGATTGCTAAGATTTTTTTTTGCGCACATTCCTTTTGCCATTGTTTCTGCTGTCCTCGAAGCTGCAAATATTCCGACAAACTGCCGTTAAGCAATGATCGCCAAAAGGTTGGCTTTTTCGTATTTTTAACCACCACTGGCAACAATTCTTCTGGTCCTTGACTTTCCTGATCCACTTTCCTGATAATGACCGGCATGGACAGGTGCCACCCACTTGCTAAAGCAGCGGTCCATCGTTCCTTTAGCTTAGTGCGTTCACTGGAAAAATAGAACATCGACTGAGTGTAGGTTTCCATCGTAGTAGTTGTATAGTTCAGGGGCAAAGCAAAACGGTCTCCCCCGCTTTCGATTTTTGACGGCTCCTCAAAGGTTAGTCCTGAAATATAGCCCAAACGCCGAAATATTCTTGTCAAATCCGGCTGTTCAGTCAACGATACCCCCGGCAGTCCAACCCCTAAATGCCAAATATTCGTCACTTTATCTTGCGCACCTAACCGCAATCCACGCCCTCGCAGCTGCTGAGTTTGGACAAACGAAGATGCTTGATTAGCTAAAATCAATAAATTAATCGCTGGACAATCCCAGCCTTCTCCTAGCAAGCTGACCGTTCCTACCAAAATATTCAGCTTCTTCTCTGTTAATAATCGCGTAGCCGCCTGCATCAAAGCTTGGCGATTTTTGTCATCCATCGTTAGACAGAAGTAGCCCGAAATATAAGGATGTTCCTTCATGCCTATTGCTAACTCTGCCAGTTCAACCGTCACTAGTTGTTGCGGCAATAATAAAAATTCTCCGCAGATCGCACCGATTTGCTGCGTGGTACCCAGTAAAGAAACAATTTCATCAAACAATGGAACCACTCCATATGCTAAGGTATCGTCTCCTCCAGCCAACACCTCTTTACAAATGCGATCTGTCAGAACAACGGCCGTCATATCCTGCTTCAGTTGAACTTCTTCCTTTATCAGGATTTGACAAACCGCCTGTTTTTTCTCCGGAACAGCATGATTTGCGACCGTATCTGGATACTCTGGAAACATATGCAAGCCTTCGTCATACAACCAGCCAGCCTTTTTTAACTGATAGAAAATAGACAGATCTGGCTGCTGGGCGAAAAGCCGCTGATAAATCGTGTTTAGCTGTTTCTTGCCTAAAGGGGGAATCGCTGACTTCTTGCCCTGCTTCTTGGAAATACCTAAAAGCTGCCAATGCTCTGGCGTCAATTCATAGCCGTGGTAATTCAAAAAAATCAAGGCACTAGTAAAGAGCTCAAAATTTTCATATATCTCAGCTGAATGCTCTAGCGGCTGCTGAACAAAGTCCAAGGAAAGCAAATAGTCTACTGTTTCCTGGTTCTCCATCAACGCGGTTACCAGTTCGTTTTGTTTCGCTAAAAATGCGAAATAATGCTGTGTAATTTCCTGATTAGCTGGGATCAAATATAGAAAATCCTGATGTGGACACAAAACCTCTTCCTTTACCAGCTCTGGGATGCTGATTTCCTCATCAATCATGCCATTCAGATCCAGATACTGCTTCCACTCCGCCTGCGAGCTGTCAATCGGCGGTGTCGCAGTCAGGGAAATCGTTAACAGCTTAGAATGCTTTTTCTTCAACGCAACCAGAAGTTCACCCCAGCTTTTCTTCAAATGATGCGCTTCGTCAAAGACTAGAAGCTCTAGGTGAAGTTGATCAAAGTAGGTTGGCTCTTCCTTCAAACGGTTATAGATGGTTTGATACGTCTCAACAGTGATTCGAGCTGGCTCTTCAATTGTTCCTGAAAGATAGCAACTGTCCGCCGAATCGACTAAAAAAAACGCTTCAATTGTAGTCAGCCATTGCTTTTTTAAAAGCAGTGAAGGAACCAAAATCAATGTCTTGCAGTCCAATCGGCGAACCATTTCGATACCCAAAAAGGTTTTCCCTGCCCCCGGCGGAGCCACAAGATGAACGGAATCGTTGGTTAAATATGTGGAAAAATTAGCCAATAAACGCTTCTGATAACTGCGCCATTGAATCTTTTCATCCGATAGCCACAACTTGGTCCCCTCCCTTGCAAGTATTTCCTCCATTATATCCTAAATGATCCTCGCAAAAAAACTGCGGACAACCCTAATGGTCATCCGCAGTTTCTCATAGGCTTCTTTCTCAACCAATCCAATTCGTATTAGGTTTTTATCTACTGCAAATGGAAAAATTTTCTGCTTCACAAGTATCATGTCCTTTGTCATTGTTCGACATTTCATGAGCATTATTAACAACCAAACTATTTTTAGTATCATAAGCTAACTTGCGGCTTCAACATTCGCTGCTCTATTTTTAACAGTAGTGGCCTCCAAATATGAAAAATTAATAGTTATTGAAATATTTGACGAATAGCCGCCGCAAAAAAAGGCCAAAACAGCCCTTTTGAAATTTTATTTCGACTAAATCAACACAAAATTGACCTTCATTAAATAACGTCATTTATATTTAGATTTCCACTTTCTTTGCTTGATTTATTAACCTTATTTTTCTCATTGTACCTTTCTACAACCGTAATAAAATAAAACGATCCATACGATTTTTTTATATTTCATCCAATATGAAATGAATATTAGGTAAAATTAATTGTTGAATGTAGCAGATTTTTACGGTATTCTATAAACAAATTATTAGAACGCTTCCAATTATTTGCTAACTGAACCTTCAGAATAATTGATGCAGATTACGTAATAAAAAATTAGATTCCCCTAAGGAGATAAAAAAATGACAACCCAATCACCTGTGAACAAATCAACCCAGCCCTTCGGAAAAAGACAGATTTTCACGCTAAAAAAACGCGATACGCTTTCTAAACGCTTAGAAGCTTATTTACTGGAGACAAAAAACTCCGCTCGCTTTATTCAATTTTGCGTAGCAATTATGATCCGCAATGCATTTAGTCCGCTTGATCTATCCTTTGTCGCAAAAGAACACGTTCGCGACTTATTCCTAAATGGCGAAGTCCCCGCCTCCGTTCGTCATTTATGCCTATACTTCCAAGATTATTTCACAACCGAGAAAGAATGGCAGACTGTCATCAGCCATCTCTATAAAAACCAGCAGGAATTCAACCAGCTTACTCAGGAAACGCGTTTACATATTGAATCTTTACGCCCCGCATTAATTTCTGGGGAACAGCCCGTCGACAGAAAACGAAAACTAAAGGCTGCCTTCTTAGATGAAGCAGGTAAAATGCACAATTGGAGCTTAAGCAATGTCGTGTGTCTTCGCTCGCCCCAAGAGCATTTAGCTCTTTTAAACATCTTAGGGGAGTTAACCATTTTCCAAAAGGAGGAGGTACGTCAATTTACTCAAGTAGTTTGGCTGGATTTTGCCATCGATGAACGTTCTCGCAACTTCGACATTCGCAATGAGGAAGACCCGATGTATCAAGCCAAGGAACCCGTGCAAGAACAATCGGAAAAAACTCCGGCTAAAAAGCAATCCATTAAAAAATCTATGCCAAAGGACGTTGCCAAAGAAAACTCGCAGGCAGACCAGTCAACCACGTCTGCTAATCAGTCGCAGCAGACCCAGCATTCAACCCTGTCAGAGAAGAAAAAGCTTGGTAAAACCCCGATGGATCGGATGCCCAGCTGGAAAAACTTAAATGCCGTTGGCAAAATACCGAAAGAAGAGAAGGATCTTGAGTTAGAAAAAGCCGTACGAAAGAAAACCGGCAAGAAAAAGAATCGCAAGCGGAACAAACGAAAATAGTTGACCAGCTTTTTTGCTTTAAGAATCATGGTTCTTGAACACTGTTTGAAGTCGTTGATCCGGTTGGAATAAATACTTCTTCCATCTTGTTTTGGTGAGAAATTGCTTGATGTAGCTGCTGCCTGAAAAGAGTAAATGAACATTCAAAAAAACCAGAAATGACGGGCATCTCTGGTTTGGTTTACTAGATAACTTCACCTACAGCTTCACCATGCTCAACAGTTTTTTCGACGACGGACAGCTGCCGGTCTATTTGAGATGGTAAAAGGACCATAATTGTCGCTGGCTTGCCTTTTTCCTTTAAAAAATCAATGTCCATATGGGCCAGCTTAGTGGTTCCATCAACGGAATCACCTTCCTTTACAAGGATGTCAAAGCCCTGTCCTTCGAGTTCAACGGTATCAATGCCGAGATGGATCAGAATTTCTACGCCTGCTTGTGTTTTTAAGCCAATCGCGTGCTTAGTAGGAAAGACGGAGGTTACTTTCGATTCAGCCGGTCCGTAGATTTCAACTGCGGTTGGTTCAACTGCGTAGCCGGGACCCATCATACCTGTGGAAAAAACCGGATCATTTACCTTTTCTAAATTGAGTAGTTCACCATCGGCTGGTGCATAAAGTTCATTTTTCTTCTTTTTCAAAAATCCAAGCATTGGGTTCCTCCTGTTATTGAATTAATGTTAGGGCAACAACCAGCACAGATAAAATGCCTACTAAGCCCATTAAGGTATACGTTTCAAACTGAACAGACCAAGCTGTTTCGCAAGTGTTCTTTAGCTGCTCATTTTTTAACGATTTACGGTATAAATAGAGTAAAACGGTTCCAATTAAGTTGGCAGTAATAGCCTGCTGCAGCATGGAAAATAATAGAAAGTGGTTCAACAGCTTTTCATTCGTTTCTTTCGTAGTTAAACGATACAGCAAATATGCCTGAATCAGCAGCAAACAGCTTAATAAAAATGTCAGCGTTAATGAGGGGATGTTTGTCAGCAACGAGCCCACCGAGCTGCCTTTGACAGTCGCAAAGGTCAATAGATACATAAAGAATAAAAAAGGTAATAATAGCCAGTAGCTTAACACTAAACTTTTACGTTTCGTGTTGTTTAGTTGATTCATTTTTCTGATCAGCATGTTTTGTAAATTCACCATACTTTCTAAATAGATAATCCATGGCACAGCTTAAACCGATTAAACTTTCTGAGATAAAGGATTTTCGACCAACAATAATTGGTGTTGCGTAATAAAACAAAGAATAATCTGCCTTACGGCTAAAGTAATTGTCACCAAAGGAAGTAATAGCTGCTGTTGTAATGCCTCGCATGGCCAAAATATCCAAATTTTCTTTGACATCGTCGGTTTCTCCGCTCAAAGAAGCAAAGATCACCAAATCAGTCTTTTTAATCATTGGCATTGAGATGTCGAACTCGGTTTTATTGGGCAAAATAATGACCCGCTTCTCGACACAAATCATTAATTTAGAAAATTCCTCTATTACCTTTCGCTGGGAATAGCCCGTACCATAACAGTAAATTGTCTCTGAATCATCCATTTTCTGCAGCAGCTTCGTCATGTCCTGACTTTTTAAGTAGTCGAGGGTTCGAGTGATATCACTGATTTGTGTCGCCACGCTGTCAACGTTTGGCCCCTTATAAGAGTCAGAGACTCGATTCTGCTTCAAAAAGTACTTAAATTCTGAAAAACCAGTAAAACCCAGTTTTTTAGTTAACCGCAGAATTGTTGACTTTGAGGTATGTACAGCATCCGCCAGCTCGATAATATTCATGTGTTCAGTAGCTGCCTGATTGTCTAGAATAAATCCAATAATTTCTTTGTCTAATTCGCCTAATTCTCTTTGGTGCTGCTGAGCAATTCCAGCTAAATCCATATAATCGCCTCTTCGTTTTTGTCATTGTCATTATTATAGAAGATTTGGTCATAAATATGAATTGAAATCAGGAAGCAAGCTAAGTTGCTTCCTAATTCCGCGATTAGTTTAAGATTGGCCAGAATTCCTGATTGGCCTCGATTAAATCGTCTAGCAGCTGCTGCGCAATTCGGGCATTTGGCACAATTCTGGATAACGTTAGTGCTTGCCACAATTTTTGGTATGAGCCCTCTTTCCAAGCTTCTACCACTAATTTTTCGACTGACACCTGCTGCTCCATCAACCCTTTTTGGAACTGAGGGATTTTCCCTTGTGTTAACGGCTCTGGTCCATTTGTTCCAACAATACAAGGCACTTCCACCATGGCCGTTTCATCGAAGTTTACGATAGCTCCTTCATTCGGTACAATCAGCAGCATTCTTTCGTGTGTGTTGTAGGCGATTGCTCGAGCCAAGTCCACAATATAGCTGGCATGCTCGTCGACTTCTAGTGTCGTCCCTTCAGCGGTTCCTGCTTTAGCAATCTTGTTGCATTCTCCAAAGACATGCTTTTCCCGTCCGGCCATTACTTCATTTGCTCGGGTGTATTCTGGATTCGCATGCGCTACTTCATCCTGCGGGTACAAATAATATTTCAAATACGTATTCGGCAATGTGTCTGGATCAACAGCATACACGTCCTTTGCCTTGGCAAAGGTATGCATCCAGCTTTCATCTGTATGCTGGGACTCTTCAATCTCATCCTGCAGCGAATAGCCGTATTTAGCAACGTGTTCTTTAATTTTCGGCATCAAATCATTGCCTTCTTGGTCTCGAATATCTGTCCACCAGCCAAAGTGATTCAAGCCATAGTAGCGTACGACCATTTCTTTGCGGGAAGAAAGTCCGACTGCTTTAGCCATCCGTTCTTCAATTCCTACAGGCATATCACAAATATTGATGATCTTAGCTGTTGGACGCAGCTTGCGAGTTGCTTCAGCCACGATTGCTGCAGGATTTGAATAATTCAGCATCCATGCATCGGGGGAATATTTCTCCATGTAATCCACCAGCTCCAGCACACCTCCGATAGAGCGCATTCCATAAGCAATTCCACCAGGCCCGCAAGTCTCCTGTCCTACAACGCCATATTTCAACGGAATCTTTTCATCCTGTTCCCGCATAGCATACAAACCAACACGGATATGAGCCATTACAAAGTCTACATCCTCAAAGGCTGTTTTCGGATCAGTTGTCGCTATGAAGTTAATATCTGAGGCTCTTTCCTTAATAATAATCTCACAGGCATCCGCAATTTGCTGTTGTCTTTCTTGGTTGTTGTCATAAAACTTGATTTGGCGAATCGGGAAACGATCCAGGTTTTCTAACAGCATCAGTACAATCCCAGGTGTAAAGGTACTTCCTCCACCAGCAATTACAATAGAAAATTTCTTCATTTAAATCAGTCTCTCCTTATAGTTAATCATTTATTTTAAGCAACTGCTCGAATTGCTCCCGCACTTGCGGAACATCCAATCCAACAATTACCTGAAACGCATTGCCATTTCTTACAACACCATGAGCCCCACCTTCTCTGAAGGAATCATCTGGCTGTACCAGGTTTTCATTTTTGACAGTAATTCTTAAACGAGTCGCACAATTATTCACTTTTTCGATATTATCTGTACCGCCAAAGGCTTCTAAATAGATTGCAGCTTGTTGAGTATAACGGTTCCCGCCATCAGCAGTGGCCATTGCACCCGCTCCAGCCTGACGCTCTTTGTAATCCTTTTTAGTAAATAATTTAACATCGGCGGTCTCTTCTCGACCCGGTGTCGCAAAATTAAATTTCAGAATTAAGAAGCGGAAAACAAAGAAGTAAATTGCCACAAAGGCTAAACCAATGACCAGCTGTGTGAAAATCATTCCTTTGTGGTTGGCGAATAGGGGAATCCAATTCTTCGCCAGTAAATCAATAAATCCGCCCCCCATATCACCTACTACACCAAATCCGTACATTGTTGCCGCCATGGTTGCTGCTAAAATAGCGTGTACAGCGAACAAGGCTGGGGATACAAATAGGAAGGTGAATTCTAATGGCTCGGTAATTCCTGCCAGAACAGCTGTTAAGGTTGCCGGAATTAAAATGGCCAGTACCTTTTTCTTATTCTCTGGCTTAGCCGTAAAGTAGAAGGCCATCGCGATTCCTGGAGAAGCAAATATTTTTGAATTGCCGTGAAGAGCAAAACCACCCTCTGGAAACAGCTGCTTCAATGGTGTTGTCACCTGAGAATACTCCGTTAAGTGTGCCATCCAATATTTGGTAATGCCATCCTCTACTACCGCTGGACCATAAATAAATGGTGTGTAAATGAAATGATGCAGCCCGGTTGGGATCAAAATTCGTTCCAGGAAAGTATAGAGCCAAACGCCAAAAATTCCAGCACTGGCTAAAAAGCCTTGTAAAGAACTAATACCCATTTGAACCTTCGGCCATACTAGACAAATAATAAAAGCCACCGGCAGCATCGTGAAGAATCCTAAAATCACTACTAAGGATGAGCCTTGAAAAATACCTAAGAAATCAGGCAGCTTGGTATCGAAAAAGCGATTATGCAAAAATACAACAATAGCAGAAATTAAAATCGCTCCAACAATCCCCGTGTCCAAGGTCTTAATCCCCGCAATCATCTTCATGCCGCTTTCGCCACCAACCTCTTGAGCAAAATTCACGCCGAAGAATCTGCCGAAATATTCCAGCATCGCGCTGACAAAATATTGAAAAGTTAAATAGACTACGAAGGCCTCCATTGCTGCTCGAGCATTGGCCTTTTTAGCCAACCCAATCGGCAAGCCGATGACAAACAGCAGCTCCATTTGGTTAAACACTGTCCAAGCACCATTTTCGAGAACAGACCAGATTCCATACCAAACAGTTCCTTCGTTGGCAATACTGCCTACTAGCATCGGATTTTTAAAAATAATTGCTAAAGCCACCATAATTCCCGAAAAAGAGAATAATAAAACTGGTGTAAACATCGCGCCGCCAAAGCGCTGAATTTTTTCCATCATAGTGGGAAATAACCTCCTCTTTATTTGCTATGCCCTAGTTATACCAGCTAAGGAATTCGCTTACAATGCCTGATAGTCCTTTAGAGAAGCCGTTTCTTCAAAAGAAAAAAAGTGTCATGCTGCGGGAAATTTCTCAAAAAAGCATGACCAACCGTCTTTTCAGCTAAATATCCCTCAAACTTTAGAAACATTTTAGAATTGGTTGAGAGTTATCTGAAAAAGAAACCGTAAACTGATAAGTATAGAAGGTCAGTTAACTGATTCGGCCTTAACAAAACTAAACTTAACTAAAAAGGAGCAGCATACCATGGAAACTATTCTAACTGTTCAACAGCTGAATAAAAAATACAAACAGCAATATGCTTTGAAAAATGTCTCACTACACATTCGCAAAGGAGAAATTTACGGCTTGATCGGTCGCAATGGCGCCGGTAAAACAACCCTGTTAAAAGCAATCACCCGATTAATTACACCAACAAACGGTCAAATCGCCTTGTTTGGTTCTTCTTCCGATAAGGAATGGACCAATAGCTTAAAACGTACAGGAGCTGTGATTGAAACGCCATCCGCTTACGATCAGCTGACGGCAGAACAAAACTTAGCATACTATTGTAAATTGCGAGGGATTGTTCAGTCTAAGCAAGTTATCAAAGAAACATTAGAGCTGGTGGATTTGACAGATACCGGCAGAAAAAAATACAAGAACTTCTCCTTAGGAATGAAGCAAAAGCTGGGCATTGCGATTGCCATTTTGACTCGGCCAGACTTCCTAATTCTAGACGAACCAATCAATGGGTTGGATCCGATCGCTATCGTCGAATTTCGTCGCCTCGTCAAACGATTGAATGAAGAGCGCGGTATGACGATTATCATTTCCAGCCATATTTTGACTGAGCTTTACCATGTCGCTACCCGATTTGGGATTATCAACGACGGTCAGCTGGTAAAGGAAATTTCGAAGCATGAATTTGATCAAATGAACGATGAATTTATCGTCTTGCAAACTAAGCAAATCCAGCAGGCTAGTAAATTTTTACAAGACAGCTTACATTACGTTCTAAAGGTAGTTGATGAGAATACGATGCATATTTTCGGGGAATCAAACCAGGTCAATCACATTATTCACGCATTGGTAGAAGAACGAATTGTGATTGACGGCATTTACCATTCAAAACAAAACTTAGAGGATTATTTCACGGAACTCGTGGGTGAATTAGGAGGAAACGTATCATGATTAATACAATTCGAGCAGATTTTTATCGGTTATTTCATTCAAAGGGCTTTTACATCACTCAATTGCTGTTAATTGGGTTGGTTGTTCTCTCTGTAGCAACAGAAGCTTTAGGCTCAGTAGGGATTTCCCATGACTCCCTTCAGCAGCTGCAGGAGCAGGTTACCCAATCCCAATGGTCTGGAGCCAACACTTTAATCGCCATGTCCACTATGTCCAGCTTTCTCATGTACTTCTGCTTACCGATTTTTGTTATGACTATCGGTTTTGATCTATCACGAAAGACCTTAAAAAACTTGATTTCATCGGGCGTTTCTCGTGAGAAATTCTTCTTGTCGAAATATGTCGTTTTCATGGTGACAGTATTGATGCAATTTGCCTTCTATTATGGTTTATCCTTCTTAACGGCAGCCATCAAAAATGGTGTAGGGGATTTTGGAGTCAATTACTTTGAAAATCTTTTCCGTACCTTAGGTGTGCAGTATTTATCCATTAATGCCATCTTTGCTTTTGGCTTACTGGCTTTGTATTTAAGCTTCTCCAATATTGCAGCCGTTCTAACGGTGGTCATTTTGCCGATTGCTACTGGAATTATCACAATCATTTATTCTAAAGTAAAAGCTCTGCAATATTTAAGCTTTCAAGGCAGCATGGATTCTGCTTGGTTGAATCTGCCTGACAACTTTTGGTTCAATACCATGATTGCAGCCGTTCTAGTAATTATTTGCTGTGGCGCTCTTTCCCTAATCTCCTTCAAGAAGCGAGACCTATAGAAAAGAGGTTGTGACGTTTTATGTCACAGCCTCTTTATTTTCCGCTTAATTGCCACGTAATTTCTAAACAAAATTCTTTGTCCTGAGCCTTCATCGTTAAAAATCCTTGTGTCAACTCAACCAGTTCTTTGGTAATGTACAGCCCCAACCCAGAAGACTTTTCTGTTTCGGACATGTTCTCTGAATAAAAGCGGCTGGTCAGCTTTTCCAGATTTTGAATTGCCTGCTGGCTCTGATTGCAAATTGTTACATAAGCTCGCTTATCATTACTAGAGAGCTTAACAGTCAGCTGCTTTTCCCCGTGCTTTAAAATATTGCTAAAGATGTTCTGAAAAATCCGCTGCAAGATTTCTGGGTCATTTTCGATCAAACAGCCTTCTTGAATAGCGACCTCAGCCTCAAAATTCTGCTCAGTCAAACTGCTGTAATAATTTAACAGGTTTTCGGTTAATGCCTGCGAAAGATCCAGCTGCTGGAATTTGGGCTGGACATTGGCCTCCAATAAATCTTGATAGTCCAACAGTACCTCGACCCGCTGAGACACCGTCGTCAAATTTTCTTGGATTTTCGATAACCGTTCCTGTTCCTCCGGCAATTCTCTTATCAAATTTTGCGTGAAGCCGCTGGCAATTGTTAACGGTGTCCGAATGTCGTGGGTGATATTATGAATAGCTAAATCCAGCGTCTTTTTCTCCTGCTGATTAAGAACTCGACTAGCCTGCAATTCATTAAACACTTGGTTCACCTCATGAATTAACGGGTCTAAACTCATTTGATGCTTGGGATTCATTAAAACTACATTCGTTTGACTGATCCGCTTCGCCTCAATCTCGTTTGCCAAGTTGCGTAGACTCAAGCGTAAAGCAATGTAACGATAGGCTAAAAAAACTGCGACCAATGTACTAAAAATCGCTAAGTAGCTCATTATTCACCTGCCAGCTTCACACCGACTGCCCAAACCGTTTCGATGTAATCATTCTCAGCATCCAGCTGACTAATCTTTTTACGCAAATTACTTAAATGTGTATTTAAGGTATTATCCCCAGGCAAATAGCTTTCCTGCCAGACTTGCTCGTACAGCTGTTCCTTTGTAAAAATCTGCTTGGGACGACTCATTAACGTTTTCAAAATATCAAATTCCTTTTTCCCTAGCCGCAGCGATTGCTCCCCTGTCTGAATGGTAAAAGAATTCTCATCCAGTGTAATATTTTTATAGCATAAACATGGACTCTCTGTTTCAGCTGGCTTAGCACTTCTCAGCTGAACCATTACTCTGGCATGGACTTCATCCAGATCGAAGGGCTTGGTAATGTAATCGTTGGCTCCGTTCATCAAATAATCACTAACCGTCTTTTTGTCTCCCAAGGCGGTAATGATGATGACTGGCACATTACTTCCCTGACGAATTTTTGCTAGCACCTCTTCGCCGTTTTTCCCCGGCAGCATAATATCCAGCAACACCAAATCTATTGCTTCATACCGAAACAGCATCAAGCCCTCTGTTCCTGAAAAAGCCGGAAACACTTCGTGCTGTTCCTTCAACAAATCCTGCAAAATTTCATTGATATCATTGTTGTCTTCTATAATTAAAATCTTGGCCATCCACTGTCCTCATTTCTCCACTGGTTGTGCAAGCACCACTGAGTGCTCTCGCTGCACTCGTTCAGTTGTTTTCAAGTATCCTATTTCTTCAGCTTGCTGAAAAACTTTTGAAGCAAAGAACTTTGCTTCGCAGCAGGCTCGCTAGCTTCCGGTTCTTTTCTCAATGATTTCATCAAAGTACTATTTAACTTCTGATAACTCTCTCTTGTGAACAGTGTTTCTCCTTGATGATTCGAATATTCATCTGACCCAATCGTCGAACCTAACGCATCTTCTGGAAAAATCCATTTGTTTTCTTCCTTATTTTCAATTTGCTTAATGAGCAGTGAGATCAAACGATAAAACTCTAAATGATCTTCATAAAAGCCAATCATCTGTCCGTAATCTATGATAATCGTTGCTTCTGGATTATGTTCCTTTTGCTGGTTAATTACTTTTACAAAAGCATCAAAGACTTCCGTTAAGCTGCTGTACACCGTCTCAATATAATCTCGATTATTTTCTAAGTTATCTGCGTATGCTTGAATGCTTAGCTGAACGTCACCAATCTGATGGGTGTTGAACCAGTCAAGATACAGCTCTTCGTAGGTATCCTCATCCATCCCCTCTTGCTCTTCTGGAGCCGATAAATTGGCCGTTTCTGCTATTTTAGCTTCGAACGGCTGCGGACAGCCGCCTAAAATCCAAAAAATCGGCAGCGTGTTATTGGCTTCAAATAATTGGCACTGGTCATCCGTTAACAAGTAGCTTCTATTCCCCATTTTTGCCCACTCCTAACCCTTTTAATTATTTAGTCCATTTTAACAATAAATTATCGGTATAACTATTATTTTTCTAAAATAGATTTACACAGTCTGCTAACAAGCAGTCCCTAATTTTCTGACCACCTAAAATTCCACGAAAAAAAGATTCTGTACTTATTTATCCTTTCAATTCCCCTGTATAACCCATTTTAATTCTTTTGATATTTAAAAAAAGATACTCCTAAAGTTAAGAAAAAAATCAGTCTGAGGGAGTAAGCTTTTTCTTTGAAATCTTGCTATTCTATAAGAGTAGTTAAGACAAACAAAGGAGAAAAAGAAAATGGAAAAACGACAATACGTTTGTAGTAAGTGTGGGAACCAGCATTATGAAACGGATCAATTTCAGGCAACTGGGGGAAACTTTGCCAAAATCTTTGATGTGCAGAATAAGAAATTTTACACCATCAGCTGCGCGCAATGCGGCTATACAGAAATGTACCGCGGCGAAACAACCGATGGCTGGAATATTTTAGACTTCTTGATGAACAGTTAAACACTTGATTTAACGTGTTAATCCTCACATAAAACCTTACGCTAGCCGCACCATTCGACGGGAAGAATGGTGCGGCTTATTTTAGTTCCGCAAGCTTAATTTCTGCCCCTCCAGAGAATACACCTCATCTGCAACCCGCTCTACAAAATACGAATCGTGAGAAGTAAATAACACTGTTCCACCATAAGCCTCGAGCAGCTCCTCCAAAGCTTCAATCGTCGCCAAATCAATAAAGTTGGTCGGTTCATCTAAAATCAGCGTATTAGACGGTTGAATGAACACTAAAGCCAGTGAAACTCTAGTTGCCTCACCACCACTCAGCTCAGACAAAGCTTTAGTAATTTCTAGTTGAGAGAAACCCAGCTTGTTCAGTATGCTTCGGACAACAGGTTCGGAATAGCTGGTTTGTCTCATTAAATACTGCATCAGACTTTCAGTCCCACGGTATTTATAATCCATCTGATGATAAATTCCTAAGGCTACTTTGGGCGAAAGAATAATTCCCTCTCCGTTGGCCGCAATCTGATTTAGCAAGGTGGATTTGCCCACACCATTGTCGCCAATAATAGCGATTTTTTTACCTAATGAAAATTGGAAATCACTAGCCTTTAGCAGGATTTTGTCTCCTTGATGGAGTGTTACCTGCTCTCCACGAATGGGAAATTTGTTGTGCAGCTCTAATGATTGGTTTTTAGGAAAAACAATTCTTGGTTTTCCTGAGACTGCCTCTGCTTGATCCAATTGCGCCAAACGAGATTCCATCGCTTTGGCCGATTTCTGCAAACCTTTTTGAACGGTATCCTTTTGTTTAGAGGAGGACAAGCGATCCGGCCGGACATTCTGCTGCTTTTTCTTAACAGATACCTTTTCGGCTTTAGCTGCCTGCTCTTTTTTCTTGGCAATGGCTGCTTCTAATTTACTTTTTTCTTTTTGATAATTTCCAGCTGCTCGGCTCTGCTCCAGTTGCTCAGCTTCTTTTTGCAGCTTATAGTCCTCATAATTGCCGACATATTCGGTGACTCGTCCATCCTTGATTTCCCAAATAGTGGTCGCTAGCTGATTCAGAAAATAGCGGTCGTGGCTGACAAAAATCAAGGTGCCGTAATAATAGCGTAGCTCCTCAATTAGAATATCGACACCCTTGCGATCTAAATGAGTCGTTGGCTCGTCCAACAGCAGACCCATTTGATAAGTAGACAACACCTTCGCCAGTCGAAGCTTAGTAGCTTCACCGCCGCTTAAGGTTGCCACGTCGTTTTTAGGGATCTTCAACCGCCCCATCAATTCCCAGTCCATTCTCTCTGAATCATTTACTTCCATCGTTTCGGCAATTTGCGAAAAGTAGTTAAACGTGGTTTCTCGCTGGACTGTCCCTAATTCTGGAGTCAGTTCTCCTTGAATTATTTTTAATAAGGTGGATTTTCCCGACCCGTTATCGCCGATAATGCCAATGCGATTATTCTCGTAAGCGTTTAACTCTTCGATACGCAACACGTCTTTTGCACCAAAACTTTTTTGAATATTGATTAATTTGATTGCTAAAGTTTCCATGATTTCCCCGCTCTCTTCTTGGGAAAAGAGCGCACAAAAAAGAGATAGTCTGGTACTATCTCTAGCCATTTCTATTCGAAAAGGAAAAAAGTATAGACTCATCCCTTGAAACCGCTCTTCCCAAGACCTTTGAATGTATTAAATTAGCTATTCAAAAGTACATTGCGCAATTTCATTGATGCAGTCATGGCTTTGGCTCCTCACTTGGTTGTTTGGTACTTTAAACCTAGCCTATTCTCTGGCAAAAGTAAAGTTTTCCGCCAAATATAAAAAGTGCGCACTTTTTACAGTACGCACACAAATTGTTTTATAGATTTTTAAGACTTCGTTTTCTTAGCAGGAAAACCGCTGCCCCAACAGTTAAAATCCCTATTGTACTTAATAAAGCCGTATTTGATCGTTCGTCACCAGTTTTTGGCAAGGTTTTTCCTTGAGCAGCTGCAGTACCAGTATCCGGTAAGGTTCTGACCGTTGCTGGTGTTGTTACTGTACCTGTGCCTCCGCCTGTTGCTGAACCATCTCCGGTTGTTGGCAAGCTGTCTTTCACATAAACGTAGGTAATGGTTTGTTCTTGCTCCTGATAAGTACCTTTGGCATTCTCAGGTGCATCCTTTAACTTCCAGCCTGCAATTGCTTTAGCCGTTGTTTCGTATTTTTCACCAATAACTCCGGTTTGTTGTTCAGCTGCGGCTAGTTCGTTACCAGCTTCGTCCACGTAATGGATCGCAATTGTTCCTTTATTGCTGTAAATGTAGGTAACAATTTGTGGTTCAAGAGTGTATTTACCGACTTTATTTCCTAATACTTCCTTCAATACATAACCTTCAAATTTCTTTTCTTCTGTTTGATAATCAGAATTCACAGCACCTGACATGAGTGCTGGATTAGCTAATTGCTTGCCCTCTTCACTTAAGTAATTAACCAATACTTTGCCTTCCTGCTTCCGGTATACAACGGTGACCTCCTGGGTTTTCTCCGTGTAAAATCCGCTGGTTAAGCCTTTAATTTCCTTTAGCGTGTAAGAGTCAATTGTTTTGGTAAACAGCTCCAATGGAATTGCAGTATCAACTGGCTGCTCATCTGAAAAATCTTCCGCAATGGTCTTACCTGCTTCATCCTGATAGTGGACAATCAGCTTCCCTTTGGTTACATTCTTTTGATAAATGTAGGTAACCTTAGTAATTCCCTCGGCATATTCGCCAGACTCCGCACCTTGGACTTCCTTAAAAGTATAACCTGAGATTTCCTTGCGGGAAGTCTTATACGACTCACCGATCTCAGCAATCGATACCTCGCTGTTGCGTAATGGCTGTCCTTCTTCGTTCTGATACTCGACAATCAAAACGCCAGTCTCTTTCCCGATTCCCTGCTCTGTGTAAATCAAAGTGACTTCCTGATCAGCAGCCGTAAATTTCCCGCTGATCGATCCGGTGATTCCCTTCAATACATACCCATCAAAGGCTTTTACTTCCGCAGCATAATAATCGTCTATATCACCTGTTAAGGTTTGATCAGCAGCCAAAGAGGTCCCATCCTCCTTCTGATAATGCACAATCACCTTTCCCTGTTCTACAGGGTTTTTAGTATAAATATAGACAACCTTGGTAATTCCCGCAACGTATTTTCCACTAGGCTCTCCTTGGACTTCTTTAAAGGTATAGCCAGGAATATCCTTTTGCTGGGTCGTATAATCTGTGTCAACTTCACCCATGGTGACTTCATCACCAGACAAGGGGTTGCCCTCTTCGTCCTGGTACTGAGCAAGTACTGTTCCTTTTTCTTTCACTGTCTTCGTGTAGATTAAGGTAATTTCCTGCGGCTGATCACTAAAGACCCCAGTAATTGAGTCGCCTTCCTTCACTCCAGCAAAGGTATACTCGTCAATTTGCTTGATTTGAGCATGGTACGCTTCACCTAACGCTCCAGTTAATGTTACATCGGGACTTATGCTGACCAATTGTTTATTTTCGTCATAAGTCATGTAATGGACAATCACTGGCTCCGATTTTTTCCAAACTGCATAAAGGGTCTCGTTGCCTTTAGGGATCGCAAGTGTATTTCCTTCAGCGTAGGTTGGATCAGGCTCTTTGGCTGTTTCGTCCTTCGACCAGCCAGCAAATTGATAGCCCTCTTTAGCTGCTTTCAACTCAACACCTTTTGGAATTGTCTGATTCAACTCCTTGTACCCCACCTGATAATAGGCAGTTGGCTGAGTTCCCTCGTAATAAATCATGCCCTCATATTTAGAAAGCTCAGTGCCAAGATCAAAGATCCCGCCATTGCTATCATATTTGATCCAGTCAATTTCGACTGAGCCAATATCAGCCTTGGCCGTTCTTGGCAAATCCCGCTGATCGACCAATATATCTCGCAGGTTATCCACCTGGTCATCCGCTGCTTTTTCAGGTGCAATCGGAACCGTTGGCAAAATAATAGCATCGCTGTTAGTTCCTGCTGTAATTTTATTGTAGTTGTCCACTAAACCAACTGGTGCCGTTCCGAAAACATCCGTCATGGTAGTCGTACTTGTCTTTCCATTATCATAACCAATGTTCGTTTCTAAGTCGCCAGTACCAGCTATCGCCGTAGAGTCCGCAATATTGTTTCTACTTGCAGTCCGAGACTTGTTGCCGACAAATAGATTGTTGGCATAACGTCCAGCAGAATAATTCAGTCCATAGCCAGAGCTGCCAATCGCTCCACCATCGTAAACTGCTTCATTTTCTACAAAGCTGTTATTGACATAATCAATCGCTGATTTTCTTCCTTGGGTAATTGCTCCATTGGCATAAATTTGAATTGCCCCACCGCTATTCCCTGAAAAATCCTGCCCTAATGCCTTATTCTGGTAGAAAGTATTGTTCTTAAACAAGACACCACTGTCAATGTTGTCATTGGTTTGAATCAAAATGGCTCCACCATCATCCCCGGCAATATTGCGCACGAATGAGTTGCTGTCAAACAAAATCTGTGTACCTGTTACAGTATTAAAGAAAGCAATCGCTCCGCCATCAGCCAGCTTAGCTTTTCCACTGGTAATTGTTTCCACTGATTTATTGCCTTCAAAATAATTATTGGTAAAGTTAAAAGTTGCTGTGCTGCTTGGCTGAAAGAAGTAAATTGCGCCACCCTCACCACCAACATTTCCAGTTCCTGCGAAGGTAGTTTCATTATTCAAAAACTGACAATTGCTGGCAGAAAAATTAGCCGAATATCCTTTGCTGGCAATCGCTCCGCCTGAATAGCCAGAACCTGTGTTTTTATTATTGGAAAATGTACAATTCACTAAACTTGTATTTCCGGCCGTATAGAAGGCACCACCATCATCATAAGATTGAAAATTGTTCACCTTGCTATTTTCTAAAACAAACTCGCCTTTATAACCAGAGATAGTTAATGCTCGCACACTATTCCCTAAACCTTCTAGATTCAAATTTCTTATCGTTAATGCTGAGTTTGCGGTTCCAGTACCTCCACCGTAGGAAAATAACTGCTTTCCAGTGGTCGATTGCAAAGTAAGTCCATTGCCGTTTACTACGACTTGATACGGTGATTCCTTCAAAGCAATTGTTGCATCAATATCCGTTGGAAATGTACTATCTAAAGTAACCGTTCGATCACTTGGTGCATTATTTACCGCGTCCTGCAAATCGGCGACAGTATTTACTGCCACTTCATCAGCAAATGCCTTCTGACCAGCTAGGCCTAATGAAAGAAGCAGAAGTCCCAGTCCTGCCAACACATTTATCCTCTTTTTCATTTTCTTCCCCACTTTTCTTTTAAATAATATTTTTTGTCTAGTATTTCACAAGAATTATTTGATTGCTCTTTCCTCCTTGCTTACACGATTCATTGAATCCATTTTCTGATTAGAAAAAATAATTTTCAATGGAAATCACTCTTAAACTCTAACATTATTTTAACTTTATTTTATGATATAAAAC
>NZ_JAFREL010000021.1 GCF_017377655.1 Candidatus Enterococcus ferrettii
GAATCCCCATGCAACATGTACTTATTTTAACGAAAAATTCCTTAGCTGAAGAGCCATTAGTCCGCAAGTTACAGCGGATGAATTGCGAAATTCTTTGTTCGACAGACCTGTTCAAACGTCTTAAGACAGGCACGATTAGTCCTTTTCTTTCTTATTTTCAATGGATTGTGTTGAGTGAAAGTCTGTGTAACTCAGAAGTGGAACAGATTCTGCAAATGTTAAAAAATCACCCACTACTGGTTTTACGAGTGGTGGAGAACATCCCAAATGAGGAAGAACAAGCCTTCTGGCAAGAACGCGGTCTAGTAGATTGGGTAGCGAAAGAAACCAGCTATGAACTTCTGCGAGAAAAAATGAATGAGCTTCAGCATCAAGTGAAACAGGACGTAGTAACTGGCAACCAAATTCTGACCTTCCCTACCATACAAGGAGAAGAAACTACCTCGAATAATTTGAAATTACTGATCAAAAGTCTTTCAAAAACGGAAAAACGGGTCTTTGAATGCTTGATCCAATCTTATTCCACTAGCGGCGTATTATCACGCCAGGAATTGTGCAACTATTTATGGCAGGATGGCAGCACGTCTTCGAACATGAGTCAGTTGTCTTGCTTGATTAACAAATTGAAGCATAAATTCGAGCTTCACGGCATTACAGGCGAAACCATTACCACCTTGTGGGGCAGAGGCTACAAATTGAGTAGTGCTTTCTATGAATATTGGCTAGAGAGTTCCCAACAACTGGAAGAATTAAAGTATTATTCGGCCATGAATTAGTGGTTCAAAGCACTCAATCACAATTTAGATTGAGTGCTTTTTATCTATCTTTGTATTATGAACAGTATGTAGATGACCAAGATCTTATATCTACCAGGAAGAGAATATGAGACAATAAAAGGAAAAAAGGGGATTTTCCAATGAAACGCATCTATCGCTACTTAACTGTCGCTTTCGGTATTATCACCTTGATCATTTCTCATAGTATGGTGGGGACAATTGCTTATCAATATAGAGAACTGGTTTGTCAAAATGAACACGGTTTGACGAGTTCTCCGCCAGCAATGATATATATTCTGGTTTTACCATTTACTGGGATGATTGTAGTGTCAATTATAGTAATGCTGTTTTTTAGATTGAAAAGTAAGGGAAGAACGATCTTATGAGTCTAGCAACCAAGTCTAGTAAAAAGCTGTGTACACTAGTAATCCTTTTTATGTACATTGAAACGAGCTGCCCACATTTGTTCATGGGCAGGATTAAGTTCTAATAATAATGAATATGCCAGCCAAAAAAGCGCAGCAATCACTTTAGTACGCCTTTTAGTACGCCTTCCATTCGATATTTAGTTTTCAAAGGTCGATTTTCAGTTTTATTTTCGTAGTATGATCGAAACTTGTTCTACTAATAGAAGAGTGAACAACCTGCGAATGGGCCCGATTCGCAAGTGTCACATTTCATTGAATTGTCATGGATCATGGTCGTCCAGCCAGTGGTTCACGACTGCGATAACCACACCGACAAAGATCGGGGCTAGAATATACTGTACAAGAGGGTGCAACTCATCACCTCCTCTCAAGTACAGACTCATGCTCCAGACAAGTTTTATCTACCTACGCTGGTAAAAAATGATCAGACTATCAAGAGGGAGTGTCAGGCAGATTCTTCTGCTTTCGACGTTCCTTTTCTTTGGCTTTCCTCCGCTTTCGGCGTTTTACCAGTTCCTTGACTACATCATACGGACTTCCAGCAGGAGAAGGAGAGGTCGCTTCTTCTTCTGCATTAACTGTTACCTTAACAGAAGGATAATTAGTTGTAGTAGCTTTAACCTCTACATTGTTTTCAGAAATGGAACGTAGCGTATCATGCACCTCACTTCTGATAGGTGAAGCTAATGATACTTCAGGGACTTTTGGCGTTTCTTGCCAAGTACAACGAAGTGCTGTCAGCTGCTCTGGATTTTCCTTTTCTTCATTCTCTTCGTGTTCTCCCTCTGAATCAGGTGATTCAAATAGGTCATTGCCTTCAAAAATAGGCCGTTCAATGGTTTCTACATATTTGGCATTCACTACTTCTTGGAATAGGCCAACACCATCTTTTTCAAACAACTTTAAACTGCTTAACAATTCCAATGATTCTTTGATTTCTTCGGGACTTTTTGTAGTGTCCGGATCTTTAAAGGTAAAATTGTGTTGCTTGCCTTCACTGTTGAGGAAGGTGGAAACTAGTTTGATCATTTTTCGTAACTCCTTTCGATTTATAGTTGCGTAGGTGAGACAGACAATCGTATTATTCTCAGGTGGCGTCAGGTTCAGTCTCACTTGAGAACAACTTAGCTATTTGTGACTGGATTAGAGACTTGGTTTTTTCGATAAACTTGCGAACAGGGTTCAGTTTTAAGCCCAATATCCGCAACTCACTAGTTTCAAAATAATCCACGAAATACCAGAAAAACTGCTTCATGGTTTTCGTTGCTTTAGTATTCATAAATAAGTACCGAACTAAGTCTTGCAATACCAGAGCGAACTCCTTTGCACCAAGCTGATAACGTACACGTAAAGCAAGCAATAATTTGATGGTCATGGTGCCATTCTGAGTTTCCTGATAGTATTCCATGAGTCTTTGCTCGATGGTTTCGAGTTTGAGGTTAAATAGTTGCTGGTGCGTAAAGGGTTGCTCTGACATAATAAATTTCTCCTTTTTATTTATATAGTAGGTAACTAGTAGATAAGCTGGATACCTAGGAAATCCAGCTGGATTCATTAAGTAAGAGAAGCACGAGCACGTCTGCCGCAGCCTCTCAAAAATTCAATTAACGTGCAACAAGTTCTTCTTCAAAAATTGGTGTTTCAATCGTTTCAACATACTTCGCACTAACGACTGTTTCAAATAAACGAATGCCATCTTTCTGAAACAAATTCAATTGAGCCAATTCCCCTAATAGACCTTTGATCTGTGAGGGAGTCTTAGTAGTATCTGGATTACTCAAGCTCCACGTCTGCGATTTTCCTGCGCCGTTTCTAAAAATAGAGACTAACTTCACGACTCGATTCATACTTAGTCAACCTCCTTCGTAATACGAGATTGAACAGTCATAATCACACTATCTAATGAACTGCCTTGTTGGGATAGCTCTGCCATAATTTCTCCTAATTTCACTACATCTTCTTCGGGTGGGTTATCAATCACATTTTGGAAATTCACTTTCTTCTGTTTGTCTTCCCCTGCTTGTTCAATCTGTACCTGTAATTTTGTGCCTAACTTTTGCATCATCGTTTTCATTCCTCCGTTTTCTGTTTTTGTTGTATTTGGTAGTGTTTGTTGTGTTTCCCGGCCGGTGACTAAAGCCTACTTCAATAACACGAGTTTGAAAAACGCCGAAAGTGGTTGGTCATGTCCCAAAACAGGCCTTTGAATTTTTGAGAATCTTGATTTAATAAGCTTTCGCAAATTTCCACTCGTTTTCAAAGCGGAAAAAGGGCCAATTTGGGACATGAAAGAAAATTTTTTCATGTCCCAAATGGAAGAAGGGGTTTGTGAAGTGAATGGTTCTATTCGTTGGTTTAATACTGTTCTTATTAGTGAATAGGCGGAAAAGAAGACAGGAAAAAGCTGTCTTCGTCTCTCCAATGAGAAATTAAATAACGAAGACAGCTTTATTCGATTGATGAACTTACTTAATTTTACTCAGTAGGTAAGGTGTGGAAGGACTCATGGATCCAGTCAAGCCCTTCGATCGTATGCCCCAAACGAAGAAGGGTCTGTAAGGCATACTCCTGTTCATACGCTGTTTTCAAGACCCGAATGGGTAGTGGAAACTGTTGCAACAGCGGTTTGCGACTCATACTACGCGCAAATGGGGTATCCGGCAGCTGCAACACGTCTAAAGGCGAATGAGGCCCCGTCTTTCCTGCAATCAAATAATCACGTTCAATCATTGATAAAACAGACAGTGCGGCTTCGGCTCGCGTACAAATGCTTTGACTATTAGCCGCCACTTCAATTGTGAGACCGTTGATCAGTTGAATCTGAGTAAAAGGCCCCTGTTCTTTTAGTTGGTCAATCATTAAAGGATTGATCCAACTGGCGTTTCTGGCTCTTCCTATAGGAAATAAGACCGAACGCAGATTGACCAGAGGCATTGCTTTCGACCCAAAGCAACTAAAGCGTTTCAGCGCATGGGATAAGGCGGCATAGTCTAAAAAATTATGAATCGGTTTATCGTTTTTTAGGGTCGCTAACGATTGATAAGGAGAAGAGTACCCAGTGGTCTCACTAAAGAGAATGGTCCCACTCCTTTCAGGAATAGGCAAAACAAGAGAGAGGACTTGATTTTCCGGTGGTGCAGACTGTTCTATTTGATGGTACACTTTCTCCCAATTTTCTGAAAAACATTCACATTCTAGAAGAACGCTTTCAATACAACCGCTAACAAGGGGATTACCCATACATGTACACTCCTTCTTTTCAGTTACTGAAGAAGATCGAAAAAATAGCTAGAACCAAATACCCAACATCGTTGATCGCGTATCAACGAGTTATTTCTTTCGCTTGATCGTGAGAGGCCCCTCATCTAAACAGATACGGTTTTCATGCTTTTCTCGACTCTTACAGCCTGATGAAATCATTTGTCATAGGAATGGATACTATGACGTATTCCAATTTTACCTGATAAATCCACTCTTTTGTTAAAATAATTTCCATTGTTTATTTCAGAAATGGTGTAAAGTTTGTGTTTAATTAAACGTAATCCATGATATAATTCGATCGATATTCTTTTTAAAAAATAAGAATAATCATTTTGAATCAATAAGTTAAAAAAGAATAAGGTATACAATGCGGAAAAACTAAAAAACTATTGTCAGTCAAAAGTGAAAGAATATTGTGTAGGCATAAAAAAATCCTAGTCTAAGCTAGACTAGGAGGTTGGTTGTCATTTCATGTGTTTATCTTTCATTTTTCACACATCTGTTGTTTTAATTATAGGTTATCAGGAATGATTGCGCAATATATTTTATAAAAATAATTAAAATGATTATTTACTTATTCCCTTTTTCCCCATCTAGGAGACAACTCTTCGAATCTATGCAGGAAAAAGCGGAAAGAAGGCGTAATTCTATCTACCGTCAAATTTACCGTCAAAGAGAAAGGATGGTCACACATGCGCAGAGGCGAAAATATCTATCGCCGCAAGGACAAACGCTGGGAAGGCCGCTACCGGAAAGGCACAAAATCGAATGGAAAATCTAAGTATGGATCGGTGTACGGCAAAACCCTACAGGAAGTGCGGGCAAAGCTCTATCCCTTGAAAATGAAGTATCAACTAGTTCAGACAGTTCAAGGAGAAGCAGCCATTCCCCTGAATGAATGGGGCTATCGCTGGTTACAAGAGGTGAAGCCGGGAGTGAAGCCATCCACCTATGCCAACTATGAACACAAGCTGGTTCATTATGTTCTGTCGGTGATCGGTCATTATGATCTCAACGAATTGGATGAAGCAGTGGCAGAGGAGTTGTTAGAATCATTGATGGAACAGTCGCTAAAGCCCTCGACGATTCACGTTATTTTCCGGATTACCAAGCAATGCATGAACCAAGCGATCCGCAAAAAGCTGATTAAGGAAAACCCTTTTGGGTTGATTCCATTGCCTAAAGTGGTAAAAAATAGAAATCAGGCCCTTACGAGGCAAGAACAAAAACAACTAGAAACGGTCGCCTTAAAGGAAGAAAAAGGTCAAGGATTACCTACAGTGCTGGCTCTGCATACCGGCTTGCGGATTGGTGAAATCTCTGCCCTCACATGGCAGGACATTGATTTTGAAAATAATTTGATTCATGTTCGTTCAACGTTTCAACGCATCTTCGGTGTATATAATGGACGGAAAACAGAATTGCTCTACAGCAGTTCAAAAACAGCGACATCCACCCGTTCCATTCCCATGAGTCAAGCGGTCAAACAGCTGTTACTGCAGCACAAAGAGCAGGCGGAAGGCCCCGCTGTCTTCTGTCGAAACCATCGTCCATGGGAGCCGCGGTTGTTAACCTATCATTTCCATCGCATTCGCGAGAAAGCCGGGTTATCTCATGTTCATTTTCATCAGCTGCGGCACACCTTTGCGACGCGGTGTTTAGAAAGTCAAGGAGACATCATGAGTGTCAGCGCCTTGTTGGGGCACAGCTCAACTCAAATGACTTTGGACACCTACGCGGGTACCCTCGTGGAACAACGGATCCAAGTGGTGGCACAAATGGAAGAAGCTATCCTGTAAAACGTTTTCAAAATAACAAAAAAGCTTTTAGGAAGAGAATTGTTTTGCATAATGGAAGTAAGCGTTTACTCGGAGGGGTATTATCTCTTAAACCTATTTAAGAGATAAAAACCTTTATATAACATACGCTATTTTAAAATTGTCCAAATTAGTTAGATTGATTGTTATTTAATAGAAAATATTGCTATTTTTTTTGAGTGGTTAACCCGTCAGCTACCGTCAACAGGTAGCTGATTTTTTGTTGTCCCTATGGGCTTTTTCGATGGGTTTCCTAGTCTAGCTTAGACTAGGAAAGAACTGTGTGCCGTTGCCTAGTAATTGTCTAGTAAAAGTATAGAGGAATGGACAGAATATAGCAAAACCTATTTTTTACAGAGCTGGAGGGAAAATAATAGATGTTTGGATTAGGAAAGCAGAAGAAATCGGATTTTCAAGAAAGTCCACAGGAAGATTATTACTACGATGACTACGAAGAGGGATATGAAGAGGACTATGGGTATGATTCTTATCCAGAAGAAGGGTATGAACGACCAAGTGAACCGTATAAAGAATACGAACGTGGAGGCAGACGTTCACGACAACGAATAGAAGAGTACCAAGAAGATCAGACAGCACAAGGGGATCCAACTGCTGATAAGGAACAGCCGTTGCAACAGGAAGTGGAACGACTGGAAGAAACCGTCGCGCAATTGAAGCATCAATTAGAAGTCAAGCAGACCGAGCTTACGGGTATGGCCACTACCTTAACTGAAAAAGAACAGGAGCTTCAAGAACAAAAACTTGCCAATGAGCAACAAAAGAATCAGCTTAATGAGCAAAGTGAACAGCTAGCTTCTTTGAAAGAAGAACTGATACAGGCGAATCAGAAACTAGATGAAAAAGAGTCTAATGCTGCCGATTTAACAGAAGCTAAGCAACAAATGGATCAATTAAAACAGAAATTATCAGCCAATGAAGCGATGAAGGATGAACTGGCGAATATCTTAGTGGAATCCAAGAAACAAGAACGGGAAATCTTGGAGCGAGCAGAATACGAAGCCAACGGCATTCGTCATCAAGCCGAGCATGAAGCACAACAGTTGATGCACGATGCAGCCCTAGAACTGCGTGTGATGAAGCAGGAAATTAAAAACTACCGCAAACGTTTGCGTTCGGTTCAAGACGAGACTGCTCAATTCTTCGTCAAATTATTAGCTAACAGCGATCATCTATTAGATGAAGAGTAATAGAAGGGATGATCCACAGTGAAGACGAAACAGACACAAGTGACACTGTATCCCACTCCGGCACCGAAGATGACTACGGTATTGGCTGAGACGGACTTATTAGTAGCTATCGAAAAAGCTTGTGAGTATTTGTACGCTCCAGAAGGTAGTTTAGATGGACACCAAAGAGAAAAAATTCGGATACATTTTCAACAATTATTTCAATGGATGGATGGCAGTTATCACTTAGAGCTGTTGTTAGAGCCTTGCGAATTTGGCTGGCAAGCTTTCTGGCAAGCCATTCAACAGTTCTTTCCCCAGTTTGCTTGGCTGAAGGTGCAAACTGAAGAAACCAAGTATGGGCGACAAGTCTACCGCTTTGATTTTGTCCCACTTACTTTTCGTAAAGAAGGCTTTCCTTTTGCGGTTCAACTAGAAGAAAGCCTGTCGCAACAATTTGCTTTGGTACCAGAGGAAGCGTTGAAGCGAGCCGAGCAGCTTTTTCAGGAACTTGCTGCACAACAATTGGGAAAAGAAATAAAAAAGTCAGTTGCGACAGTATCCATAAATCAAGTGGAAGAAGCAGCGGTATCAGTGGATCGAATCCAAAAAGAGGAAGAAAATCTCGAAAGCCAAGGTAAAGCCCGCCTGCGAGCCGTGAATCAAAAACTGGAGCTAGTCATCGAAAAATTAGAACTTTCGATGTTCTACAGCGGTATTCAGTACTTTAAGCAGGAACAGAAAGAAGAAAGCAACTGGGATAAACGTCTCAAGATCAGCTTACGAGAATATACCTATCTATTACAAAAGGCGCGCTTCCTAGAACAGATGTGGTATTTAAATGGTGAACTGGTGAATAAGACCGAGAAAATGACCGTGACTGCTAACCAGCTAGTCTATGAACGAGATCAGGTGAAACAAATCAAAGCCAATTTCTCGGCTCGGGATATCCATTTTGTGTTGTATGAATGCCAGGTGATTGAATCTCGCGCTCAGATTCATGCCAGACCGTGGTTTCGAAAGCCGTATGTCAAATTAATGAAGATGGATTACGACAACCTACTAGGCAAAGCAGCGTACTTTGATTTATTGCAAGGAGAAAGTTCGGTACTGGAAAAATTTGTACGAGAACAGCAAGATGCCGTGGTAAAAGACGCCAAGGAGGCTGGCTGAGGCTGGACACCTCATTCTTTGAGTCATTGGTCCTTTCCAATGAAGGCTGGAGTAGTCTTTGTTGGATTGTATCTTGTATTTTTTAGTTTTTTTCAGACCTATCACTGGCTGTATCCAAAATATTCTGTCAGTGGTGTGTCGATGTACCCAACCTTTAAGGAAGAGGAAGTGATTCAAATTAGTGCACATCATAAACCCAAACGCTTCGATGTGATTGTCCTGCATCCACCAGAGAACCCGGAAGGTACTTATTTAAAGCGGGTAATTGGCTTGCCGGGAGAACGCATTACCTATAAAGACGGTCAATTGTATGTGAATAAAAAGCCAGTCCATGATCCCTTTGCCAAAGATACGGACGATTTCATTTGGCAGGAGTTTTCTCGCGATCGCATCCAAGAAGGCTATTACTTTATCTTAGGGGATAATCGCGAATTGTCTTATGATAGCCGCCACTTCGGTTTAATTACCGAACCTCAAATCTTAGGCATTGTCCAAGAGGGGTACCGTCGGAAATGAAGACACTGAAGGAAAAAATCGAATGGTACACCTTTTGGTATTGGATTTACTGGCTGTTTTCATTGGTAGTTCTGCTTGGTGTTGTTGTTTTAGGAATTTTCTTTTACTTTACAGATTTCCAGGAAGTAGTGACAGTTAGTCAATTGTTTCTATTGTTGTTATTGATGTTACTGGCAATTTATTTGCGCATGACCGCTTTGCATTATCATACGACGCTCCAAGAGCTGAAGCGAGCTGCCCGACCAAGAAGAAAACCGCGAGGGCAACCGCAGGAAAGGCGGAGATCAAATGAAGGGTAGGCTTCTGCTGGGATGTTTTGTATTAAGCAGCTGTTTGCTTATTGCGTGGCAGACAACACTAAAACAAACGGTACTTGCAGAATCCGAGGAAATAGTTTCTTCTCAACCAGAAACAACTCATGGAATAGTGTCCCATTCTACTGTTGTCAGTACAGTCAGTACAGGAAATCAAGAAGTTATGGAGACAACTAGTTCTTCATCTGTTTCCTCTATAGAAGAAACGAAAAGCACTGAGGACAAAGAATCAAGTGCACCAATTACCGAAACAATTGAATCAGGAATAAGACACGAACTACCAAGTAATTCTGTTTCAGAAGAAGTAGGGCAGATTCAGATACCGCTCCCAGTAGAAAAAGTGGTGGAGAATTATCACTTTTCAGTGAGTAAGAATCAAACGACAGAAGGATTCATTCAAACGATTGGTAAGGATGCCCAACAAATTGCCTGGAGTGAAGATCTGTATGCGTCTGTCATGATTGCCCAAGCGATCTTGGAAACAGGATCTGGTAATAGCCAATTGGCGCGACCACCCTATCATAATTTGTTTGGCATCAAAGGGAGTTACCAAGGCAAACAGGTTACTTTTAAAACACAAGAGGATAAAGGGAATGGAGAGCTCTATACAATTCAGGCGGCTTTCCGTCAATATCCTAGCTATAAAGAATCATTAGAAGATTATGCGGCCTTGTTAAGAAACGGTCTCTCAGGGAATTCGAAGCTTTACCAAGGAACTTGGAAAGAAACTGCTGCGGCCTATCAAGAAGCAACGAAGGCTCTGACAGGAACGTATGCGACAGATACTGCTTATGATAGGAAGCTAAATGCATTAATTGAGACCTATGGATTAACAGTTTTTGATCAAGCAGCAGAGGAAGTGAACCCAACTGCAGCTGATGGTAGCGGGGAAACGGTTAGTCAAATAAAACAAGAATCTTCGACTACCGGATCTGATAAACCTGTGGAAGAAAGCAAACTGATTGTTACTCGAACTAAGTACAAGGTGATTAAATTACAACCAATTATTCAACGTCAGGCAAAACAAGTATCGGGCAAGCAAATTGTGGAATGAAAGTAGGGACAGGATGACTAGACCAAGAGAAGAACGCAGAAGGGAATACCGAGAAGCACCGCCTCGTTATAGGTCGTCCGATAATCTAGCGTATCACCGTCCACCTTCAAATCAACGTTCCGGAAGAAGGTATCAGGAAAAAGATGATTATTTCTACGAGGAAGAACGGCCACGTTACCGAGATTATTCAGAACAACGAAGGAATCATCCGAGACAGCCAAGGGACTATGAACAAAGAGATCGGCTAGCTAAGCAAACTGATCCACGCCCTTACTATCCACATAGAAGCTACAGTCGTGAACCACTTTCGCAACGTCCAAGAACGTATCCGAGGGAGTTTGATTATAAAAAAAGCTATTCACTTCAACAGGCAAAGAATTCAACCAATCGAAAATTATTTTCGTTTGTCTACAACTTGTTTTTCTATACATTGACGATCGGAATCATTCTAAGTTCGGTGATGTTTGCCTTTAGCGAGAAATCGGATGCTGCTATATTAGGTCATCGATTTTATAAGGTCTTAACCGATTCTATGGCCCCACAGGCAGATTCACCAAAGGGTGGTTTTTATGCAGGAGATATTGTAATTGTCAAACTCATGAATGGTTCAGAAGTAAAGGAAGGCGACGTTGTTACCTTTAGAGTTGGTGATGGAGAGCGATACCTGACTCACCGAATGGTAGAGCGTTTGGATAATTTAAGCGGAATACCTGGAGATTATATCGTCACCAAGGGGGACGCGAATAATTCTAATGACCCACCAATTACTGTGGATCGTGTAGCCGGAAAGGTGACTTTCGTTATTCCAAAGGTGGGAACCTTCTTAGCCTTTGTCCAAGAAAATGTATGGTTGTGCTTCGTTTGTGCCTTATCAACTTTTGGTTTCTTTTTAGTATTGAAAGCTTACTTTGTGAAACCAGAGGAAAAGCAGCGAATATCCAGTTATCCAAGAGGGATATAGCCATTTGTGTCCAAGCAAATGTTTATATAAAAAACAAGCAAGGGGAGAAAAAAAATGAAAGAACGTAAAAAGAAAAAGTTGTTAGCAATAGCCGCGCTACTTGCGTTGATTGCAGTAGTATCAGGAACGTTTGCCTGGATTACTTCACAACAACAAAAGATCAACCGTGTTCAGTCTTCAGCAATCGTTGATGACAGTGTAGTAGTGAATGAAGTTTGGGAACCAAAACCTATGTTGCCAGGAACAGAAACCACCAAGGAAGTAAGTGTATCGAATACAGGGAATGCCAATGTGTTTGTACGGGTTTCTTATGAAGAAGTCTTGAAGCATCTAGTCAGTGAAGGTGCGGTGACTTACAGTGCAAGTACAGTAGCAGGAGCTAAATATGATCCTGATGCAGCACATACCCTGACCTCTCATGTACCTGTAGCATACAGTGCAGAAAAAATCAGTGTAGAAAATGGCTTTTCCGAAGTGGACGATCCTAGCACACAAGTTAATGGTTTAGAGGCAGACACTAAGCTCTTTGTAAAGGGCGGCCAGACTATTGATCCAAGTACTGGAAAGATTACTACAAGTTATGAAGCTGTTGTCGTTCATGAGTATGCTCCAGGAGAGTTTCAAGCAATGGAGTATGAAGTAGCAGTAGATGAACGTGGAGCGAATAATAGGAGTGAATCTGCAACGGAATGGACCTTTACAGTAAGCAAATTGACTTATGGTTATTATGCTGGTGGGTATGAAAATTCGGTAGTGAATTGGGCAGCATCTTCATTAGCACCTAAAGGAGAAACGACTGTAACGGGACATGCACTATTAGGAACGTCTGGAAAACAAGGCGAAAATGAGTACGATTATACAGAAGCTGGTTTAGGTATTGTGTCACCTGCAACACTACCAAATCCAACTCCTACAAGCTCTGGCGACCTTATTCCAACCGCAAATAATGAAAATAAAGGTGTACAAGCAGATAGAAAAGGGTTTAACAAAGATCAAATTCTTATTGGCTATGGTGATGCGATTGTGGGAATTGATGCATTAGAAGAAGGTAAATGGGTTTATAACTCAGAGGATGGCTGGTTTTATTATACTGTTCCACTGTTACCACAGGCAAAAACTCCAGATTTGTTGAAAAAACTTATTTTTGGTAAAGACATGAGCGTTGAGTACACCAATGCTACCTATGATTTGATTGTAAAAATGGAAGCTATTCAAGCAACAGAAGCAGCAATTAAGGACGCAGATGCATGGGATCTTGGCGGTGCCGCTGAAGACAGTCCTACAGATAAAATCGTTAACTATCTAGTTTCTAAAATTCCTAACTAATGAACTTTTTGGAAAGGAGGAGGTGTATGAAATTCATTAAAATAATCGTGGTTAGTTTAATGGGGCTTTTTGTTTTCCTCCTGTCTTTTGGAAAAGTCATAGTCAGTGAGGCAGCAAGCACGCTGCCTCCGGGTATGGTAATTGCTGATTCAGAAGGAATCTATGCTACCTCGGAAGGCGAGTATTATATTGATTTAGTTGATGTTTTGCCTGGAGAAAGTTATGAAAAGGAGATTACAATCCGTAGTTTGGATTTAGAAGAACCCTTTTCTTTAGGGTTGAGAGTCGAAGAAGTCACCTCCAAAGGATCAGTGTTTTGGAAGGAACATATTACACTAACTCTTACCTTGGACGGAAAAGAAATTTATCATGGTCCGATATTAGGAGATGACACATTTGATTGGTCTAAAGTACCTTTAGAGTTAGGCGTTTGCAAGTATGGATCGGATAAGATTCTACGAGCAACATTTACATTGGATTCTTCTTTGACAAACGAAGACCTGAGAGAGGCAAGTAACTTAGATTTTTATTGGACCTTTGTAGGCACCAAGGATCAACAGCCAACTAAGCCAACCGGATCAACGGAACCCTTAACTTCTGATTCTTCTACACCGATTTCGTCTGATTCCGGAACGAGGTCAGGGCCAGAGCCTAGTCGTGGTGACATGCCAAATACTGGAGGCAATCCTCAAGCCTCTGGTTCTGGCAAACGGTTGCCACAAACTGGGGAAGAGATCGTCTACATGTTTCTAAGCGGAATGTTGCTGGTACTAATTGCCTTGTTTTTATGGAAGAAACGTCGAGAGGAGGAGCAGGGATGAACCAAAAAGAAAAGCGACGCCATTTATTTCGGGTATTTCTTAAAAGTAAAGCCTTGTTTGCCTGCTTCTCTATCGTGCTGAGCTTCCTTCTGATTGTCGGCAGTACGTATGCTTGGATTACCTCAGCGGATCAACGACTGAATCGGACAGAAACTAATCGACGGAAATTGTCCGCTCGAATTGACGAAGACTTCAACCAAGTCTTTCATTTGGCCCCCGGGACAACCCAAACAAAGGCTGTTCGAGTGAAGAATGACGGAGAAACCCCAGCGATTGTCCGGCTGTCTTTTAAAGAGTTCTTTGTAGGATTTGAAGTAGACACGAATGATAATCACCGATTGGACGCCAACCTTTTAAATGGGAATGCGAATTTGACCCTTCATGAATTGGATGAGCAGAATGATACGTTGATTGATATAAAGGACACAAGTACCTGGGCGGTTGGCAATGTTTATTCAGTTGATGGAACGAATCATTATATAGCCAATAACAATGTACAGAATCATACCTACGATCTTAATGAGGTACGAACAGAACCTTTGTCTGCGTTTCAGTTGAACTTTCAAACAGCGAAGGTTTTTGATGATCCTGACGATACAGTTGGAGAAGAAAACTATTGGTTTTACCATGAGGGTTTCTTCTACTATTCTGAAGTCTTGCAGTCAAATGATGACCCATTGACTCCTCAAACAGAGAATCTAACGGTCGATCTATTGGAAAGTATTACCTTAGATGCTAGTTATGCCAATCAGTACAAGGGGGCTTTGTACAAGCTAGTACCTGAAATGGATGCTCACGACATAACCGAATCCATTTTAACCGATTGGGGAATTGCTGGCAGCCCAGTAGAGGACATTTACAAGGATCATTTGGTTTTTATGAGTAAAAGCAATCAAGGAGGCGGAGGATAATGAAACAAAAAAGAAAAATTCACCGTTGCCTTTACCTTGTGATCGGTGTTATCTGCTTTCTGCTTTTAATTGGTGGGAGTTATCTGGTTTATGCAGCAATGACTGCTCAAGATCGTAAAGAAAATGACTTTCAGGTTGGACAGGTAGAAACAAGGATATTTGAGGAGAATTTTGACGAAACCATGACTGAAATACCCAAAGACCAATCAATTCCTAAAGAAGTACGAATCGAAAATACTGGAACCATTAGACAGTTTGTACGCGTCATGGTCTTACCTGAGGTTCGAAAAAGCATTGTGGGAGATGCAGAAAATGAACAAGTTTTGCCATTACCCATCGATACAAGTATTGAACTAGAAGGAATGGAGACAACTGATTGGATCGATGGTGGTGATGGGTATTACTATTACAACAAGCGATTGGATTCTGGAGATAGGACAAGTTATTTGTTCGAGTCGGTAAGGCTGCCGGAGCAGTTAAGTGATCGCTACCATCAGACAACCTTGACGATATCCTTGAAGGTGGAAACAATCAATTGTGCACAGTTTGCCTATCGCGATGCTTGGTGGCAAGGGAACACACCTGAAGCAGATTCACCATTAGAAGCAGTGGACGAAGCATTAAAAGCATTGATTGAAAATTAGGGATGCAGTTTCCCCACTGTATCCAACATTTATGAAAAAACAACACTCATGAGGTGAGTGTTTTAAATGACTAAAGCATTGATTTGATGGGCGTTAAGAACAGATGATAAATAGAATTGAAATTAAATGAGTTCTAGAAAAGAGGGCTAAAAATGAGAAGTAAAGTTGGCTTCAAACGAAAAATAATTGCATTCTTAGGGATTCTACCGATTTTGGTAATTGCAACAGTTCTGAATTATCAAGATGCAATTCCCAAAAAGATAGAGGCTTCAACAACAATTGTTAAAGAAGGAGAATTTAGACTATATGCTGAGCCTATAAAAGATAATCAGATAAGTTTAAGTTGGGAAGAAGAGGACAAGCAACTTAACCAATATGAAATATATGAATCAATAGATGATAGCGAATTTAAAGTGGTGAACAATTCAGTTGGAGAGTTAGAACATATTACTGAATACGAAGATAGAGCAAAACCAGGAGCACCAGAAATAGGAGGGGTGCATGAGGATGGAACCATTAGGATAGAGTTAGATGCGAAAGATGAAGGAACGAATTACCAATGGTTTTTGAAAGCACATGATAATCAAGAGACGAGTAAAACATCAGATATTATTACAAGTACTTTGGTTGACGGAATTGATAAATATTATTATGAAATATCTGACTCCTCTAAAAATACTTTACTGGAAGAAGTAAAAAAATTAAGTAAAGAGGAATCTAAAAAGAGTGAGAGTATTTCTGAAATTGAAGTAAACAAGGAGATAAATAATTCAACTAAATCAAACTTTACTATTAAAGAGGGGAAGAAATCTCAAAAATATATCCATGCACTTGTTGTAGATAAGGCTGGTAACATCAGCGAAGTCTCTAGTAAGAAGGTGGCAGATCTTTTTGTAAAGGAACCAAGTAAGGTGAACAAACTCAATAGAGAACCTAGAAATAGAAATTTTTCCTTTGCAATAGAACGTACAGGTGATGAAGCTAGATTTGTGGACATTCAATTAGGTGTGGGCTTGGATGGGCAGATGGAAGTTTTAGAAATTAGGATCCCTAAAAATATGAGTAGAGATAGTTCAAATGCCTTACCAAATGATTGGGCTATTCATAAACAAATTGGTGATAACCCAAACTATGATTCTATTGTATATATAATGGGAACTAATGGTTCTTCAAACACCATTATCCAGTATTTGGAAGCAGAAAGACTAACAATAAACAATCCTACTGCCCAAAGTGGAGAAATGCAATTACTATTTTATGAACATTTAAAGGAAGTTGTAACTGTTAATAGAGATAACTTCTTAAACTATTTCGAATTACTAACAAATGAGATTTCTGATTCAAACTATGATGAAACCTCAGGGATTTTTACTTATACTCAGGATTCAGTTGGTAGACAGGGAGGATTCCATCTTAGAAATAGAGTTTTATTTGATGACGACTTTACTTTGACTGGAAGAGTTAACTTAGGGAATAAGTTTTTCCCGACTGGCGGAGGAGATGGTATAGGGTTTGTTTTTCATCCAGGTAATTCAAATAGATTGGGTTTGACTGGAGGAGGACTGGGAATGGCAGGGATACCAGATGCATTTGGGTTTGGCTTAGATACTTTTGCTAATATTGAGGATGAGATGATAGGAGCCGACCCACCCAGATTTCACGAGCCACCGAATCCATTCGGAGCTTTCATGTATAATGAACCTCCTGGGGGGAAGAAGCTGGTATATGACGGAGAAGATTCCCCTGCGGAGGCGATCGTTCATCCAAATAATAGCTTTGTTGATTTCAATATAACTTTTAATAGTAATGATAGAACCTTGTCAATTAACTATGAAAATAGTAATTGGTTAAAATCAATTGATACTTGGATTTCTCCAAATGTAGACTCCTATGCTTTCTCTTCACAAGGTTCAACAGGAGCATCAACAAATTTGCAACAATTTGAGATGGGTAGTTTCGAGTTCACTCAAGAAATAGAATTCAGTGAAGAGAATACTAATAATATATCTGCTGCAGCCGACGTCCCTCAAAAAATTAACATCCAAGCTTATACTGAACGCTTTGGACGACTCCAACGTTTTGCTCAAGGAGACATTCTTTACGATCAGCAGCTAAGAATAGGGGCCCAAATCACAGCACAGCCGAATGATTTTGAATTGTTCACATTTTTGGAACATAGAGATCGAAATGGTGAAATGACACCTCCAATACCTCGACCACTAGGAGACCAATATACTGTTACAAAAAATTTTCAAGAGGGAGCATTCATTTATGCTAACAGGCAGGTAATGCTGCATGTTCGCCAAGTTGTACTGGAGCCTGAGAATCAATTAGTTAATCCAGAAGAGGGATATTTGAATCTGAAAACATCGTTGTTCGACGTAAATAGCGGGAACTATACTGAAGATACTAATCAACTGATACAAGTACAAATACCGTCCCAAAATAATGATGAGGTTCCTGATTTTGAAACGTTTGCGGTAAGTACAAAGCATATGACGGATGATGGGGATCTATTAAGACTCAACTTAATCTTGCCCGAATTTTATGAATATAGAGGTCATTTCTTCACTCAACGTCATTTGGATGATCCGATGGGAGCAGACCATCAAGGCAACATGTGGATCGATGGTGGAGAATTGGTACTACCTAGAGGTCAAATGGATTGGGTTGATGGATACTTTATCACTTTATATATAAGCCCAACTGAAATTGGCAGAAGTCCACAACCCTACAGCTGGGACTATAAAAAGAACGATCTAGGAGAAATCAAAACCGAGTAAATGAAAGAGGCGAGACAAGAACATGGTCTATCTATTATTACTAGTGTTAGGCCTGATCGTATTGGTTCAAAGCTATCTGCTGTTCTCGCTGATGCGAAGCCAGCAAGACTTGCAGGAAAAGGTGACTCGGTTGCTGTCGAGAAGACCGCAACCGAGTAATGTTAAACGAAAAACTCCAACAGAAAGAGGAAGGACACGATGAATCTTGGCTATGCACGAGGGTATCAACTGACCCAACAATTGGATATGCTGGAGGATTACCCAGTGGACGAACTATTTTCTGATGGGGCGCAAGAAGTGGAAGCCCTGCGTTCACCGACAAGTGAATTCCAAGCCTTAATGAATTTCGCTCAACCAGGTGATCATCTAGTAATCGCTTCGTGGGAAGTTGTTTCCCGAGATTATCGACAGCTGCTGGCTTGCTTAGATCAGTTAGAAACACAAGAACTATCATTAGATGTACTCAATCTTCCCCAACTCACGATTGAAGAGTGGCGCCAAGTCTTCCGATGGTCGTTACGCAACGATCGACTGCTTCATCCAGTGTTGGTGAAAGCCGGGAAGGAGCGAGATCGCAGTAAAGATGCTTACTCTTTATTTAGCAAAGAGCCAGAGGCCCGCAAGCTCTATCGGGAGGTTATCTGGCTGTTGGTAGAGAAGAATTCTGTACGACAAATCGCGCAAAGAAAACGCGTACCGCCAGAAACGGTTTATCGAATCCAACAGGAAGTGAAGCAAGTTCAATTGGCCGTTGTATTAGTGATTTGTTTCCTCCTGGCAATTTTCAGTATCAAGTTGGCACAAAGTTATTTCGATCAGCTATGGATTCAAGTAGCGATTTGTGTGGTGGTAACGCTGGTTATTCTATGGAATGTCTTAATTGATACTGAAGAAAATGAGGCAAAGATGCCGATAAAAGAGAAGAAAGCCCCAAAAATTTGAAGAGAAGGTGAATCCCCATGCAACATGTACTTATTTTAACGAAAAATGTTTTATCCGAAGAACCACTGATTCAGCAGCTTCATTATTTGAATTATGAAGTCCTGTGTTCAGCAGATTTGATTCAATCCCTGCAACAAGGAAGAATGTCACCAGTTATTTCTTATTTTCATCTAGTGATTATCAGTGAAACAGTAAGTAACAGCGAAGCTGAACAACTCTTACCAACATTGAGTCTTTATGCTTTAGCGGTTATTCGGGTAGGGGAATCTCTGCCCACCAGCGAAAAGGCTGCGTGGCAAGAACAAGGGATTCATCATTGGATTACCAAAAGTCCTACTGTTCAGGAATTGCGAGAAGGTCTAGTAGAAGCAATCCGCTTATTAGAAGACCAGCGAGTGAGTGCCAATCAAATTTTGAATTTTCCAATGAGTGAAGTTATTACCAAAAAGACTGGTGTATTAAGAAAGGTTCACAAGAGCTTTTCCAAAACGGAGAAAAAGGTATTTGATCGCTTATTGTGGGCGCAAAGTCATGGTGGTGTATTGTCCCGAAAAGAATTGTGTGAATACTTATGGGAGGATGGGCAAACCTCTTCAAACATGAGCCAGTTGTCTTGTTTAATTAATAAAATTAAAGTGAAATTTGAACAAATTGATATGCCCCATGAGATTATCACCACCTTATGGGGAAGAGGCTACAAGCTAAATGAAGATTTTTACCAACGCTGGTTAAACGAGGAACAAGAAGCAGCGCTGCTTTCTCCTCAATCGGTCATTTAAATCAGAAAAGAAAAAGAGGCTGCTCTAGAAGTCTTATTAAAGAAAAAATTGAAGTAAAGCTGAACGACTGAATTTCTATTTTCAATGATAGAATACAATCGTTCGGCTATTTAATTATTTTAGATAGTTTCAAATTTGGATTTTTAAGCGTCTCGTACTAAAAATCCAACAATACTCGGAGGTTTCTTTAAGAAATATCAGATAATAAAGAGCGAATGAAGTAGTAATTTCTATATTCATAAGAGCATAGATTTTTTTGAACTATTAGCAGAAACAAAAATTTTTAAGCATTTCAATAATACAATCACTTACTTAGATTTCCTTCGTAATGTATTAGACACTAACAGTCCAGAACTTATTGCTAGGATGTCAACGAATGTCCTCAATGATAAATCAATAGGATTAAAGTCAAAAACTAGCAGCATAAAACTATTAAAGAAAATAAGATTTATTGCATAAACTGAAATCCCAAAGAAAAGTGGACTTCTGCTTGTTTTATGAGTATGAGCAAATTTTGTCAAATATAGAACTACACCACTAGAGATGGCTCCAGTTACTAAACACCAAAGGATAGTCAGTAATGAACGTTCCTCAAAATAGGAATAGACACCAAAAATAGTGTATAGACATAAGCGGCCTATCAAAAAGAATAATGTGGGAACTATAATGCTGGTCAATGAATTATTCGTTGCTTTTCTTTCAATTATCATCTTTGGGGAAGTTTCTTTTTTAAAAAAGAAATCTAAGCCTAATCCCATTATTAAAAGCGCTAAACTGTCTACAGCTGCATAGGCTACACTGTCTTGCAAAATTGATGTCGCATGAGGCAGGGGTTCAAATAAATAAGTCGACCAAAGGAAACATAATGCGAATGAATATTTTAGTCCAGGTCTATTTTTGCTTACTCCGTCCTTTTTGCCGATCATCAAAACGAATAAATACGCAAATATACTATAGCTAATCACGGCAAGAATACTAAATGCGATAGGTAAAGTTTGCGAGGTTACAAAAATACTTGGTTTTAAAATCGTTTGATCACTCGCAGGCAATAAAAGCTGACAGCCTATTCGAAAGATTGTTGTTACTATTCCTATAATGAGTATCTTAAAATGATTGCTTAACTTTCTATTTTTCATAGTTCCTCCAGAATTCCTATTTGTTAGTTCAGTGACAGTAAAGAGAATAGGTAACTAGTTACCTATAATGGAATTTTATCATAGGAGAAGGAGAAATGGCATCAGTCCAAGGACCTAATCAAGGTTATTAAAACTGAAAGTATTCAAATTAATAGCAGATTTCTTAATATTGATATAACCTAATAATTTGTTTGAATGAAAATGCTGTGCTCGTTCTCGTTGATAAGAACAGAGCAAAGAAATAAAAATAAATGAGAAAATGAGCAGCTGATTTTTACTCGAAATTTGAAAAACACTCTACAGGAAGTTCAAAAAATTCTATGTAGACATCTTGTTCAATCGGGACGCTCGGGAATTAAAACAACGATGGATACTTACATACATTGTTGAAAATGTAGGACAGAAAACTCTAAAAGAAAAGCATGCAACTTACTGTTGCGGAAGGTCCTGAAAGGTCTGTAAGAATTGTTACACTTAGCTGCTGTAAAGCTCAATTAAGTTATAGTCTGATTTAAGCAGAAAGACTCCCTATGAATAATTTTCTGTCGAGCAAGCTTTGATTACGTTCAACAACTAGGTATACTGTAAGAAGAATCAGTTATTGGGTGCACTTTCCTTGTCGTATTCGGCAGAAAGTGAAGAAAGGTTTGGAGGAGAAGAAAATGAAAAGGGTTAAATGGATTGTTTTACTAGGGGTAGTATTACTTTTAGGTGCTTGCAGCAAAAG
>NZ_JAFREL010000022.1 GCF_017377655.1 Candidatus Enterococcus ferrettii
AGTAGGACGCCGCCACGCAAGTTAGATCATCCAATCTTTGGATGGTCTTTTTTTTAATAATAAAAAGTAATTCCTAAACGGGAAAATCCCTCAACATAGCTAAACTTTTGGTAATGATAGTGTTAAGCATTTACAATAAAACTTATACAGGGATAGGACCAATAAATTTTCCTACTTTGTATCATGCCAGTAATTTTCACAATTAGATAGAAAAGTTAATGTACATATATAGTTTTTTCTAGACTAAGCTTTATGATTCTTTTATCATAACAAATACCCCTATCTAGGATTTGATAGTTTCCTGTTCCTAGATAGAGGGATTAAGGCTAAATTTGAACCGAGTAGCCTGTTTATTTTAGAATGCAAAATCAGATGTTAAAGTGCTGTGCTATGCATAAATTTAATGGTTTCTATGGATTTTCTCCATTTTTGATTTTCACGATCAGACAAAGTAAAGTGATAGTCATTGATGATTCCTGAAACAGCCACCTTTGCTGGATGCCCAACATAGCATTGATCCTTTTCGCTATAGCTGGATACAGGTAGAATTTTATAGTTGTTGTTCAAGACAGCCTCAACAACTAAAGCCGCTTGGTTTGCAATGCCAAAAGAGGTATATCCTTTTCCGCGCATAGTAATCCAGCCACCGGCTCTGGCAACGCCCTCTAACTCTTCTAATTCATCAAGCGAAAGCATTTCAGTGATAGGAACACCACCAATTCTTACACTTGACCAAGCAACAAATTGGGATTCACCATGTTCACCCAGTACATATCCTTCAACCGAAGACGGATGCACATTGAACTTTTTACTTACAGCATGTTTCATTCTGGCGCTGTCTAAAGTGGTTCCAGTTCCAAATACACGTTCTTTAGGAAGTCCAGTTAATTCCTGAAGTCTTTGAGTTACTACATCACATGGATTCGTGATATTAATAAGAATACCCTTGAAACCAGATGCTTTGATTTTAGGTGCCCATTCTTCAACTATTTCTTTTGTTAAATACAATTCTGCAAAGCGATCAGAATTTCCTTCAAAAATGGTAATATCGCCAGCTGAAAAAATTAGCACGTCGGTATCAGCTAATTCAGCTAAATCTGGCTCGATTAGTTTTACATAGCTGTATCGATCGACTTGCCCATCAAATAAATCATTGTACTCTGAAAGAAGCTGATCTTCTTTTGTATCAAAAAGTACTAGCTCATCTATAATATTTCTAGTAATCAGAGTATAAGCCAAAGTGCTCCCCACGTGACCTACACCAATAATCGCTGCTTTTTTCAATAAATTTCACTCCTTCTGATAAAAAGAATGCCTCTATTATGAGAAAAAGTCAAGAGCATTATGTGAAAATGATTAAGCGGACAATCCACTTAAGACGGCATAAATACGTTTAAGATCCACGTCAGTACCGCGCAGTTCAAAATCAGCTAATAATGGAAAGCCAAAAGCTTCACTATATTGTTTAGCAGTTAAGCAATATTGGTAGTTAAAATTCTTGTTACCACTACCGATTACTCCTAAGCAATGTTTATAATTTTCACTGTATTCTAAGTACTCGCGCATTACCTCGGTTAAAATTTCCGTGTCGCCGTTGTCTACACCGTTTCCACCTTCCAGATAGGTAGGTACAAAGGTAACAAAAGGATTTTCTTCAACTTCGAATGGAGAATTCTCAGAAATCTCCTGAATGTCAAAAACGGGAAGTGTGGCGTCTAGTTTATGTTGTTCTTGTGAAAAAGCTGCGATACGTTCTACAAATGACTTTGTATTACCAGAAATTGAGATATATAAAAGTTTCATTAACCATTCCTCCTAGAAAATTATTATAGCACGAATAAAGAAACTATCAGATCAAGCTGCAATATAAAAAATCAAAAAAGAATGTAAACGGTTGCAAAAAATGTCGAAATATGATATAAAATAAGTGTAAGGGGAAGTAATCCCTCAGTTGTAATTTATTGCAGCATGGAATGAGTGAAGTTGACTCAATTCAAATGAAATGCCTATGGCAGAAAGGAAGTAGGGATTTTTGTTCACTCCTTACCAAATGTATCGAGTCTAGCAAGTAGAGGAACGTAAAATATTTCCTCAATTTAATGGTTGTATTTAGTGAAATAAACTAAGTCAAAAAGAGTGCAAATATTCCAGAATGACTAAGGAATGAAAAGAAAAAGCACATCCATTAAAATTGCTAGACTTTCTTTTTTTTGTCTATTTTTAGGGAAGCACTCAGTTGCTTCCCTTTTTTATTTGAATAGCAAAAGAGATCTCAATTTTGAGATCTCTTTTGCTTAATGATTGTAATAGCGAATACCACCCTTAAGCTTGTTAATGGCAAAGGATGTTTTATCATTGAAGTCATGTTCATCATCGTCTAACGGTAATTTGTCTTCAAACATTGCTTCATAAGCTTCAATTGATAATTGTGTCCGAGCGTTTAATAATGATTGGTTAGCTTCTGCTGTCAAACGTTCTTTGTACTCAGGCATTAATTCTAAAGAGAAAAATTCGCTGACGGCACCAGATCCGTAACTAAACATGCCGATGCGATCACCTGCATTTAAAGATTGGCTGTTGTCGAGCAGAGAAATTAATCCTAAATATAACGAGCCGGTATAAAGGTTGCCGACTTCTCGACTGTACACCACAGCTTCGTCATAGCGGGCTTCTAAACGGGCCTGTTCCTCTTCAGGCATACTAGGAAAAACAGCTCTTAAGGCTTTACGTCCCATTTTAGTATAAGGCAAATGGAATGTAACGGCGGCATAATTTTCTGAAGTCGTTTGATTCGCTTTTAAGCTTTGTTCCCAAACACGTACAAACGAGTTAATGTAAATTTCATTTGATAAATGTCCATCAACTAATGGGTATTCGTGATTGGATGGACGCCAAAAGTCATAGACATCTTCCGAATAAAAGACACTATCATCGTTAATTGCAAGAATTTTTGGATCTGCAGATACCAACATGGCTACTGCACCGCATCCTTGGGTTGGCTCGCCACCTGTATTTAGACCATATTTTGCGATGTCAGCAGCGATTACGAGCGCTTTTCGTGTTGGATGAGCTGCGACATAATCCCGTGCCTGTTGTAAGGCGGCAGTTCCAGCATAACAAGCATGTTTTACTTCATAAGAACGGGCGAACGGTTGTATATCTAGTAGGCCGTGAATAATAACGGCAGCAGATTTTGAGAAATCGTTGCTTGATTCCGTCCCAACAATTACCAGATCAATGACTTGTTTGTCTTCCTCGGATACTATTTTTTCTGCAGCAGCAGCACCGAGAGTAACGATATCCTGTGTTTTTGGAATAACCGCCATTTTGTCTTGTCCTAACCCAATATGAAACTTATTTGGATCAGTGTTTCTTGCGACAGCTAAATCCGTCATGTCAAGATAATCATTTGGTACGTGAAAACTGATTTTATCAATCCCTATTTTCATGTTGCCCCTCCTTTTCTTCCCTTTGTAATATATCATAGAAATGCTAGAAGTTGGGCAGATTCATTCTTAAGAAAAGTTAAAAAATATGGAATTCTGATTCATAAATAGAGGTCTGACAATCTTTCAACTATTTTTAAGAAATACATCGCTGTCTTGAAAAGCTCACATGGATACGGTAAAGTCAGAGAAGCTAAAACTTTTGGCATAACAATTTTATATAGATAAAACTTTTTTTGGAGGTGCACCTTGGAAGAAATAGTGATTTTAAGCGCTGTTCGAACACCGATCGGAAAGTATAAAGGAAGCCTGGCAGCTACATCTGCTGTTGATTTAGGCGCTGCTGCGATCAGGGAAGCAATCAAACGCGCACGGGTTTCTGAAGCTGCTGTTGGTCAAGTCTTTTTAGGAAATGTATTGCAGGCAGGCAATGGTCAAAATGTCGCACGTCAATCGGCTGTTAAGGCGGGGGTTCCTTATGAAGTACCAGCAACCACGATTAATGAAGTTTGCGGTTCGGGAATCAAAGCAATCATTTTAGCAATGCAGCAAATTCAATTAGGGGAAGCTAAGGTTGTAGTTGCCGGTGGAACTGAAAACATGTCACAGGCACCGAAGCTAACCAAGTACGATTTCATCGATAATGATTGGCAAGAGCCTTTCTCCAGCATGATTTACGATGGTCTGACAGATGCCTTTAGTGGTCGACACATGGGGTTGACTGCAGAGAAGGTTTCAGAGGTATATCAAGTTTCGCGCCAGGAGCAGGATGATTTTGCCTATGCTTCTCAGCAGAAGGCAGGTAAAGCGCGTAGTAATGGGGACTTTGAAATGGAGATAGTTCCAGTTACTTTAGCTGATGGAACTGTATTTAGTATTGATGAAGGTATTAGGGAAGAGACAACTTTAGAAAAAATTGCCAGCTTGAAGGCAGCTTTTAAAGAAGATGGAGTAGTAACGGCGGGAAATGCTTCAACCTTGAACGACGGAGCGTCAGCACTGGTTTTGGCTTCAAAATCCTATGCCGAAATGAATAATTTACCTTATCTAGCCACAATTGAAGGCTACAGTGAAGTGGGAATTGACCCAAATATCATGGGAGTTGCTCCTGTTTCAGCGATTGAAAAATTACTAGAAAAGCAAAACATGACCCAAGAGGCTATTGATTTATTTGAAATTAATGAAGCCTTTGCGGCAGCTTCTGTAGCAGTTCAAAAGGAATTGCAGCTGCCGGAGGAGAAATTGAACATTCGAGGCGGCGGGATTGCCTTGGGACATCCAATTGGAGCCAGCGGTGCTCGTATCGTCACTACCCTGCTGCATGAATTAATTCAAGAGGATAAAGTACGTGGGATTGCTAGTCTTTGCGTTGGTGGCGGCATCGGCTTGGCATTAATGATCCGTAAAAATGATGAGGCTGCAGCGCAAAAAAAAAAGTTTTATCAGCTGACTAGAGCGGAACGTTTAGCTCAGTTAGCTGCGGAAGAAAAAATAACAGCAGAAGAAGCTGCTCAGCTAACAGAGGATACTGTACTGCCGGAGAAAATTGCCAACAATCTAATTGAGAACCAAATAAGTGAGGTAGCAATTCCTCTGGGGTTAGCTCGCAATTTTGTTATTAACGGACAAGTAAAAGATATTCCAATGGCTACAGAAGAACCCTCAGTTATTGCGGCAGCCAGTAATGCGGCTAAAATTATTGGCGAATTTGGCGGGATTGAAGCGCATGTATTGGAACGGGCCATGGTAGGACAAATTGTGTTACAAGAGGTTAGCGATCCCCATTATTTTCAACAATGGTTGAGAGAAAAGGAAGCACGGATTTTTGAAGTAGCTCAACAGGTTTACCCTTCTATTTACCAAAGAGGCGGTGGTTTGAAGGACGTTCAATTCCGTTCTTTTCCTGAACAGGGTTATGTTTCGATCGATTTAATTGTTGACGTTAAGGACGCTATGGGTGCGAATATATTAAATACCATACTTGAGGGTGTTGCTCAGGAGATTCGTAATGAAATCCCTGGAGTAAATGTACTATTTAGTATTTTAAGTAATTATGCAACCCATTCATTAGTGGAAGCTGTCTGCCGACTGCCAATTGCTTCAATCGGACAGGAGATAGCTGAAAATCTCGCATCGGCAGCTACCTATGCGAAATTAGATCCTTATCGAGCAGCTACTCACAATAAAGGAATCATGAATGGGGTAGAAGCTGTTGTTCTAGCAACAGGTAATGATACCCGTGCTGTTTCGGCAGCAGTTCATGCCTATGCGGCTAGAACTGGCAGCTATCAAGGATTAACCGATTGGGCTATTGAAGATGATCAGTTGATTGGTCGTTTGGTTTTGCCAATGGCGATTGGAACTGTCGGTGGTGCAACCAAGGTATTACCTAAAGCACAGCTGAATCTTAAGTTATTAGGTGCCGATTCGGCGGTGACTTTATCTGAAATTATTACGGCTGTAGGTTTGGCCCAAAATTTTGCAGCTTTGAAGGCATTGGTATCCGAAGGGATTCAAAAGGGACACATGGCTTTACAGAGCCGTTCTTTGGCAATAACTGCTGGAGCCCAGGAAAATGAAATTCCCCAGGTTGTCCAATTATTAAAGCAAGCACCTCAAATGAATCTGGCAGCCGCTGAAAAAATTCTGACACAGCTACGTGCAACTTAAATCTAATAAAAAAGTTCTGAAGACTGCCTCGTTCATTTTGAGCAGCTTCAGAACTTTTTATTTTTTTAATTTGAAGTCTAAATATACCGGTTGATGATCGGAATACTTGAATTCATTATCTTCTACTTGAACTTTTTCAACCGAAACATTATCAGAAACGATAAATCCATCAATCAGGGTTACTTTCGCAGTCTCCTTATCATAAGGTGCATCTAGTTTACGTGAAGAAGGAATCTTAGCCTTTGCTAGACCATCGACAGGTATTTCAAAGCCTTTCGGCAAATCTTCTTTAGGAAAGGGTTGATTCCAGCTTTCACGCTTTTTACTAGTACCAAAAACCTCAGGACTATTGCCTAAGACATCGTGGTTAAAATCACCGCCTACAATGACATAGTTCCCTTTTTTGTATTGGTCCTCCATGTAATTGAAGAGTTTGCTTAGTTGAGCTTCTTGAACAGATTTGTCTTTGGTATAAGCTGACAGATGGACATTGATGGCGATCAAGTCGTTGCTGCCTTCTACCGGGATTTTGGTGGTGGTGAAGGCCCGATCTAGATCTAAAAACTTGTTATAGTTGGTTTCGATCGGTAAAGAATAGCGTTTGGCATCAGTCATTTCGGCTTTACTCATAGTAATTAAGCCTGATTTAGCTTTACCGATGGGCTGATTAAATGGATAAAACAGGTAAGGTGAATCGTAATTTTGACCGTAAAGACTGTTGTAACCTAATAAATAGTTTCTAAGCCAATTCACTTCATTCACATGCTGAGAACGATCACCATCCTCATCAACTTCTTGATAAAAAGCTAATGAAGGATCGATTTTTTCAGTAGTTTCTACCACACCACGTAAATTCTTCTCAACACTTGCTTTACTATCGGCCCGAGACTTTTTGCCTCCGTCCATAAAAAAGCTGTAGCTGGGTGGATAGGACCCATATCCGATGTTGTAAGTCATCGCACGATAAGAAACGTCAGCCTTCAAGTGGGCATCAGATTCCTGTTCGATAGTTAGCTTTTGTTTATCTGGTAAACGATCATAGGCTATATACAGATAACCAACATAAGCGCCTAAAACTAAAAGTATAAGGAACAAAAGTGCCAGCAGCACTTTACTAATTTTTTTTGCCATAAATTTCTCCTCCTTACTACTATCATAACAGAAATTGCTTTATTAGAAAAAGGGTGTCTATCTTTTGTTTCTATTCAAGTCATGATACAATAATAAAGCAACAATGTTATAAAAAAGGAGTTTTACTATGATAAGATTTGCCGAAAAACAAGATGGACCTGCTATTGCTGAATTAATCCTGGTTATTTTAAAGGACATGGAGCTGCCATTTGTCGAAGACTTCGGTGAAGCAGCAACGAAAGAAGCAATCATCACAGCCTACGACGATCCAACCTATCGCTTTGGTTATCAGCGAGGAATGGTAGCGGAGGTGGATGGAAAAATTGCAGGGGCTGCTTTTGGCTATCCGGCAAAGGACGAACCAATAATTGATCGACCATTAAAAAAATATCTTGTCTCTAAAGGATTACCGGAGGACATTGAGATGTTTATTGATTCGGAAGCCTTCCCCAATGAATGGTACTTAGATTCAATTGCGGTGGATGAAGCTTTTCGTGGACAAGGAATTGGTTCAAGCTTATTAGAAGCTGTGGATCTGATCGCTATTCGAGATGACGAAGAGATTGTCGGTTTAAGTGTAGATCGCTTGAATCCTGGTGCAAAGAAATTGTATCTGCGAGAAGGATTTGAAGAGGTGGGACAACATACCATCAGCGGTCATCTATACGATCATATGCAACGCAAAATAAAAACAGCTGTCCGTGAAAAGGTCAGCTGTTAATCGAGCAAAGAGCAGTTTTTGAAGCTGCTCTTTCTTTTGCATTAGATTTACTGCGGTTGTATAACCAGTAGTCCATAATGGCTGCCACACAAATAGCGACAGGCGCATTTTTAGGGTGGTTGATGTCTAATACATAATAATCACCAGTTAAGAAGCTGGCTTTATTCATGGTCATAATGCGACGGTTGAAATGATTGATTGCGTAATGATGGTTGTAAATATTCCCATAAACAGCCCAGTTCAACTGCTTGATGTAGTAAAAATCTCCTGGCCAATTGAAAATTTTATGTAAGGTACCAACCTTGGTAAAATTTTGGTAGATTTCAAATTTACGACCAAAAACCACGCTGGCTTGTTTAATATATGCAACCATCTGTCCGTTCATCGCATAGAGGGAAAGGACATTGCCCTTTCGCCCCCATTGACCAACCATCAAGTAGACTGCTTTGCCATCTATATCTTTGACGATGGTACGTGTCGCTGAACTTAGATGTTTTTCTTGAATAAGGTATTCCGTCATTTTTTTCACCACTTTTGGTAATTGTTCACTCAAGGACCTGTTCAATTGCTTTTGCGACACCATTTTCTACATTTGTGTCAGTTACGAATTTGGCATAGGATTTAACTGCTGGTTCAGCATTGCCCATTGCAAAGCTGGTGCCGGCATATTTTAACATACTGACATCATTGAAGTTATCACCAATCGACATTACTTCATCAGCAGTGATCCCTTTTGATTCAGCGTATTGAGCAAGTGCGATGCCTTTTTGCGCATTTTCATGATTAATCTCAATATTGCTGGCTTCAGAGGCCGCAATTGCAAGCTCACCTAATGTGCTCAATTTCTCTGTCATTGCTTGCAGCTTAATCGGACCATTTTTGTCAAAGGCAATAACCTTCAAGATTTCCTCGTTATTGTCAATAACCGTTTGACGCATGTCCTTAACGTACGTAATCGGTAAAATGGTTAAACGTTCGGCGGTAGCTGCAATCGCCATTTTTGGTGAAAGCTCTGGCGCCATTTCTGCTAAATGACTAGAAAAGAAATCAATCCGATAAACTTTATTTTCGGAATATACGTGCTTAGCTGTAAAAATTTCAAAATAGATTCCAGCTTCCTCAAGCATATCCATGATTTGAAAAGCTTTTTCGCGAGGAATCGGTACCGAAAATAAAACGTCTCGATTGGCGTCCAGCACTAAGGCGCCATTTAATAGAATCATAGGAACATGGATGTTGGCTTCGTCTAATGAAGCAAGTGCGTGACCAATCCCGCGTCCAGTAGCAGCAATAAATTCTACTCCGGCTTTTTGGGCTTTGGAGATGGCTTTGATGTTTTCTTCAGGTACCTCCATGTGGTTATTCAATAAAGTACCATCCATATCAGAAGCAATCAATTTGATCAAAATTATTCACCTGACTTTCTTATCATACGTAGTTAGTGTAACATATTCCAAGAGAGGATAACCATCTGAATTAATATCTTTAACAGAATTTTGTAGGAAGAAGGGAATCGTATGAAAAAAATCATTCACAATTCTTGGCAGGACGTATTAGAGGAAGAATTTCAGAAGCCTTATTATTTGGAGTTACGCGAATTTTTAAAAGAAGAATATCGTTCACAAAAGATTCACCCAGATATGTTTCACATTTTTGAGGCCTTGGAATTAACTCCTTATGAATCAGTCAAGGTTGTCATTTTGGGTCAGGATCCTTATCATGGCATCAATCAGGCACATGGACTGTCGTTCTCAGTGCAACCCGGAGTAGCTATTCCGCCTTCTTTACGTAATATTTATAAAGAGATGCAAAGTGATTTAGGAATTCCACCCGTTAATCATGGAAATTTGGTCAGCTGGGCTAAACAAGGAGTCCTGCTGTTGAATACCGTTTTAACCGTTAGAGAAGGACAAGCTTATTCTCATCGAGGAAAGGGCTGGGAGCAGTTAACAGATGCCGTCATTAAAAAACTGAATGAACGCGAAGAACCGATTGTATTTATTTTGTGGGGGAAACCAGCTCAGGAAAAAAGTGCAATGATTGATACCAGCCGACATGCCATTATCAAATCGCCTCATCCATCACCACTGTCAGCTAGTCGTGGTTTTTTCGGCTCGAAACCCTTTTCTCAAACCAATGAATTACTGATAGGTTGGGGTGAAGAACCAATCAACTGGCAGCTTCCTGAAACAGTGTAGTATGACAACGGTTGCTGTTACAGATACAAATAGAGTAAAACAGCTTTTTCTTAGTGTTTCCTAAGTTTTTTTGGTAATACAGCAAAATTTTTCTGTATTTTTTTTGAAAAGTAGTGTATCATGTGAAAGTAAATAATATGTGGAGGGTTTTATAAGTGGAACTATTTGATAGCTTAAAATTTAAGATTGTTCGTCGTCAGATTAAAATTGTTTTTCCTGAGGCTACAGATGCCCGTATCTTAGGCGCAGCAGCTCGTTTGAAAGCAGAAGAGTTGTTGGAACCAGTATTAGTTGGTAATCGTGATGAAATTGCAAAAGCAGCAATGGCTCGTGGATTGCAAGCAGATAATTTTGAAGTGATTGATCCTGCATCTTTTGATCGCTGGGATGAAATGGTCGAGGCTTTCGTCGAACGTCGTAAAGGAAAAGTATCAAAAGAAGATGCTGAAAAAATCCTTAAAGATGAAAATTACTTTGGCACAATGCTAACGTATATGGGTATTACTGAAGGGATGGTTTCTGGTGCGATTCACTCAACCGGAGATACTGTCCGTCCGGCTTTGCAAATCATTAAAACTCGTCCAGGTGTTAGCCGTACCAGTGGAGCAATGATCATGCTGCGTGGTAGGGACCAAGAAAAATATTTGTTCTCAGATTGTGCCATTAACGTAAATCCTAATGCACAAGAATTAGCTGAAATCGCTGTAGAATCTGCTAGAACAGCTGAACTATTTGATATCGAACCAAAAGTTGCCATGATGAGCTTCTCTACCAAGGGTTCTGCTAAAGCTCCAGAAGTAGATAAAGTGGTTGAAGCAACTAAAATTGCGCAAGAATTGGCACCAGACTTTGTTATTGATGGTGAGTTGCAATTTGATGCTTCATACGTATCAAGTGTTGCTCAATTAAAGGCACCGGATTCAAATGTTGCTGGTCAGGCTACTGTATTCGTCTTTCCAGAGTTACAATCTGGAAATATTGGCTACAAAATTGCGCAGCGCTTAGGGAACTTTGAGGCAATTGGTCCAATCCTGCAGGGCTTGAACAAACCAGTTTCTGACCTTTCTCGTGGAGCAAATGAAGAAGATGTTTATAAGCTGTCAATCATTACCGCGGCTCAAACATTAATGAAATAGGATAAATTTACCGGCTGCTAAAGTATCATTTTGCAGCCTTTTTTGATGCAGTTTACTGATTTAAGAAATGTTTGCCTAAGTCTGTTGGTGTCTGTTAAGCAGTGATAGTGAAGCTGCGTTGACTAGTATAGCTTGGTTTATTATTCAGGTAAAAGGCATCTAAAATATTGTGAGAATACTTAGGAAGCATAATTTGGAACTAGTAGTTAATTAAACATACAATATATGATAATCACCGGAAAAATTATTTTTCGGTGATTTTTGTATTTGAATGAAAGGGCACCTTTCAAATGAGAGGTGTTGAAAAATGCAAAGATTGAGATCACTTTGATCGATATAAGATTCTTATTTAAGTAACTGAAAAATTGAAAAGTTGTGCATAAATAAATTAGGTGCTGGTTTTTAGGGAAATTTCCCGCGCTGATGACACTTATACCAAGAAAAATAGTCCTTTCCCAGAAAGGCAGCAAACTATTGTTTCAGATACTTTTTGATCCTATACTACAACTTGTAAACGATCACAAAAAAGAAAGTTGCTTAAATAATAATAGGCAAATTTCAAGAAAAGGGAGATACATAATATGGGATTAGTATTAGCAAGAATCGATCAACGATTAATTCATGGAATCGTCGTAACACAATGGGCAGGAGCAACGAAAGCCAAACGTTTAATGGTAGTGGATGATGAAGTCAGCAAAGATGAAGTTCAAAAAGCAGCTATGCGGATGAGTAAGCCAGCGGGAACAGGAATGTCAATTATTGATGTTGACACAGCAATTACTAATTTCAATAATGGCAAATACGATAGTCACAATGTTTTTATGATTGTGCGTGAACCAGAAACACTTATTCGCTTAGTTGAAGGCGGTGTCAAAATACCAAAGGTTAACATTGGCATCATGTTTGATGGTGAAGGCAAAGAAACAGTTAAAAAAATGGTCTCAGTTGATCAAAAAGAAATAGCCGACTTGAAAAAGCTGGAAGCAATGGGCATTCCTGTAACCTTTCACTTTGTCCCAGGCGATCAAGAAGAAAGTTTAGCAACATACATTAAATAGTAAGGTGGCAATCTCATGGAAATTATTCAAGGAATATTAATCATTGCACTATCCGTTTGGATGGTTTGGGATCAGCAGGGTTTAGTTGTAACAACCTGGTTTCCGATTATGGTCGCACTTTTTGCTGGAATTATTATGGGAGACATGACAACAGCAATGGTCATTGGCGGAACCTTCCAGCTGATGGCGTTAGGAGTAGCTAACATCGGTGGTTCTTCCGTACCGAACTGGGGATTGGCTGCTTTAGTTGGTATCTACGTGGCCATTCGTACAACTAATAATATTGAAGAAGCCAAAGCGGTTGCTTTAGCAGTCGGTGTGCCAGTTGGAATGTTGGGAATTCAGCTAGATGTATTGGCAAAAATTTTGAACACTTATGTAACCCATGCTGCTCAAAATGCAGCAAATAAGATGAATTTCAAAAAGATGAATCGTATTTTATGGATCGGACCAGCCATTTTTGGTTTGTCCACAGCAATACCAACGGCTTTGTGCGTGATTTTCGGTGATCGGATTGTTAATTTGATTTTAAATTTTGTACCGAAATGGTTTACTGATGGATTGTCCATCGCTGGAAGTATGTTGCCGGTAGTCGGGATTGCTTTATTACTGCAAGTAATGCCAGTTAAAAAATATTTGACTATGCTTTTAATCGGTTTTGTCTTGGCTGCCTATCTCAATTTGCCAATACTAGGTGTTTCAATTGTTGGCTTTGCCTTAGCTTATTACTTCTTTACGACTGAAATGAAAAAGAGCACACCAGAAGCACCAACAGAAACAGGCATTGTGGATGAAGGAGATGACTTTGATGAATAATCCCGAAACGAAATTGACCAAAAAAGATATTAATCAAGCGGCGTTCCGTTATATGTTTATGGCCTGTAATATTTTCAACTATGAAAATCAGCAGGGACCAGCAGTAGTATATGGACTAGAAAAAGCGTTGCGTAAGATACATCCCAACGATGAGGATTATCTAGCTTCTTTAAATAATCAATTCAAATATTTCAATACGACAACTTGGATGGCAAATCTATTGTTAGGTGCCAGCTTAGCAATGGAAGAAAAGGACGGAGTAAATTCTTTAGAAGCGGTACAAAACTTCAAGACCGGTATGATGGGACCCTTAGCTGGGGTAGGTGATACATTGGTCTGGGTGCTGTATCCGACCATTATGGGATCGATTGCTGCGTATATGGGACTTGAAGGAAATCCTACAGGAGCCATTATCTGGCTAGTACTGAATATTTTCTTTCTATTTTTCCGATTCAAATTATTTTCAATTGGTTATACGTCAGGAATTAAGCTAGTAACGGTTTTAGGTGCAAAAATTTCTGTTTTTACTGAGGCAGCTTCTATCATGGGTTTGACGGTAGTTGGGGCGTTGATTCCTTCTGTTGTTAAGATCAATGTTGGCTTAGTATTTCAATCTGGAAAGGTTAAATTACCTATCCAAACGCAAATTTTAGACAGTATCATGCCGGCACTGCTTCCAGCATTACTGACATTAGCCGTTTACAAGTTAATTGCAGCTAAAAAAATGAGTGTTATCCAAATTATTTTCGGTGTAATTCTCTTAGCGTTAGTCCTGTCGTTCTTTGGTGTGTTGACCGTTTAATAAAAAGAACTGGATAGTGCCTATATTCAGTCTGATAAAAAAGGAGCAGCTTATGCGAAAAATTATTTTAGCCAGCCATCACAATTTAGCGATTGGCATGAAAGATACCTTAGAATATATCATACCAACTGTTGGGGACATTACAGCCATTGCCGCATACACCACCAATATGCCTGTGAACGAAGAAATTGAGGCAGCTTTAGCAGATATAACGGAAAAAGATGAAGCAATTATTTTCACAGATTTATTAGGTGGTTCAGTTAATCAAAACTTTACTAAATATTTGACCTATCCCAATGTTCATTTAATTGCCGGGATGAATCTACCTGTAATCATGTCGTGCTTGCTGCCATTAGGCGATGCGGCTATTGAACCTGAACAACTGCGACTGGCTATTCAGGAAGGACAGCAGCAGATTGTATATGTGAATGACTATTTAACTCAACAAACCCTTGATGAGGAGGATGAATAATGACAGCCGAATGGTGGAAAAATAGTGTCGTTTACCAAGTGTATCCTCAAAGCTTTAAGGATAGCAACAATGATGGCATTGGCGATTTTCAAGGGATCATTGAAAAATTACCTTATCTAGCTAAACTAGGTATCGATGTTATTTGGCTGAATCCCATTTTTGATTCACCGTTAATAGATAATGGCTATGATATTGCTGACTATGAGAAAATTTTGCCTCAATATGGGACCATGGAAGATTTTCAAGCATTATTGACAAAAGCTCATCAATTAAATATTCGGATTATTTTAGACTTAGTTGTCAATCATACAAGCGATCTGCATAAATGGTTTACAGCTTCTAAAAAGGATCGAGAAAATCCATATGCTGATTACTATATTTGGAAGGATCCAAAGCCGGATGGATCTGCGCCAAACAACTGGGGATCAACCTTTGGCGGCCCTGCTTGGGAATATGTTGAAAGTCGCAATCAATATTATTTGCATTGTTTCGCAAAGGAACAACCCGATTTGAATTGGGAGAATGAGGCTCTTCGTCAAGAAATCTACCAAATGATGCGTAAATGGTTTGATTTGGGAATTGATGGTTTTCGGATGGATGTCATCAGCTTAATTAGTAAAGATCCTAACTACCCTGAAGCACCGGATACCTTGGCTTACACGAAATCTTATTATGCCGGAGCTTCAAATGGTCCTCGTGTTCATGAATTTCTTCAAGAAATGAACCAGGAAGTTCTTCGTCATTACGATGTGATGACAGTGGGGGAAACACCTAATACCAACAGCACTCAAGCTCAGCTGTATACTTTTCCTGAGCGAAAAGAATTAAATATGCTTTTTCACTTTGATCATATGCACCTAGATTATGGTAAATATGGCAAATTCTCAGATATTCGATTTAAGCTTAGTGATTTGCGCAACACATTAACCGAATGGCAGAATAAATTGGCCCGGGGGTGGAATTCTCTCTATTGGAGCAATCATGATCAGCCTCGTGCAGTAACTCGATTCGGTGATGATGGAGAGTACCGTGAAGTCTCTGCCAAAATGCTGGCAACTCTCTTGCATATGATGAAGGGTACACCGTTTATTTTTCAAGGGGAAGAATTGGGGATGAAGAATGTACCTTTCACAGATATTACGGACTATCAAGATATTGAAACGAAGTATTTTTATCATGAAATGACTGAAGCGGGAGAAAAACCAGAAGATATAAAAAGAGCCGTGTATTTAAAATCTCGTGATAATGCTCGTACACCCATGCCTTGGAACGGTGAGGATAATAGCGGCTTTTCCGAGGCAAAGCCATGGATTGCTTACTCACCAGATAATCGTTGGATTAATGTAGAGGCTGCACTAGCAGATCCTGATTCAACTTTTTATTATTACCAAAAATTGATTGCGTTGCGGAAAGACTATCCGATTATTCAACTAGGAGAGTACCATTTGATCAATGAAGAGGATTCAGCTGTTTATAGCTATCTGCGAACGTATCAAGATGAGACGTTATTAGTTATTTGTTCCTTCAGTAAGGATAAGGTAAATGTCAGTGTGCCACAAGATTTATTAAAAAAAGAAGCAAGTTTACTGTTAAGTAATTATACAGAGACCGCTGCCAAGCCGATTGCTACAATGCCATTGCGACCGTATGAAGCAATCGTTTATCACTTACACTAATTCTTAGAAGCCTGCGAGGATCTACTTGATTTCTCGCAGGTTTTTTCCTAGTATAAGGAAGAGAGGAGCCTGTGTACTGATGAATTTTGACCAGCATATTAAAGTGAATTACGAGTCTTTATCTGAAAATGAACAGGAAATGATTTATTATATTCGCAACCATCGACAGGAGGTGATCAAGCTTTCGATTATCGAGTTGGGTGATAAGCTATTGTCTTCTAAGAGCTCTGTTCTGCGATTAGCCAAAAAATTAGGCTTCCGAGGCTTTTCTGACATGAAATATGCCATTGAACAGTCTCTTTCAGAAAAAGCCATTGCGCCAACCGATTTAGTTGCTGCTTTGAAGAAAGAGGTTGAGCAGACATTTCAATATGCTGAACAAACCAATTTTCAACCACTGTTGGATAAAATTAAACAAGCAAACCAACTGCATCTCTATGCTACAGGTTTTACTCAAAATAATTACACTAAAGATTTTGCCAACGATCTATTTTTATCTAATCGACCCAACTTTTTAATTTCCGGTGAAACTAATTTCGAAATGATTAGTCACACGTTAACTAAAGAAGATTTGGTGATTGTGACATCGCTAAGTGGGGAAACACCAGCGATTAAGGATACCATTCGAAATTTGGAATTAAACAAAGTTCCAATTTGCAGCATCACTTCGTTTGGTAAAAGCTTTCTTAGTGAGGCAGCTGATTTTCAGCTATATTATGAAACCTCGGACTTACCAAGTCCAGTAGTTGGTGGTGGCAATTCGATGGTGGGTTTAAATATCATTTTGACTATTTTAGCTCGTAAATATCGGGAATTTGTTCTTTTCGATGAGTAAGACAGCAAATTCGATCTGAAGTAAGGAGAATGGATTCTCACCGTTTCTCTTTTTACTTTCCTGCCGTAAATCGGTATACTGTCTGGTAGAGATCATTGGAAAAAGGAGCTACGCAGAGTGATTATTTTAAAGGATACACAAGCAACTGAACGCTTAGGCATCATAATTGGTGAAGTTGCTGAGCCGGGGGATAATTTAATTTTAACGGGGGATCTTGGCGCAGGGAAGACCACCTTAACTAAAGGGATTGCTAAAGGATTGGCCATTGTCCAAATGATTAAGAGCCCTACCTATACGATTATTCGTGAATATCAACAGGGGAAAATTCCGTTATACCATATGGACGTTTATCGTATTGATAGTGGTGCTGATGACTTAGGCTTAGATGAATATTTTGAAGGTGAGGGTCTTTCAGTCATTGAGTGGGGCCGCCAGTTGGGAGACTATCAGCCAGAAGACTTTTTGGAGCTGCTGTTACATAAAGATATTGAGAATGATCAAAGACGAAAAGCAGAACTGATAGCACATGGTGAACAGGGAAGTGCATTAAAAGAACGGATTCAGGAAGTGTGGGAGCAAGAAAATGAGTGAAGCCTTGGATGTTGTGATTCGGGAAGCAATTCCTGATGATGCAGAAGCTTTGCTGCAGCTGAGTCAGCAGGTAGCTCAAGAAACCGAATACCTAGTAATGGATGAAACCGGGATGGCTTTGACACCAGAAATGCTGGCGGTGCATTTGGAAAGCTTATATGAAAGCCCCAATAATTTGCTGTTGGTAGTTTTTGTGGATGATCAGCTGGTGGGTAATGCTTCAGTGAAGGCTTCGGCTGAATACCGGGTAGCTCACATCGGTGAAATTGGGATTAGTATTTTGAAGGAATTTTGGGGACTTGGATTGGGTTCATTGCTGATGGAAGAAATTCTTTATTGGGCGCAAGAGAGCCAAGTCATTAGAAGGCTCGAGTTAACGGTTCAGACCCAAAATGCACGAGCGGTTCAATTATATCAGAAATTCGGCTTTCAACAGGAAGCAACGATGATTCGCGGTGCTCGTAGTAACCATGGAGAATTTCTGGATGTTTATTTAATGAGCTTGTTGATTGACTAGACTTAAAAATAAAAAACCGAACAAGAAGCAAATTTGCTAGTTGTTCGGTTTTTTCGTATGTCATATATTATAAAGCTTTGACTAATTTTTTCAGGGGATCAGTACCAAAGTGTTCTTCTTGGTAAAGGAGAATTTTTGCACAGGCACGACTGTCTTCTAAAGCGTCATGATGGTTTTCCAAAGGAATCGATAATTCGCTGCAGACCGTATTCAAGCGATGGTTGTGCATCTCAGGGAACAGCTTACGACTTGTTTGTACGGTACACAAAGATAAATAATTTGGCTGAGGAATTTGATAATAATCCAAGCAGCCTGCTAAGACCTTGGTGTCAAAGCCGGCATTGTGAGCGACAATTAATCGATTTTCTTGATAGTATTTCTGAATTTCGTCCCAGACCGCTGGAAACTTAGGTGCCTCAGCTACGTCTTCGGGATGAATGCCGTGGATTTGAATGTTTTTCCAGAAAAAATCCGTTTCCGGTTGAATCAACGAATAATATTCTCCGATAATCTGACTATTTTTTACCATAACCAATGCCAACGAACAGGCACTATGAGTTTGGTAGTTAGCAGTCTCAAAATCCATTGCGATAAAGTTCATCAAAAAAACCTCCCACTCAGTTGTACCACAAAAGGCAGCAATTGAGTAGCAGGCGTGCATTTTTTCAAAAAAATCTTAAAGGCTGATATCTAATTCTACGGGACAGTGGTCACTGCCAGTAATTTCAGTCCAAATTTTGGCATCGGTTAACTTTTCTTTCAAATCATCAGAAACAACAAAATAGTCAATCCGCCACCCGGCATTATTCTTGCGAGCATTAAAACGATAGCTCCACCAAGAATAGACACCAGTTAATTCTGGATAGAAGTATCGGAAAGTATCAATATAGCCATTTTCTAGCAGATTTGTAAACTTTTCTCGTTCTTGTGGTGTGAAGCCGGCATTTTTTTGATTCGTTTTCCAATTTTTCAAGTCGATATTTTGATGGGCAACGTTTAGATCACCACAGAAAATGACTGCTTTTTTAGTTTTTAGTTCATTTAAATAAGCTAGGAAGCTTTCTTCCCACTCCATCCGGTAATCCAATCGTTTCAATTCGTTTTGGGAATTAGGAGTATAGCAGGTGATAACATAATAATCCGCATACTCTAATGTAATCAGTCGTCCTTCATTATCGTGGACCTCTTGATTCATACCATAAGTGACCGCTATCGGTTCGTGTTTAGTAAAAATGGCTGTGCCAGAATAACCCTTTTTCTCAGCATAATTCCAGTATTGATAATACCCAGGCAGATCCATTTCAATTTGCCCTTCCTGCAGCTTAGTTTCCTGCAAACAGAAAAAATCAGCATCTAATTCGTTGAATACATCCATAAAGTTCTTTTTCATTACGGCCCGCAGTCCGTTAACATTCCATGAGATCAGTTTCAAGATGATTCCTCCCTTTCCCTTATTCTAACGAAAAAGCCGATGGGAAACAATTATAAAAGAAGCAATGGTTGTGAATCCTCTTTCCAATGGTAAAATAAAGATGCACGAAAAATCGACGAGGAGGCAGTGATATGAGAATCGGTATAATTGGTTTAGGAGACATTGCTCAGAAAGCCTATCTTCCTACTTATGCCAAGCTGAGTGATCAGGCAACGTTCATCTTTTCCACAAGGCGGGAAGAGGTGCGGAAAAAAGTTTCACAAAAATATCGCTTTCAAGAAACAGTGCCTAATGTAGATGAATTGCTCGCTAAAAAACTTGATGCATGCTTTATTCATGCGGCTACCAGTGCCCATTACGCATTAGCAAAGCGATGTTTAGAAGAAAATGTAGCCGTTTTTATTGATAAACCAGTCAGTGAAAACTACGAAGAAGTGAAACATTTGATGGCGTTAGCCGAGGAAAAAAAGCTGCTTTTTATGGTGGGCTTTAATCGACGATTTGCGCCGATGGTGGAACAGTTACATGGTTTGGCAGATAAACGAACGATTCGACTAGAAAAAAATGAGGTAGAACATCCTTTAGATATAGGTTATGGCATTTACGATTTGTTTATTCATTTAGTAGATACAGGTGTTTATTTACTAAACGGAAATGTAGGTGAAATTCATACCAAAATTTACGAAGAAGCTGGTAAGATGACCTATGCTCGAATGTTGTTGACTAATGCCACAACAGAAGCTTACTTAACCATGGATCTAAAAAGTGGTGCTAAAGCAGAGCAATATCAAGTAACCAGTCCAGACAAAACCTTAGTGCTGGATCAATTAAGCGAGTTAACTATTCGAGAAGATACGACAGAATCGACGCAACGTTTTGGTGACTGGACGTCTGCTCTAGAGAAACGCGGCTTTGAGCAAATGGTACTGGCATTCTTATCAGCATTAAAAGGGGATAAGTCTGTCGACCTGAAACAGGAACATGTATTGTTAAGTCATCGCTTGTGCCAAGAGATGATTAATCGACATATCCGTCATCAACTATAATGGGCTGGTAAGATTGTTATCTGCATGCTAAAATAACAAGGATGTCACAAGAAAGGAACAAATGATGTGGATAGAAAAAAATTAGTAGAGGCAATGCCTGCAATGACCATTTTACTAAATAAACCTTTGATGGATTATACGTATACTAAAACTGGTGGGCCAGCTGATGTGTTAGCATTTCCGAAAAATAAAAAAGAGATTAAACAATTAGTTGATTATTGCCGTGAAAATCGAATCCCTTGGTTGGTTTTAGGAAACGCCAGCAATCTAATTGTGAAGGATGGCGGAATTCGAGGAGTAGTCATGATGCTTACTGACATGACAAAGGTTGCTGTGGAAGGAGATACAATCACTGCTGAAGCAGGAGCTAAGCTGATTGATACCACCTATGTTGCCCTAGAGCATTCGTTAACAGGCTTTGAATTTGCTTGCGGAATTCCTGGCAGTATTGGTGGAGCAGTCTTTATGAATGCAGGCGCTTATGATGGACAGCTGCAGGATGTTTTCGAATCAGTCGATGTGTTGCTGGCAGATGGAACTTTTGAAACTTGGAAATCAGAGCAGATGGACTTTAGCTACCGTCATTCAGCGATCCAAGACCAACCCGCTATCGTTTTAAATGCTCGGTTTAAGCTGACTCATGGAGATTATGATAGTATCCAAAAACGTATGACTGAATTGACAGAGCTTCGTCAATTAAAACAACCGCTGGAATATCCGTCTTGTGGGAGTGTATTTAAGCGCCCAGCAGGTCATTTTACCGGTAAGCTGATTCAAGATGCCGGTTTGCAAGGATTAAAATGGGGCGGGGCTCAAATTTCAATGAAGCATGCCGGGTTTATTGTAAATGTTGATCAGGCGACGGCAACGGATTATATTGAATTGATTGCTCATATTCAGCAAGTGATTAAAGAAAAGTTCGAAGTAACATTAGAAACTGAAGTTCGAATTATTGGAGAAGATCCTCAATAAGAAGGGCGTTAAAAGAGGGTAGAGCCTGGCTCTACCCTCTTATTTAGGTTGTTTCATTAGTTTTAAAAGAACCGCACAAACAGCTGCTGTAGCAATTCCGGCCACAATTGCTTCGACGAGTCCGCTGCCAAAAATAATTCCTAAAATGACACCATAAACAGCATCTGCTGCGACTTGAGCAACGTTTGCATAGCTGTCTTTGAAAAAGAAGAAAATCAGGTTCATTACCAAGATGGTGTTGGTCATGGACCCCATTAGGCCAGCGACGAACAAACTCACCGGTTGTGCTTTTGTTTTCATTAAACGATTAATTCCAATGTAAACGAAATAGGGAACAATGCCGATTAATATACGTGGAACGATGGCTACAATTACAGCCCGCCAGTCTCCCTGACCTGTTAGCGGATTCGCAATAAAAGGTGAGAAAACAAAGGACATTGGAGTAATAACGATAGTTGAACGAGCTAGACTAAGAATTCCAAAAATCCCGCCTAATCCAGCACCAATTTTTGGACCCAAAATAATTGACGCAATAATGACTGGAATATGCATAGTAGTGGCATTGATCGGCCCGATTGGTATAAAACCTAACGGGGTGATCGCCAAAATAATCATAATCGCTAAAAACATAGCGGTTAAAGTAAAACTTTTAATATTTATATTTTTCACCGTGCTACTCCTTCAACAAATTCATCACTCGATCAACGATTTCTGAAACATTGGCTAACGCACCACGGCCATAATCGCCGCAGGCCAGCAATGCTTCCCGGGGTTGGATTTCTTCATAACCGACTTCTTGCAAAGTGGTTAAGTTTCTTTGAACGATCGGATTTTGATACATATAGGTATTCATTGCTGGAGCAATAATTTTTTTAGTTTCTGGCAGTAATGCTAAAGCTACGGTAGATAATAAATCATCCGCAAGGCCATTTGCCAGTTTGCCAATGATGTTGGCTGAAGCAGGAGCGACTAAAAATAAGTCAGCCCGCTTCGCTAACTCAATATGGTTAATTTTAGCTGGGTCAGGTTCAGCCATGACGTCCGTGTGAACCAAACGGTGAGAAAGAGACTGGATAGTCAATGGCGTGATAAATTCTTGACTGCTTTGGGTCATAACTACATCTACTTGGTAGCCAAGTTTTGTCAGTTGATTGGTCAGATCGGCTGCTTTGTAGGCTGAAATACTGCCGCTGACTCCTAAAAGAATAGTTTTCATTACGCGTTCGTCCTTTCTAAAACTGCTTCCTTAATCAATTGAGCGATATCCGACTTGGTATGAGCTTCTTTTACTTTATGCTGCTGATTGATTAGATAACCATGATGGGTCTCACCACTAATTTCCGCTAAGTCGTTCGCTAAAATGAAATCAGCTTGATTCTTCTCTAGGCTCTTTTTCGCAACATCCAGCAAGTGAATCATAGGGACATCGACTAACAGCTTGAAGCCAACTAGAATCGTTTCTGGCTGCAGCTCTTTAATTTGCTGGATGACCTTAGGGTTCTTTTTCAGAACGATCACTAAATGATCGGTGTCGGAAGAAATCTTTTTCTCTGTGCGCTCTTGATCTTTAGCCTTTAAAGAGGCGGCTAAATCAGCAGGATGAGTGGCAATGGTTTGCTGCAAATCTTCCATCGTAACGGAACTTTCTGGCGTAAAATCACTCACAGCCATACTATGAATCACTGCAGTATAGCAGTTGACAGTCATTAATTCATTCAATTTATCCGCGAGCTCACTGGTGGATTCAACTAAGTGGAGAGCTACTCGTTGATCGTCGGGCTTAACTGCCTGTTTTGTTGTAATATAGTCAATTGTTGCATTCTCAGACAAAAAAGCTTCAGCAATAGTTTTTCCTAGGCGACCACTGGAATGGTTCGTTATCGCACGCACATCATCAATTTTCTCTGTAGTGCCGCCAGCTGTAATTAGAATTCTCATGATTTTAACTCCCCGGGACGGACTAAAGTGCGGCCAATGTGTTTACCAGTTAAAATGGATTTGGCAGTTTCTGGAACTTGCTCTAAAGATATTTCTTGGACTTTAATGCTATCAGGTACTCGCCATTCATTCGACATTTTCTGCCAAATCGCTGCCCTTTTTTTCATGGGTGTTTCGACTGAATCAATTCCTAATAGATTGACTCCTCGTAAGATAAACGGCAGCACAGTCATCGTTAGCTTCAGTCCACCTGCATTTCCGCAAAGCGCCATACTGCCGCCATAATTAACAAAAGGAATTAATTTGCCTAATTGTTCGCCACCAACCGTATCCACTACATAATCAATTACCTGTTTATTCAAAGGTTTATTGTTTTCTGGGAAGAATTCATCTGGGGTTATTACAGTCGTAGCTCCCAGCTGAGTCAAGTAATCCTTTTGATCCGTTTTTCTAGATAGAGCAACAATTTCCTGACAACCGATTGTTTGTAAAAATTGCAGGGCAAAGCCGCCCACACCACCTGTTGCACCAGTTACCAGTACTCGGCTCTTTTTAGTTAAACCTTGCTGTACCAGTGAATCAATTGCAAGGGCAGCAGTGAATCCAGCAGTTCCATAGGTCATGGCTTGCTTTGTAGTGAGTCCTTGTGGCAGCTTCACGACCCAATCTGCAGGAACAACTTGCACTTCACTCAACCCACCATTTTGACTAACGCCAATGCCATAGCTGGTTGCTAAAACTTCATCACCCACAGTGAAACGGTCATCGTTGGTAGCAGCAATAGTACCTGCCATATCGATTCCAGGTGTTAAAGGATAGCTTCTCAATACTCCAGTATTAGGTTGTGTAGCAAGAGCATCTTTGTAATTGATACCTGAGTAGCTGACAGCAATCAATACTTCACCAGGCTGCAACTCAGGGGCTTCAAAATTCTCAATTTCAGTCGTAATGGTTTCCTCTTTTATTACCCGTAACCGCCGATAAATGGTCATGTAATTACTCCTTTACTAAGAAAAGTTTGTTACTTCCATCTTAGCGGAAACCACGGAAAAAGCAACTTTCTATGTTCTTTTTTCAACAAATTATTCAGGTTAGAGAATTCTAAGAAAACCTTTGCTCTGTCTTGCTTTTTATCAAAAAGTTCGTATACTATAGTGGTGCTATTAAACAAGAAGTTTACTTTTACCAAACAAGGGGGCGAGGCTTAATGGAAATAGGCGAGAAGCTGAAGAATTTACGGATTCAAAAGAATTTAACGCAAGAAGAGCTGGGGGAACGGACAGATTTGTCCAAGGGATACATATCTCAGCTGGAGCGGAACCTAAGCTCGCCCTCAATGGAAACTTTTTTTGATATTTTAGCAGTTTTAGGAGTTACACCGGAACAATTTTTCAGTCAAAAAATCGGTGAACAAAAGATTCTTTATAAAGAAGAAGACACCACTTCATACAGTGACGAAACCAACGGGTATCACATTAAGTGGCTGATCCCGGAGTCTAATGAGAAAGAAATGGAACCGATCTTGCTGACTTTGGAGAAGGCCGGTCAATACAAGCAATTCTCTCCGTCCTTATCAGAAACCTTTATTTATATTTTAGAAGGAACGATAGGGCTGCAGTTTGGCGACGACTATTTTGTCGCCCATGCCGGTGAAAGTATTTATTATGAGGCCAGCAAACCGCATCGGTTGCAAAACCATGGCAACAAACCAACTAAAGTATTAATCGTAGCGACAGAGTCGTATTTATAAATTAACTAATAAAAGGCGAAGAGCAGAAGTTTTTTCAGGAAGCCCTTCGTTGATGAAAAGGAGCGAGTCATGGCAAACATAATTATTTCTTTTAACGATATCGTAAAAGAATACGATGATGAAACAGTATTGAAAAATGTTAGTTTTGATATAGAAGAGGGACGCTTTTATACCTTATTAGGTCCTTCTGGTTGCGGAAAAACCACTATTTTGCGCATCATTGCTGGGTTTACCGATGCAACTGCAGGAGACATTTATTTAGAAGGTAAACGAATGAACGATGTGCCAGCCAACAAACGTCAGGTGAATACTGTATTTCAGGATTATGCGTTGTTTCCTCATATGAACGTTTTTGACAATGTTGCCTTTGGTCTGAAGATCAAGAAGCTGCCAAAAAGTGAAATTGAAAAGAAAGTCAAAGACGCCTTACGAGTAGTTCAACTGCCGGGATATGAAAACCGCGAAATTACAGAAATGTCTGGGGGCCAGCGTCAACGGGTGGCGATTGCACGCGCGATTGTCAATGAGCCGAAAATCCTTTTATTGGATGAGCCGTTGTCCGCTTTGGATTTGAAGTTGCGAACGGATATGCAATATGAATTGCGTGAGTTACAAAAACGATTGGGTATTACCTTTATATTTGTTACGCATGACCAAGAAGAGGCCTTAGCAATGAGCGATGAAATCTTTGTGATGAACAAAGGGGAAATTGTTCAAAGCGGTACCCCAGTGGATATTTATGATGAGCCGATTAATCACTTTGTAGCTGATTTTGTGGGAGAAAGTAATATTGTTTCAGGTGAAATGATTGAGGACAACTTGGTAAAATTCGTTGGCAAAGAATTTGAATGTGTTGATAGCGGTATGCGTCCTAATGAGCCAGTGGAAGTGGTTTTACGTCCTGAAGATTTAAACATCACTTCACCAGAAAAAGGGAAGCTGGTAGTAACAGTCAATACTCAACTCTTCCGTGGCGTTCACTACGAAATTGTCGGTATTGACCAAGATGGCAATGAATGGACGGTACACTCTACCCGTAAAGCCAAAGAGGGTACTAAAGTCGGCCTAGCTTTCGAACCAGAAGATATTCATGTTATGCGTTTTAATGAAACGGAAGAAGAATTTGATGCTCGTTTAGAAAGCTATGAAGAGTAGGGGGGACTATTTATGAGAAGCATGCGGCGAATTTACTCGATCCCTTACTATTTTTGGTTGCTGTTTTTTGTTATTGCACCAGTGATTCTAATTATTTATCAATCTTTTTTTGATATGGATGGCAATTTTACTTTAAGCAATTACCATACTTATTTAACTTCAAAAACTTATTTAGGTATGACTTTAAATTCTGTTTTATTTGCTTTTTTGATTACTTTAATGACATTGCTGATTAGTTATCCGACTGCTTATTTCCTCTCTAAGCTGAAGCATCGTCAATTGCTGCTGCTGTTGGTGGTTTTGCCTACATGGATTAATCTATTGCTGAAGGCCTATGCCTTTATTGGTATTTTCAGTACGAATGGATCAATCAATGAATTTCTATCCTTTATTGGAATTGGGCCTAAACAGTTGTTGTTTACTGATTTCAGCTTTATGTTTGTAGCGGCTTATATAGAGCTGCCTTTTATGATTATGCCCATTTTTAATGCGCTGGAGGAGATTAATCCTTCCTTGATTAGTGCTAGTCGTGATTTGGGTGCTAATAGTGTGGAGACTTTCCGCCGGGTAATTCTGCCTTTGTCAATGAACGGAGTAAAAAGTGGCGTACAAGCAGTCTTTATTCCTTCTCTTTCCTTATTCATGTTGACACGTTTGATTGGAGGAAATCGAGTAATTACACTGGGGACGGCGATTGAAGAACACTTTCTGGTTACACAAAACTGGGGGATGGGATCAACGATCGGTGTGATTTTGATTTTTGCAATGTTTATTGTCATGATGCTAACGGGTGAACGCAGAAAAGGAGGGCGTGCCTGATGAAAAAAAGACGTTTCTCATGGTCGAACCTCTATTTAGTTTTGGTGTTCGTCTTGCTCTATGTGCCAATTTTCTATTTGATTTTTTATTCCTTTAACGCTGGTGGAACTATGACCAGCTTTACTGGATTTACTTGGGAACATTATGAAACTTTATTTTCCGATACACGTTTAATTAGTATTGTGCTGCAAACATTTGTTTTGGCATTTCTTTCTGCTTTAATTGCGACAGCGATTGGAACCTTTGGCGCCATGTCAATTTACTATACGCGTAAACGTGGTTCAAGGAATGCGCTGATGGGCTTAAATAATATCTTGATGGTTTCTCCCGATGTTATCATCGGGGCCAGCTTTTTGATTTTATTTACTATGCTGGGAGGGTATCTTCGCAGCTTTCAGTTAGGCTTTATCAGTGTGTTGTTGTCTCACGTTGCCTTCAGTATTCCGATTGTTGTATTGATGGTGCTGCCAAAGCTTCAGGAAATGAATGATTCAATGATTGACGCGGCCCGTGACTTAGGCGCGAACAATCTGCAAGTACTCAGTAATATCGTGCTGCCTTTCTTGACACCGGGTATTATTGCCGGCTACTTTATGGCTTTTACTTATTCGTTGGATGACTTTGCTGTTACCTTTTTCGTTACCGGTAATGGATTTTCTACTTTATCTGTGGAAATTTATTCTCGTGCACGTCAGGGAATTAGCCTAGAAATTAATGCGTTATCGACCTTAGTCTTTATCTTCTCGTTAATCTTAGTGATTGGCTATTACTTTATCAGCCGCGACAACACTAAGAAAGGCAAAAAACGTAAACGAGAATTTGAGGAGGTGGCAGTACTGAAATGAGAAAGCTGCAATCACTCTTTATCGGCGTTATTGCCATTATTTTACTGCTGACCTTCTTCGATTTTCGCTTAAATCGGGCCAGCAACGCTAGCTCCAATGTGCTGAATATTTATAATTGGGGGGATTATATTGACCCTGATTTGTTAAAACAGTTCGAAAAGGAGTATGGCTATAAAGTAAATTACGAAACCTTTGACTCTAATGAAGCGATGGAAGCCAAGATTAAACAAGGTGGTACTTCCTACGATATCACGATTCCTAGTGAATACATGATTCAAAAGATGAAAAAAGAAAAGCTGCTGCTGCCATTGGATCACAGTAAGATTAAAGGGCTGGAAAACATTGATCCCCGATTTTTAGACTTGGATTTTGACAAGAATAACCAGTATTCGATCCCCTATTTCTGGGGAACGTTGGGTATTGTTTACAATGATAAGTTTATTGATGGGGATAAAATTAAGCATTGGGAAGATTTGTGGCGCCCCGAGCTGCAAAACAATATCATGCTGATTGACGGGGCCCGAGAAGTTATGGGTTTGTCTTTGACTACCTTTGGCTACTCTATCAATAGTAAAAATATGGAACAGCTGCAGCAAGCAACTAATAAGCTGAACCAGCTTACACCAAATGTTAAAGCGATTGTTGCTGATGAAATTAAAATGTATATGGCCAATGAAGAGAGTGCCGTCGCGGTAACTTTTTCGGGAGAAGCTGCCGATATGATGGGGCAAAATGAGCATTTGCATTATATCATTCCACCTGAAGGATCGAATCTTTGGTTTGATAATATTGTCATTCCCAAAACATCGAAGAATCAACAGGGAGCCTATGACTTCATCAATTTCATGCTGCGCCCAGAAAATGCTAAAGCAAATGCAGAATACATCGGCTATTCAACACCGAACAAAGTAGCTATGGGCATGCTGCCTAAAGAAATTTCCGAGGACAAGCAATTCTATCCTGATGATGAAACCATCAGTCATTTAGAGGTATATAAAGATTTAGGACCAGAATACTTGCAGATCTATAATGATTTGTATTTAGAATTTAAGATGTATCGGAAATAATGGCAAAACTCAGTAAAAATGGCTTAAAATCATTGATACAAAGTAAGAAAAGTTACCATTTTAACTGCTATTAGCTAAAAATTGAATATCACTTAAAGGAGAGTACATTCAAATAATGAATGTGCTCTTTTTTTGATTTCTTCTGGCAATTCATTAAAATTGATGGAAGAAATCTATTCCTGAAGTGACGTTTTTTGAACTATATTTATTCATGGAAAGGTCTTTTTTTGTCTAGATAGCTAAGGATTTTGGTGGTTTTTGATCTTTGCACTACTAGTGAAAATAATATACTTCAGTATTAAATAAACTTAAGATTCTTTACATTAAGAAATCTTTGTGTGTTATTTATTGTAGTGCCTAATTGAATAGCATTATATCCTAAAGGGCTATTTAAAACTGTTGTGTCTTTTGAAAATCGACTAGATAGATGATCATTTAAAATCTTTAAAATCTCAGGTATTTCTTTGCTGAGAGGATTATTTAAGAAAATGATATCTGGAGCAATAATAGCAACCAAGGATTGTACACCGATACTTAAATGATAAGCCATTTCATTAATACTATTTACCACGATTTGATTATTCTGGTAGTATAAATCTTTCACTTCCGAAAGTGAAATAGACTTTCGTTGTAGTTTTTTTTCTATCGTACTAATAACAATATCATTAGCTGCGTATTGTTCTAAACATCCATGGTTTCCACAAGGACAGAGCTTCCCATTAGGGTACAGTGTTGTATGTCCAACTTCTCCACCTTGTCCGTTGTGGCCGATCAATAATTCACCTTTCTCTATAATTCCTGCACCGATACCTCCATAAACATTTAAGCTGATCAAATTGTCATATTTTGTGGAGAAAGCATATTCAGCCAAGGCAGCAAGATTCGCGCCATTTTCTAGATAAACTGGAACCATAAAAATTTTAGAAATTTCCTCAACAAGATCAATGGAATCCAGACTATAATGTGGTACAAAAATTATTTTATTATTTTCTACTGTTCCATGAATACTGATAGTAATTCCGATTACACCGTGTGGAGTACTTGGTAGATTCAAGAAGAACATATTTAGCATTGCGACAAGTTCTTGTAATGTGTTCTCTTCAGAAATAGTAATTTTATTTTTGCTAAAATGATCAATAACAGCGCCATCAAGAAAGTTAAGAGTTCCGTCGAATCCATCCTCTCTAATATTAATACCAATACTAAGAGCAGATTTCGGATTGAATTTTAGCATGATGGGCTTGCGTCCTCCAAGAGAACTAGGGGTACCAATTTCGTGTTCCTCAATTAACGAAGAATCCAAAAGTCGTTTAGTAATTGTAGTGACTGATGGTTTAGTAAGTCCAGTTAATACAGAAAGTTGTGCTCTAGAAATCGATTTTGATTCTATAATAGCTTTGATAATTACAGCTTCATTATTTTCTTTTATGTCTAAATTAGTTTTATGCATTTTCAACACCTCGAATAATTAGTATAAACTTTTAGAAAGCGCTTGACAAACTAAACTTGGTGGATTACTATACGACTATAGTTAGTAAAGTATATTAACTAACTGGATTGATTTTATTTTATCATAAATACTGGTTTATTCAAATATCAAGAAGGGAGATCAATCATTACTTAGTTGTTACAAATGAAAAGGTTTTTATGGAACGAAAGGTGGAATTAGTGTGGAAATCTCGGAAAAGAAAGTAAAAATGATTGGGGAAAATCTCGATTTTAAAGAAAAGGTTGCTTATGGTTTTGGTGATGCAGCCAGTAATGTAGTGTGGGCGTCTATGGGTGCTTTTATTATGTATTATTACACAGATATTGTTCAGGTAAATGCGGCAGTAATTGGGACTATATTTTTAATTTCTCGAGTGATAAATGCAATTGTATATTTAATCGTTGGTGGTCTAGTTGACAAGACTAAATCAAAATACGGAAAAGCTAGACCATGGATGCTTAATTTAGCAATTCCATTTGCAATCGCGATTTTTGCATTATTTGCAGTACCGGATTTTTCGGAGAAAGCTAGAATTGTTTATATTTTTGTTAGCTATAATATATTGATGACAGTTTACGCATTTATAAATTTACCGTATGGAGCATTGAGTACATTAATGACTCAAGATCAATATCAAAGAACTCTGTTGAATATTTTTAGACAATTATTCGCACAGATAGCTAGTTTAATTATTACAGCATGCACCTTACCATTGGTTGGCTTTTTCGGAAATAGGTTTGGAGAAAGAGCAGCTTGGGGAATAGTTTATGCTATATTTGGAGCTATCGCAGGATTACTATTCTTCCTTTGTTTCTTAGGAACTAAAGAGCGGGTTGTACAGACGGAAGAAGAAAAGCAAGAGAAAGTTAATTTGATGGATGGGATTAAATCTATCCTAAAGAATAAATATTGGTATTTTGTTGTTGTATTGGGAATTACAACCAATGTTTTCTTTCAAGCCATCAGTACAGTAAATACTTATTATTGTAAAGCTGTTCTACACAGAAGTGACATGATTGGAATTATGAACTCTGCTTACATTATTCCTTGTATTGCTTCGTTCTTCATCATGCCATTTATCGTAAAAAGATTAGGAAAACGCTATACTACCTTGTTAGGTTGGGTAATTATCCTAGCAAGTTATGCAATTTTATTACCATTTACTGAGAACACAACTATGTTAATTTTAACTTCCATACTACGTGGTATTGGCTACGGCTGTCAAATTGCAGTATATTACGCGATGCTTGGTGATACTGTTGAATACGGAGAATGGACTTCTCATACGCGTTTTGAGGGACTAACATTCAGTATGCAAGGATTTACAGGAACAGTTGGTGCTGGAGTTGTAACAGCAATAATTGGCGGGGTATTAAGTGCTAGTAAATATAATGGGGCATTAGGATTTAGTGATATTCAACCAGATTCTGCAGTTTCAGCAATTAAGTTCTTGTTTATTGGAATGCCAGCTATTGCCGGAGTTGTAAGCCTATTGGTACTAGGAATTTACAAGCTTGATAAATTATACCCATCAATAATTGCTGATTTACAAAGTAGAAAATCTAATTCTAAAGAAGCATAGTTTCTCAAAATTAATACTATAACACTTTAATGGAGGATAGTTATGAATATCGAAAAAACATACACTTTTATTTTTGAAGATACTAATATTATGTTTGTCTTAACTAGCGAAAACAAGTTGCGATTGGTTAATTTTTCCGCGAAAGAAAACCCAGAAATATCAAAACTTGATCCTGTAGTAACTGAAATGGGGAACATTGTTGAAGTTCAAATCACGGGTTACAATCAACCTGAACACAAAGGGAACAGAATCGGCAATAGTGAAATTGGAGCTGCTTTGGAATTTGAATCTATTGAGCGGAAGGAAAATTTAATTTTTGTTACTCAAGTGTATAATGATGGAAAAACTCATTTAAAAACGGTTACTACAATCAGTAATGTTATAGGCACGAATGTATTTAAATGGAAAACAAAACTAGAAAATATTGGGAATAAAATTGGTGTAGAGTACATTAGTTCGATCAACATCAACAATCTTAATCATGGCGAAGTGTTTCAACCTTATACTGACAATATTCTATTTTTACCACATAATTCATGGCAAGGTGAGCTTCAATGGGAAAAGGGAACTTTAAAAGAATTTGGGTTAGAGTATCGTCTTGATGGAGAACATATTCAAAATTCCACAAAAGTTATTTCCGCTTTGAGTAATTGTTCGTTCTCATGTTCTCAATACAGTCCTCAAGCGGTTATCCATAATCCATTTACGAATATGGTTAGCTTTTGGCAAATTGAAAATAATGGCGAGTGGTACTGGGAATTAGGCGATTGTGGGAATGGAAATACTTTACAGTTTAGAGGTTTTGGTCCAACAGAACCTACAAATCACTGGTGGAAATCGTTAGATAATGGCGATTCGTTTGAAACAGTAACAGTAGCTTACGGATCAGTTATTGGAGATTTTAATGAGGCTATGAAAGAGTTAACGAGTTATCGAAGAGCTATTCGACGTCCAAATGAGGATAATGAAAAGTGTGCAATCATTTTCAATGATTACATGAATTGTCTGATGGGTGATCCTACAACAGAAGTAGAGAAACCATTGATTGATAAAGCTGCTGAAGTTGGTTGTGAATATTATGTAATAGATTGTGGATGGTATTCAGACGGTTTTTGGTGGGACAATGTTGGAGAATGGTTGCCTTCTAAAGAACGTTTTCCCGGAGGAATTGAAGAAGTGATCCAATATATTAGGGATAAAGGAATGGTTCCAGGGTTATGGTTAGAAATCGAAGTAATGGGAATCAATAGTGATCTTGCGAATTCACTACCTGATGATTGGTTTATCTGTCGACATGGTATTAGAGTAAAGGACCATAGTCGTTATCATTTGGATTTTAGAAATCCGAAAGTAAGAGAGTACGCAAGCTCAGTAATTGATCGATTAATTAGTGATTATAAAGTTGGATATATAAAAATGGACTACAATATCACAGCAGGAATTGGAACTGATTTAAACGCGGACAGTCCAAGTGATGGTTTGCTTCAACATAATCGTGCATATATTAAATGGTTAGATAAAGTGTTTGAAAAATATCCTGACTTGATTATTGAGAACTGCGGAAGTGGTGGTATGCGTCATGATTACATGATGTTATCTAGACACAGCATTCAGTCTGTGACTGATCAGACTGATTATTTAAGAAATGGTGCAATCGCCGCCATTTCAAGCAGTGGTGTAACACCAGAACAAGCTGCAATTTGGTCTTATCCGCTTTCTGAAGGTGACAGTGAAGAAGTTATCTTTAACATGGTGAACGCGATGCTGTTTAGAATTCATCAAAGCGGGCATTTGGCTGAGTTGAGTCCAAAACGATTAGAATTAGTTAAACAAGGATTGGATGTATACAAAGATATTCGGAATGTGATACCCAAAGCATTGCCAAGATGGTTGACAGGAATACCTAAACTAGATGATCCATGGTTCACTTTTGCCTTAGAGACTGATGAATCCTATTATTTAGGTGTATGGAGAACTGAAAGTTTGAGTAATCAATTTACGATTGATTTTGAAGATGAAATTTCTTCAGTTGAAGTATTGTACCCATATCCTGAAAACGATGATAATTCTGATTTTGAATTTTCAAAACATAAATTGAATGTTCTATTTTCAAATGACAAAATGGCTAGGCTTTATAAGGTTAATAAATAGGTCGAACTAGCATCAATTTATGTTTTGAGTCGGACACCATAATGCTATTGTTTATGACATTACAAATTAGAATTTTTCTTTTAGGATTTGAATGCCTTTCAGATTTAAAGAAATAGTTCTATTTTGTAATGTCGTTTTTAGTATTAGGAATCAGGAGGATTTCTTATGAACAAGAAAAAAAAATTCTTACTAAGCATGCTATTAGGCACATTTCTATTTTTTTGTTCCTCATGTTCTTTTTCCAACGATACTTCGAAAGATAAAAAGACTATTGAAATGTGGACAGCTTATACTGAAGGGCAGCCAACCGAAAAAATCACAAAGAAGTTTATTAAAGAATTTGAAAAGGAAACAGGCTATGTAGTTAATCATACAAATTTTACTTATGATATGATGCACGACAAAATTTTAGCAAGTGCAGCTGGAAGAAATGTTCCTGACCTTGTTTGGGGATTGCCAGAGTTCGTGGGTGAATTTAACAGCATGAATATTCTTGATGATATTACAGACGAATTTGATAACTGGTCTGAAAAGAAATATTTTGCTCAATCCGTTGTTGACGCTATGACAGTAGGTGATAAAGTTGTAGGAATCCCCTATGAGGCAACAGTAAGGGCTTATTTAGTACATGATAAAGCGTTTGAGGACGGTAGCTACCAGATTCCTGAAACATGGGAAGATCTATTGAAGATGTCGGATTTCAAAAATGAATCTGGAAAGTATCCATATTCTATTGCTGGAAAGGGCGTACGTTGTCCGCAAGAAATGATTGTGTATTTCGCACAATATGGATTGGAAATTGCAGAAGATCAAGGTGATGGAAAGTTCAAAAATACTTGGTTGGAAAGTGATGATGATACTAATAAAGCAATAAAAGTATTTGAATTTTATAAACAATTGGTTCGTAAAGGTATTGTAAGTCCACATTCGGCAAATTGGGGCTGGGAAGAAACGGATGAGAACTTTGCAACTGGAATCAGCAGCTCTTATGTAACTGGAAATTGGTTACAGGAAAGAGAAAAATCAAACACAAAAGAAATGCAAGATGTGAGTATTCAACCAATTCCTCGCCCAGAAAAAGGGAAGAATGCAACCTATCTTGAAGCTAAACCATTATTAGTTTTAAAAGGAGCAAAAAACAGGAAGGGAGCAATTGAATTAGCAAAAGTACTCGCGTCAAAAAGCTATCAATCTCAAGCATTTCAAGATCGTTCGCCAAGAAATGATGTGTTTACAGATACTAAATGGGATACAGAGTATAAAAAACTGATGGATAATAGTATTTCATTTCCACCTGTCACGTTAAGTAATATATCGCAAAATATGATTGATGCTTTAGCAAAAGCGTTGCAGGAAGATATGAGTTCTAAAGAAGTTGTAAGATGGTTATCACACGAAATCAATCAGTCATTAAAAGAGAATGGAGAGTATGGCGACTAATAGGTAAGGAGAATTATATTTTATGGAGACGAAAAAAAAATTAGATAGTAAGAAAAATTCAAAACAAGAGTTCAGATTTTCGTTGTTGATGTTACTCCCAGCCTTACTCTTTCTTTTTGTATTAATTGGATACCCACTAGGAAAAGTAATTTATGATTCTTTTTTCAATGTACACTTAATAAATGATGAAATATCAGGTTTCGCCTATTTTGATAATTTTTCTAAAGTTATGAGAGATGAAAGGTTTTTACCCGCATTAATAAATACCTGTATATGGACTATTGCTTCAGTTTGCGGGGAATATATTATTGGATTAGGTAGTGCAATACTTCTTAATAAAAAATTTTATGGACGTACTTTTTTTAGAATAGCCACGTTTATTCCTTGGTTAGTACCCATTATTGTTGCAGGTATGACTTGGAGTTGGATGTTGAATCCTGATTACGGAATCGTTAATTATGCTCTAAGTAAGATAGGAATTATCGAATCACCAATAAATTTTTTAGGAGACCCCAAATATGCTTTGGGTACCGTAATATTTGTGAACATTTGGAGATCCTTTCCATATTTTACTATCTCATTTCTCGCGGCGCTTCAAACAATCCCAGAGTCACTCTATGAAGCAGTTTCAATTGATGGAGGAGGAAAGGTGAGGCAGTTTCTTCATGTGACACTGCCACAACTAAAATCTACTTCGATAATAATCATTTTTATGCATTTAATTTGGACGGCAATCAATTTTGACTTTATTTGGGTGATGACACAAGGGGGACCAAATTATGCTACACAAACTCTCCCACTTCTGATATATAGATATTCTATGCAAAAATTTGATGTTGGTGCAGCGTCCGCATTGTCCACATTATTGATGATTTCAATGACGATATGTTTTGTCATATATTTAAAAATCAAAAATAAAAGCGACGACAATGCCTAAATCATTAGTTAGGAGAATGATTATGAAAAAAAGCAAAGTAGGTATATATCTATTAGCGATACTACTTTCAATTTATTGCTTGTTCCCGTTCTTGTGGATGCTAATTTCATCATTAAAGCCGATTAACGAAATTCGAGCGACAGTGCCCACTTTTATTATAAAAAGCCCAACATTTGAAAATTTTCAAAGAGTACTTTTTGATGCGGGATTTGTAACATATATAAAAAATAGTTTAATTGTGTCAACCATTTCTTGTCTAATTTCTTTAGTGATTTCTATATGTGCAGGTTATGTTTTTAGTAGATTTTTTAGACTGAGAATTGTGAAATTTGCTAATTTGTTTATGCTCTTGTCACAAATGATTCCAGGAGTTTTATTGTTAGTACCATTGTATATTATCATGCGCAATTTAAGAGTATTAGATTCTTATATCTCGTTGATACTAGCATACACGACATTCGTTATTCCAATGTGTACGTTTATGATGAGTAGTTTTTTTGATTCAGTACCAAAAGCATTAGAAGAAGCAGCAGAAATAGATGGCTATAACAGAATTCAAATTTTGTTTAAGATAATTTTACCAATCTCACTCCCAACAATTATCTCAACCGGGTTATACGCGTTTATTAATGCATGGAACGAGTTTATGTTTGGGTATATTTTTATCTCAAGGGAACAATATCGTACATTGACTCCAGCAATAATGCTGTTTAAAGGAACTAATACTGTCGATTGGGGAGCGCTTATGGCAGCTTCTGTAATTGCATTAATTCCAGTAACTGTTTTATTTCTATTTTTACAAAGATATTTTATTGCAGGTTTGGCAAGTGGTTCAGTAAAAGGATAGGACACGGATATGGAGTTAGAATTGCTGGATATTATAATTTTAATAAGAGGTGCAAATATTGCTGAGATACTTCTTAAAAGCATTTAAACAAACGGATGCAAAAAGATGTAGGAAAGCTAATAATACGAGGAATTTTATGCTAGATCTGTTAGGAATAGTGTTAGTAGTTGTTCCCTTTTTTTAGATAGCAGAAGGATTTTAAGCAAAAGAAAAGAGCTTCTTTTAAAATAATAATTGACAATCATGAGAAGTATTTGCTATGGTATTAAAAAATAAATAAACACGATGAAAAAGAAAGTAAAGTTAAATCCTTTTGCAACAGAGAGTCTCGGCTGCTGAAAAGAGACGTAAAGAATTTAATTTGAAAATGGCTTTTGAGTGGATCTTCTGATAAGTAAGAAGGTACGGGATGCCCCGTTAAAAGGCAAGCAGTCTCCATAAATTGGGTACTGATCGAGGCAGTGACTTGCGAAAGCACTGCAATATAAGGTGGTAACGCAGCTAATTTGCCCTTAGATGTCTTTAAGATGTCTAAGGGCTTTTGTCATTCCTGATTTTCGTAGGTTGACAAGGTTTAAGGATGCAAGTAGTTCGCCACTCAAAAATTAGCGACAACGTCAATAATCACAAAAAACAAAAAAGGGAGTGTTACAAAAAATGGCAAAAATACCGTTTCGATTTGATCAAGTAGGAAGTTTGCTTCGACCGAAGGCGTTAAAAGAAGCGAGAGAGAAATTTAAAAATGGGGAAATCACAAAGGCAGAGCTTACTCAGGTAGAAGACACTGAAATTATTAAAGTGATTGAAAAGCAAAAAAAGGTTGGATTAAAAGCAGTAACTGATGGAGAGTTTCGTCGTCGTTGGTGGCATCTTGATTTTATTGCCGGTTTGAACGGCATTACTGTTTATGATTTTACAACGACGGCTTTTGGTGTGACAACTGAAGCCCAGGGAACCTACGTGAGTGATAAATTATCGTTTGACAAGAACCACCCATTTTTGGAGCATTTCAAATTTACAAATGTTCATGCAGGAGAAGCAATTGCTAAGCAAACAATTCCTGGACCAAATATGATTTTCTTGGATTCATTCATTCTATCTAAGCAATACAATGAGAACCCTGTCTATCAAACGGTTGAAGAATTTGAGAAAGATTTGATTCATACGTATCAAGAAGCAATTCAAGCATTCTATGATGCAGGATGTCGTTATTTGCAATTGGACGATACTAGTTGGGGTGGATTATTTGATGAGCGATTCAGAGGAATGATCACTCAAAATGGATACGATCCAGATGAATTAATTCAAAAATTTGGTGATATTACGGAAGCCGTTCTTTCCAAAAAACCTGAGGATTTAGCAGTGACCTTCCACTTTTGTAAAGGAAACTTTCAATCTCACTGGTTATACAATGGATCCTACGATAAAATTGCTAAGCGTTTATTAGGCATTTCTCAATTTAATGGATTCTTTTTAGAATTCGATGATGAACGTTCTGGCAGCTTTGAGCCGATGGCAAATATTGGAGAACAGTATTTGGTGCTGGGGTTAATTACAACAAAAACGCCAAAGCTAGAGGACAAAGAACAACTAAAGCTGCGAATTAAAGAAGCCACTCAGTATGTGCCTCTTAATCAGTTGTGTTTAAGTCCTCAATGTGGTTTTTCGTCGACTCATGAAGGGAATAAAGTGACAGAAGAAGATCAATGGGCGAAGCTTGCTTTAGTGATTGAAGTAGCTAAAGAAGTTTGGGAAGATGCATAAATAAAGGCAAATAAGAGGCTGAATCAAAGGACTCTTCAATAAAACAAAAAAGCTGTTAAAATCTTTTTTAGATTTTAACGGCTTTTTAATGAAGAAAAATAAGCGAGTAATTTTTAAGTGTTCATTTGATATATCCGGCATTTATTCATCTATATTTTTTTGAATTTTCCTTTGTGGAGCGTGCAAGAATTCCAGCTGGATCCATTTCTAATTATTGGGTGTTTAAAAACGAACAGTAAAAAGCATAAAATGTCGTGAATTCTCCTAATTCGTCACTTATACTTGATTTACGAGGAGTTGAGATGATGGATTGGATTACTAGGATACAGCGAACGATTGACTACATCGAACAGAATCTCTTAGACGATATGGACATAATTGAACTTTCAAAGGTTGCAAACTCTTCTGCCTTTCACTTTCAACGAGTATTCCATATTTTAAGTGGTCATACTATTTCTGAATATATTCGCTACCGTCGGCTTACGTTAGCAGCAAATGAATTACAAACGGATGCATGTAAAGTTATCGATATGGCTTTGAAATACGGATATGATACACCAGAGAGCTTTTCTCGCGCTTTCAAGCAATTTCATGGAATTACCCCCTCCGCTGCACGTAAACCGGGAGCCAATCTCAGAGCATTTTCCAAATTATACATCAAGGTAATATTGGAAGGCGGAAGCATAATGGACTATCGAATTGAAAAGAAGCCAGCATTTTGTCTTCTTTCTAGGGCTGAGTATCAAAAAGCTGACAATGTTCAGGTTTCTGAATTCTGGGATAAAAGCTATAGTGATGGTACTATAAGCAAGCTCAAAGAATATTCTGCGATAAGTGAAAGGCCCATTATAGGATTAGCAGATGGTTCTTCTTTTGACGGCTTCCGTTATTTATATTATATAGGGACGCCATATGAAGGAAAGCATATTCCCGATGGGTACCTTTTACGTGAAATTCCAGCTGCTGACTGGATAATATTTCGGTGTGTAGATTTAAGCGAGAGTGAGGCTAATGAAGAAATTTTCAGAAAAATATATTCAGAGTTTTTTCCCACCTCGGATTATGAACCGAATAATGACTATCAGCTTGAGGTTTTTCCAGGAGATGGCTTGGAACATGCGCAAGAGGTATCTGAAATCTGGATCAGTGTTCGCCAGAAGCTTGTGGTCTGATTCTTGAGCGTTTAGCTAAAGCTGTTGTTCCTTTGAAAATGGGGCTGAGAAAAAGAGTTTATTTTTTCTCAGCTTTTTTTATTTGAAACAACGACAGGAACTTTGGATACCAATAGAAATTCCTTGTCTATTCTGTTAAGAGGCGGAGAATCTGCTCTCTCTTTCGTGCTATAATAGCGGGGATGCAGTGTTGCTGAATAAACAGCACAGAAGGAGGATTTTTTTGAATAAGAAATACTTTTTTTTCGATATTGATGGAACATTAACCGATCGACAAACTAACCAAGTAGTTCCTAGTGCGGCAGAAGCACTAAAGCAGCTGCAGGAAAATGGTCATTTTGTCGCAATAGCTACTGGACGAGCTCATTATAAAGCAATCACTTTTATGAAGGAAATGGAACTGCAGAATATGGTCTGTGCGGGTGGAGGTGCATTGGTTTATGAGCATGAATTGTTGCATAACCGTCCCTTAGATACAGAAAAAGCACGAGCAATTGTTAATCAGGCAGATGAATTAGGGTATGGTGTGCTGCTGATGCTGGATGATTCTATTAAGGTGTGGGCTAAAGATAACCGGTTTGTTGAGCAGGTTGGAGAACGTCAAGAACCAACAGAGTATGTAATTGATCCGGAGTTGAATTTCAACAGCTTAGATACGATTTATAAAATCTATCTTTCAATTCCTAAAGAGGAAGAAGAGAAATTGACTTTAAAGGATAGCCTAGGCAATCTGCGCTTTGTTCCTGAGTACTTGATGTTCCAGTATGATGACAAATACACTGGAATTATTGACATGATGAGGAAGATAAATGGGAATATCGAAGATGTGGTTGTTTTTGGTGATGATACCAATGATTTAGTAATGTTCCACCCTCAATGGACTAATATTGCTATGGGCAATGCGACGGCTGAGCTGAAGGAGAAGGCAGATTATGTCACTCAGGCCAATGTGGAGGATGGAATATTCAACGCCTGCAAGAGGTTCGGATGGATTGGATAAATGGATTGATTGAAACAGAATGGACAGCTAGGTAAGTCAATAGGGCTTACCTTTTTTTTGGCAATTAAATCACTTATAAATACATACAAAACATTATAAACACTTATTGTGTGTTAAACTATAAATGAGGTGAGGAGATGTATCAAGAAAAGCGGTTACGCGAAATTCAACAGCTGTTGAAGGAAAAGGAATCTTTATCTGCGAAAGAAATGATGACTCATTTCGGCGTTTCAAGAGATACTATTCGCAGAGATTTCAGTATCTTAGCGAGTGAAGGGAAAGCATTGCGGACCCATGGCGGCATTATGTCGACTACCCAAGAAAATGAGATTTCTCCTCTAAGTATAAGACTTAAGGAATCTGGACCAGAAAAAAAGGCCATCGCTAAAAAGGCCGCTGCATTGATCAAAACAGGTGGAACGTATTTTCTAGATGTTTCTAGTATTACTTCGAATTTAGCTGAACGAATTGAAAAAGAAGTAGTGATTTATACGCATTCACTCGATGTTACAAATAGTTTAAGCACTAATCCGAGAGTCACTTGTCATCTTTTAGGTGGAAAATTTTTTCCTAAGCATCGTTTTTTTCATTCTTTAGCTGAAATAAGTGTTTTAGAAAATATCTATTTTGATGCCATTTTTATAGGAGCAGCCGGGTTAAAGGATGGATACGTTCGCTTTGAAGATGAAGAGGATGCACAGGTGAAAAGGAAGGTATTTCCACATGCTGAAACAAAGATTCTATTGGCAGAACAAGCTAAATTTGAACAGATTTCCACCTATGCCATTGGTAAAGTAAAAGATTTTGATTACTTTATTACCGATAAAATGCCTGATGAAAAACAGTTAGCATTATTCAAAAAACAGTCGAAAATAATCGTATAAAACGGGAGGCGAACAAAATGAATCGTAAGAAAATCAAGCTAGTTATCAGTGATATTGATGGCACAATTCTGAATAGCAATCATCAGATAGACAGTGATTTAAGGCGACAGGTCAGTGAATTGAAGAAGGAAGGAATTCCCTTTGTACTAGCTTCTGCCCGATCTCCAAAAGGAATTATCCCACTTGCTCAGCAGCTAGGGATAACAGACGATCCAATCGCCAGCTATAATGGCGCATTGATTATGAAAAATGAACCCGAAAAAGGCTATGTACCAATTTTCACACATAGCTTAGATAAGCGGGACGTACACCGATTAGTAAAAGCGGTGAAGCAAAATTTTCCACAAATATCTATCAGCTTATATTCCAATCAGAATTGGTATGTTGAGACATTGGATAAATGGTCAAGAAGTGAAGCAGACATAACGGGTGAAGAGCCGATTCAAAAGAGTTTCAAACAGCTGATTGATGACAAAGAGACACCTATACACAAATTTTTGTTGATAGGAGAAACGAAAGATGTTCAACGACTGCAGCAATTTTGCCAAGAAATTGACCTGGAGGAAAGTGCTTTTTATCTATCAAAAGAGAACTATTTGGAGGTTACTCACCAGGCAGTATCAAAGGAATTAGCGTTAATTGAAGTAGCAAATTACTTTCAAATTTCCTTAGAAAATACAATGGCAATTGGTGACAATTATAACGATATCCCAATGCTGTTATTGGCTGGACTAGGGGTAGCAATGGGAAATGCACCTGAAAAAGTCAAAAACAGTGCAAAGGTTGAAACGACGACAAATAATCACAATGGGGCTTCTGACGCAATCAAAAAATACGTGATTGGATGAGAAATCTACACCTGTGATTAGTTACGAAAAAATAAAGCCAGAGCTATGGTAACACGTTTTCTTCATAGTTAATGGCAACGTTAAGAAAAATGAAATCAGTTCAAATGAACTTGCTGACAAAGCTGAGTGGACTATCAATAGAACTTCTAAACAAAATCACGCGAAAATTTACTATATCGGAGAAAAGAAGGCGGCTTCTTTTCCGATATTTTTTTTCTACGAAGCAACCCGGTAATTAAGAAGACGTCAGTTCCACAGAGATGAGCTTCTCCAGCAACTTTTTTAATAGTTGGGACTCTTCATCAGAAAAGGCAGAAAGTACGTCATCATTCAGTCTTTGGGTGACACTTTCAATAGCTGATTGCATGTTGTCAGCTTTCTTTGTAGTAGAGACCAGCACGACTCGTCGATTATTCGGATCAACTTCTCTTTCAATTAATTCCAATTTTTGCATTTTATCAAGAATTCCAGAAATGGTCGGAGCTTCTAAATGCAAAGCTTCGGCAATTTTTTTGGGCGTGAGTTGTCCTTTATTCCAAAGGCAGCTTAGGATACCAGCTTGAGCTGGAGTAACCCCTTGTTCCTCTAAAAGCTGACTATAATGTTTGAATACTTTGTGTTGACTCACACTAAGTAAGAAATTAATGCATTCTTCGATTTTCATTGACGCGCTCCTTCGATTTTTATTGACAAGACCATACTAGCATGATAAGTTTTAAATGAAAATATTTTTGTAACAAAACTATTTTGTTTAGGAAGTGAAATTGAAATGGAAAAATTTGAAGCATTAGTCGTAAATGAAACAGAACAAGGTATAGGCTTTGGCGTTGAAAAAGTAACTCTGGATGATTTATCTTCAGGAGAAGTACTCATTCAAGTAAACTATTCTTCCGTTAACTACAAGGATATGCTGGCGGTTCAAGCAAAAGGTGGAGTCATTCGCAACTATCCAATGATTCCAGGCATTGATTTAAGTGGTACAGTGGTGGAAGCGAAGGGTACTCGTTTTTCAGAGGGGGAAGAGGTATTAGTTACCGGCTTTGAAATGGGAATGACACATACCGGCGGCTTTTCTCAGTATGCCAGAGTGCCTAGCGAATGGGTTATTCCCTTGCCTAAAGGATTAAACCTAAAAGAGGCTATGATCTTCGGAACAGCTGGCTTGACGGCAGCTTTATCTATTGCTGCATTGGAAAGCAATGGAATGAATTCCGCATTGGAGCAAAAGATAGTAGTCACTGGTTCAACAGGTGGTGTGGGAAGTTTAGCCCTTCAAATGCTGGTCAAAGCAGGATATAAAAATGTTATTGCGTTGGTTAGAAAAGAAAGACAGATCGAGGTAGCTAAAAAGCTGGGAGCCTCTGAGGTCATCTTATCCGAAAGTATTGATGATAGTCCGCGGCCTGTAAAGAAACAACAGTATCATTTTGTGTTAGATACTGTGGGTGGAGAGGTTGCTTCGAAGTTGATTCCATACATTTATTATGATGGTGCAATGTCACTCTGCGGAAATGCTGGAGGGATTAAGCTGACAACAACGGTATTACCTTTCATTTTAAGAGGAGTGAAACTTTTAGGGATTGATTCTGTCAATATTTCTGGAGAAAAGCGAATTGAAATGTGGAACAAAATGGCGTCTGTCTGGAATATTGCTGATCAAGCAGTTTTTCAAGAGACTGATTTGGATAATCTGTCTGACACGATTGACGCGTTGAAGCAGGGGAATCATTTAGGCAGAAGTATTGTAAAAATTTAATCAACGAAAATGTGAGCGACTGCAACTGGTCGCTCTTTATTTTTTTCAGACGGTAGTTAAACTGTTCCTGCTTTTGTTTAGGGACTAAGTGACTGATATAATAGATGAATACTATAAAAGAAATACTCACTAAGGTAAAAAAGGAAACTGCTAGAAAGGCTGATGATCAGCTGATCGTCTGTAATGATGAATCATCACCATCTTAGTAGTTTGTTGGTATTAGTGAATTTTAGACAGAAATATGCAGTAAGAAGGATTAATCAGTAAGCAATAACAACCACTGGAGGCAAAACATGAGTTCAGAATCTTTTAAGGATATTTATTTTAAGGAAGATTGCTTCTCCGACCTCTTTTGCTTCAATGTCGGTCATGAGGTATGCAGCAGAGGTCATCGCTTCGGTCCATCCTTGCGGGAAAACTACCTGATTCACTTTGTCGTGAGGGGGAAGGGCAGTTATAAGGTTGATCAAAAAACTTATCATTTAGGCCAAGGGGATTTTTTCTTGATTCGCCCCAACGAATTGATCGATTACCAAGCCGATCTGGTAGACCCATGGGAATACTATTGGTTCGGATTTGGGGGAAGTGAAGTAGAAAAGATTTTGGAAGCTCATGGCTGGCAACCCAATCATTACACAGGGAGTGCTACAGCAACAACAGAAATTCAAAAGAAAATTGAAGGTTTCATGGAATTGGATTTTTCACGCTACAATCAAAAGCTGTTTAATCAAGCTAAGTTTTTAGAAATTTTTGCTTCTTTTAAAGGCGACACAGACTATGAGGCTACTCATGCCGGAACTTTGGAAAAAAGGTATAGTGAGCTGTTTGCTCTATATGTTAAAAATAATTATTACCGAGAAAATCTTACGATTGAAGAGATTGCCAAATCCATGTATCTGCACCCTACTTACTTTAGTCAGGTTATCAAAAGTGAGCTGCAGTTAACGGCAATGGAATACTTAAAAAGCTACCGCATGAACAAGGCGAGCATGCTGCTAATGACCACAGATGCAAGCATTGAAGAGATTTCCCAAGCTGTCGGGTACCAAAACAGACACTCCTTTACCCGAGCCTTTAAACAGAAATTCCAGGTATCTCCTTCAGAGTACCGTAAATAGATACCTAAGAAAATGTACCCTATTCCCGAAATAGGGCGCTTTCATTTAGCTCCTGTTCTTTTATACTAAGAGTATCAATAAACGAAGGAGCGAACAAAATGGTCAAAATTACTTTTATCGGAGCAGGCAGTACAATTTTTGCGAAAAATGTTTTAGGAGATGCTATGCTGACACCAAGTTTGTCAGATGCCCACATTGCACTTTATGATATTAATGAAAAACGACTAAATGAGTCAGAACTAATGCTTAAAAATATTAACAAGAATGCCAACGACAACCGAGCGGATATTGTTTCTTATCAGGATCGCAGAGAAGCACTAAAAGATGCGGACTTTGTAATTAATGCCATCCAGGTGGGAGGCTACAAACCTTCAACGGTGATCGACTTTGAGATTCCTCAAAAATATGGCCTTCAGCAAACGATTGGCGATACCATGGGAATCGGTGGAATCTTCAGAACCTTGCGGACTTTACCGGTCATGCTTGAGTTTGCTAAAGAAATGGAAGAGCTGTGTCCAGATGCTTGGTTACTGAATTATACGAATCCAATGGCGATGCTGACGATGGGGATTTTGAAGGAAACGAAGATTAAAGCAGTTGGTTTGTGCCACAGCGTTCAAGTCTGTGTACCAGAGCTGTTTGAACATTTAGGAATTACTGACCAATATGATTTAAATGAATTTCAATGGAAAATTGCTGGAATCAACCATATGGCGTTTCTGTTGGAGATCACACACAATGGAGAAGATTTCTATCCAACTATTCGTAAATTGGCTGCTGAAAAAGCGAACCCTCATTCCGATTCAGTCCGGTTTGAATTAATGAAACGCTTTGGCTACTATATAACTGAATCCAGCGAGCACAATGCAGAGTACCATCCGTATTTCATCAAGTCTAAATACCCAGAACTAATCGAAGAGCTGGCGATTCCGCTGGATGAATACCTGCGCCGTTGCGAACAGCAGATTGCTGATTGGGAAACTATGCGTGAGGATATCGTAAACAATGGCGATCTGACACATACGAGAAGTCGAGAATATGCGTCTTATATTATGGACTCTATCGTCACTGGAACACCATCGGTTATTGCTGGTAATGTACTGAACAAAGGGCTTATCACTAATTTACCAGCGGATGCCTGTGTTGAGGTACCTTGCTTAGTAGATAAAAACGGCGTGCAGCCTACCTATGTTGGTGACTTGCCAACTCAGTTGGCAGCATTGAACCGAACGAATATTAACGTGCAAGAGTTAACGGTAGAAGCGGCCTTAACCTTAGATAAATCAAAAATCTATCAGGCGGCTTACCTTGATCCACATTTGGCTTCTGAACTATCCTTGGAAGATATCAAAAATCTGGTGGATGATTTGATTGAAGCTCATGGCGATTATTTGCCAAAATACAAAGATTAATCAGAAAGACTAAGAGACTGGGCATAGTGCCCAGTCTCTTATTTTAGGGTTAAATATAGGCATTGTAATGGACTTAGCAGCTGCTAGGTCTTTTATGCTAGAGGACAAAAAGAACCCAAGGAATTTCCTTAGGTTCGTACATTACGATCAAATTGGATTCTACAGCTTTCGATTCTGAGTAAATAGTTGATTAGGATCATATCTTTTATTCAAAGCCCTTAACTTTTCAGCAGCTTCACCCTTCCAAACATGATGAGTCTCTGTTGAGCTTTCATCACTAGAATAAGCACCGTATATCCCTGTACCAAATTGAAGGAACGGTTGAAATAGATTATTAGCTTCTTCGGCATAATTCTTATCAAACCAATAGGCAATCATAATCTCTTCTTGACGGTAGGACCAGGCGTTAAAATAAGAGGTTGGCTGATTAACAGCACCACCAAGAGAACGAAGCTCCACGCCATAGACAAAGGGTTTATCAAGTAAATATTGAATTTCTTTCGCAACATTTTCAGAAATATGCTTGACCAAAATATTTCTTCCGTAGGCAGTATTCTTTCCTTCAAGAGGGGTATGCTGAGCTCGAACAAAATCTGAGTATTCCATAGATTTTTGGTTTTCCTCCAACACTTCACCCAGCTTATTGGCTTTTTCAAAAACCTCTCTAGATTGAGAAGAGTCATCTCCATACCAAAAATTTCTTCCCTGAGCAACGATCGTGTCATCATCACCAGCATTCAACAGTAAAATACTGGTTAATTTTGTCGAGGAAGTATCGAACCATTGATGCCAGGCTTCAATAAATGCTGGCAAATGATCGATAGAGTAATCAACTGTTTGCACGACAATCGGAACAGAGAAACCAGAATCTGTTGGGACCGCTTTATCTGCATGGAATAAAAACTCGGTGACGACACCTAATTGTCCACCACCGCCTCGGATGCCCCAAAAAAGCTCAGGTTCGTTCTCGTTATCTACCCAATGTTTTTTCCCATCAGCTGTAATTATTGTGGCACCAGCCACTTTATCAATTGTGAGCCCAAAGGAACGCAAAAGGATGCCCATTCCACCAGATACAGCCAATCCACCTACACCAGTATCGCCATGATCGCCGCTGGAAATGACTAGGTGGTGAGGAGTCAGCTTTTGAGCGACATCTCCCCAAAGAGCACCTGCCTGTATTTTGACTAGCCTCTTTTCCTCATCAATGATAGTAATTTGATTCATCTGCGAAAGATCTAAAACCATTCCTTCGTCGTTCACTGATGTGGCGGACAATCCATGCCCGCCACTTTTTATAGAAAGGGGGAAATTCATCTGTTGTTCCTGATTAATTTTCGCTGCATAGTTCACTGCGTCAATTACTTGTTCTTCTGTTTCTGCCAAGATCACCACTTTCGGATGACCAACTTTATAATCATTTGACCGTACTTTGTCATAACGACTGTCTTCAGGGAATACTGCAACATTTTTCAGAGAAGCTGGTAGTTCTGGTAGAGCTTTTTCCATATTAAACCCTCCATCTCGCTGTATTTGTTGCTTAATCAAAGGATTATCTCATGGATAGACCAAATTGTAAAAAATAATCGCTTCATTATGGAAAGAAATGACAAGTTACTCTAAGACGAGGAGGAAAGTAATAGATAGCTGAATTATTTCTTATTTTGCTGCGAAAATTAGCAACCTTTTTTGTTAAAAGAGTAATCAGAAGACCCCGAAGTAACCGCGTCTATTTTTTCGGAAATAAAACAATTGAAGCTGTTGACATATGATTGTTTGTTCATGTATAATGTGATTAACATATGAATTACTATTCATGTAAACGCATGTCAGAAAGGGTGTTAAAAATGGATAAAGCCACAATTAACCACCACAATCATGAAAAAGATCATGACCACAACCACGAGCATAATCATGAACATGAGCACAGCCATGGTGGGAAGTTTGCCATTATTATGTTTTTTGTTGGTGTAGCTGCATTTATTGGAGGATTTGTATTAGAAGGAAGCAATGAACAATTTGCTAATATAGCTTTCTTGATTGCTGTGGTCACCGCTGGTTATCATATTATTTTAGAGGGTGTTGGGGACACTATTCGAAATTCAGCGGCTGCCAAAAAGTTTCAGCCGAATGTTCATTTCTTAATGGCATTGGCGACAGTTGGGGCCATCGCGATTGGGAATTTTGAGGAGGCAGCGATGCTGATTGTTATTTTCGCTGGGGCTCATTTCTTGGAAGAATACGTAGATGGTAAGAGTAAACGGGAAATTACGAATCTACTTAATATGAACCCAACGGAAGCTCGAATTCTTTATGCGGATGGTTCTGCCAAAGTAGTTCCAGTAGATCAAGTAAAAATAGGGGATACGCTGCAAGTATTGAATGGGGCGCAAGTGCCTACTGACGGAATTATTCTTAGCGGAACCACAGCGATCGATGAAGCTTCAATTAATGGTGAAAGCATGCCTAAAGAGAAAACTGTTGGCGACGAAGTTTATGGTAGTACGATGAATGGTTCAGGAACTTTTACAATGGAAGTAACTAAGGATAGCTCAGAGACGGTTTTTGCGAAGATTTTGCAGATGGTTAATCAATCACAAAAGAGTTTAACCAAGACAGCTACTTTGATCCAACGTCTAGAACCTAAGTATGTAACGATTGTTTTACTTCTTTTTCCATTGGTGCTGTTGGCAGGTCCGTATGTGTTTGGCTGGACTTGGCAGATGAGTCTCTATCGTAGCATGGTATACCTAATCTCAGTGTCACCTTGTGCATTAGCAGCCAGTGCCGTACCGACTACTTTAGCGACAATTTCGAACCTTTCGAAAAAAGGTGTATTAGTTAAAGGTGGGGCATACCTTTCCAAATTGCAAGAGCTGAAGGCCATTTCTTTTGATAAAACTGGAACCTTAACTAACGGCAAACCTGTTGTCACGGATTATGCTATTGCAAATGATTTGAATGAAGACGAAATAATCGATTTAGTTGTAGCTATGGAAAAACAATCCAATCATCCTTTGGCTGCAGCGATCATTAACAAATTTACTGATCGCCAAGAGGTAGCAGTAACCATCGAAAATGAAGTAGGACGTGGTTTGTCGGCTGAATACCACAACCACAGCTATCGAATCGGCAAACCATCATCCTTTGCGAATGCTTCATTTGTCTACAAAACGCAGGCACAAGAATTATCAGCCGAAGGAAAAACGGTAGTCTTTGTCGCTAAGGACGAAGAAGTAATTGGGTTTATCGCTTTGATGGATGTTCCTAACCAATATGCCAAAAACGCTATCGCTTATTTTAAGGAAGCGGGACTGCATACTACCATGATTACCGGTGATGCAAAATTAACTGGTGAAGCAGTTGGGAAGCAAATTGGTGTGGACGAGGTTATTGCTAACGTAATGCCAGAAGACAAAGCGAGCATCGTGCAAGAGCAGCAGCAAAAATACGGCTCAACTGGAATGTTAGGGGATGGAATTAACGATGCTCCTGCACTAGTTACCGCTGACGTCGGTGTTGCAATGGGAGATGGGACCGATGTGGCAATGGACGTGGCGGATCTGGTCTTGATGAAAAATGATTTGTCGAAGCTGGTCTATGCGCATCAATTAAGCAAAAAAATGACCCGTATCACTTGGCAGAATATTTTGTTTTCTATGTTTGTTGTTCTATTTCTAGTGACCTTAAATTTCTTAGGAAAAATGGATATCACGATAGGTGTTATTCTGCATGAGGGAAGTACAATTGCGGTTATTCTGAATGCACTGAGAATGTTGAGGACACCGAAGAAATATTTGTAGAGGCCAAAATTCTTGACCAGTTAAGGATCAGAAAAGATCGCATCTTCAAACTTTCTTTAAAAATATCTCACAAAATCTCTGAGAATGGTCAATAATTGTTCATGACTGCAGGCTATAGTATAGATATCCCTAGATCAAATCTTTTTCCCCTTTCAAAAAACCTCCCACAAAAAATGTGAGAGGTTTTTTATTTGGCTCCTCAAGCTAGTCCTGTCTGAAAAACCTTTCTTATAGCGGAGCAAAGGCCCAAGCATTGGCACTCTGACTCAAAATATAATCTAGTTCATAGCTGTTTTGATAGTGGTGCTTTTCAGGTGTGTCGTTAGGATCAAAGACAATAATTTGATCACTAGCGGCATCTTTTTTGATGACCATAATATGACCGACACCAGTAAATTCACCGGGATTAACTGAAATGATAACCGGTTGATTTTGCTGCAGCCGCTGTTGAATTCGCCCGGCATCCAAGCCTAGTTCTTCATAAGACAGCTGAAAGTTTGCAGCAAAGTCTGAAAAAATCGACCAGGCTGTTCCTTGTCCGCTGACATAGTAGCGGTCCTGCGACCAGCTGAGAATTTCGGTGGGAGTCACCACACGTTTTTGGTAATAGGACAAGACCATCGCTAACGAGGTAATCGCGCAGCCGTTGGTGGCTAGATCATTTCGGTCCGATCCACTGCCATATGGAGTTGCCGCCCACTGTGGGTCAGTCTGCAGCATCAGAGTCATATCCTGCCCTCGTTCACTCAAATGACGATTGGCGTCATCGGCAAAGGCAGGCGAAACCGTTGTCGTGGGTTCGCTCAGTACTCTTATAGCGAAAATGCAGGCACTGGCAATAATTAAAAAGCTCCCCAATAAGACAGGGAGCACACTCTTCTTTTTCTTCACGAGGTACACCTCCGTTAACCCTATTAAACCCTAACAGGCCAAAGGTGTCATCCGACTTAAGATGTAGCTTCGTCCATTTCCTCTAACTCCAAACTCAATTCCTCCCAGGCAGCCATCTGTTCCTCCTGAACAGCCTTGTGTTGTTCCAATTCTTGGGTCAGCTCCATTAGGCGAACATGATCATTTAATATATCTGGCTGTACCATAGCTTGCTCCAGCTGAGCAATCGTGGTATCCAAAGCAGCTAAGTTTTCCTCTACAGCTTCAACCTTTCGCCGGAGACTGCGAACCAGCTTCTGGGTTTCTTTATCCTGATAAAATTTATTTTTAGGAGGTGGAGCAGCTTCTGCAGTTTCCTCTGCTAACAGCTCAGCAATTTCCTCTTCTTCCCGTTTCTTCTCCAAATAATAATCATAATCGCCCAAGTAAAGTTTGCTGCCTTCTGGCGACAATTCGATGACCTTGGTGGCAATCCGGTTAATAAAGTAGCGGTCATGGGAAACAAAAAGCAGAGTACCTTCATAATCAATCAAGGCATTTTCTAAAACTTCTTTGTTATCAATGTCCAGGTGGTTCGTTGGCTCATCCAGTATCAAAAAGTTTTCTCGATCCATCGACAGCTTGGCCAAAGCAACGCGGGCTTTTTCGCCACCACTTAACAAAGGAATTGTCTTTTCAACATCCTCACCACTGAACAAGAAACCACCTAACACGGTACGAATATCTTTCTCCGGTGTGGTTGGATGTTCATCCCATAGCTCAGCCAAAATGGTTTTATTCCCACTCAGCTCTGCCTGGGTCTGGTCATAATAACCGATAGAGACATTGGTTCCAAAATGAGCTTCACCTTTAATAAAAGGAATTTGACCAATTAGGGATTTCAACAAGGTAGACTTACCGATTCCATTTGGTCCAACTAGTGCAATGGCATCTTGGCGGCGAACATCTAAATTCACTGGCTCAGAAAGAGCAGTATCATAACCGATGGCAGCATCCTCCAACTGTAAAACCACATTACCTGAAGCTTTCTCAATCGCAAACATAAAGCGTGCAGATTTTTCCTTGCCATCCGGACGATCCAAACGATCCATTTTTTCTAAGGTTTTCCGACGGCTTTGCGCCCGTTTAGTGGTAGAGGCCCGTACCAAGTTGCGTGCCACGAAATCTTCTAGCTTATCAATCTCAGCTTGTTGTTTTTCATAAGCCTTCCAGTCGCTCGCCAACTGAGCTGCCTTCTGATCAAGGTAATGGGAGTAGTTTCCCTTGTAATAGGTCATCTTTCTGCGAGAAATCTCGTAAGTCTCGTTAACCACTCGATCTAAGAAATATCGGTCATGAGAAACGATTAATAATGCACCAGTATAGCCCTGCAAATAATCTTCCAGCCATGCCAAGGTCTCAATGTCTAAGTGGTTGGTGGGCTCATCCAGAATCAAAATGTCTGGTCGAACCAGCAACATCCGAGCCAAGGCAAGACGGGTTTTTTGACCCCCGGATAACGTATCAATCGGCTTATCGTAAAAGCTCTCATCAAATTTAAATCCGTGAAGAACGCTGCGAATCTCATTTTCGTAGCCATAGCCGTTAGAATCGTTAAAGTCATGCTGCAGCTGATCGTATTCTTTCATTAAAGAATCGTAGTTGTTGTCCGATTCACTAGCTTGGCTGATGGCCTTTTCTACTTCCCGCATCCGATTTTCCATCGCAATGACCGAGTCAAAGGCTTTTAACATTTCATTCCAAACAGTTTCACAAGAGGCTAGGCCGGTATCCTGTGCCAGGTAGCCTAAAGTAGCCTGCTTATTTTTGGTAATTTGGCCAGCGTCAGGTGAATCAATTCCGGCAATAATTTTCAATAATGTTGATTTTCCAGCACCGTTACGTCCGACTAAACCAATGCGGGCGCGGCTATCAATCTCCAGGTGAATATTTTCAAATAACGTCTCAGCACCAAAATAGCGAGCGATTTGATTAGCTTGTAATAATAGCATAAAATCTTCCTTATTTTTTATTCTTCGAGTGCTTTTAGTCTACCATATTTTTACCGTTCTGGTGAGGCTTGCAGCCCCTTTCTTAAAGATTCGTGATTATTTCACAATTATTTGAGCAGAGACGTTGCAATTACTTATGAATTATTGATATGATAGGGTCTGGAAAGAGTAATAAGTTTAATGTAAAGGGGAGATATTGTGAAAGAACAAGCAATACCAAAAGCGACGGTTAAACGATTGCCCTTATACTATCGTTATCTGCGTATTCTAAATACTGCTGGAAAAACGAAGGTTTCCTCAACAGAATTAAGTGAAGCAATTCAAGTCGATAGCGCAACTATTCGCCGCGACTTTTCATATTTTGGAGAATTAGGGAAACGTGGGTATGGATACGATGTGGAAGATCTAATGCACTTCTTCGGAAGAATCCTTAACGACGATCAATTAACAAATGTTGCATTAGTCGGAGTCGGTAATTTAGGAAGTGCTTTGTTGAAATTCAAATTCCACCAAAGCAATAGTATTCGTGTCAGCTGTGCCTTTGATATCAAAGAAGATATTGTCGGTCGCATCGTAGATGGAATTCCAGTTTATCCAATGGATAGTATGGTAGAACAAATCAAATTGCAGCATATTGAAATTGCTATTTTAACTATTCCGGCACAGGAAGCACAACCGGTAGTGGATAAATTAGTAGATGCTGGAATTAAAGGCATTTTGAACTTCACCGCTGCCCGTTTGTCTGCACCTGATAATGTCATTATTCAAAGTGTTGATTTAACCAACGAGCTGCAAACCTTGATTTATTTCTTACATCATAATTACGAGGATAATAAGTAAGTCTGCTGACTTGCTTATTTTTCTTTGCTTTCGTGTACCTCTGAGCTGTCTAAAAGGAACAGTTTCACAAACTTTATGAATCAATTAGCTTAATAAATGTTGCTAATTGAGAATCCTTTAAGAAAAAATGTTGGAGCGCATTAATCAAGAATTCGATCAGAATCAGTTGAAGTATGGTCTTTGATCTGGTGATGCTCAATAAACCGCGTCTACTGTCCGTGGTGACGGTATAGTCAAATGCCTTGTTTAAAAATCGATACAGAACACCTAAAACTAATGAGAACACCATGATCATAAAAAGTCGCATAGAAAAACTGTTAAGCAGAATATAAGGCTTAACGGTTTTTGTTTTGTTCTATTTTTCTGACGATTTGATTGCTCAAATCATTAATTAATATACTAGGCATAGTTTTTTCTAACTTCAACTACTTAGTTACTAGTACAATTCAAATCCTTTTTCGTTTGGTAAATCAATAGTTAAAAGAAGTAGTAAAATACAGGCTGCTGCAAAATAATCCTCATGAAAACTATCAATTGCCTCGCGCCAAGCGTTCACCAATCAAAGCTTTAAAACTATCTGAAGAGCGATAGTTAGAACGCACGACCACAATCCTTAATTCAAGGAGTGAATGGTTTGTTGATTCTGCCTATCAAGGGGTTGGACGAGCACTTCAAGAACAAAAAAATCCACTTTTGATTTTGATTATTAAAAAGGAGTAGTTTTTAACAAACAAAATTTGGTATAATGGGGCGTGTTAATAAAATGTTTTAATGGAAAGAAGGAGTAAGATGAAAAGAAAGTTAATAATTTCTTTGGCAGCAACTGCTTTATTGGGAATCAGTGGCTGCAGTAAACAAGAAACGGGAACTACTGAAACGAGTAAAGCAAAAGAGTCTGCTAGCAGTTCTACACTGGAAGACAGTAAAAGCACCACTAAAACTAGCAGTAGTAAAAAAGAAGAAAAAAATAAGGCAAGTAAAATTGACTGGGATGCAGCACATGAGTTATTGAAAGAAAATATGGAGGCTGAAAAGCTGACGACAATTTTCGAAAATACTGAGCCTATTGTCAATGGGAACGATCAAGCCAGTTTTACTATAAATGGCTATCAATATATCAAGGCAGAAAATTTTTCTCGGGATTTACGGATTCCTTTTGGTGACCAAAACAAAGAAGGAGGCATACTTTTAGTTTCAGCCACTTACAAAAATACGAGTGATAAAAGTATTTTTGCCGGTCCAGGTTTCACAATGAATGTTGTTGGTTACGATGCTGCAGTGAGTCGCAATAAAAGTCTTTTGGAAGACGATTTAGTTAGTGAACTGGTTGAAAAGAAAAATGAAATTAAGCCGAATGAAGAACTTTCAGGATATGTGGCTTTAGCAATCAAACCTGCTGCAATGGAAAAAATCGCAGCAGCTGGCACAGCAGAGTTTGAGCTCTCAGGACTCTATAACCAAGCGGATAGCTTTAGTAAGGATGATGCGATTGTCGAACCTAAAAAAGAGATCATCGCTTTGTCTGGTGATGGTGAAGTAACGAAGAATGAAAGCTCTAAGTTCTATGAAGATAAGGCAACGAAGGACAATATGGGAACAAAAACGATGCTTGTTGAAAAGGAACTAAATCAAACAGAAAAGTTTGAAGATGTAAATGTTACTGCAGAAGGCTATCAAATTTCTTCATTTGTGCCAAATGAAGATCAAGCGTCAAGATTTAGTAAGTTTGAATCTGGCGTTGTCCTTATGACAGTTAAAGTCAATGTGCAAAATGAGGGAGACGAATCATTAAATGTTGACGGGACCTCTGCTACACTGACAATAGGGGATAGTGTCAAAATGATGAGTGAAAATATGTTGGAAGTTGATGCGGACGCAGGCAATGTTGAAAAGGGGAGTACTGCAACTAAGTATTTAGTTTTTGTACTTGATAAAGACTCTTACGATAAGCTTTATAAGGATCAAGACTATCTGTTGGATGTTAGTATTTATAATAGTGAGTTTAAGCGCCTAACTACTATTGGAGATTTATCGTTTGAATTTTCTAATCAATAATCATCATTTCGTCTAAATGAGGTTTGCTGATTCTTCAGTCTGAAATAAGTGAGTCTTTTGACTTGCTTATTTTTTTTGCATTCGCTCCTCTCTGAACTGAAAAAGAGAAGAATTTTATAAATGACCGGATTCACTTAGTTAAATAATTATCGCTAATTGAGAGTCCTTCAAGAAAAAACACGCCGCAGCGTGTTAATCAAAAATCCGATCATAATCAGTCGGACCATCATCCAACGGTAATTTTTCCAGTAGCTCCTTAATCTGGCGATGCCCAATGAAGCGTGCCTGCCGCAGTGCCTCTTGTCCATGGTGATAAACAATAACCGCTGGTACAGTCAATACCTCAAAGTAACTCGCTAATTCAGGCTCTTCTGTAAGATCTAAATGGTAATATGGAATTTGGTATTTCTCTGCAGTTCCTCGCACGCGAGGTTCGTCTACCCGACAGATTCCTCAATCTTTAGTAGAGATGAATACCACGGCATTGGTTTCCATTTCAATTGCTTTGAGAACTGTTTTAAGAGTGTCCATGTCAATCACCTCTTTTATTCAAAGGTAAGAAAAAATCACTGATAAGTCAACGGTTCTGTTTCCAGTAATAGTTTTACTTGCTTGATTAAATAATCAGCGTTATACTTCTTAGTGTTACGCGGGTGTAGTTTAGTGGTAAAACCACAGCCTTCCAAGCTGTTGTCGCGAGTTCGATTCTCGTCACCCGCTTTAGTCAGATTAGAGTTTTAGACCAGCTTATTTGTAATGGATGCTGGTCTTTTTTAATGTACATTTAGTAAAAATCTAAACATCTTCAGAATTTTTATATTTGCAAGTAAAATTTTTTTGTTTTGCGTATATTAGAATATAGAGCAACTTAAGATTTCGCTAAAATATTATTCGGATTTTTAGTGATACTATAGTTTTTTCTGATATACTACTATCACGGTAGACCGTACTTTCTATAGATCACATAATAGAAATCTTAAAGATTAATTCAAAGGAGGGGAATTCAATGATACGCTATGTTGAACAAAATATTTTTGAAAGTCCTGCTCAGGTTATTGTGAATACGGTAAATACAGTTGGTGTAATGGGCAAAGGGATAGCCAAAGACTTTAAAAAATACTATCCTGAAATGTTTAAAGAATATCAACGCTATTGTGAAATCGGTGCATTAGAAGTTGGAAAGTTGTGGTTGTACAAAACACCAAATAAATGGGTATTAAATTTTCCTACAAAGAAACACTGGAGAAATCCATCAAGGTTGGAATATATAGAATCTGGTTTAAAAAAATTTGTTGATACCTATAAAGAAAAGGGAATCAAATCAATCTCTTTCCCACAGCTTGGAGTTGGGAACGGAGGGTTGAACTGGGAACAGCAAGTAAAACCCTTGATGGAGAAATATTTGGAAGACTTGCCCATAGATGTTTTTATTCATTTGTATAGTAATAAAAGTAATAAACCGGAGTATGAAGATCAGAAGAAAATAAAAGAATGGTTGAATAGTAATCCTAAACTTTTAAGCTTTGCTGAAGTTCAAGAAGATCTAGAGCGAATCATAAATTTTGAAATTAACAACATATTCTTGAATGATGAAAAAGTCGAATTATCTATTCTGTTAAACACAGATGAAAGTGACTCAGTAGCTATAGTCTTACGCTATTCAAACTCTGAAAACTATCATGCAATCTATTTTGAGGAACTTTTCAATATTTGGAGTTTATTAAGAGATAATGGATTTGTTTTAGAGGGTGAGATATCTGAAGAGCGAGAAAATATGTCAAGAGAAGTAATTGCAATTCTTGATTTACTTCCGTATGTTTCCGTTATTTATACAAAAGAAGAAAATTCTAATTATCTTGAAAGACTATTGACTCATAATAGAATAGAATTAGCTTCTAATTCTCTCCAAGAGGAGTTGGTAAATAATGAACTTCACTAGGGAACAGGAGTTTTATGATGCGATAAATACTTTAATATGGAGCAATGATTCACAGGACTTGAGTGAGAAAGAAAGAGCCTATGCTGAATATGTTTACCATTTTACTGATATAAGAAATGCTGCTTCGATTCTTAATACTGGCAAAATTTTATCTAGAAATAAAGCTAAAGAACTGAATTTGATGTTAAATGATAATGCATCAGAAAGTGTAATTTCAGGAACTGGTTTTTATGTAAAGGACTATGTCAGATTCTATTTTAGGCCTAAGACTCCTACTCAATATAGGAATGAGGGGATTATGAGCAAAACAGAAATTGAAAATTCAGATTTCAAAGCTCATTGTCCAGTACCAGTGTTTTTTTTATTTAATTCATGGGAAATTTTAGGGTTGAAAGAAGTTTATTTTAGTCGAGAAACTTTAGCCAAACGCTATAATGTTGAATTGTATAATAGCGTAGCAGAATTTAAACAATTACCTTTTGATTTGATACTCCATAATCGATCTTTGTACAATAATCCCAAAAAATCGGCAATAATATCTCATCGACAAGCTGAACTAGTTGTAAAAGATGAGTTTACTATTGATAAATTGAAGTATATCTATGTAAGAAGTCTACCTGAGAAAGAGTTTCTATTAGCGATGCTCGATCCTGAAATCAGAATCCTATATGAAGATATAATTTTAGTGGATAATAAGAAAAATTATTTCTATGGATCTCGAGCATATCTCATAGACAGCACGATTGATTCAAAAAGCATTACTTTAAAATTCAATCCTGGAAATAGCGATCCTGAATTTGAAGTAAGAATGGAAATTTTTGATTCTGAAAAGGGTGGTTATTTTTGGGGACCAAAAAGAATAAAACTCACAGATATGCCTATTATTGATTTATCTAAGGAAAACTTGCAACATTATGAAGTAAATGTTTATTTAGATGACATTAAAATTTATCAAAATAGATATGATGCAGTTAGCACGGATTTACCCTTCTAAAGAATTATTGTTTATTCGAGGAGTCAATTCAGTGAGAGCCCCAACCTCTATGTAAAATCGTTTAAAATACGATGCTACTACGGTCTATATGAAATATAGAAGCTTCCGTCGCGAGTTCGATTCTTATAAGAAGATCATTTTAGTCCAGCATTTCTAATGAATGCTGGTCTTTTTTCTATTTCCTTAAACTGCATCATATTTTATCAAATCCATACACTTCTCCAAATGAGTATATTAAAAAGTTTTTTATTACATAGTACTTCAAATAGTCTTCTGATTTAACAGAATTTCAGGCAGAAGTCGCCCATCCTCTATAGGTGGGTGATGAATGCCGTTTTTTTTAGGGGGACGGTGCAACTAAAAAATGAAAAAAAGCTATTGCTACGCTATTTTCCGCATGATATAATCATCCGAAGAACAAATGTTCGTGTCTTCAAAACTGACGAGGGGGTTGACCTTATGGAACAACTAAAAGCATACAAGTACCGCATCTATCCAACAGAAGAACAAGTCGTCTTCTTTAATCAACAAGTTTAACAAGTAAAAAAAATCTTCCAATTATAGCTAACTCAATTTCTCTATTGAGAATCGTAATAAAATTTCAGTATTTAGTTTTATTAAATGAAATATTTTAGTATAATTCATTGTGGATCGAATTCTCGAATCTTAATTTTCTTATTTAAAGGGATGAGCATATTATAGGCAAAAATAAATTGTGCGTGTGGTGTACGTATAACTGAAAGTGCATTTGGATAGATACTTCGTAGCCGCATGACAGGTGCAATTAAATAAAAGCTAAATTATTGAAGAAATGAGTGGAGACATGAGACGTGCGATAGTAGGCGATGGAAACTTTGAAGTACATGAGGATGGAACAATCCTCAAAATAAAGCAGGACGGAACTAAAGTGGTACCTTTTATTCGCTATTTCAAGTCTGGAAACAAGAAATATCCAGTAGTCAGTAACAAGACAAAAGAAGGCAAGACAGGTTGTTTATACGTTCATCGATTGATGGCTGAAGCCTTTCTTCCGAATCCTGAACAAAAGAAATTTGTACTATTCAAAAATGGGAATCCACAAGACTTTAAAGTCGAAAACTTAATGTGGGATGATGGCAGCCTTTCGCGAAAAAGAAAAATGGAAGACCTGAAGCAAAGACGAGTTAAGTGCTCTGCCTGTGGCGAGACCATGAACAATAGGAACAGCTGTATTGCCTGCAGAATGAAGCAGCAAAGAGAACAAAAAATTTTAAGAAACAAACAAAAGAAATTGAATAAAATTATAAGTGATTTAGCTGCTGTTAATCTAGAAGACTTAAGTGATGAACACAAGAAAGCTGTCATAATGCGCAGAGCAGGCAAATCTTTTAAAGAGATTGCGAAAGAACTAGGTAAAAGCAGTGAGCGAGTAAGACAAATAATCGAGAGCGCTAAAAAGAATCAGCCAAAAGTAAACATTAACCGAAAATCTATGCTGAATCAGATAACGCCCGCTCAGAAACAGGAATTCCCTTCAAAGACAGTTAGCGAAGAAGCAGAAAGGCTCAGAAGAATGTTTCTTTTTGGAGAAGGGAGTAGTTCTCGTTACTTTTACGGAGAGTAGTTTCTGGTTCGGAAAACGCAGTATATTATCTTCCTAAATTGGGATTATAGCGCAGGGATACTCTTGATGATTAAAAATGAACACCAGCGGAAAAGTATTATTTTGGCTTAATTGGTCAAGTACATAGCAGAATAAGAACTTACCCGCACTATTTTTTCAAGAGTACGTGAACTAACCAAATGAACAGCATATAAAAAGAATTAGCAGACTGACACCTTGATATAGTTATAACTAAGCATTTAAACAATTTAAATACTCTATCCACTTGAGTAAAAGCTTCTGGTATACTTCTACATGGAGGTATGTGTATGAAAGAAGAGTACATTGTTTATCAAAGCAAAATCAAACAAATCGGGTTATCCTTTTTAGGATTGTTAATGGTGATAGTCTGCCTATTTGTTTTACTTGCTGGAGTAGTGGAAACACAGTATCTAATGATCGGGATTGGTCTAATCGGCGGATTATTCTTTGGTGCCTGTGAGATATTTATTTTGAAACAAGTTTTTGTAGGCAAGAAGCTGGTTGTTTTAACCAGTGAAGGTTTCTACGATTATAGTAGTGCCCTTGCAACAAAGGATCGTCTAATTCCTTGGAGCGGCATCGAAAAGATTGAGAATAAAAGTATGGCAGGTCAGACCTTTGTTTCTGCTTATCTAAAGGAGCCAGATCCAATCTTATCTCAATTATCCACTTTTCAGAAAAAAGCAATCAGTGCCAATGTTGCTATGGGCTTTGGCGAAATCAATGTGAATCTGCAAAGTGCAAAGAATTGCACCAATGATGATCTGTTGAGCAGAATGAATCGCTATTTAGATCCTTCGCCAGCCGGAGAATTCGCAGAAACTAACCAAGTATCATCAAATTAGCTCTTATAAATAGTTAAACAATATCAAATGAAGCAGTCAAGCTCTTTCTGTAAAAGAAGCTTGGCCTTTTTCTATATATAAAATTCCAGTCTTCCTGCTAAAGGAATCGGAATGAAGTAAGTAAAGTTGCGAATGTTTCCCTTATAAATAGAGTTCCAGCACAAAAGAAAATATGTAATTGTCAAAGGGCAAAGCACCGTAGTGAAAAACGAGACAACCTGCGAATGGGCCCGATTCGCAAGTGTCAGTAGTTTTCAATTTGTCATGGATCATGATCATCTAGCCAATGGTTAACCAAAGCGATAACCAATCCGACAAAAATCGGGGCTAAGATGTACTGCACGAGAGATTGCAAATGCATCACCTCCTCTCAAGCGCATACCCATGATCCAGACATGGGATCTTGTCTTACCTACGCTGGTAAATGATCAAACGATCAAGAGGGAGATTCAGGAGGAAGCTGTCGTTTCCGCCGTTCCTTTTCCTTAGCTTTCCTCCGTCTTCTTCGACTTACTAATTCCTTGACGACATCATATGGGCTGCCAGCAGAAGGAGGAGCTTCTTTCGTATTTAGTCCAGTATTTATTTCATTAGAAGGAGAATTGCTTGGGATACCTTCACTGTCCGTAGAGGTATTAGCTACAGAACGCAGCGTGTCATGCACCTCACTTCTGATGGGTGATTCCAAGGTTACTGCAGGAACCTGAGGCTTTTCCTGCCAAGTGCAGCGAAGCGCCATTAATTGTTCCGCATTACCATTTTCTTCAATCACTTCCGGTTTTTCCTCTGTTTGAGGATCACCAAATAACTCATCGCCTTCAAAAATCGGACGTTCAATCGTTTCTACATATTTCGCTTTAACCACTTGTTGGAACAAACCAACACCGTCTTTTTCAAACAGGGCTAAGCTGCTCAAAAGCTCCAAGGACTCCTTGATTTCTTCGGGACTCTTAGTAGTGTCTGGATCTTTAAAAGTAAAGTTATGCCTCTTGCCTTCACTGTTAAGGAAGGTGGAAACTAGTTTGATCATTTTCTGCTCCTTTCATAGTCTATTTGCGTAGGTGACAAACAATAATTATTTTTTATCAGGTGGCTTCAGTGTCAGTTTCGATTTGGAAAATCTTGGCTAGCTGTGACTTGATAAGAGACTTAGTGGCTTCAAAAAAATTACGAATAGGGTCGAGCTTCAAGGCTAAAATTCGTAATTCACTGGTTTCAAAGTAATCCGCAAAGTACCAGAAAAATCGCTTCATCGTTTTGGTTGCTTTCGTGTTCTTAAATAAGTAATGAACTAAATCTTGCAATACCAGAGCGAACTCCTTCGCACCAAGCTGATATCGGACACGCAAAGCAAGTAATAATTTAATGGTCATCGTGCCATTCTGAGTTTCTTGATAGTATTCCATGACTTTTTCCTCGATTGTCTCGCGTTTGAGGTTAAATAATTGTTGGTGAGTGAAGGGCTGCTCTAGCATAATATATTCCCACTTTCTTTTCATTAGTAAATAAATTGACACGTATCACTCAAGCCAGATTCCTCGAAACCCTAGCTTGAGTGAACAAGATAAGAAAAGGGCGGCACGTCTGCCGCGGCTTCTCAACAGTAATTAACGTGTGACAGGAACTTCTTCAAATATCGTTGTTTCAATTGTTTCTACATATTTCGCACTTACGACAGTTTCATATTGACGAATGCCATCCTTCTGGAAAAGATTCAATTTAGTCAATTGTTCCAATAATACTTTGATTTGTGTCGGCGTCTTGGTTGTATCAGGATTGGTCATACTCCAAGTTTGGTTTTTGCCTGCACCATTTCTAAAGATGGAAACTAATTTAACGACTCGTTTCATACTTATTCAACCTCCTTGGTAATTCGAGATTGCACAGTCAGGATCACACTATCCAATGAACTACCTTGCTGGGATAGTTCTGCCATGATCTCTCCTAATTTGACTACATCCGCTTCAGGTGGATTATCAATTACGTTTGAGAAATTCACTTTTTTCTGTTTGTCTTCGCCTGCTTGTTCGATTTGTACTTGTAATTTGGTACCCAATTTTTGAATCATTTCGATTCCTCCGTTTTCTGTAATGGTTTGTTTGTCGTTATTTT
>NZ_JAFREL010000023.1 GCF_017377655.1 Candidatus Enterococcus ferrettii
TCCTAAAAGTCGCTTTTTTATTCTTTATTCCTATAGTTATATGCACTCTAAACTATATAAATGATATGATTTTTTATTCTATGAATCGACTTTTAAAAATTAAAATCAAGGATTGTTGAATTATGGGCTATAATATGAACGTTACAGTGCAGAAGCATTTTTATGAAAAAATTTTCTAGCTATATGAAGAAATGAATAGTATCTAATGAACACTCTAAATAAAAAAGATTTTAGTGCTGGAACCTAAAGAATATAATGAGGTAATTCAATTGAGTAAAGAGAATAAATCTGAAAATTCAAAATGTAGCAATTATAATTATGTAGTGAAACTGTTTGTCTCACTGCTCATTTTGGCAAGCGTATATTTCATGCTTCCAATTTTCAATTATGGACGGAGTTTCAATCATATATTTATTTTATTTCTACTATTTACGATATATCTATTAGTAAATTGGGTTTTCTATAACTATAAGAAAAAAATATTTATTTACTCTGGTGTTATTAGTTTTTTTCTAGCCATATGCTTAGTAGTAGGTGAAGAACTAATACTATATTCACAAACTTTTTATTCAGTGAATACTACAATAAAAATCGTATTAATGATCGTAGTAATAATATGTCCCTTATATTTCATTTTTTTTCAATTGTGCACACTATCACTAGAAAGAACAGTCAATCGTGAAGGGGTTTTTGCAAGAACTTTTTTTGTTTGTGAAATAACTCTTTTATTTGGGTGGGGAATTCTTTTATTGTTATATTATCCTGGTATTTTCTCTTACGATTCACAATTTCAAGTTGTTGAACTTTATGGAAGTCAGGGGTTAAGTACACAACACCCATTGATACATACATTTATTTTAAATATGATATTCATCATAGGGGATGCTGCAGGTAATATCCAGTTTGGAGCCTTTTCGGTAACCATTTTCCAAATGATTGTTTGTTCAATAATTGTATCGTATTCTTGCGCAAGTATGGCAAAAGAAGGCTTTTCAAAAAAATGGTTGCTCCTTTTAATTGGATATTATGCTTTTTTTCCGATATGTTCCATATTTCCTATTGTTGCTACTAAAGATGTTCTATTCTCTTTTTTATTTATGCTTGTTGTAACTTCATTAATGAAGTGGCAGACCAGAAAAGATATTTGGAAACTCAATAGAACGTACATTGAACTTTTTACTTTGTTCTTTATAACAGGTTTGTTTAGATACAATTTTGTATATGCTATACTGATAGCTAGTGTCATTATGTTAATCATACTAACAATGATTGGTAAGAAAAAGATCAGAAACTTCTTACTACTGACATGTTTGCTATTCGCCGTGTCTATTAGCTGTTTCAACGATATTTTGATAAATATGACTAGCGCAGAAACACGATTACAAGGTGAAGCGCTTAGCGTTCCACTGCAACAACTGGCTCGCACTTTTAAAAAAAAACCTGAGGTTTTTTCTTCGGAGGAGAAAAAACTATTAACAAGCTTCGTTCCAGATGAAAATTTAGCTCAATATAATCCACGCATATCCGATCCTATTAAATCAAAATATTCATCAACTTCTGGCTTGGGGAATCTAATTGTATTATGGGCAAGAATAGGAGCAAAAGCTCCTAAGGAGTATATAGATGCATTTTTAATGAATACACAACCTTATTGGGATCCTAATTTTCAATATCCTGATCAGTATTATAAAAGTCCACCAATCGAAATGTACACGAGAAGTCCGCAAATAGATCGAGATATCTATAGAGAAGAGAGTATGTTTCCAAACTTTGCAAATTCCTATAGAGACGCGATCGTTAATGCAGAATTATTTAAAAAGATTCCATTATTTTCTCTTTTTTTTAATTCTGGGTTTGTCATTTGGTTAATCGTGTTGATGTTATTTTCAAATATTTTTAAAGGGAGGTGTAAGTTTATTCCTGTTTTTTTACTAATATTTTCTTATTTACTTACATTAATAATGGGCCCTGTAATGATAGTGCGGTATGCATTACCTTTTTTTCTCGTTTGGCCGGTTCTTGCAATGTATACTGTACACAAAGACAGTTATGTCAAGAAAGTATGAGGTTTTCTATAATTATCAAGTCTTTTAATGAAAGCTTCTTTAGACTCTTTTCATTCAAAAATGGATAGTAAAAACATAAGTAAAATAGTTTGTGATGAGTTAAAAAGGCTAGTAGTGTTAAAAAAATAGAAAGTAGGAGAACTAATTTGCTAAAAGCTACATTAAAAACGTTAGTGTCATTAATAATTTTATATGTTATATTGATGACTACTACATATAGTATTCCGAATAGCGCCTTAAACGAAAAAATAGATGAATCATTATCTACTTTGAAATATGAAGGAGACTACAAGATAATCAACACTGGGGATTTTGGAACAAGGTTGGATAACTTCACTGATAGGGTTATGATCCAAAAGGCTAGAAAGGGAGAAGCCTCACCTATAAAAGAGGGCATGTCAATATCTGATTATCCAAGGTATTGGCATGGCTATCAAGTATTTCTTCGTCCTATGCTTACCGTGATAAGCTATACTTCAATTAGACAAATTTATTTGTTGATTCTAATAATTTTTTTAGGTTTGAATTTCTATTTGCTTACTAAAAGGACTAACTTGCTAGTTTCAATTAGTCTAATGATTAGTTTGACGGCGGTTCGATTCAATGTATTCTCGTTAAGTATGCAGTTTTCTAATGTTTTTATTTTGTTGTTAACTGGGAATGTGTTTTTGCTTACTAGAAATGATGCTTTTTTCAAAGGCTATAAACGTTATCTCTTTTTTCTAGTTATAGCTTCCTTAACTAATTTTTTTGATCTATTAACTGCTCCAATGATTACTTTAGGAATACCTTTGGTTATTGTTTGCTATCTGATGCTCACCACTGTTGGAAAAGAAAAATATTCTCTGCTAGATTTTGTAAAAAATATTATTAATTGTAGTTTTTTTTGGGGTATTGGATATGGTATAACTTGGATAAGCAAGTGGTCGGTTGCCACCGTTATCTTGAAAAGAAATGTTGTATCTGATGCTATCAATCAGATATTATTTCGAACGGAAGGGGATCAAAATTGGCCTGTTGACAGGGTTAAGATGCTTGGGCATAATATATTGCTTGCTTTCAACAAAATTAACTTGCTTTTTATTGTAGGCTTTCTGTTATCTGTGATCATTATGATTTTATTGAAAAGAAAGAGAAGTATTAAAGTAATTTTTGAAAAGCGCATTCTTGTATCAATTTGCTCATTTATATTTATAGCAAGTATGCCTTATCTTTGGTATTTAATTTTGGCAAATCATTCGCAAATTCACTACTGGTTTACTTATAGGTTACAAGTAATAACCATATTTTCTATAATGGTCACTTTCTCTTTTTTTTACGACTGTTTATGTAGGGAATAATCAAGTAATAACCGTTATTTTGTAAAAAAATATCAAAATGCGATATTAGGTCAAAATAATATTTGAGAAAAATTAAACGATTTTTGAGATGAACTATTTTTAATACAGAGGAGAAATTTGATGGAAAAAATAGCAGTACTAATCCCTTGTTACAACGAGGCCTTGACCATAAAAAAAGTAATCAATGATTTTCAAAGAGAACTTCCAAATGCAGATATTTACGTCTATGACAATAACTCTACTGATAACACTCATGAGATTGCTTTAAACGAGGGAGTAATCGTTCGTAAAGAACCTCGTCAAGGTAAAGGGAATGTTATTCGGCAGATGTTTTTTGACATTGATGCTGATTATTATTTGATGGTGGATGGGGATGATACTTACCCTGCAGAAGCTTCTCATGAACTTTTAAAGGCGCTGAGAGAAAGCAGAGCGGATATGGTGATTGGTGACCGTTTATCTAATGGTACCTACTTTGAGGAAAACAAGCGTGCTTTTCATGATGTGGGTAATAATCTAGTAAAGAATACTATCAATCAGCTTTATAAAGCAAATATTAAGGATGTTATGACTGGTTATCGTGGATTCAATAAGTTGTTTGTGAAGAGCTTCCCTGTAATGAGCTCGGGTTTCCAAATTGAGACTGAATTTACTATCCATGCGTTAGATAAACGCTTCAAACTTATTGAAATCCCTATTGGTTATCGTGATCGCCCTGAAGGCAGTGAATCAAAACTGAACACTGTTTCTGATGGGATTAAGGTATTGCTAACAATTGTTAAAATGTGTAAAGATTACAAACCGATGTTGTTCTTTTCGATTTTTACTGTTTTTTTCTTTTTATTAGGATTAATTACTGGTATTCCAGTTATTTCCGAGTTTATTAAAACTGGTTTCATTACCAAATTACCATCCTCAGTTCTAGCGACCGGTTTAATGACTCTTGCACTTTTGCTGCTAATTACAGGTTTGATACTCGATACAGTGGTTACAAACGCTAAAAAGGATTACGAACTAAATCTTTATCACGTGTACAATAAAATTTCCAATAGGAAAGATACTACAAAAGTGTAAAATTTATTACGAAACATCGAATATCATTTCGCTTCTCCGAACTTTCATGTATAATATACAAAGTTATGACATGAAGTAAGGGGGAGTTGTTTTGTCTGACGTGCAGAACACACACTCAGAAGAAGGTTCTTTTAAAGAACAAATTATGCGTGCGTTAGAAGAAAATCGGCAAAAACGTGAGACTGAACAGGGCGGAGAATCTATCAAAAAGATTGAACGACCTTATGCTCCTAAACAAGATCCGATTGTTAAAGAGAAAAAACAAACTTCTGCAAAAAAGCAAGCTGCAGTTGCTTCTAAAAAAGCGAGAGAAGAAACAGTAACTTCAGCTGCTATAGAAGAAGTTAGTGAAAATGATGAACCGACTATTTTTGAAAAACTTAGTGATAAAATAGAAGAGATTCGTCAGATCGATTACGATGAATATGAAGAAGAGTTAAGCGAGGAGAGCAATTTGAAGCGAGCAGAACGTAGAAAAGAGGATCGGGTCGTTCGAAAGATCGTCTATGTTTTGACTGTTGCGATATTGATTATTGCTGGAATTTTGGCTATTTCCGGATATAATTATGTCAGTGCAGGTTTAAAACCCTTAGATACTAATGATAAAAAATTAGTACAAGTTGAGGTACCTAGTGGTTCATCCAATCGACAGATTGGTGAAATTTTAGAAAAAGACGACATCATTCGTGACGGATTAGTCTTTAACTTCTATACTAAATTTAAAAACTTAACGAACTTTCAAGCTGGTTATTATCAGTTTTCACCGAATATGACATTGGATCAAATTGGTAAGGAGCTGCAGCAAGGTGGAAGTGATGTACCTTTAGATGATGCTTCTAAACTAACTATCCCTGAAGGATATGATATTGACCAGATTGGCACTTTAGTTGCTAAAAAAACAGATTTTACTAAAGAGGACTTCTTGAATTTGATGAATGATGAAACGTTCTTTAATCAATTGAAAGAACAATATCCAGATTTACTGACGGATGCTGGAAATGCTGAGGGTGTTAAATATCGTTTAGAAGGATATTTATTCCCTGCTACGTATAATGTTTTAAAAACCAATAATTTACAAGAATTGGTTACTCAAATGGTTGATGCAACTAGCCAAGTGATGGCGCCTTACTACAGCAAAATCAAAGAAAAAGGCATGACCGTACAAGAAGTAATGACTTTAGCTTCCTTAGTGGAAAAAGAGGGAATAACAACAGAGGATCGTAAGCAAATTGCGCAAGTGTTCTTCAATCGTATTGATGAAGGCATGCCATTGCAATCTGATATCTCAATTCTTTATGCTTTAGGGGAGCATAAAGAATTAGTTACCTACAAAGATACGGAAATTGATTCTCCATACAATCTGTATGTTAATACTGGTTATGGACCAGGGCCTTTTGACAGTCCAAGTCAGGATGCAATCTTGGCTGTACTGGAACCAACTGCCAATGATTATTATTATTTTGTAGCAGACATTTCAACTGGAAAAGTATATTATGCTAAAACGTATGATGAGCATATGGAATTAGTTGAAAAATATGTTAATAAAGATTAGCTAGACTAATTTACAAATAAGCAATTACGTGGTAATCTTTTGTGGATCAACTCTACAAAGGATTACCTTTCGTAATTTATTTAGAATGAAGGAGCAATAGAATTATGGTAGAAAAAGTTTATCCTATGACACATGAAGGAAAAGAAAAGCTAGAGCAAGAATTGGAAGAATTGAAAACGGTAAAACGTGGCGAGATTATTGAGCGAATTAAAATCGCCCGCAGCTTTGGTGATTTATCTGAAAACTCGGAATATGAATCAGCTAAAGATGAGCAGGCGTTTGTTGAAGGACGGATTAGCACACTTGAAAATATGATTCGGTTTGCACAAATTATTGACAATGACAATGTAGATTCTGATGAAATATCCATTGGTAAAACTGTCACTTTTGTCGAACAGCCTGATGGTGACGAAGAAGAGTACACGATCGTTGGTAAAGCAGAAGCGGATCCATTTTCTGGCAAGATTTCGAATGATTCACCGATTGCTCAAGCGGTTATCGGTAAAAAAGTTGGAGATATTGTTTCTATTTCTACCCCTGGTGGAGATATGCAAGTGAAAATTACAAAAGTTGGTTAAACTTAATCAGAGGTTTTAATGATTTTATACTAAGCTTCACGAACTAATTTTCGTGGAGCTTTTCTTATGTCCTACTAAAGTCCGATAGTATTCGAAATGCAAAACAAGTAGAATGAGGTATAAACAATTCAGGGGGAGAATATTGTGAGAAGTCCTTGGCGTTTTTTTATCATTATTGAAGCTTTGCTGGCAGTTTTTCTACTGTGGCAGGTTTCATCGAATCCACCCGTATTGGTTATGGTGGTATTTGGTATTTTAAATATCTATTGGGGATTACGTAAAAATCGTCGCCGCAAATTTCAACTTATTTTGGGTTCGTTGATTTTAATAATTTGCTTGGTAAATAGTCCGGCGACATGGTTAATGCTTATTTTTGCGATTTTGTTTTTGGGCTTAAAGGGAGTGGAAATTGCGGGCGTCTCTTTTCCAAGTTATTCCTTTAAAAATAAAAAGCAAATGATTATCGTGGCAACCGAAAACCCAACCGAGCATCAAGGCGAGAAAAAGAAACAGTCTTGGTTTGGCAACGATCGCATAGGCAATCAGGTTTTTGAATGGGATGATATCAATGTGGATCTTTTTGCTGGCGATACGATAGTAGATTTAGGGAATACTTTGCTTCCCAAAGAAGATAGTGTTGTAATTATTCGTAAAGTTTTTGGTCGAACTCGTATACTGGTTCCTTATGGAGTAGGAATTTTGTTCGAACATGCTACATTCTACGGGAAAGTTCATTTTGAAGATGAGGAAATAAGCTTGAAAAATGAATCATTAAAAATGTATAGTGATGACTATGATGATAGTCCAAGAAGAATAAAGTTGATTACAAATTCCTTACTCGGTGATGTCGAGGTGATTCGAGTATGATGGATAAGTTTTCACGCGGTCATTTGGCATTTTATTCGGGGCTAGCAACTTTTCTATTGTTAATTACAACTCTTTATATGTACATGTATGCGATTGGCAAGAAAAATTTGATTGGTCAGCTAGTAACTGCTAGAATTTTCTATATTCCTATGATTATTCATTTATTGATGATTGCGTTCACGGTTGGAATTGTTGTGTATTTTTTAATTACATTCTTGCAGAAGCAGCAGTTTGATAAGATTGAGGAAAAGCTTCAATATTTATCATCAGGTAATTATGATCATCCGAACTTAGATGCTTCTATGTCTCAAACTAAGGATTTATTGTTGATTAATGATGATATTAAAAAGATCCAACAAAAGCTGGTTAACATGTCAAGAGAGCTGCAGCAATTAAGCAGTCAGCCGCAGCTAGTAGACGGTACGACTAAGGAAAAAATATTAGAAGAGGAAAGACACCGCTTAGCCAGAGAATTGCATGATTCGGTGTCTCAGCAGCTGTTTGCGGCCATGATGATGATGTCAGCGCTAAATGAACAGTCTCAGTATTCTGATGAACTAGAGCCTTATAAGAAACATCTAGCTATGGTGGCGGACATAATTAATGCTGCTCAATCTGAAATGAGAGCGTTGCTACTGCACTTAAGACCTGTTAGCTTAGAAGGTAAAAGCTTACGTCAAGGAATTGAGCAATTATTAAAGGAACTGCAAACGAAAATTCAAATTCGTTTGAAATGGGATGTTCAGGATATTCAAGTATCTTCGTCAATTGAGGATCAGCTGTTCCGTGTGGTCCAGGAATTACTCTCAAATACACTGCGGCATGCAAAAGCAAGGGAGTTAGAAGTGTATTTAAAAATTATTGGTCAAAATATCAGTTTACGTGTAATTGATGACGGAGTAGGTTTTGAAACCAATGACGAACACGCCGGTAGTTATGGATTAAGAAATATTCGTGAACGTATCGCTGGTGTAGGTGGGACAACAAAAATAATTAGTTTTAAAGGACAAGGAACGAGTATTGAGATTAAAGTTCCTTTAGTGAAGGAGGCAAAACATGATACGAGTGTTGTTGGTGGATGATCATGAAATGGTTCGTTTAGGAGTTTCTTCTTATTTATCCATTCAAAGCGATATTGAAGTAGTTGGTGAAGCTGAGAATGGTGAAGAAGGTTATGACAAGGCTTTAAACTTGCGACCAGACGTCATTTTGATGGATTTGGTGATGGAAGTAATGGACGGCATCGAATCTACTAAAAAAATCCTAAATGACTGGCCAGAGGCCAAAATATTGATTGTAACGAGTTTTATTGATGATGAGAAGGTTTATCCAGCAATCGAAGCTGGTGCTTCTGGATATTTACTTAAAACGTCAACTGCCCACGAAATCGCGGATGCTATTAGAGCAACATACAAAGGTGAGCGGGTTTTAGAGCCAGAAGTGACCACTAAGATGATGGAACAGCTGTCTAATCGTAATCGACATGTTCTTCATGAAGAGTTGACCAATCGGGAGCAGGAAATCTTATTACTAATTGCTCAAGGTATGAGTAATCAAGAAATTGCTGACGAATTATTTATTACATTGAAAACAGTCAAAACACACGTATCAAATATTTTGGCGAAATTAGAAGTAGAGGATCGTACTCAGGCAGCAATCTACGCCTTCAAACACGGGTTAATAAAATAGAGGAGTTCCTCTGTTTTATTAACCCGCTCTTTGCTATACTGGGAAAAGTGAAGAGAGGGTTCTTCAATTATAAAATCCAGAAATCTGAAATTTGAGGAGATTGAGCATGAAACAAAGTTTTGTAATTGTCGGTCTTGGTCGTTTTGGTGGAAGTATTTGCCGGACTTTAGTAGAATCAGGTCAAGAGGTATTGGCAATTGACAGCAATGAAGACCGTGTCAATGAGTATATGAATATTGCCACCCATGCAGTAGTTGCCAATGCTCAAGATGAAATGACGTTGCGTTCGTTAGGGATTCGTAATTTTGACCATGTGATTGTTGCAATTGGTGAAGATATCCAGGCGAGTATATTAGTTACTTTGATGTGTAAAGAGATGGGTGTACCTAATATATTGGCAAAAGCTCAAAATGAATACCATGCAAGAGTTTTAGAGAAAATCGGAGCAGATAGAGTAGTTCATCCTGAAAGAGATATGGGGTATCGGATTGCTCATAATTTAGTTTCTAAAAATATTTTGGATTATTTGGAGCTTTCTGCAGAGTATTCTTTAGCAGAAGTAGTAGTAACTAACAGAAAGTTTTATGGAAAAACTCTTCAAGAGCTAGATTTTCGTCAAAAATTTGGCTTAAACGTAGTTGCTATTCGCCGAAATAATGATGAACCGATTGTATCTCCACCTGCTGAAGAAATCGTACAGCAAAATGATCACTTGGTTGTAATTGGGTTAAACGAAGACGTGGATTATCTTGACGAGAAAATGAATGGATAGGAGTCCGAAATGATGAAATTAACAGTTACACCAGCTGCACACAAATGGTTCAAAGAGGAAATTGTGGTAAATGAAGGACAAGGGATAAAGTTTTATGGGAAGGTATATGGTAAAACTCAAGTACATGATGGATTTTCTGTGGGGATGGCAGTTGATACACCAGAAAAACCATTGATTACTGAAAATTTAGGTGGTAGGCTATTCTTTGTGGAAGAAGCAGATGAATGGTTTTTTAAAGGGTATAATTTAGTTGTTGATTATGATGATGATCTTGACGAACCTAAATATGAATTTAATGAAGCGTAGAGGTGAATAGAATGTTATCAATTATTGTTCCTTGCTTTAACGAAGAGGAAGCAATTCCTCTTTTTTTTGAGGAAATGGAGAAAATCCAGCCACTTACTGGAAAAACCTTTGAGTATATCTTTATTGATGATGGTTCAAATGATGATAGCCTGAAATCTATAAAAAGATTGTCATCGGTTAAGGGATCTAAAATAAGATATATTTCTTTTTCGCGTAATTTTGGAAAAGAAGCGGCACTATATGCAGGTCTGCAAGCATCAAGAGGTGTTTTGGTTACTGTAATGGATGTTGATTTGCAAGATCCACCAGAGCTGTTGCCTCAAATGATTCAAATGATTAAGTCTTCTGACATAGATTGTGTTGGTACTAGGCGTGCTGATCGTAAAGGTGAACCGCCGATACGAAGTTTTTTTGCGAAGAGATTTTATCATTTGATAAATAAAATTAGTGATACTTATATGGTTGATGGTGCCCGAGACTATCGGTTAATGACCAGACAGATGGTGGATGCTGTTTTGGAAGTAACGGAGTATAATCGATTCTCTAAAGGGATATTTAGTTGGGTTGGTTTTAAAACTGAATATATATCATTTGATAATCGTGAACGTGCTGCCGGAGAGACATCATGGTCATTTTGGAAATTATTTAATTATTCTATTGATGGTATTATCAATTTCTCAGATGCGCCTTTGAATATTGCTTCGTTTGTAGGAGCTTTGTCGTGTGTAGGGTCTGGAATTGCATTACTTTTCATTATTTTTAGGGCATTGATATTTGGTGATCCAACATCGGGATGGCCTTCAATGGTATCTATCTTACTTTTTATTGGTGGGTTGCAGCTTTTATCATTAGGGATTATTGGGAAATATATTGGAAAGATTTTTCTGGAGACGAAGAAGAGGCCAATTTATATTGTAAAAGAAACTGAAGACAAGAAAAACAGTCTAAAAGATTAGCACAATCGGCTAACCTTTTAGACTGTTTTTAATACCCTCTTCTCAACTCAACCTGATTTTCTACAAGTTTCCCATCAGCTACATAACTCTTCAAATTCTTCAAAAAGATAGTCATAAACTTCCGTTGAAAATCGACAGTCATTCCGGAGATATGTGGGGTGATTAATAAATTTTCTAATTCCCACAGTTCACTATCGACAGGCAAAGGCTCTTCCTCAAATACATCGAGTGCAGCAAAAGCAATTTGCTGTTCCTTGAGTGCGGTTGCTAATTCTTTGGTGTGCACACTGTCACCACGACCTACGTTTATGAAGACAGCATCAGGTTTCATATGACTGAAGACGTCACTATTAAAAATGTGATAAGTGGCTTCTGTTCCTGGAAGGATACCAACAACGATGTCCATGCCCTCAGCAATCTTTGCTAAATTTTTAATAGAATAGGTTTCGATAAATCCACTCACTGGATGTCCAGTGGTATTAATGCCGTACACGTTAACACCTAAACCTCGAAGTGAAACGGATAGTTGTTTACCAATATGACCAGTGCCAACGATTAACAAATTTTTACCTGAAAGCTGATCATAGTGAATACCTGTTTGGTCCCATTTTTTGACTGCTTGATTTTTGATTGCTTGACCGATTCCACGGTAGTATGTGAGTAAGGTTCCAATAACATGTTCACTGATCGATAGAGAATGAATTCCACTGCCATTAGATAGGAATATGCCCTTTTTTTCAAATTCGGATAAAGGCAAGTAATCAACACCAGCTGAAACAGCTTGCACCCATTTTAAGTTTGAGTGATTTAATAGCTGAAGTTCTTTTTCCTGTTTCCAACCGACGGAAATTTCAACGTTGTTTAGCTCGTCATCAGCTAATTCCGTACTAACTTGATAGTTTGGCGCAATTTCCTGTATTTTAGTCACGAATTCTTTACGGAAGGCTTTTTGTAAATAAATAATTGGTTTTTGCATTTTGTTCACCTCGACATTCATTCTATCAAATTATCGACAAAAAAACTGTTTACAGCTTTGTAAACAGTTAAGTATTGGGCAATTTCATTTTTGGATAATTGTTGCTGACTTGAAAATAGATAAAAACACTAATACAAGTGATTAGCAGGCTTGAATCAAAACTAGCATCAAAGAACATGATAATCATGGATACAATCGTAGGAATTGTCGCGCAAAAAATAATTGTTTTGAATGTTTCAAAAAAAGTAACCTGTCGAAGTCTAAACTTGGCGAATAGGTGACCAGCAATTGCGGTAAACAATAAGGTTACGATTAAATTTATGATTGTTGGGTAGAGTGCAGCTAACAGCATAACAATAGGTGCCCAAACTGGCAACTGAAGATTCTCCAACTCTGCTCGCAAACCTTTACCAGTAAGTTCGCTGAAGGGTTCTTTCTCATAAGAAAAGTGTAAAACATTATCACCAAATAAGGAAGTACTAACACCGCCCATATCAGGTAACGCTAAAACTGCTTCCTTTTTTAATAGACCGACACTAAAATAGTTTCCGACTAAATCATTTGCAACATCCTTCTCTGTACGTTTACCTTCAGGATCAAAGGTCAAAATGATAGAGTTTGTCTGATAGATAAAACCATTATTTGAGCCTTCCGCTTGAATCTCGCCGTTTTCTATTTGGAAATCGGGCACTTTCTGAGCAATTTTTGTGCTGTCACTTTTAATTTCCTGCAGTACCTGCATTCCTTCGTAAACTATCGGTAGAGATAAAAAGATACTTAGAACAATAAGATAAATGATTGCTTTCCAGAAAGGAATATCTTTTGCATCTTTCAGGGTAGAAAAGCGAAAAGTCGCTCCTTTTATTACTTGACTAAATGTCATATGATCGCTCCAATCTATCAATCATTGTAGCGAAGTACTACTAGAATAACAAGACAATGGGAAAAAAAGATAAAAGAATTTATACAGTGAATTGACTATGACAAAAGACTACTGTAAGGTACAAAGTGGAATTATGAGAAGGGTGAAAAGTGAATGAACTATTATCGTAAATTTGAAAGTTATTTAAAAGAAAAAAAACTTTGGGAAATATTTATCTACTTATTTTTTGGTGGTTTGGCAACGGTGGTTAATATTGTAACCTTTGCTATTGCATATCAAATGTTTCATTTAAGCTGGCCGATCTCTAACACGATTTCATGGATTTGCTCGGTGCTATTTGCTTTTGTGACCAATAAGCTATGGGTTTTTCAATCAAAAACGGCGACACTTGGGGCATTGACTTGGGAATTTAGCAAGTTCTTATTTGCTAGGATTATTTCCTTTGGTATGGATATGGCATGCATGTATTTATTCATTGATATATTTAGTACAGGGAATTTAGTAGCTAAAATTATTACTCAAATTGTAGTAGTGGTGGCTAATTATGTATTTAGTAAAGTATTTATCTTCAAGAAAGTAGAAATTATTGAAGAATCCTCTTCAAAATCGGAAGAAAAGTAAGCATATACTTTGAAAAGCCTGTGATAATCTGATAAGATTTTAATGTACCTATTTCTAAGGAGGAAATAAAAAATGGCTTATACTTTACCTGAATTACCTTACGCATATGACGCATTGGAACCATACATTGATGAAGAAACAATGCATTTACATCACGAAAAGCATCACAACACGTATGTGACGAATTTAAATGCAGCAATCGAAAAGTATCCTGAGTTAGGTGAACTATCAATCGAAGAATTGATGATTAATTTAAATGAAGTTCCTGAAGATATTCAAACAGCAGTTCGCAACAATGGTGGCGGGCATGCTAATCATAGCTTCTTCTGGAAAATTATGGCACCAAATGCTGGTGGCAAACCAACCGGAGCAATTAAAGATGCGATTGATGAAGCCTTTGGCGATTTCGAAAAAATGAAAGAAGAATTTAAAACTGCTGCAACTGGTCGTTTTGGTTCTGGTTGGGCTTGGGTAGTTGTCAATAATGGAAAACTAGAAATTACCTCTACACCAAATCAAGATACGCCACTTTCAGAAGGTAAAACACCTGTTTTAGGTTTAGACGTTTGGGAACATGCTTACTATTTAAAATATAAAAATGTTCGACCTGACTACATCGCAGCTTTCTGGGATGTTGTGAATTGGGACCAAGTGAATAAAAACTTTGAAGCAGCAAAATAATTTTGAAGTAACGAGACACTCATTTCTTGAGTGTCTTTTTTGGTTACTTGTGAAGTTTCAAGGGTTTAAACTTAAAATTTTTTATAGAGAATTTTGCTCTTTTATGAAAAACGTTGAAAACTTATCGGCTATGTGAGAAAATGAACTGTAAAAATCGTAAATAGAGGTGTGCCATGAGTCGTTGGAAGAAAGTCATCGTTGGAATATTAATTCTCGTAAATTGCCTAGTTGGAGGCGCAACAATTTATGCGGTACAGGTAACAAAAGACGCTAGTCAAATGGTGGATAATATTCGTCAAACTGTTAAACGAAACAGTTCAAGGGCAGATAAAGATACACCAAATATTGATAATGCTGAGCCGTTCTCGATTCTTTTATTAGGCGTAGATACTGGAGATTTAGGTCGTGATGAACAAGGGCGATCAGATAGTATGATGGTAGTAACGGTTAATCCTCAACAGAAGAAATCCACTATTGTGAGTTTGGGTAGAGATACACTATCGAAAATTGTTGGGTATGGTACCAACGATAAATTGAATCATGCCTATGCTTTTGGCGGCGAGGGTATGGCGATGGACACCATCGAAAATTTATTAGATATTCCAATTGATCATTATGTAACGATTAATATGCGTGGTCTGAAGGACCTAATTGATGCAGTTGGTGGTATTGAGGTTGATAATCAATATGATTTTGAGCTTGATGGTATCGAAGTTGCAAAAGGTAAACAAACCTTAGACGGTGAGACAGGTTTGGCTTATGCACGTATGCGTTATGAAGATCCAGAAGGTGATGTTGGTCGTCAAAAACGCCAACGTGAAGTTGTTACAAAGATTTTGAACAAGGCAATGTCGATCAATGGTGTGAGCAATTATCGGAAGATTTTAAAAGCTGTTGAAAAGAACATGAAAACAGATCTTTCTTGGGATGATATGTTAGATATTGGAACAGATTACTTGCCAGCCTTTAAAAAGATTGATCAGAAACAACTGGATGGCGAAAGTCAGCTGATTGACGAAATTTATTACCAAATTCTCGGAACCAATGAACTGCTCAATATTCAAAATACTTTGAAGAAGCAATTGAATCTACCAACAGCTAAAACTTTACCCAATTTGGCAGACCCTGACTCATACAATTTGTTTTATGATGATACAGATGGTAGTTCTTCAGAAGCTGGTACTCAAGATACAACTGAGTATGACGCTACCAATACTTACGATCAACAAGGCACCTATGATCCAGGAACAGCCAACGACTACGGAAATACCTATAATACAGAAGATACTACTGGTTATGATCAAAACCAACAACAGTATGACAATGGCTATAATCAACAAGCACCTGCTGAGGACTATTTGCAGCCTGCGACAGGATATGGCTACTAAACTAAATATTACACAGGCTAGGCAGAAATTTCTGTCTAGTCTTTTTTTTACTGACACAAAAATGGTTTGCTTTAAGTAAAAAACAAACCATTTCCAAGACTATTTTTTTGTCAGTTTTACAACGACTTCACAACGAGCAGTTTGGGGAAACATATCAACTGATTGCAGGTAATCAACAGTGTAAATTTCTGACAAGGGCTTAAGATCTCTTGCTAATGTTGAAACATTGCAGGAAATATAAATCAATTGTTGGCTAGGTTGTTTTACTATAGCAGTCAATAACTTTTCGTCTAGCCCTGTTCTGGGTGGATCAACGATAATAGCATCAGGCTTAAAGCCTTCTCTTAACCATTTGGGCAGCAGTTCTTCAGCAGAACCTACTTCATAATGGGTATTTGCTAACCCCATTTTCGAAGCATTCTTTTGCGCATCTTGAATAGCTTGAGGAATTATATCTATTCCTCTGACCTCTTTGGCCTGATCAGCTAAAGACAACCCAATCGTACCAACACCACAGTAGGCATCTACAATAGTCTTATCTTTTTTTAAATCTAAGGCTTTCAAAGCTTCTTCATACAAAACTTTGGTTTGTGACGGATTCAACTGGAAAAAAGCCCGAGCAGAGAGTTCAAAAGAAACTTGATTGATTTGTTCATCAATTGTCTCTTTTCCCCATAAGTGGATCGTTTCATCTCCCATAATCAGAGAAGTTTTTTTATCCTGAATATTTTGCATCACAGAAACGACTTCCGTACAACGCTGATTCAGTTCACGAATAAACGCATTTACTTGAGGAATTTTTTTTGTTTTTGAAATAAGGACTAATTGAACTTCTCCAGTCTCAATACCTACACGAACCATCAATGTACGCAAAATTCCAGAATTTTTCTTTTCATTATAAATGGGGATTGAATATTTTGTCAGCAACTGTACAGCTGTATTCATTACCTGTTGAGTTGTTGGTTGTTGAACGAGACAATCGGTAATCGGTACTAAGTGGTGTGAATTATCCTGATAAAGACCGGCCTCCACTTGATTCGTTTTGTCATTCTTTCGCAGTTGAAACTGTGCTTTGTTACGGTAGCGCCATGGATTTTCCATCCCTAAAGTATTGCGGAGTTCGTATTGCTGGAAGCCCTCGGGTTTGTATTTCTCTAGGGCTTGCTTTAATAAATCTTTTTTAAAGATTAGTTGCTGGTTATAAGCCAAATGCTGCAGTTGACAGCCGCCACATTCTTCATAAACAGGGCAAGGAGGTGTGATCCGAGCATTGCTTGCCTCCTTGATACGAACCAACTCTGCCTCAGCGTAACGAGGAGTAGCTTTAGTGATTTTGGCAATGATAGTTTCTTTAGGGAGAGCTCCCTTGACGAAAATGATGAGCCGCTTATAATAAGCAATGCCTTCGCCGTTAATACCTAGTCGTTTAATTTTTAGAGTTAGAGATTGATTGGTTTTCAATTGAACAGCCATAATCTGCTCCTTTCTGGCTACATTTTAGCATAATTTTACCAAAGAAGCTGTTTTCTATGATAGAATTAATGTTCGCAAAGGAGGTCTATCAATGATTATTACTATCAGTAAAGTAAACAAGGGCCGGAATGCTTTTTACGAAGTAGAACTGTCTAACGGAGAAGTTTTGCGTGTTTCAGAGGATACATTAATTACTTATCGTTTATTAAAAGACCGAGAAATTACCGAAGCAGAAATTACTGAAATAAAAAAAACCAGTAATGAGGATGCAGGGTTTCAATTAGCATTAAACTATTTAAGTTATCAGATGCGGACAGAAAAAGAAATTTATAGCTATTTAAAGGAAAAAGAGATCGACTTTTCTGATCGGAAGAAAATCGTTGCGCGTTTAAGAGAAATGAATTTGCTAGATGATACAACATTTGGTGAGAGCTTTGTGCGAACCCAAATGCGTTTAGGTGACAAAGGCCCCCGTGTTATCAGACAAAAGCTTAAAGAAAAAGGACTAAATGACCAAGACATTGAAATAAGTCTTGGACTATACGAAGAAGAGATACAATACGAGATCGCTTTACGTGCAGCTGAAAAAGCTATGCGGAAATTCCATGATAAAAGCGTAAGGGAAACACAGCAGAAACTGCAACAAACGTTGATGACGAAGGGATTCTCTTCTGACACTATCAAACTAGCAATTGATGGACTGGATTTTGAAGAAGTGCAGGAACAAGAAGAAGATGCACTAGAAATACAAGGTGATAAGCTTTGGCGAAGGAATCAACGTTTTGATAGAGCTAAAAGAAAGCAAAAAGTGAAGCAAAGCTTATATCAAAAGGGCTTTACATTAGATGCCATTGATGTATTTATTGCGAAAAAAGAGGAAGAAGATGATGAATAACAATTCTTGGGAATCTTGGACAACAGAGAGGATTCAGCAATTTCAAGTTGAATTTTTGGAGTGGTATCAAAAGGAAAAAAGGAATTTGCCATGGCGATACAATCAAGATCCTTACCGGGTTTGGATTTCGGAAATTATGTTGCAGCAAACCCGAGTAGATACTGTGATTGACTACTACTATCGTTTTATGGAAGCTTTCCCTTCAATAGCAGACTTGGCTGAAACACCGGAAGATAAGTTGCTGAAAATCTGGGAGGGATTAGGTTATTACTCACGAGCTAGAAACTTACAAACTGCAGCCAAACAAATTTTGAACGAATTTAGTGGTCAATTTCCTCACACCATTGATGATATCAGATCTTTAAAAGGAATTGGTCCTTATACAGCGGGAGCAATTGGTAGTATTTCTTTTAAACTGCCAGAACCAGCAATAGACGGAAATGTAATGCGGGTAGTCAGCCGATTATTTTGTATTGAAGCTGATATAGCTAAAGCCAGCAGCCGGAAAATTTTTGATGAAGCGATGCGGAAAATCATCAGCCATGAAGAACCAGGAGATTTTAACCAAGCAATGATGGATTTAGGTTCATCTATTTGTACTCCGACAGCACCAAAGTGCGAAGTGTGTCCGATACGAGAGTTTTGTTTAGCTTTCAAAGAACAGCGCCAAACGGAATTCCCAGTAAAAAGTAAAAAAATGAAGCCTAAGGATGTTTACTATGTGGCAGGAATAATTGAAAACAACCAGCAGGAATTTTTATTGGAGCAGCGGCCTGATTCAGGATTACTAGCCAGCATGTGGCTGTTCCCATTAGAAGAAATTTCAGCTGCAAAATTCACGGAACTAAAAAGCAGTTATACAGAAGAGTTGAATCTCTTTTCTAGTGAACTAGTAGCAGAAGACAGTCCAATAATTTTTTCTGCTGATCCGGTAGTTTGGCAGAAAAAAATACTGGGAGAGGTCACCCATATCTTTAGTCATTTGCGTTGGCACATTTTAGTTTTTTATGGTCGAACGAATGATACACTTATAGATCGCGGTACATGGGTAAAAAGAGCAGATTTTGATGACTTCGTTTTTCCAAAACCTCAGCAAAAAATACTTGGAGTATGGGAAAAGAATCAAACATCTGACAATCATTGGTAGGCAAGCGCCTGATTTATTGCTATAATAATTTTGATGTCGGTGTGATAACACCCAAACAAATGCGAAAACTAAATTTCGCTGAGGGAAGGGTAGCTATGGGAGTTCCAAAAGAAGGAGAGTTTATAACCATTAAGAGTTATAAACACGACGGCAGCTTGCATCGAACGTGGCGGGATACCATGGTATTAAAAACAAGTGAGTGCTCGATTATCGGATTGAATGATCATACATTGGTCACCGAATCAGATGGTCGCAGATGGGTTACTCGTGAACCAGCAATTGTTTATTTCCACACGAAATACTGGTTCAATGTAATAGCAATGATCAGAGAGAAAGGAGTTTCCTACTATTGTAATCTAGCATCACCTTATGTATTGGATGATGAAGCTTTAAAGTATATCGACTATGATTTAGATGTCAAAGTCTTTCCAGATGGAGAGAAACGACTGTTAGACGTTGATGAATATGAAGCCCACAGCAAACAGATGCATTACTCCAAGGAAATTGATTTTATTTTGAAAGAAAATGTCAAGATTCTCGTTGATTGGATTAACAATGGCAAAGGTCCTTTTTCTCCAGGCTATATTGATATTTGGTATGACCGCTACAAGCAATTGTCGCGGAAATAAAAAGAAACTGCTGATTTGAATCAGCAGTTTTTTATAGGTCTTTTTTCATGTGAATATGATCAATGCCGACTTCTTGGAAAGCTTCACCATAGGTCTGATAATCATGTGCTTTATAAAATGTTTGAGCACTTAACTGAGCATCTAGCCGAATCTGTTGGAAGCCTTGCTGCTTAGCGAAGAGCTCAGCTTCCTGAAGAAGAGCATCTCCCAATTTTTGACCACGAAATTCTTTTAAGACAGCCATTCGCTGTAGTTTCAACTCCTGAGTGTTCAACGGAAGCAAGCGAACAGTAGCCGCAGCGTTTTGTTCATCGGTATACAGGACGAAGTGAATGCTGTAGGCTTCATCCTTATCGATTTCTCGTTCTAAAGGAACTCCTTGTTCTTGAATAAACACTTTGTGACGAATTTTTACAGCGTCCAAATAGATCTCGCTCATTGTATCTTTAGTGATTAAGATTTTCATTTTTTTCACCTTCCTAGTTCAAAAAAACTGCTTCAATGGACTCACTGTTGTATACTATATAACAAATCATATAAAAGAGGTATCTAAATGTTTGAAAAACTCAAAAATTCAAAATTGATGTTCTGGTCTTTAGAGCTATTGATTTTAGCAACCTTGATTTGGGTTTCGTCGCGGATTGATTTTATCTTTCAACCGATTGGCACATTTTTCACGACGTTATTTGCTCCGGTCTTGATTGCTGGCTTTTTGTATTATTTATTAAATCCCCTTGTACGATTACTGACTCGTTTAGGAATGAAACGGATTTTGGCAATAGCTCTCATTTTTCTTTTATTAATCGTGCTGATTGTTCTGATGGTCATGAGTATTATTCCTAATCTGATCCAGCAATTGGCTTCACTGGCTGCCAGTATACCAAGCTTTATCTTGGATATGCAATCCTGGCTGAAGGAAATCAGTGATCAGGCAACTCATTTTCCTTTGTTCCAACAATTGGATGTCGACAAATACATCAATAATCTTGATGTTTCTGCGGGGACAATTTTACAACAGTTCTTAGGAGGAGTGACTACTAGTTTAAGTTCATTAATTAGCAAAATAGCCACAGTCGCTGTCTTGCTTGTTACAGTGCCGTTTATTCTATTTTACATGTTGAAGGATGGCGAGAAATTAGTTCCCAATATCGAACGAGCTTTACCTGCGAAACAACGTGAAAATATCAAAGAATTATTAGGACAAATGAATAAGACCTTGTCAGACTATATTAGTGGTCAGGCAATTGAATGCTTATTTGTTGGAACGTTTACTTTTTTAGGGTACTTATTAATTGGTGTCGATTATGCCTTCTTGTTTGGAGTTATTGCTGGATTGACTAACCTGATTCCTTATTTAGGGCCTTATCTAGGTTTAGCACCTGCACTAATCTACAGTTTTTTTGATAGTCCAGTAAAAGCACTTTTGTGTATCGTTATAGTTGTAATTGTTCAACAAATTGATGGAAATGTCATCTATCCCAATGTAATTGGCAAATCTTTAAATATCCATCCCTTAACTATCATCTTAATTCTATTGGTTGCTGGGAACTTAGCAGGTATTTTAGGAGTATTTCTAGGGGTTCCCGTTTATGCAATTTTAAGAACACTGGTGATTTTTATTGTAAAAATTTTCAAGGAAAGTAAAAAAGAGGAGCGGGAACAAGAGATTTTAAGTTAAATTGCAACAAAGATTGCATAAAAACTATTGTTGTGATACGATTTTACTGTGGCCGAGTGCCACTTTTTTTTAACAGTTTATAAATAAGGAGCGAATGCAATTATGAATGCTGACCCCGATAGTCAGTCGTTAGTCTTCCAACTTTTACTATTAGTTGTGTTGACTTTGATCAACGGATTTCTTGCTGCGGCAGAAATTGCGGTTGTATCAGTTAATAAAAACCGTGTAGAACAAAAAGCTGAAGAGGGAAATCTTAAATCTAAGAAGCTTTTGGAAATCATAAGACACCCAAACAACTTTTTATCAACAATACAAGTTGGGATCACTTTAGTTAATATCTTGTCAGGGGCTTCCTTGGCAGATAGTCTCTCTGCTCGTTTAGCACCTGTTCTAGGTGGGACTGCAGTAGCTAAAACTCTCGCGAATGTATTAATCATGCTTTTGTTAACTTATGTTTCAATTGTATTTGGTGAATTATATCCTAAGCGAATTGCTATGACCCATACAGAGAGTGTGGCACAAGTAACATCAAGTGTGGTTAGAAAATTAGGCGTCATTGCTAAGCCCTTCGTTTGGCTGTTAACAGCTTCAACGAACCTGCTGGCTAAGATAACACCAATGAAGTTTGATGATGAAGATACAAAAATGACTCGTGATGAAATGCGGTACATGCTTGAAAACGAGGGCATCCTTGAGACAGAAGAACTTGAAATGCTGCAAGGTGTTTTCTCTTTAGATACAAAAGTAGCCCGTGAAGTTATGGTTCCCCGTACCGATTCATTTATGATTGATATTAATGACCCGGTAACTGAAATTGTCGATGAAATTTTAAGTGAGAGTTATTCACGTATTCCTGTGTACGATGAAGATAAAGATAAGATCATAGGAATCGTTCATACGAAAAACTTACTGAAAGCAGCAAGAGAATGCGGCTTTGAAAACATTGATCTGCATAAAATTATTCAGGAGCCGTTGTTTGTACCAGAAACTATCTTTATTGATGATTTATTGTACGAGTTGAAAAAGACGCAGAATCAAATGTCTATTTTACTAGATGAGTACGGAGGAATGGTAGGCCTTGTAACTTTAGAAGATCTGTTGGAGGAAATCGTTGGCGAGATTGACGATGAATCCGATGAAATTGAAAAACTTTATGAGAAGGTTTCAGATACGGAGTACTTAATCAATGGAAAAATGTTGATTGATGAGTTTAATGAAGAATTTGACACTAGCCTTCATATGAGTGATGTAGATACAATGGCTGGTTATTTGATCACTGCACTAGGGACTATTCCTGATGAAGGTGAAAAACTTTCTTTTGACGTTGACAATTTAACCTTGATTTCTGAAGAAATGGAAGGCTCTAGGGTATTAACCGTCCGCGCAATTTTCCATCCTGATGAAGATAAAGGTGTAGAACCTGAAGAAGAACGTCGTTTGTTTACAAAGGATTTTGAAGATGACGAACCAAGAAGATAACCGTTAAGGACTAATCTCTTTTAGAGAATTAGTCCTTTTTTTATCAAATTTCTTCTCCGTAGTCGACAGGTTTATCATACTCACCTGGGGCATCATCGTAGGTGTGTCCATAGATGAAAACTGGCATACCGATATAACTATACTTGTAAATTTTTTCCACTTTATTTAAGGGTGTGTTGATGCAGCCGTAGCTTCCAAATCCAGTTTTAAAAGCTTCAGGGTCGCCAAATGCTTCCTTTTTGTGTTCAGTATCATGTATTCCAATTTCGGTGATGGTTTGACCATAGCTCAAAAAAGGCATCCAGTAGTTCACTGGCACACGGTAGCTGCCATCACCTGTGATGAGCGATCCGCTTAAGTAAGTATTTTTTTGTTTATCCATAATTGTGTGAAAACCAGGGATAGTGGCTGTTTCTTTGATAAATTGACCAGTAATCACATTGGTACTAACCACTTTTTTACCCTTGTGAAAGCAATACATTTTTTGATTTTCTAAATCAACCTCAATATAATTTTGTTTTACATGCAGCGGCTGCTTTGATGGATTACCTTTTAAAGGAAGCTCGATTGACTCAATTTTGCTGTCTAACAATTGTTTATTTAATAATTTTACTGCTTTTTCTGTATCAATGTACCAACCGTAGTTACCGACATTTTTAAAACGTAAATGTTCGCCATGCACATTTACAAAATCAACGGGACGATCGATGGTGGAATACTTTTGATTTAGTTTTTGAACCAATTGAGTAATCAATAAAGAATCCAGCGTTCCAGACTCATTTACAGAAGCAATAATCATATTTTTTGATAAAGGAATTTTCTTTTTAGCAATGATTAATGATCTATCCTCAGTTAGAAGCTGGTTCAAATCTCGAACGGTTGATTTTAGGTTTTCACTTGTGAGCTCAGGTTTAACATAAAAGTCCGATAGCTGGTATACCTCCTTCAAACTTCCAGCAGTCATATCTTGATAAAGAACCTTAATCAATTGTTGTCGATCGATCTGAGTGCCTTGTTTCTCGGGCTGAATTACAAATTTCTGATTTTTATGACTTACAAGAGCTGATTGATTTTCTATCTCAATACCAAAGTCAGCAGCATTGATTTGGGTAGTTAACTGTTCCATTGTTCTATTTGCTAGGGGCAGTAAAGTAGAGGAATGGTGCAGATTAGCTTTTAGAAAATCCTCCGAGATCTTGTAAGGCTGGTCGATTGTTAAGAGAATCGGAGTATTATTTTGTGTTAAAGAGATAGAAACTGTTTGATATGTTTTTTCTAATTTCTTCTTAGATTGTTGGATAGTTAAGCCGCCAACTGAAGTAGTATTTACTTTTGCCCAGGGGAGGAAATGGCTCCTGAAATAGATAAAAAGAAAGAGCAAACTCAGAAACAGCAAGAGTAAGAATTTTTTAATAAAATTTTTGGATAAATACATAAGGTCCTCCTTTAAAATGAGTTAGACTAAAGCAAGAGTGTAAATAGACGCTTCCGAAATATTTGTAATCATATTGTAACACAAGAAATATTTTTGTAAATATAGTCGATTAAAAAATATGTGCTTTTTTAACAAAAAATTTTCAAAAATCAGAATGGGATGAAGATTTTCTGTAAAATCGTTTTCAACTTTCCTATTTCTGGGCATCCGTGCTATACTAATTGGGTTGAAATTTGTTAAAGGGAGTAAACTCATGAATAATCCTAAATTAAAAGAACAGGTTGACAGTCGTCGTACATTTGCGATTATTTCCCATCCAGATGCCGGGAAAACAACGATTACTGAACAACTTTTACTATTCGGAGGCGCAATTCGCCAAGCTGGAACGGTCAAAGGCAAAAAGACCGGAAACTTTGCAAAATCTGACTGGATGGATATTGAAAAACAACGTGGGATTTCAGTTACCAGTTCAGTAATGCAATTTGACTATGAGGGTAAACGTGTCAATATTTTAGATACACCAGGGCACGAAGATTTCTCGGAAGATACTTATCGTACATTAATGGCGGTTGATAGCGCTGTGATGGTAATTGATAGTGCAAAAGGGATTGAGGCACAGACAAAGAAACTATTCCAAGTTGTTAAACGACGAGGAATTCCTATTTTTACTTTTATAAATAAATTGGACCGAGATGGTCGAGAACCACTAGATTTATTAGAAGAGTTGGAAGAATTGTTAAACATTGAATCTTATCCGATGAATTGGCCAATTGGTATGGGTAAAGGACTTGAAGGTCTTTATGATATTCATAACAAACGAATTGAGTTGTATCGCCCAGAACAGTATGAAGGTGAACGGTTTGTTGAATTAACTGATGGTGAAATTGCTGGTGAACATCCATTAAAAGAACAATCAATTTATCAGGATGTTCTAGGTGAAGTAGAATTAGTCCAAGAAGCTGGTGATGCTTTTGACTTGGAAAAAATTGCTAAAGGGGAACAAACACCAGTATTTTTCGGATCAGCCTTAACTAATTTTGGCGTTCAGACATTTTTGGAAACCTTTGTTCATTTAGCGCCAAAACCCTACGCGCATAAAACTGAAGAGGGAACTGAAATTTCCCCTTATGAAGATGAATTTTCAGGTTTTGTGTTCAAGATTCAAGCCAACATGAATCCTAATCATCGTGATCGGATTGCTTTTGTACGAATTTGCTCAGGTACTTTTGAACGCGGAATGGATGTAAACTTAAGTCGAACAGATAAAAAGATGAAATTGAGTAATGTAACCCAGTTTATGGCAGATGCTAGAGAAAATATCGAGGAAGCTGTTGCTGGTGATATTATTGGGATTTACGATACTGGTAACTATCAAATCGGAGATACACTGTATGAAGGAAAACTAAAAGTTGCTTATGAAGAGCTGCCTTCTTTTACACCGGAATTATTTATGAAAGTTACCGCAAAAAATGTTATGAAACAAAAATCTTTTCACAAAGGAATTAATCAGCTTGTACAAGAAGGTGCGATTCAACTGTATAAAACTTATCTTACTGACGATTACATCATAGGAGCGGTAGGACAGCTGCAGTTTGAAGTTTTCCAATATCGGATGCAAAATGAGTACAATGCAGAAGTAGTTATGACGCCGATGGGACATAAAATTGCTCGTTGGATTAAACCAGAAGACTTGGATGAGCGAATGAGCTCTAGCCGAAATATTTTGGCTAAAGACCGTTTTGATCAACCACTATTTTTATTTGAGAACCAATTTGCTATGCGTTGGTTTGCCGATAAATATCCGAACGTAGAATTGAAGAGTTTGATGTAGAATATTACAGACCACTTTTTAGAGGAGATGTTCAATGTTAAAACAGCTTAGTAAGTACAACCATTTACTGATTCTATTCATCTTGAGCATTTTTTATATGATGCCGATGTTTTTGTATTCGGGTATCATCCATTTTAGCATGCAAGACACCTATTTTCATTTATCGCGTATAACTGGAATGAGTAATGTATGGACTAGTCCAGTAAATTACGCGTCTTTTCACCATAATGGATCAATGATCAACCAGTTTTATCCCTGGTTGACCATTTATCCTGCTTATTTATTCTATAAAATAACTGGGAGTATGGTTTGGGGTTATAAAATATATTGTTGGTTCATCACCTTGGCAACTTTACTTATTTCTTATTATTCAATGTTCAAAATGAAAAAAAGTACCAATATTGCTCTGATATTTTCAGCTGTCTATACATTTTCGGCATATCGGGCTACGGATCTTTTTTATCGAGGGTCTTTAGGTGAAGCTGTGGCAATGACCTTCTTTCCGATGGTTTTAGCAGGGACGTATGAAATTTTTATTGGAAATGAGAAAAACTGGCGCCTTTTAACCTTTGGTATGACTTTAATTGTCTACACCCATCTACTTTCCGTAGCGATGCTTGCAGTACTGATTGCTTTCTTTCTAATCATTTCTTTTCCTTTTTGGACGAACAAAGTGAAACGTTTAAAAGCATTGTTTAAAGCGACAGGAACGACTGTTCTGCTTTCTCTGGCATTTATTGTTCCATTTTTAGAACAAATGACTCAACTGAAATTGTACACTCCTAAAGGTGTATCTTTGGAAGGGTTTGACTATCGCCGTCTATTAGGTAATTTGATTTTTAATCGCATCAACGGATTTTCAATCGGTTTGTTTTTATTGCTAGCTATCTTTATGACCATAGTAGGTTGGAAAAAATTGAAGAAACCAGATATCGTCATTTTCATTGTTGGCGTACTGATGTTTATCTCTACAACAAGATTATTGCCTTGGGATAAGCTTAGCACAACACCGTTGTTAACTATTCAATTTGTATGGCGTTTGAATGCCATTGTAACTTTGTTATTGGCCTACAGCTTTAGTGTTTCCTTTGACTCTAAAAAGGCAGTTGTAAGAATAAATAGGCAGATATTACTATTGCCAATTATTGTAATTCTTCATATTGTGTCTATTTTTAATCTTTATAATTCAGATAAAGTATACAATTTAGTAGCAAGAAATGATGACATGAGAACGGTAATTCAAGATAGTGATATAACAGGAATAGATAATTTACTGCACAACATTGATTATGCCAATCAACGAGTAGTAGAGAATATGGATGTAGTCGCTAATTATAAGTTTGTCCTGGATGGAAAAGAAATTAAACCTGAGTTCAACTTAACGGATAGCGAAGTTACGATTGTTTTAAAAGATATAAAGGACTCTAGCGATTTAGTAACACCTCTTTATCGATACATTGGACAAAAGGTTACTGTCAACGATAAAGAAACCAGAACGAAGCTATCTTCTTCGGGTACAACTGAATTGCACATTCCTAAAGGCAATTCTAAGATTAAAATTTCTTATCGCTATACTCGATGGGCTGTGATCGGTCGGACGATCAGTGTAATTGCCCTTATAGTTATATCAGTACCTAAGAATCTAGTCCAAAAACTAAAGAAAAAAGGCGAACTTGCGAAGCAGTGAGTAATCACTACTTCGTAAGTTCAGCCTCTTTTTTTGTTATGGATATCTCAACAAGTCCTGGCGCTTCGATCATAGTCAAATTTTCAAAATCATAACTATCATCCTTTAGTTTTCGCCTAAAGTATTTATGTATAAAATCGATCTCTTTTTGCTGTATGTTTCGTTTGTCATTTTTAATCACGATTTCTGCATGTTTGTACGCGTCAGTGAAGATGACTGTTGTATTGCCAATGGTATAAACTTTGATCATGTTCGCATCTGTGTTCTCAAGTTGATTGAATACTAAACGCGAATGGCTATTAGTAACATTCACTAGTTTCATGGACAAGCTCCTTCCCTGAAAATTACATTCCTATGATAATTATATAAAAAAATTCAAAAAAAATGAAGAGTAAAGCTCAAAAAAGCTGAGATAGATTTTTATCTCAGCTTTTTTTGCTTACTCTTTGCCATCTTCCTTGACTAAACGCTCTGGTTTAGAGGTAATAACGATGTTATCTTCCTTATCCAATTTTGCCTTAAGCTCATGGATAGTTGGATGGTCCAGATAAAATTCAGCAATTCCGTCTTCAATAGTTTCTTGTATTGTTCGACGAAGAGGGCGAGCTCCCATAGATGGATCGTAGCCAAGATCTACTAATTTTTCCTTAACATTAGTAGGAACATCTATATGCAGCTTTTGACCAGCTAGCATACTATTTACATCATTAATCATCAAAGAAACTATTTCCATTAGACTTTCTTTGTTTAATGGACTGAATTCAATGATCCCGTCAAAACGATTCAAGAATTCTGGAGCAAAGAAATCTTTTAGTTGTCCAAGGACGGAACGAGTCGTTCCTTCTCGAGCTGCGCCAAACCCAACATTAGCCTCAATTTTGCCAGTTCCAGCGTTACTTGTCATGATAATCAAGGTATCCTTAAAGCTGACTGTTCTCCCTTGAGCGTCTGTTAACCGACCGTCATCAAGTATTTGCAAGAACATGTGTAAAACATCTGGATGAGCTTTTTCAATTTCATCTAGCAGGATTAAGCTGTACGGGTTACGACGAACACGTTCAGTTAATTGCCCAGCTTCTTCATAACCGACGTACCCTGGAGGAGACCCGATCAATTTTGAAACACTGTGTTTTTCCATATATTCAGACATGTCGAAGCGAATCATTGATTCTTGTGATCCAAACATTTCGTAAGCAAGTTGTTTAGCTAATTCGGTTTTACCAACACCAGTAGGTCCGACAAATAAGAAGGAACCGATTGGTCGATTCTTTTTGTTCAAGCCCACACGATTCCGGCGAATGGCTTTAGAAACTTTTTCTACGGCTTCATCTTGACCGATTACATGTTTCTTCAAATCGTCTGCTAAGTTTTTCAACTGTGTTTGTTCTTTTTCCTTAAGGTCGCCAACAGGGATACCAGTTTGTTTTTCAACAATAGACTCCATATCTTTCTCCGTAATGACAGGTATTTCTTCATCACTTATTTGGCGATCTTTCATTCGTTGAAGTTTGTTGATTTGGTCCCGATAATAAGCTGCTTTTTCAAAATCTTCCTCCTGAGAAGCTAACCCTTTTTGTTCTTCAGCTTCAGCCAGCTTTTTATCGATTACTTTTGGATCAACAATTTGAATCGTCAAATTCTTTTTCGAACCCGATTCATCCAACAGATCAATGGCCTTATCCGGCAAGAAACGATCTTGAATGTATCGGTTAGATAGTTCCGCGGCTGATTTGATTGCCTCATCAGTATATTTTACATGGTGATAGTCTTCATAACGAGGTTGCAAACCTTTCAAAATCTCAATAGTCTCTTCAACGCTAGGTTCATCAACTCGCACAGGTTGCATACGACGTTCCAGCGCAGCATCCTTTTCGATGATGCGGTATTCATTTAAAGTAGTAGCTCCCACCATTTGCATTTCGCCACGGGCAAGAGCTGGTTTTAAAAGATTTCCAGCATCCATATTTCCATCACCAGCTGAACCAGCACCAACTATTTCGTGTACTTCATCAATAAATAAGATAATATTTTCAGCTTGACGTATTTCCTCAATTAATTTTTGCATGCGCTCTTCAAATTGACCGCGAATGCCCGTACCTTGAACTAATGAAGCAACGTCTAAACGAATAACTTCTTTGTCCATTAGTTTTTGCGGAACATCACCATTGACAATCTTTTGAGCTAATCCTTCAACTACCGCTGTTTTACCAACACCGGGTTCACCAATTAAAACTGGATTATTTTTAGTACGGCGATTTAAAATCTCTATGACACGTTGAATTTCATCGTCTCGTCCTACGACAGGATCGATGTTTCCATCACGTGCGGATTGAGTAATATTAATTCCAAATTCATCAAGAAGTCCACCGCCGCCATTCCCACGAGGGGGCTGTTGTCCATTGAAACCATTTCCGCCGCCAAATTGGGTAGGGGGAGTTTGGTCCACGGCACCTTGCTGCTGCATTTGTTGAGACATGGATCGGAATAAGTCATCTAGACTTCCAAATCCGAATGGATCGTTTGCTGCCATTTGTGGAGCACCTCCTGTAGCTTGATTTTTTAGTTTTTGATAGCAACTCTGGCAATAGTCCAACTGTTTTCGTTGTCCATTGACATTTGCATACAAATGAATCGTTGCTTCATTTTTATGGCAATTTTGGCAAAGCATTTTATTCACCCTTTCACCTTTTCTTCCATTGTACATCTAGGAAGGGATTCTCGTAAAAAGATACGCTGGTCAAAAGTTTGACTTTATCTGACCTTAAGTCATATTATACTGACTTCTACAATAAAATCAAGTGGAAGGCTCAAAAAAATTAGCACTTGTATACCAAGAGTGCTAATCACAGAATTTTCTCATGAAAATCTTTTTCTAGGAAAGCAAGTGTTATGAAAAAAAGAATGAAAACAGAAAATTTCAGCGATTATTTCATGAAAAAGAGGTATTTTAAGAAAGGGCATACATTTCATTGAAAGAAATCGTATAAAATTGTTGTATCGATAACCAAAAAATGGTAATCTTTAGAAATGAAGGGCTTGAAGAAACAAGTAATGTTGCGAAAGCCCTAACATAAAAACAAAATTTTCTTGTACAAAGGAGAACGGTCAATATGGAAAAAAAAGATTTTCACGTAGTAGCAGAAACAGGGATTCATGCACGTCCAGCAACATTATTAGTGCAAACTGCAAGCAAATTTAACTCTGATATCAATTTGGAGTATAAAGGAAAATCAGTTAACCTTAAATCAATCATGGGCGTTATGTCTCTAGGTGTTGGCCAAGGTTCTGACGTTACTATTTCTGCTGAAGGTGCTGACGAAAAAGAAGCAATGGAAGCAATTGTAGAAACTATGAAGAAAGAGGGACTATCTGAATAATGGTTGAAATGCTAAAAGGTATTGCCGCTAGCGACGGAGTTGCCGTTGCGAAAGCTTACTTGCTAGTTCAACCGGATTTGTCTTTCCAAAAGAAAAGTATTGAAGATACAGCTGCTGAAGAAAGCCGTCTTGATGACGCTTTAGCAGCTTCTTCTTCAGAACTTCAAAAAATTCGGGATAAAGCTGCAAAAAGCTTAGGTGAAGAAGAAGCACAAGTGTTTGATGCTCATTTAATGGTTCTATCAGATCCAGAAATGATCGGTCAAATCAAAACACATGTTCAAGATAATAAAGTAAATGCAGAATCAGCATTGAAAGAAGTTACTGATATGTATATTGGTATGTTTGAAGCAATGGACGATAATACGTACATGCAAGAACGTGCAGCAGATATTCGTGACGTAACAAAACGCGTAATGGCACATCTATTAGGTGTAAAATTACCAAATCCATCAATGATTGATGAAGAGGTAGTAGTAGTAGCTCATGACTTGACACCAAGTGATACAGCACAACTAAACAAAAACTTTGTAAAAGCCTTTGTTACTGACATCGGCGGACGTACTTCTCATTCTGCTATTATGGCGCGCTCGTTGGAAATTCCGGCTATTGTTGGAACAATGGAAATTACTTCAAAAGTAAAAGAAGGCGACATTTTAGCTGTAAATGGTATTGCTGGTGAAACGATTATCAACCCTACTGATGAGCAGGCAGCTGAATTTCTTAAAGTTGGTGAAGACTACGCCGCTCAAAAAGCTGAGTGGGAAAAACTGAAAGATGCTGAAACAGTAACGGCTGATGGCAAACATTTTGAACTAGCTGCTAACATTGGAACACCAAAAGATTTAACTGGTGTACACAACAATGGCGCTGAAGCAATTGGTTTGTACCGTACAGAATTCTTGTATATGGATTCTCCTGATTTCCCAACTGAAGAAGATCAGTTCGAAGCATACAAAGCAGTTCTTGAAGGTATGGGCGAAAAACCTGTAGTGGTTCGTACCATGGATATCGGTGGGGATAAAGAACTCCCTTACTTGAAACTTCCTCACGAAATGAACCCATTCTTAGGCTATCGCGCATTACGTATCAGTTTATCAGAGCTGGGTGAAGATATGTTCCGTACACAGTTACGTGCATTATTGCGCGCTTCTGCTTACGGTAATCTACGTATTATGTTCCCAATGGTAGCGACTCTTAAAGAGTTCCGTGCTGCTAAGAAAATGTATGAAGAAGAGCATGAAAAGCTTGCAAAAGAAGGCGTTAAAGTATCTGATACCATTCAAGTTGGTATCATGATTGAAATTCCGGCAGCAGCAGTATTAGCTGATAAATTTGCAAAAGAAGTGGACTTCTTTAGTGTTGGAACAAACGATTTAATCCAATACACAATGGCAGCTGACCGCATGAACGAACGCGTTTCTTATTTATACCAACCATATAACCCTTCAATCTTACGTTTGATTAAAAACGTTATTGATGCAGCACATGCTGAGGGCAAATGGGCTGGTATGTGTGGAGAAATGGCTGGTGATCAAACAGCTGTACCATTGTTAATGGGTATGGGTCTTGATGAGTTCTCTATGAGTGCTACGTCTATTCTTAAGACTCGTAGTTTAATGAAACGTCTAACTACTTCAGATATGGCTGAATTAGCAGATAAAGCATTGAACGACTGTGATACAATGGAAGAAGTTGTAGAACTAGTTGAGTCTTACGTAAAATAGTTCATATTAAACGCCACTGTCTATTCAAGGCAGTGGCTTTTTTATTTGTCCAAATTAGGACTTCCGATTGATAGAATTAGAATCGCCCTATGGTATAATGGATTTGCTGTTGAAGAGGAGTGAATTGATTGAAAGTCTTATTATATTTCGAAGGACAATCAGTTATAGGCAAATCTGGGATCGGTCGAGCCCTAGCCCATCAAAAACGAGCATTATCATCTATAGGGATTCAGTACACATTGGATCCATCAAGTACCGATTACGATATATTGCATGTGAACACTTATGGCCCCAAAAGTGCTAAACTAGTAGCTAAAGCAAAAAGATTAGGTAAAAAAGTTATTTACCATGCTCATTCTACTGAGGAAGATTTTCGGAATTCTTTTATTGGATCAAATAAACTAGCACCATTTGTTAAAAAATGGTTGGTTCATTTATATAGTCAGGCTGATTTTTTGATTACTCCGACTCCTTATTCAAGAGAACTCTTAAGAAGTTACGGATTGACTCAACCAATTGCTGCAATTTCCAATGGAATTGATTTACAGCGTTATTACCCAAGTAAAGAAAAGGAAACGGCTTTTCGAAGTTATTTTTCATTATCTGAGGAACAAAAAGTAATCATTAGTGTAGGGCTCTTTTTTGAGCGTAAGGGACTGATTGATTTTGTTGAGATTGCTAAAAAAATGCCAGACTATACGTTTATTTGGTTTGGCGACGTTCCTATGTACTCAATTCCACACAATATTCGTAGAATTGTAAAAGTAGACCATCCAAAAAATGTACTGTTTCCTGGATACATCAAAGGAGAGGTCATTGAAGGTGCCTATTCGGCCGCTGATTTATTCTTTTTTCCTTCTTATGAAGAGACGGAAGGAATTGTCGTACTCGAGGCCTTAGCCAGTCGGCAGAAAGTCTTGCTTCGTAACATTCCAGTTTATCATGGTTGGATGGAAAATGGTGTCAATTGTTACATGGGAACCTCCAGACAAGAATTTATTACTTTAATTGAACAAATTACCAGTCTGCAACTATCGAATATAACTGAGGCAGGCTTTAAGACAGCCCAGAGTAAGAGTATTACAGAAATTGGTCGGGAGCTGCAGATTGTTTATCAGGCGGTACTTGATGAATCATACAATCAATCGATGTATCAACAAATCGTTGAATAGTTTGGAGGAGAAAACGTGCGTATTGGTTTCTTTACAGATACCTACTTTCCGCAAGTTAGTGGAGTGGCAACATCAATCAAAACCCTAAAGGAAGAGTTGGAGAAAAAAGGACATGAAGTCTACATATTTACCACGACCGACCCGGATGCTGAAGATTTCGAAAAAGATATTGTGCGAATGCCAAGTGTTCCATTCGTCTCATTTAAAGATCGGCGAATTGTAGTTCGAGGTATGTGGTTTGCCTATCAAATTGCCAAAGAACTAGAGCTGGAATTAATTCATACCCATACTGAATTTGGGGCAGGATTGTTGGGTAAGATGGTTGGCAGCCGTTTAAAAATTCCAGTAGTCCATACCTATCATACAATGTATGAAGATTACCTTCATTATATCGCTAACGGAAAAGTTGTGCGTCCAACGCATGTTAAACATTTTATTCGTATGTTTATCAATCGGTCAACAGGTGTAGTCTGTCCAAGCCAACGAGTAGTAAACACATTAAGAAGATATGAAGTAGAAATTCCTATGCGAATCATCCCAACAGGGATCGAAATTGAAGAATTTATTCGTCCGGATATTACGGATCAGATGATAAAAGAATTACGAAGTAAGTTAGGAATTACTGATGATCAGTTGATGATACTATCCTTAAGTCGAATTTCTTATGAAAAGAATATACAGGTCATCGTTCAACAGTTTCCCAAGGTGCTAGAAAGGTTACCTAATGTACGATTAGTAATTGTCGGTAAAGGTCCCCATAGAGAAGCTCTGGAGGAGCTTGTGGAAGAATTGGGGCTTCAAGAGTTTATACAATTTACTGGAGAAATCCCTCACGATCAAGTTGCAGTCTATTATCGTTCTGCTGACTATTTTGTGAGTGCATCAACTTCAGAAACGCAAGGATTAACCTATGCGGAAGCAATCGCCTCAGGCACGCAATGTGTGGTCGAAGGAAATGATTATTTAGAAGCGCTCTTGGATGATGAACGTTTAGGAGTAACTTTTGAGAAGGATGAGGATTTTTCTGAGTCTTTAATCAATTATGTTAGTAAAAGTCTCATCTTGGATGATACATTGAAAGAGAGAAAATTAACCGAAATATCCGCCCAGAAGTTTGGTGATGAAATAATTGATTTTTATCAGCAAATGTTGGAGTATTATCAGAATAATCACCAAAAGTCGTCTCTTAGTCAAAGACGTCCTGTAGAAAAGGTTCGAGTAAAAATTGCTTCACTGAAAAATTCAGTAGATAAATAAGGTCTAAATCCATCTCTTCAGGTATACTAGAGATGGATTTAGTTTTTTTAGGAGGGATTAAATTTATGGAATTAGGTTTTATAGGCACAGGCGTTATGGGGAAGGCAATTGTTGCACATTTAATGAGCGCAGGGCACAAAGTTCATGTATATAACCGGACTAAAAGTAAAGCTGACGAATTAGTTGAAGGTGGTGCTGTTTGGCAAGATACACCGGCAATGGTAACCGAAAATTCAGAAATAGTTTTTACGATGGTTGGTTACCCTAGTGATGTAGAAGAAATCTATTTTAAGAAAAATGGCATATTTACCGTTTCTGTTGAAAATAAAATTTTAGTGGATTTGACAACTTCTACTCCTACTCTAGCTAAAAAGATTCAACAAACAGCTATTGAAAAAGGAGCAGATGCATTGGATGCACCTGTTTCTGGTGGAGATCTTGGTGCAAAAAATGCTACATTAACGATCATGGTTGGTGGCGATTCACCTACTTATGAGAAAGTTGTTCCTTTATTTAAAATTATGGGAAAAGCCGTTTCACTTCATGGAGATGCCGGCAGCGGTCAGCATACTAAAATGGCCAATCAAATTATGATAGCTGGCACCATGACAGGTATGACTGAAATGTTGGTTTATGCTCAAAAAGCTGGCTTAGATTTACCTCAGGTTTTAAAAACACTAGGTGGCGGTGCAGCTGAAAATTGGTCCATGATGAATTATGGTCCGAGAATCTTGAAAGAAGACTATTCTCCCGGCTTCTTCGTAAAGCATTTTATCAAGGATTTAAAAATTGCTCTTGATGAAGCGGCAGAATTATCTTTGGAACTTCCAGGAACCAAGCTAGCTGTCGAATTGTATGAACAATTAGCTAACGATGGATATGAGAATGATGGGACCCAAGCTTTAATTAAATTATGGTGGTCTGAAGGGAAAGTTGGCTTTTACAAAAATTAAGAATTATTTTGGCAAAATCAATGCAAGATAAGGTCTGATTTGATACAATAATACAGAATGATTGGAAGGGAGGCACCTAGATGAAACACTCGCAATTAGTTGCCATTATTAAACGCTTGGAAGCTATGACAGAATCCACAGATAATGAAATTCAAGTTCGCCGTTTTGAAAAAGATGGAGTCGAAAAATGTACGGTAACTTACGATAGTACAACTGAAACATTTGAATTGACTGAAAGTGATAGTAAACAAACATACCAATTCGATAATATTGATATTGTCGCAATGGAAATTTATGACTTGATTCAATAAAGCGGGGGAACCCGTTTTTTTGATTGTTGATTGTATAAAAAACTTTGCTGAGGCTTTTAGTTCGGAACCTCAGCAAAGTTTTTTTGTTTCCTTTATGTTGCATATTATTTGAACTTATCTTTCTTTTGGAAGATTATAGAATATGTAAGTAGAAGTGGAGGAAATAAAATGTTAGACAAAGAAGTTTACAATCAATTATTTAAGCCATCTTTTTCCAAAAAGACAGAGGTAGTTTATTGGGATGGAAGTGTAAAGGAATATGGTGAAACTTCGGGTGAGACAGCCTTTAAAATTACTTTTCATGAAAAAATTCCAGTAATGGACTTGATGAACAATGCCTCGTTAGCTTTAGGTGAAGCCTACATGGAAAAACGAATAGAAGTGGAAGGGAATCTACAGGAGCTGATTTATGATGTCTATAATCAGGCAGAAGGTTTCTTTCATAATAAGAATTTTAAAAAATGGCTGCCGAAAGAAAAGCATACTAAAAAACAATCGCAAACGGACATTCACAGTCATTATGACTTAGGAAATGAATTCTATGAGCTTTGGCTAGACCCAACTCTAACCTATTCTTGTGCTTACTTTGTTACACCAGAAGATACATTGAAGCAAGCGCAAATTAATAAAGTCCATCATATATTAGATAAATTGTTTATTAAGCCAGGAGAAACCTTGCTAGATATTGGTTGTGGCTGGGGAACGTTAATTTTGATCGCAGCCAAAGAATATGGAGTTAAATCAACAGGTATCACTTTGAGTGAGGAGCAATATCATCATATTCAAGGAATAATTCAAAAGGAACATCTTGAAGATAAGGTATCAGTTCGTCTAATGGATTATCGAGATTTGAAAGACGAAACCTACGATCATATTACAAGTGTCGGGATGTTTGAACATGTTGGTGCAGAAAATTTGTCCGAATATTTTAATGTAGTGAAGAAAAATTTGTCAGCTAAGGGAACAGCACTCATTCATGGAATTAGTCGACAACAAGGCGGAGCTAAGAATGCTTGGATAAATAAATATATTTTCCCAGGGGGGTATATTCCAGGTGTTACAGAGCTTGTGGGTCACATGACGGAAAATGATTTACAGCTGATCGACTTAGAAAGCTTGCGCAGAGATTATCAACTTACGTTAGAGCAGTGGACTAAAAATTTTCATGAGGTTAAGGATCAAGTGCTGGAACAAAAAGATGAAGCATTCTACCGAATGTGGGACTTGTATTTGCAAGCATGTGCTGCTTCTTTCCAGGCCAGCAACATTGATGTCATTCAGTATTTGCTGACACATCCAAATAATAATGCTATCCCTATGCACCGCAGAGGATAAAAGCAGGAGTGATCTTTTTTGATCACTCTTTTTGTTGTTCTTGTTAAGAAAATTTTATAAAATGGATATTGAGTACATTGCAAGCTGAAAAGTAGTAAATATTTCAAGAAAAGCTTTGATGTTCAAAGTTTCTTAACGTTTGGATTATCGAAATTTTTGCTTTTTGAGTACACCAATTTTCTGTAAAATGACAAAAGCAGCTTGCATTGAAAATAAAAATAGGATATAGTTTGATCATCAAATGATTTGAATGTCAAACTAATTGGGTGAGGGAAAATGGAACACAATTGGGAAGAAATGAACAACTACTTAGTGACTATCTTTAATGACGTTCTGTCAATTGAAGAAAATGAGCTGAAAAAATCGAGGTTTAGAGATCTAACAATCACTGAAATGCATACGATAGATGCAATAGGTATGTATAAGAAGAAAACCACGACGGAAGTAGCACGAGAGCTTTTGGTCACTGTAGGAACCTTAACAACATCGATAAATCGTTTAGTGAAAAAGGAATATGTTGAACGTATCCGTAGTGAAGATGACCGAAGAGTAGTCAAACTATCTTTAACAAAAAAAGGAAAGTTGGTTTTTCGTGTTCATCAGCACTTCCATCGCGAAATGGTACGTCATGCGACAGAAGGTTTAAACACTGAAGAGCAGGAAGTTTTCTTACGAGCACTGAAAAATCTATATGAATATTTAGAGGAAATCAAATGAGCATCGATCAATATGGAAAGATTACGGCAACTGCCCGTTATCTTCCGAACAAAATTGTTACAAACGATGAATTGGCTCAATGGATGGATACATCAGACGAGTGGATTCAATCAAGAACGGGAATCAAACAGCGCCATATTGCTGAAGAGGAGAATACATCTGATCTTTGTACCGAAGTGGCTCAGAAATTGTTGGCTAAAGCACAACTAGATGCGTCTTCATTAGACTTTATAATCGTTGCGACAATGTCTCCTGATTATTCGTCTCCTTCTGTTGCATGTCAGGTGCAAGGGAGAATTGGTGCTCGTCAAGCGATGGCTTTTGACCTAACAGCTGCTTGTGCTGGTTTTGTCTATGCTTTAGCAACGGGGGAAAACTTTATTCGCACCGGGCTGAAGAGGGGAATAGTAATTGGTGGTGAAAAGACTTCTAAGCTAATTAACTGGGAAGATCGTTCAACAGCTGTTCTTTTTGGAGATGGTGCAGCCGGCGTATTGCTGGAGGCTGAGAATAAACCTTCGATCATTCGTCAGATGCTGCGAGCAGATGGAGAACGTGCTAATTCATTGGTTGCTGGTTTTAGACCAACAAAAACCAAGTTTTATCAAGACGACGATCAGTCAGGTCTAACCATGGATGGTCGCGGTATTTGGAATTTTGCATTAAACGATGTTGTCGAAGATCTTCAAGCTTTTGTTGGGGAAGATCCCATTGACCTTTATCTTTTTCACCAGGCGAATCGCCGGATCATTGAAAAAATGGCTAAGAAATTGAAAGAGCCGATTGAAAAATTCCCAATGAATTTGACTAACTATGGCAACACTTCCGCAGCGAGTATTCCAATTTTATTAGACGAGCTGGTAGAAGCAGACATTATTCATTTGAATGGTTCACAAAAAGTGGTATTAACAGGTTATGGTGGTGGTCTTGCCTGGGGCAATCTATTACTGGAACTATAACTGTTTACAAATAATTTAAGAATATTAAATGGAGGAAACAACTCATGACTTTTGAAAAAATCCAAGGAATTATCGTAGAAGAACTAGGTGTAGAGAAAGAGAAAGTTGAATTAACAACAAATATTCAAGAAGATTTAGAAGCGGATAGTTTAGATCTATTCCAAATCATCAATGAAATTGAAGATGAATTTGACGTGAAAATCGAGACAGAAGATGGTATTGCTACTGTAAAAGATTTAGTTGAATACGTGGAAAAACAACAAAACGCATAAAGGACTAATGGCGAGGCGAGAGCCTGGCCTTTCCTTATATTAGGAGAAAATTTATGAAAACAGCATTTTTATTTAGCGGCCAAGGAGCTCAATATGTTGGTATGGGGAAAGAACTCTATCAACAGGAACCAATTGTTCGTCAAACTTTTGAAGAGGCTAGTGACTTATTAGGATACTCAATGAGCCAGCTTTGTTTTGAAGAAAATCAGAATATTCATGAAACAGAGTATACCCAACCTGCTATTTTAACTGTCAGTACGGCATTTTTACGTGTAGTAGAAAAAATGGGTATTACTAAGAAGGCGGTTGCTGGTTTAAGTCTAGGGGAGTATACAGCGCTGGTTGCAGCAGGGGCTCTAGATTTTGGAGATGCTGTTCAATTAGTTCAAAAACGAGGTCAATACATGAGCGAGGCAGTTCCTAGCGGTAACGGGAAAATGGTTGCCGTATTGAATACTCCGGCAGAAGTAATTGAAGATTGTTGTCAGCAAGCTTCTTCAATAGGTGTTGTTTCTCCAGCCAATTACAATACTCCGCAGCAAATTGTTATAGGTGGAGAAACTACAGCGGTTGAGAGGGCAGAAGAATTACTTTCTGCGGCGGGGGTTAAGCGAATGATTCCATTAAATGTGAGTGGACCTTTTCATACAGCTTTATTAGAGCCAGCCAGTCGTCAGTTAAATAAAGCACTGCAAAAGATCATATTTCATGACTTTAACTGTCCAGTTATTTCAAATACAACAGCAAAAGAAATGCCAGTTTCAGAAATTGTTTCCTTATTAACGGCTCAAGTGATGTCTCCAGTACGATTTAGCGACAGTATTCTTGAATTGAGAGAAATGGGCATTGAACGGATGATCGAGATTGGTCCTGGTAAAACATTAACTGGTTTTATTAAAAAAATTGATCGCTCGATTCAAACGAGTCGAGTGGAAGATGCTGGAACATTGCTGGATACAATTCAATTATTGGGAGGAACCGATGGAATTAGCGAATAAAACTGTCTTTATTACTGGTAGCAGCCGTGGAATCGGCTGGGGAATTGCTCAAGGCTTTGCTAAACAAGGTGCCAACATTGTACTAAATGGTCGTAAAGAGATTTCACCCGATAAGGTAAGCGAGATTGAAGCGCTTGGTGTCAACTGTACTTTTATTTGTGGTGATATTAGCTCATTTGAAGATGCGGGACGAATGATTGCTGAAACGAATGAAGTTTTTGGTTCGATTGACATCTTAATAAATAATGCTGGAATTACCCAAGACAAATTGTTGCTCCGGATGAAGCCGGAAGAATTTGATGCCTGCTTAAATATCAACCTTAAGGGTACGTTTAATATGACTCAGCAAGTCTTGAAACAGATGATGAAGCAACGTAGTGGAACTATCATTAACATGGCAAGCGTCATTGGCCAGATTGGTAATGTCGGTCAAAGTAATTATGCTGCTAGTAAAGCTGGCGTGATAGGCTTTACTAAATCAGTTGCTAGAGAAGTTGCCCCAAGAGGTATTACTTGTAACGCATTAGCCCCAGGTTTTATCGCCACAGAAATGACGGATCAATTAAGTGACAAAATAAAACTGCAAATTGAAGACCAAATTCCATTGAAACGCTATGGCAGTGTCGAGGATGTGGCCAAAGCAGCTGTATTTTTAGCAGAAAATAAATATTTAACAGGTCAAGTGATTAATGTCGATGGTGGCATGGTCATGTAAAGAAAGGATGTATAAAATGAATCGTGTTGTAATTACCGGATATGGTGTTGTATCACCTATTGGCAATGACAGAGAAACATTTTTAACTAACTTAAAACAAGGAAAACATGGTATTGGTCCTATCCAGCAATTTGATGCTTCTGAGACCGGCATCACTATGGCTGCAGAAGTTAAGGACTTTCCTTTAGAAAAATATTTCGTCAAAAAAGATACAAAACGTATGGAACGTTATTCTTTATATGCTATTTATGCAGCTTTAGAAGCGATGGAAATGAGCGGTATTAATACTGAAGACGAGGATATGGAACGAGTAGGTGTCATGATCGGTTCTGGTATTGGCGGACTTGGAACGATTCAAGACCAAGTTTTACGTATGGATGCCAAAGGTCCTGGCCGAGTTTCTCCAATGTTTGTTCCTCTGGCTATTGTTAATATGGCGGCTGGCAATGTTGCTTTACGTATTGGAGCGAAAGGTATTTGCACGAGTACGGTTACAGCATGTGCAAGCGGCACTCACTCGATCGGTGAAGCTTTCCGAAATATCAAGCATGGTTACTCTGATGTTATGATCGCAGGAGGAGCCGAGTCTTGCATTAACAAGATTGGTATTTCTGGTTTTGCAGCTCTTACGGCGTTAAGTGATTCTACAGATGCCGCTCATGCGTCAATTCCTTTTGACAAAGATCGTAACGGTTTTGTAATGGGTGAAGGTGCTGGTGTTTTGGTATTGGAATCATTGGAACATGCACAAAAACGCGGAGCAACTATTTTAGGTGAGGTTGTTGGATATGGCGCGACTTGTGATGCTTACCATATGACTGCTCCAGATCCAGAGGGTGCTGGTGCCGCGCGTGCGATTACTCAAGCAGTTCAAGAAGCTCAAATTGATCCTGCAGATGTGAATTATGTGAATGCTCACGGGACAAGTACTCAAGCAAATGACAAAGCAGAAAGTAAAGCAATTGCTCATGCCTTAACTGATAAGGCGTATGTCAGCAGTACTAAATCCTTAACTGGACATTTGCTAGGTGGAGCTGGTGGTGTGGAAGCTGTAGCTACTTTGTTAGCGATTCAAGAACAATTTATTCCACCAACAGCCAACATTAATGAGGTTGATCCTGAAATTGAAGCAAATATTGTGGTAAATGAAGCCAAAGAAACTGTAGTGAATTATGCAGTAAGTAATTCATTAGGTTTTGGCGGACACAATGCAGTGATTTGCTTGAAGCGCTGGGAGGCCTAGTAAAAATGGATATCAAAGAAGTCAAAGAATTGATGGAGCAGTTTGACCGCTCCTCTTTAACTGAATTTGACCTTCATGAAGGCAGTTTTGAGTTATACATGAACAAAAACAAAGGTAGTCGACAAGCAGCTCCGACTGTTGAAATTGAGAGAGTTGCTGTAGATCAGCCCAAAGAAGTAGTAACAGCTGAAGTTGAAGTCAACGAGACGTCAAGTTCAGCTCAACCAGAAGTTGGAAACATTATCTCTTCACCAATTGTTGGTGTCGTTTACCTGCAGTCTTCGCCAGATCAACCAGCTTTTAAAGAAGTGGGGGATTCAGTGGGAAAAGGTGAAACAGTATGTATCATTGAAGCAATGAAGCTGTTGAATGAAGTTGTTAGTGATTTTGAAGGAACAATTGCTGAAGTTTTAGTAGAGAATGAAGATGTTGTGGAGTATGGGCAACCTTTGTTCCGTATCAATTAAATTTCTAGAAAACTAGAGAATTCATAATATGATTAGGAGTGAAAATATATGATGACCATTGAAGAAATCAAAGAAATCATTCCTCACCGTTATCCTATGCTGTTGATTGACCGTGTAGAGAGTGTGGAACCAGGGAAATCAATTGTAGCTAAGAAGAATGTTTCAATCAACGAACCGTTCTTCCAAGGACATTTTCCCCATGAGCCTGTTATGCCGGGTGTACTAATCGTTGAAGCAATGGCTCAAGCTGGAGCGGTAGCTTTGCTGTCAATGGACGAGTTCAAAGGCAAAACCGCTTATTTTGGTGGAATTGACAAGGCAAAATTCCGTAAAAAGGTAGTTCCCGGTGACACGTTAGAAATAGAAATAGAATTAACAAAAGTTCGTTCTTCTGCAGGCTGCGGCAAAGGAATTGCACGAGTTGATGGCAAAAAGGTAGCCGAAGCAGAATTGACCTTTATGATTGGATAGATGTCTATGTTTTCAAAAATATTGATTGCCAACCGTGGTGAGATAGCAGTTCGGATTATTCGCGCTTGTCGAGAGTTGGGAATCCAAACGGTTGCCGTTTACTCTGAAGCTGATAAGGAAGCCTTGCATACTGAGATGGCTGATGAAGCGATTTGCATTGGACCGGCTCGTTCAAAGGATTCTTATTTAAATATGCAGGCAATTTTGAGTGCAGCACTTGTTACTAATGCTGAAGCGATTCATCCAGGTTTTGGCTTTTTATCTGAGAATAGTTTGTTTTCGACGATGTGTCGGGAATGCAGCATTAAGTTTATTGGACCTAGTGAAAAAACAATTGATGAAATGGGAAACAAAATTCATGCGCGTCAATTAATGAAAGCTGCTGGCGTTCCAGTTATTCCTGGAAGTGATGGCGCTATTCATACTCTGAAAGAAGCTGAAAAGATTGCGGACACTGTAGGGTATCCAGTAATGTTAAAAGCTGCAGCCGGTGGTGGGGGTAAAGGAATCCGCAAAGTTTTGAAAAAGGCTGAGCTGGAAAAGAACTTTAATTCTGCCAAGGCTGAGGCTAAAGCAGCCTTTGGCGATGATTCAATGTATTTGGAGAAAATCATTTATCCCGCACGTCATATTGAAGTTCAAATCTTAGGAGACCAAGCCGGAAATGTTATTCATTTAGGCGAACGTGATTGTTCTTTGCAAAGAAACAATCAGAAGGTGCTGGAAGAAGCTCCATCGATTGTAATTGATCAAAAACAACGAGATATGTTAGGATCAATTGCTGTCAGAGCGGGGAAAGCAGTCAATTATGAAAGTGCTGGAACCATTGAATTTTTAAGAGATGAAACAGGTAATTTCTATTTCATGGAAATGAATACCCGCATTCAAGTTGAACATCCGATTACTGAAATGGTCACGGGGATTGACATTGTCAAAAAACAGATTAAAATTGCATCAGGGGAACCACTTGGTTTAAAACAAGAAGAAGTCACCTTTAAAGGACATTCAATTGAATGTCGAATCAATGCTGAAAATCCTGCATTCAATTTTGCTCCATCACCTGGTAAGATTCATACACTGCTTTTGCCAAGCGGAGGTTTGGGATTGCGTGTGGATAGTGCTATGTACAGTGGTGTGACGATTCCACCTTATTACGATTCAATGATTGCTAAAATTATTGTTCATGGTGAAGATCGCTTAGATGCGCTAATGAAAATGCAGCGTGCTTTAGGAGAATTCGTTTCTGAAGGTGTTATTACTAACGTAGAATTTCAAATGGATTTAATCAGCCATCCTAATGTACTTTTTGGTGATTATGATACAAGCTTTTTACAGACTACTTTCTTACCTGAGTGGCGAGAAAGTGAGTAGGAGGAAGATAGATGGGACTTTTCAATAAAAAAAAGAACTATATTCGTATTAATCCCAATCGTGACCAGACTCCCACGAGCAAACCTTCTGTTCCAGATAACATGTGGGCCAAGTGTCCTAGTTGTAAGCGAACATTATATAAGAAGGAAATGGGAGACGAAAAAGTTTGTCCCCACTGCGGGTATAGTTTCCGCATCAGTGCTTGGGAAAGATTAGCGATTACCATTGATGAAAAGAGCTTGGAAGAATGGGACAATCAACTTCCAGCAAAGAATCCCATCAACTTTCCTGATTACGAAGATAAATTAGTGAAAACAAAAGAAAAAACCGGCTTGGATGAAGCAGTCCTCACTGGCAGGGCCTTAATTAAAGGTCGCCCACTTGCCATAGGCGTGATGGACACGAATTTTATCATGGGCAGTATGGGGACAATTGTGGGTGAGAAAATCACCCGCCTATTTGAACGAGCAACCAAAGAAAGACTACCAGTCATCCTATTCACAGCTTCAGGTGGTGCTCGGATGCAAGAAGGAATATTTTCTCTTATGCAGATGGCCAAAATTTCTGCTGCTGTCAAACGTCATAGCAATGCAGGACTTGCGTACATTACTGTATTGACTGATCCTACCACTGGCGGTGTGACTGCCAGCTTTGCAATGGAGGGAGATATCATCTTGTCTGAGCCACAAACCTTAGTTGGCTTTGCAGGGCGTCGAGTGATCGAACAAACCATCCGTCAAAAGCTGCCGGATGATTTTCAAAAGGCCGAATTTTTGTTAAGCCACGGATTTATTGATCAAATTGTTCCTCGCACAACACTACGGTCCAGGCTGGCAGAATTGCTGGATTTTCATCAAGTTAAAGGATGGTGTCATGAATGAGTCTGTCGGCAGGAGAAGTTGTAAAACTGGCGCGTTCTACAGAGCGATTAACTAGTTTAGACTTTTTTGAAGGGGTATTTGAAGGATTTCAGGAATTTCATGGTGATCGATTTTATGGTGATGATCCCGCTATCGTTGGCGGTGTGGCTTATCTAGATAATAAACCTGTTACAGTTATCGGTGTCCAAAAGGGTGCCAATCTAAAAGAAAACATGGAACGGAATTTTGGACAACCGAATCCAGAAGGCTATCGTAAAGCAATGCGTTTAATGAAGCAAGCTGAGAAATTTGGACGTCCAGTTATTTGTTTCGTCAATACACCAGGTGCTTTTTGCGGAGTTGAAGCAGAAGAGCGGGGCGAAGGAGAAGCCATTGCCAGAAATCTATTAGAGATGTCTGATTTGAAGGTGCCGATTATTTCCATTATTACTGGAGAAGGCGGTAGCGGTGGAGCACTTGCTCTAGCTGTAGCAGATAAAGTTTGGATGATGGAGCACAGTATTTATGCAATATTATCACCAGAGGGTTTTGCTTCCATTTTGTGGAAAGACGGCAAACGTTCAGAAGAAGCAGCTGAATTAATGAAAATTACGGCTTCAGAGCTGTTGGAATTAGCAGTCATTGATAAGATTATTCCTGAAACCTTCAGAGGTGAAAATTTATCGCAAGACAAAATGTTGCGTATGCTAAAAAAATCATTGATTGAAACTTTAGAAAAACTAAGTAAATACTCCACAGAAGAATTGATTGAGCAACGTTATCAACGCTTCCGAAAATTTTAACAGCAGAGACTCTGCTGTTTTTTTATGCTTTAATTCGATCTATTTTTAAATAATTATGCAATAAATACTCGACATTTTGTAATAATATGCTATACTAATTTCAATCAAGAATTGGAAATTAGGAGGAAACAAAATGAGAAAGGGTCTGTTATGGGGGATAATTTGTTTAAGTATGTTAACTTTGTCTGGCTGCGGAAGCTCAAATGAGGCTGAAGATAAATATGATACCATCAAAAAAAGCGGTGTTCTTAAAGTGGCAACTTCACCTGATTATGCACCGTTTGGTTTTCATACCACCATTGATGGCAAAGATCAGATAGTCGGTGCTGATATTGATTTAGTTGAGTCCATAGGTGAAAAGATGGGCGTAGAGATTGAATGGTTAGATATGAGTTTTAATAATGTTCTGGCAGCTACCAAAGAAGGGAAGGCGGATATGGCTGTGTCAGCAATTTCAGTTACCGATGAACGCGAAGATAGTTTTGATTTTACGACGGATTATTATACATCTCCTCAAGTAATTGTCATCAACAAGAAAAATCAAGATTCGTTAAATTCGATTGAAAGTCTGGCTGATAAAAAAGTAGGAGCTCAAAAAGGAACGATCCAGGAAAATATTGTCAAGAACCAATTGGAAGGAACTCAGCTTGTTTCAATTGAAAAGCTGCCAAATATTTTTATTGAAGTGAATAATGGTTCATTAGATGCCTTAGTAGTTGAAAAAATGGTTGCAAATTCTTATGTAGAACAAAATCCTGAGTTAATGATTGCCAAAATTCCTTTAAAAAGTATGAAGGAGGATTCATTTTCAATTGCTGTCCCGAAAGGAAACCCCAAATTAATAGGGGAGCTAGATAAATTAATTAATGAAATGAAGGAAAATGGTGAGATTGAAGAAATGGTTAATAAAAGTAGCGAACTAATGAATACAGTCAACAAATAAATCTTTATACAATACAAAGGGAAAAAAGCCACTTAATGAATAAAAATGACCATTTTGTCTATATATATGCATCGTTTTTCTGTTTTTTTTGAAATTTCATGCTATAATGAGTTCATTCGTCAAATAGAAAATTTAGGGGGAATTAGGATGAAAAAAATGACCGGCTTAGCAGTAACACTTTTAGCCTTAGTAGCGTTAGCAGCTTGTGGTGGTGGAGGCAATACTAGCAGTTCTAGCGACTCTAATGGAGCAAAAGAGAATCAATTGGCAGCTATTAAGGAATCAGGAGTTTTAAAGGTGGCAACTTCGGCGGATTTCGCACCATTTGAATTTCATACAATGGTTGACGGCAAGGACCAAGTTGTAGGAGCAGATATCGATTTGGTAAATGAAATAGCTAAGGAGCTTGGTGTTAAGTTAGAAGTTTCAGATATGAATTATAATACGGTTTTGGCTTCTTTGAAAGAAGGAAAATCGGATATTGCAGTAGCGGGTCTTTCTGCAACTGAAGAGCGTAGAGAACAATTTGACTTTTCTGATGATTACTATAATCCACCGCAAGTGATGGTTATCAATAAATCAAATGAAAGTACATTGAATAGTATTAAAGCTTTTGACGGCAAACAAGTTGGCGGACAAAAGGGCTCGATCCAAGAAGATGTAATCAAAGAACAACTACCGTCAGCTCGTTTAGTTTCAATTGATAAAGTACCAAACATGATTGTTGAAGTGAACGGAGGATCGCTAGATGGTGTCGTTTTAGAGGAAACAACAGCAGAGTCTTATGTTCAGCAAAACCCAGATCTAATGATTGCTAATGTTGAACTTAAAACAAATGACGACGAAGCATATGCTATTGCTTTGAAAAAAGAAGGCAGTAACGAGTTGAAGGATGAAATCAATAAAGTAATTAAAAAATTGAATGATGAAGGCAAGATCGAAGAATTTGTTAAGAAAAACAATGAACTTGCTAATTCATCAGCAACTGAAGAATAGAGGGCATTGACGTGGATTTTTCGTTTTTAGATAAGTATTTTCCTTATTTTATTTCGGGAACTGGTGTAACAATAATCATTTCATTAGTCACCGTCTTATTAGGTACCTTAATCGGTCTAGTAATGGCTTTAATGAAATTATCTAAGAACAAACCATTGAATTGGTTAGCTAATATTTATATTGAAGTTTTGCGTGGAACTCCTATGCTGCTTCAAATTATGATTGGTTTTCTCGTGTTACAAGGTTTGTTTCCCTCAAGAGATTTGGAAGTAGGCGTTCTCACTGTTGATCTGGGTCGCCTTTTTCCCGGGATGGTAGTTTTGTCGCTAAATTCAGGAGCCTATGTCGCCGAGATTATTCGTGGAGGAATTACTGCAATCAACTATGGTCAAAGTGAAGCAGCATTTTCTTTGGGGCTTCGTCCGTCTCAAACGATGCGTTATGTTGTTTTGCCACAAGCATTGCGAAATATATTGCCTCCTTTAGGTAACGAATTTATCACTTTGATTAAGGATTCGTCTTTACTAACAGCAATTGGAATCAATGAATTAATGGGCTCGGCGCAAATTGTTATTTCAAGCTCGTATATTCCATTGGAACCGTACTTTATTGCCGCAGCTCTTTACTTTGTGATGACGTTTGCCACTTCCCGTTTGTTAAACTTGTGGGAGAAAAAACTTGGTAAAGGTTATCAACGATAGGAGGAGATGGCAATGACGGAAGCTTTAATTCAAATCGAACATTTAAGTAAAAAATTTGGTGAGAATGAGGTATTGAGAGATATTTCTGCTAAGATTCAACCGGGAGAAGTTGTGGTTATCATTGGCCCATCAGGTTCAGGTAAAAGTACTCTTTTACGTTGTATTAATTTACTGGAAGTGCCTACTTCAGGTATGATTAAGTTTGAAGGTACAGATATTACAGACAAGAAAACAGATATCTTTAAAACAAGAGAAAAAATGGGAATGGTGTTTCAACAATTTAATTTGTTTCCTAATATGACTGTTGTTGAAAATATTACCCTTTCGCCAATCAAAGTAAAAAAGATGACCAAGGAAGCAGCAGAAGCCGTTGCTCATGAATTGTTAATAAAGGTTGGACTTTCTGATAAAGCAGATGCTTATCCACAATCATTATCCGGCGGACAACAGCAGCGGATTGCCATTGCTCGAGCTTTAGCAATGCAACCAGATGTAATGTTGTTTGATGAGCCGACTTCAGCTCTTGATCCAGAAATGGTCGGAGACGTGCTGGCAGTCATGCAGCAGTTGGCTAAAGAAGGTATGACAATGGTCATTGTTACCCATGAAATGGGCTTCGCCAAAGAAGTTGGTGATCGGATTCTATTTATGGATGGCGGCGTAATTGTTGAAGAAGGAACCCCAATTGAGGTTTTTGAAGAAACAAAAAATACACGAACCATCGATTTTTTATCAAAAGTATTATAAACGATTGGGTGATTTCACCCAGTCGTTTTCTTTTGGTGACAAAAGTGGAGTTTTCAAGGGTTTTGCGTTATAATGTAGTTTTGTAGAAGTATATTTTAAGAAAACATAGGAGTGGCCATGTTAGATAAATACAAACCGACCTGGATGGTGGATGCCATCTATCAAATTACCCCTGAACAGTTGAAGAAACAAGGAATCAAAGCGGTACTAACCGATTTGGATAATACTTTGATAGCTTGGGACAATCCAGACGGTACCAAAGAATTGTTAGATTGGCTAAAAGTTATGGATGAAGCTGGAATTCCGGTCGTTGTGGTTTCAAATAATAAGGCGAGCAGGGTAGCTCGAGCAGTGCAGCAATTTCGTTTGGATTTTGTTTCGCGAGCAATGAAGCCCTTTTCTGCTGGAATTAAGAGTGCACAGAGTAAATTAGGTTTGTCCAGTAATGAGATTATTATGATCGGTGATCAGATTATGACGGATGTGCGAGGTGCAAATGCTGCTGGAATAAGAAGTGTTTTAGTACGCCCAATTGTTGATACTGATAATTGGAATACTCAAATCAATCGTTTTTTTGAACGGAAAATTATGCGCTATTTGTTGAACAAGTACCCTGAAATGAAATGGAAGAGTGGATTATAATGGAAGAAGAAATATATTGTATCGGTTGTGGTACCAAAATCCAAACGGATAATCCCAAAGAATTAGGGTATACACCTCAATCAGCTTTAGAAAAAGGTCTGAAAAATGGAGAAGTCTATTGTCAACGTTGCTTCCGTTTGCGCCACTACAACGAAATTCAAGATGTTGCCTTAACTGATGATGACTTTTTAAGATTGCTAAATGAACTAGGTAAAACAGATGCCTTGATTGTTAACGTAGTAGATATTTTTGATTTTAATGGGTCAATTATTCCTGGGTTGCATCGATTTATTGGGAACAATCCGGTATTGATGGTGGGAAACAAAGTTGACCTTTTACCAAAGTCCTTGAAAAAGGGGCGTTTAACTCAATGGATGAGAGAACGCGCCTATGAAGAAGGATTACGGCCAATTGATGTGCTGCTAACCAGTGCCCGCAAATCAAATCAAATGCAAGAACTATTAGCGAAAATTGAAGAATATCGTGAAGGCCGCGATGTATACGTCGTGGGTGTAACAAATGTTGGAAAATCAACTTTAATCAATCAAATTATTAAGCAAACTGCTGGTGTGCAAGACTTAATCACGACTTCACAGTTTCCAGGAACAACTTTAGATAAAATTGAGATTCCTTTAGATGATGGTCAGTATTTGATTGACACGCCTGGGATTATCCATCGTCATCAAATGGCTCATTATCTTGGAACAAAAGATTTGAAAATTATTGCACCTCATAAAGAAATTAAGCCGAAAGTCTATCAATTAAATGCAGGACAGACTTTGTTCCTGGGTGGTTTAGCTCGTTTTGATTTTATTCAGGGGGACCGAGGTTCTTTTATTACTTATGTAGCCAATGATTTGACGATCCACCGCACCAAGCTTGAGACAGCTGACGAATTTTATCAAAAACATGTGGGCGGCTTATTGCAGCCACCACGTCCTGATGAAGTTGAAGAATTCCCGGAGCTGGTTCGCTTTGAATTTTCAATCAAAGAAAAAACTGATATTGTCTTTGCTGGATTAGGATGGGTAACGATTTCTAAACCAGCTGTAATTGCCGGTTGGGCACCAAAAGGCGTGGATGTATTAATACGAAAAGCGCTAATTTAAAGGAGAAAAATATGACATTACGAGGAAAACAAAAACGCTATTTACGTAGTGAAGCACATCATCTTCAACCGATATTTCAAATTGGAAAAAATGGTGTTAACCCAGCTATGTTGACTCAAATCAATGAAGCGTTGGAAAAGCGTGAATTAATAAAAGTAAACTTACTGCAAAATACGGACGAAGTAGCCGAAGAAGTAGCACATACACTTGAACAAGAAGTGCACTGTGAGATTGTTCAGATTATTGGTCGTGTATTAGTCTTATACAAACCATCAACTAAAGAAAAATTTCAAAAGATTTCGCGTGAAGTAACAACAATCTGATTGGAGGAGTAGACGTTGTATCAGCAAAGTGTAGTAACGATTCCCAAAGTAGAAACAATGGTGGATACACATGAAGCTAAAAAACAGGTTGGACTTTTAGGCGGGAATTTTAATCCCATTCATCTTGCACATTTAATGATAGGAGAACAGGTCGGTCAAAAGTTAGGTTTTGATCGTGTAGAGCTTTTGCCATCGTATCTGCCTCCTCATATTGATGAAAAGAAGACGATTGATAGTCAACACCGCTTGAACATGGTAGAATTAGCCGTTGAAGATAATCCTCATTTGACCGTTAATACAGTCGAATTGATGCGTAAAGGGAAAAGTTATACTTATGATACAATCAAACAATTAACAGCAGAACATCCTGACACTGAGTACTATTTCATTATTGGAGGAGATCAGGTAGACTATTTATCAACTTGGCATAAGATTGATGAATTGGCTCACTTGGTTCAATTTGTTGGTGTGAAACGGCCAGGTTATGAGGTAGAAAGCTCATACCCTATTATCTGGGTAGATGTGCCACAAATTCAATTATCTTCCAGCTATATTCGTCAGCAAGTTAGACAAGGTTGTTCGATTCGCTACTTGGTACCAGAGAAGGTTCGTGAGTATATCGAAGAAGAGGGGCTGTATCTAAATGAATTATAGCAAGCATTATTCACAATTGGATCGGGAAGCTTTAATACAGGCTGTCCAAATGCGCATGAGCGAAAGACGCTTCCAACATGTATTAGGTGTAGAAGAAACGGCGATTGTTTTAGCAGATCGATATGGCGCATCAACTGAAAAGGCCAGCATTGCTGCTTTAACACATGATTATGCTAAGGAAAGACCTGACGAAGAATTTCAACTTGCTATTGAGCAAGGGGATTATGAGAATGAAAAGGAATTATTGAAGTTTGGCAACGCCATTTGGCATGGTTTGGTAGGCGCGGATTTTGTAAAGCGTGAGCTTAATATTGACGATGAAGAAATTTTGCAAGCTATCCGGTTACATACGACTGGTGCTGCCGATATGACTATGTTGGATAAAATTATTTACGTAGCAGACTATATTGAACCGGGACGCAACTTTCCTGGTGTAAATGATGCGCGAACGATCGCTCTACGTGATTTAGATGAAGCCGTTGCCTTTGAAACAACACATACATTAAGATATTTAATAGAAGAAGAACGATTGGTTTACCCGAAAACGATCGAAACATATAATCGTTGGGTAGCTGGGATACGTTAAGGAGGAGAATTACCATAGATAGTAAACAAATGTTGGAAATTGCTGTAAAAGCTGCTGATTCAAAACGAGCAGTAGATATCGTTGCTTTAGATGTTTCTGAGGTATCGTTGTTAGCCGATTATTTTCTGATCTGTTCAGCCAATTCTGATCGACAAATTAATGCGGTTGTTGAAGCAATTGTAGAAAAAGAAGAAGAAAATCAGGTAAAAGTAAAACGTGTTGAAGGAAAAGACGGCGGAAAATGGGTACTGATTGATTTGGGTGATTTGATTGTCCATGTTTTCAGCAACTCTGAACGTGAATTTTATAATTTAGAAAAGCTTTGGTCTGATGCGCCAATGGTGAACATTGACGCTTGGTTAGATTAATGGCTTATGAAACTTTTGCATTGGTTTATGATGAAGTAATGGATGACAGTCTATATCAAAAGTGGTTAGACTTTTCACTGCGTCATTTACCATCGGATAATCGTAAACTATTAGAGTTAGCTTGTGGAACAGGTGCCTTAGCGGTTGCTTTTGCTAAAGCAGGTTTCATGGTAACTGGTTTAGATCTGTCTGAAGAGATGCTGATGTTGGCTCAAGATCGAGCGCTATCGGAAGGTACAGAACTCCAATTGATTGCGGGTGATATGCTGGATTTAACCGACATTGGCACTTATCAGGCAGTTACTTGCTTTTCTGATTCACTTTGTTACATGGACAATCAAGAACAAGTATCGAAGGTTTTTCAGGGAGTTTATGATTTATTGGAAGATAACGGGGTCTTCATTTTCGATGTCCATTCACTTTATCAAATGGATTCTGTTTTTCCAGGGTATAGTTTTCATGATCAAACGGAGGAGTTTGCTTTCCTCTGGGATAGTTATGCTGGGGAAGTTTCTCACAGTATTGAACATTTCCTGACTTTCTTTGTCAAAGAAGGCGAGCGGTTCGAAAGGATTGATGAACTACATCAAGAGCGAACTTATCCGCTGGAAACTTATCAGGAAATGCTGAAAACTGCTGGGTTTCAAAGTGAGGTTTATGCTGATTTTGAAGACGAAGTGCCTAATGAATTGAGCAAACGCTGGTTTTTCGTTTGTCATAAGTAAGATGAGACAGTCATTGTCTCATCTTTTTTCGAAAGGAGACAGTTTATGCGTAGCTGCGGGATTATCGTAGAGTACAATCCATTTCATAATGGGCATCGTTACCATGCTGAAATGGCTAAAAAACTAAGCGGAGCTGACGTTGTAATTGCAGTAATGAGTGGAAACTTTCTGCAACGGGGTGAGCCTGCATTTATGGATAAATGGATGCGAGCAGAAGCTGCTTTACATAATGGTGTTGACTTAATTGTGGAATTACCTTTTTCTTGGGCGGTTCAATCAGCGGACTATTTTGCTAAGGGTGGTATTAAACTGCTCCAAGCATTAAAGTGCGATGCTCTTTGTTTTGGAACAGATAGCCAGGAAACGATCGATTATATGCACTATGGGCAACTATTTGCTGACAATCAAACAGCTGTTGATTGTCTATTTCAACAATTACCTGTTGGGATGAGTTACCCGGAGAAAATGGCTGAGGTGGTTCGACAGTTATTTCCTACGATTCAAGAGTTTCCGCCTAATCATATTTTAGGCTTAAGTTATGCTAAGGAAAACGCTAAATATCCTAATCCGATGGCTATCTATCCCTTAATTCGTAAAGACCAGGGATATCATGATGTTGAGATAGTGAGTGAACATTTTGCTAGTGCTACTGGAATTCGCAAAGCGTTTAATAGGGGGGAAGATATTACATCCTTTGTTCCTAAAGAAACTAGTGAACGATTAGAACAGTCGATCTCTTGGGACAATTTTTGGCCGTTTCTCGTGTATCAATTGACAGTCAACACTGCTGATCAGATGATAGACATTTACCAAATGAATGAAGGTATTGAGAATCGTTTGAAAACTATTCAGGCGGATAACTTTACTGCTTTTTTACAGCAAGTTAAAACAAAACGTTATACAGTAACTCGTTTACAGCGTTTATTTACATATTTCTTGTTGCAGGTTAGCCCAGAGGAGATCAGAAAAGAACAAGAGCAAAGTAGGCTGCATATATTGGGGTTTACTAAACGTGGTCAAGAATATTTGAGTCAGCATAAAAAAAGTTTTAATTTACCAGTGGCTGCTAAAATTGGTCTGGAAGAAAAAGAAAGCCATTTTCTAACTTATCGTGCTGATCAGCTCTACCAGCTTATTCATCCGGTAGAACAAAATTTAGGTCGTACGCCGATTCGATTGTAAAAAAATCTTTTAAAACTTAGTAGTTATGGGTATAATGGGAAAGTATGAAATTAACGAAAGTGAAGTGAAATTATGGGTCGTAAATGGGCAAACATCGTTGCGAAAAAAACAGCAAAAGATGCAAACAACAGTCGAGTTTATGCAAAATTTGGTATTGAAATTTATGCTGCAGCTAAATCAGGTGATCCAGATCCACACGCGAACCAAAAGCTACGTTTTGTTATCGAACGGGCAAAAACTTACAATGTACCAAAGCATATTATTGATCGAGCGATTGAAAAGGCAAAAGGCTCCGGTGATGAGAATTATCAAGAGCTTCGTTATGAAGGCTTTGGACCAAATGGCTCAATGGTAATCGTTGACGCGTTAACTAATAATGTGAACCGTACAGCCGCTGATGTGCGGGCTGCTTTCGGCAAAAATGGCGGGAACATGGGTGTTTCTGGAGCGGTTTCTTACATGTTTGACAATACTGCTTTATTTGGTTTTTCCGGTGAAGACGCTGATGAAATTCTTGAATATTTAATGGAGCAGGATATTGATGTAAGAGATGTCGTTGATGAAGAAGGACAAGTGATCGTGTATGGCGAGCCTGAAGACTTTAACAGCATTCAAGAGGCATTAAGAGCTAAAGGAATTACAGAATTTTCTGTGGCAGAGATGCAAATGATTGCTCAAAATGAAGTAACCCTGAGCGGGGATGATTTAGAAAAATTCGAAAAAATGATCGATGTGCTGGAAGAATTAGAAGATGTTCAGCAAGTTTTTCATAATGTAGAATTCGAGGATTAGAAAAGCGCGCTGTGTTTTTGCACAGCGCGTTTTTTTGTATTTAATTGCGTTACATTAAGCTAAGAAAGATTTCCATTAGTACTAGGGCTCCTGAAACTAAGGCCCGCCAGAACCGATTGCTGATCTCAAGTTCACGGTAATGAATAGCAGAGGTTCCGCAAATGTATAAACTTCCGATAATACCAAGCAGTACTATTCCCGCAATCATCCAACCATTCATACAAAACGCCTCCTTGTTACTATTATACTCCATTATATCGGTAAAAACCTTCAGACCAAAGTCTTATTTTATATTAACCAAGTAAAGATGAGGTCTCAAGCAGAGAATAGAAAAACACAGCCAAGAGGGACTGTGTTAAACATGTTCTATTTGATAAAGCTCTTCTGGCATATGTTCCAGCAATGGACTTTTTTGTTCAATTGTCAACAGTTTCAATTCATGCATCGCACGAGTACATAAAGTATACAAGATTAATTTGTCTTGTTCTGTATTATAGTTTTCCGGAGAGATATTCCAGCCGTAAACACGGTCAAACTCTAACCCTTTAGCTAAGTAAGTCGGAATGATAATCAATGACTTTCGCATAAAATCTTCTTCATTAATTAAAAGCTGTATTTCTTCTTGCTGATCAGTAGACAACTGATTGTATAGTTGTTTGCAATCCTCTACGGTTTTGCCAATGATTGCTGTTCGCCAATATTTCGCTTTTTCAGCTGTTTGATTAAGCTCATTTATTAAATGACTGAGCATGGCGGATTGATCCATTGAGTAATAGATGGACGGTCGATCTCCTTTGCGAGCGGTCAACTGCACACGGTTTTCCTGTGTTAGGAACTGATTGGCAAAATGGGTAATTTCTTCAGTTGAACGATAGCTAGTTGTTAATTGGTGATGTGTTATGGATTGCTCAGGAAAGATCGCTTCCAGCGCTTCAACCATGCTTTCATTACCAAACACTTTCTGGTTCAAATCTCCGGAAAAAGTATAAGTAGCTTTAGGATAAAGCTGTTTTAATAAGGCAACTTGAGCAGGTGAAAAATCTTGCATTTCATCAATAAAAATGAATCGTGCTTTTTGCTTAACATGTAATGGATACATAGATTTCATCAATACAAACATTAAAGTGCCATCTTCAAGACTAAGATCACGACGTTGAAAGTCTTTACGTAAGGTTAGTAACATATCTTGCCAATCGTTTTTTGTTAGCTGATAACGATTGAGCAGATCATCAGGAATAGTTTGCAGAAAATGCAAATACTGCTTGCCGTAGTTAATAAAGGTAAAACGCATGATTTTTCGTTTGATTGGGCGCATTTTTTTGCGGACAACCTTTTGTTGGAATTGTCGTTGCATACGTCGTTCAGCTTTTTCAGAATCTTCTAAGTTAGGGTTGTCGATATAAGCTTGCTGCAGTAATTCATCTGCTGCTTGCTTGACCCAATCCTTTTTCATTTCATCTTTTTCTAAGCCACCGAGTTTTTTCAATAGTTTAGTTTGCAGCAACTGCATCCGCTGATACATTGGTAAACCAGGGTTAGCCTCTTGGTACCAATTTCTAATCTGTTCTTTTTTGATAAGAGGCGATCCATCTAAAGTTAAATCTTTAAACAATGGACCAAGCGGTGTTATTTTTTTGCAATAATGAGCCAATGCTTTGACAATCATCCAACTGCTTTTTGCTCGCAGTACGCGGTCATCCTGTCCAGATAAGAAAACTTCCTCATGACTTTCTTCTGTATGAATTTGATAAAGCGGCAACAGTTTCCCTAAAAAGCTTTTGAAGGTTTCAGTAGGAATTCCACTTTCTCCTAGTGAAGGTAAAACTGTTGAGATATAGTCAGAGAAAATATGGTTAGGTGAAAATAATAGGACGTGTTCATTATCCAACCATTTCCGATTGTGGTATAAAAGGTACGCAACTCGTTGCAAAAGAGCAGAAGTTTTCCCACTGCCTGCGATTCCTTCTACTACCAATAGTTTGCTATGAGTATCACGAATAATCTGATTTTGAGCTTTTTGAATAGTGGATACAATATTTTTCATATGATTAGATGAAGCTTCGTCTAAAATTTCTAACAAAAAATCGTCGTTTATTGCTTCAGATGTATCTACCATCGAAAGAATTTGACCATCACGAATTTTAAATTGGCGTTTGACCAACAATTCTACATCTACAGTGATATCATAGGTTTCATAATTAGTTGCTCCCAGTTCACCTTCATAATAAAGGTTGGCAATCGGGGCACGCCAGTCAATAATCACTGTTTCTTCAGTAGAATCCCGCAAAGAGGCGATTCCTAAGTACAAGGTTTCAACTTCCGCATCTTCCTTAAAATCTATTCGAGCAAAATAAGGATTTCCTCTCATTAAACGCAGAACTTTCTGTCTTTTTTCTTGAGAAGCCAGCGTTTGATAGCGAACGAATAGTTCTTGTTCATGTTGGCGGGTGTCCGCCATTGTTTCAGCTAACGCCTCAAACGAGCCGGATTGAATTCTTTGTCCAGCATTTTCTTGCATATTTTTTTGGAATTGCGTTTTATTTTTATTTTGTTGTTTATCTAGTAATTGTTGTTCTAGTTCTATTAACATAATAGTCTGTTGCAGATGTTGCTGCTCTTCCTGTCTAGCATTCATGAATGGTTCCTCCTCGCTGATAACAGCATATTAGTATAGCACAAAAAGTAGTAAAAGTAATCTTTACTGGACAGTCTATTTTTAAGCGATGAAATGACTCTATATTTACTTTAGATGATGGCTGCCATTAAAAGCATTGCGGTAACTTGGAACAGTAGTATAATAAAATGGTAGTAATCATTTAAGGGGAGGAATACGCGATGCCATTTGTTCATATTGAATTAGTTGAAGGAAGAAGTCAGGAGCAATTAACTAAAATGATGGAGGAAGTAACTGAAGTTATATCCAGAAATACAGGAGCTCCTAAAGAAAATATCCACGTTATTTTAAACGAATTAAAAAAAGGTACTTACGCAGTAAATGGCAAGTGGAAATAAATAATTTTGTTTATGGGTTGCTTTTTTAGAATCTAAGTGTTTTAATGTGAATATAAATTGATTGTTGATGAAAGACACCTGAACTTGATAGCTGTTTAACAGAGAGGAAAAGCTTGGCTGAAACTTTTCTAAACATCGCACAAGTGATGACCACTTTCACAGACCTCTGTAAAATGCAGGGGCGGTAGGAGCGCCGTTATCGCATTGAGGAGCAAGTTTGCTCAAAGATTAGGTGGAACCACGTTGATTCGTCCTAGTACCGTATACGGTACTAGGACTTTTTTTATTTTCAATCAAATGAAGGAGGAATTTATCTATGGCAGTAAATATTTCATTTCCAGATGGTTCAGTCAAGGAATTTCACGAAGGTGTAACTGGACGAGAAATTGCAGAAAGTATTTCAAAATCATTGGCCAAAAAAGCGATGGCTGTAGTTGTAAATGGTGAACTAGAAGATTTGACTCGTCCTATTGATCAAGATGCCGAGTTAAAAATTGTTACCGATAAAGATGAAGAGGCGTTGTTTTTGATGCGTCACTCAACAGCACATCTAATGGCACAAGCAATGCGTCGTTTGTACCCAAATATTCATTTTGGAGTAGGACCAGCGATTGACTCAGGTTTTTACTATGATACTGATAACGAGGATGGACAAGTTTCTGAAGAAGATTTTCCAGCAATTGAAAAAGAAATGAAAAAAATTGTGAAGGAAAATCTGCCAATTGAGCGCAAAGTAATGAGTCGAGAAGAGGCTTTAGATTTCTTCAGTTACGATCCATATAAAGTAGAATTAATTCAAGATTTGCCAGAAGACGAAGTGATCACTGCTTATACACAAGGCGAATTTACTGATTTGTGTCGTGGACCACATGTTCCTTCAACAGGAAAAATTAAAATTTTCAAATTATTGTCAGTTGCGGGAGCTTACTGGCGTGGTAATTCAGATAATAAAATGATGCAACGGGTTTATGGAACTGCCTTCTTTAACCAAACTGATTTAGATGAGTTTTTGCGTTTGCGTGAGGAAGCAAAAGAACGAGACCATCGTAAATTAGGTCGTGAATTAGACTTATTTATGATTTCACCAGAAGTCGGTTCTGGTTTACCATTCTGGTTGCCAAAAGGTGCAACCATTCGACGCGAGATCGAACGTTACATTGTTGATAAAGAATTATCTATGGGCTATGAACACGTGTATACTCCTGTTTTGGCTAACACTAGTTTATATAAAACTTCCGGTCACTGGGATCATTATCAAGAAGACATGTTCCCAATCATGGATATGGGGGACGGGGATGATTTAGTCTTGCGTCCAATGAATTGCCCACATCACATGATGGTTTATAAAGATCGGATTCACTCTTACCGAGAATTACCAATTCGACTAGCTGAACTAGGTATGGATCATCGCTACGAAAAATCTGGTGCTTTATCCGGGTTGCAGCGTGTTCGTGAAATGACTATGAATGATGCACATATTTTTGTTCGTCCTGACCAAATCAAAGAAGAGTTCCGTCGTACTCTAGATCTAATTTTGGAAGTGTACAAAGACTTCGGGTTTGAAGATTACCGTTTCCGTTTAAGCTACCGTGATCCCAATAATACTGAGAAGTATTTTGACGATGATGAAATGTGGGAAACTTCTCAAAGTTTGCTGAAAGAAGTAATGGATGAATCTGGTTTTGAGTACTTTGAAGCAGATGGTGAGGCAGCCTTTTATGGTCCAAAATTAGATGTTCAAGTACAAACAGCTTTAGGAACAGAAGAAACATTGTCCACTATTCAATTTGACTTCTTATTGCCTGAACGCTTCGACTTAACTTATATTGGTGAAGATGGTAAGGAACATCGCCCAGTCGTTGTTCACCGTAGTGTTGTTTCAACAATGGAACGTTTCACTGCTTATCTGATTGAACAATATAAAGGCGCCTTTCCTACCTGGTTGGCACCGGAGCAAGTTGTGGTCATACCTGTTTCAGTTGAACATCATGGTGATTATGCTTATGAAGTGAAGAACCGTCTAAAAGTAGAAGGTGTTCGAGTGGAAGTCGACGAACGCAACGAAAAAATGGGTTACAAGATTCGTCAAGCTCAAACTCAAAAAATTCCATACATTTTAGTTGTAGGGGATAAAGAAGTTGACAGCTCCTGCGTAAACGTTCGTCGTTATGGCAGTGAAGAGCAGGAAGTGCAAGAGTTAAACATCTTTGTTGAAGCGATCAAAGATGAAATCCAAAACTTTAGCCGTAATCGTTAATTACAATATAAACAGGAATAATTCTCTTAAGTAGGACAGATAAGGTTCTGCTTAAGAGAATTTTTTTGTCCGAAAAGTCAGAAAATTGAATTGATTGTGGATAACATTTTTACTCAGACCTTGAAGCTAACCCGATTTGGACGAATTGATTCAATTTAAGTTTTCCACATTTTTTAATGAAGGGAAATGTTTCACGCACCTTTGGGGAAAAGATGAATTTTTTTGCTTGTTTTAAAGGTTTTTCTCTTTATATCAAACTAAAGAAAATTCCCCTGTGAAACAGAACAGTCAACTAGTAAAAAAAGTTTAAACTAAGGAATAATTTAATCAAATCTTCTTTTTAAAAAAAATATTATCGGATACAATAGTAAAGGTAGACAAAACGAAAGGAATTTCTTATGAAACAAACCAATCCATTTAATAGATGGTTCGACAAACTAAAAGCTGCTGATGAAGCAGGACGTAAACACAATAAAAGCCATGTACCGTTTCGACTAAATTTCTTGTTTTTTGTTATTTTCACTCTATTTGTTTTACTAGTTGGGCGATTGGGCTACTTACAAATTGTTAATGGTAATGAGATGAAGGAGCAGTTAAAAGCCTCTACAACCATTAAAGTTACTGGAAGTACTCCCCGTGGTTCAATTTATGATGCAAATGGTGTTGCGTTAGTAGACAATCAATCTAATAAAGCCATTACCTTTACCCGAGGGAACACTATGGAAGGTAAAGATATTTACGAAATAGCTAATAAATTGAATGCTTTGATTGATGTTCCTGTAGATGAAAATCTAACTGAACGGGACAAGAAGGATTATTGGTTAGGCGATCCGGAGAACTTAAAAGCGGCTGAGGATCGTTTGTCCTTTAAAGAAAAGAATTTGGATTCTTCTAATGAATACCAAAAACTGGTCGATAAGGTAGAAGACAATGAGATTCAATTTGATGAAAATCAGCTGAAGGCGGCAACTATTTTTAAGCGAATGAGTGGTGCTTCGGCTTTAAGTACAGTTTTTATCAAGAACGAAGATGTTACTGACCAAGAATTAGCCATAGTAGCAGAGCGAACAGCAGAATTGCCAGGAGTCTCTACGGGGATTGACTGGCAACGCAAGTACAACGATGAGCTAGATGATTCCTTGCGCAGCATTTTAGGAACAGTTTCCTCTGTACCAGCGGAAGATTTAAAGGAATACCTGAAAAAAGGCTATGCTCGAAATGACCGTGTAGGAACAAGTTATCTTGAGAGACAGTATGAGGATGAACTGCAAGGTAAAAAGAGCGAATACGAAGTTTCTCTTAATCAGGAAGGAAATGTTACTGGTCAAAAAGAAATTAGTGAAGGTGAAAAAGGCTCTAACTTGATGTTAACAATTGATACCAATTTCCAAAAGAAAGTGGAGGATATTGTGAAAAGTCACTACCAGACATTAGTTGACAATGGTCAAGCGCAATATTCACCAGGTGTTTATGCGGTTGCTCTAGATCCAAATAATGGACAAGTAATGGCTATGACCGGTTTTTCTCATACTCCAGGAAGTAAACAGGTAGAGGAATTTACTTTAGGAACTATTCTAAATAACTTTGAACCCGGTTCCGTTGTGAAGGCTGGAACAGTAACGGCTGGCTATGAAACTGGAGCTATTACCGGAAACGATGTTCTAATTGATGAACCAATTAAACTGGCTGGAACAGCTTTAAAGGGTTCGATTTACAATAAATCGTTGGGGAATAGAATGCCATTAGATACTGTAAAAGCATTAGAAATTTCTTCCAATGCTTATATGATGCAGATTGTTCTAAGAATGTTGGGAGTAAATTACAGCTATAACATGAGCTTACCAGAAAGTGCCAGCTCGAAAGAAGTGTATGATAAGTTGCGAAATGCTATGGCTGAATACGGTATGGGTGTTAAAACCGGCATCGATTTACCTGGCGAATCCTCAGGTTTAGTAAATACTAAATTTGGGCAACCGGATGGACCTGGTGGTGGGAATTTGCTGGATCTGTCTTTTGGTCAATACGATACCTATACAGCAATGCAACTTGCTCAGTATGCAGCTACTGTAGCTAATGGTGGCACAAGAATTGCTCCTCATGTTGTTAAGGGAATCTATGCTAATAATGATAGTGGTGGTTTAGGCGGTATGCAAAAAGAAATTACTGGCCAAGAATTAGGCAAGGTAAATATAACGCCAGAACAGATGGGAATTATAAAACAAGGTTTTTATCAGGCTGTTCATGGTAGCGATGGATATACTACTGCTAAAGATTTGCAAACTGCTGCTCTAGATACCTCAGCTAAAACAGGTACTGCAGAAACTTCTGTAACTGTGAATGGACAGGTCGTCCAAACAATTAATAGCAATTTGGTGGCCTATGCACCTTCAGATGCACCAAAAATTGCAATTAGCGTTATGCTGCCTAACCTTTCTGTGGATCATGATGATACAAATAAAGCAATTGCTAAAGATATTATCAATGCCTACGCAGAAATGTACGGTGGAAATTAGAGAAAAGATCAATCGATCTTTTCTCTTTTTTTTTAAGCAAAGCTTAGTCTTAAAAAAATTTCCGTCATCAATTATTAAAAAGTTGAATAAGACTGGCATAGCCCAAGACAGAATAATAGGTGAATCGCTAGCACAGCGAGTATACTTTTGTAAGGTACAAAAAGCTGGGAGGAATTATTTATGTCAATTTACGATTTTACGATTGAACAAACTGATGGATCAAGTAAGAAAATGAATGGCTATCAGGACAAAGTTTTGCTTATTGTAAATACCGCTACTGGATGTGGGTTCACCCCGCAATATGAAGGGCTGCAAAAGCTGTATGAAGATTATCAAGCAAAAGGATTTGAGGTATTGGACTTTCCATGTAATCAGTTTGGAAACCAAGCACCTGGAAATAATGAAGAGGTAGCAACTTTTTGTCAGATGAATTATCAAACAACTTTTCAAACCTTTGGCAAAGTAAATGTTAACGGAGAAAATGAGTCGCCACTCTATACTTACTTAAAAGCTGCGCAAGGTGGTTTACTTAACAAAGACATCAAATGGAATTTCACCAAATTTTTAGTGGATCGTCAGGGTAAAGTAATAAAACGCTATGCACCACAGACAAAGCCAGAAGAAATAGCTGAAGACATCGAAGCGCTGCTCAATTGACGTCAAGTAGAATTACTTAACGAAATTGACGAAAATACTAGTCAAACCTTTTAAAACATGGTATGATGTTCAAGTCTGAGAGTTATCTTGGAAAGATTGCTATGTATGGGAGGGAAAGACATGCGCGTAAACATTACTTTAGAATGTACTTCTTGTAAAGAACGTAATTATCTAACGAATAAAAACAAACGTAACAATCCTGATCGTTTGGAAAAGAAAAAATACTGCCCACGCGAACGCAAAGTTACTTTGCACCGTGAAGTAAAATAATAGTAGTAAGGCCGAAATCTTTCTTTGTGAAGATTTCGGCCTTTTTTTAATAAATAGCAACTGAAAATCTAAGAAATTTCGGTAAAAATTAACCGATTTTCCTTCGTTCTCTTCTAGCCCACATCGGTAAAATCATTCCTAGTAAGATCAATACAAAAGGAGTCAAAATATTAGAAATCAATTGGAAGATCCAAGAAGAAGGATCAGCTGCATATTCTGCTTTTGGGATCATTCCTAGAATACAAGCAAAAGCAGTAAAAGCAAAACACCATAGGCCAACTATAAAACCTAATTTTGGATTTTTAAGGAATTTATATTCAGAATGGAATTTTTTAATTTGTCGATTCAGCATCATATAGGCAAAGAATACCCAAATGTAACGCATCGGCATAACGACTGAATTCAGATTGGTTAACCATTTTACCAGTTCACTCATATTTTTAATACCAAAGATTGGTAAGATAATAATGGTGCTGACCAATATACCCGTTAACAGGTAACCATTAATCAAGGTTCCTTTACTATTTCGTTTTCTTAACCAGCTAGGAACGAACTCAGGATCAGCCTCAGATAGTAAAATTTTCAACGGAGCATCAATAGAAAAAGCCAAGGCAGATGATTGGACAGCTGTTTGAGCAAAACCGTAAACAATCATGAATAAGTCACCCACACCGAAATAATCACCTAAAATTTGAAATGCACTGTAGGCACCGTTGGCCATTAAGTCTTCAGGAATACGATTACTATTAAACAATAATCCCATAGCAACTGAACCTAGAACTGCACTCAGACCAATCATTATAGCCATGAAAATCATCGCTTTAGGGAAGTTTTTTGATGGCTGATCAATAGAATTTACATAGGGAGATATTTTTTCTGCTCCCCCAACAGCAAATACTAGCATAGATATGGTAGCAAAATAGTTTAAATTAAAATCAGGAATATATGTGCTTGCTTGATTCATTTGAGGCGTAGCTGCAGTGAACGAAGAATCGATAAATGGAATTGTTACTGCTAAAATAATAAATAGAATTGACATAATCAGCATCGCTGATCCGGCAACGCTCCCAATGACTTTCAAGGTGGTTAAACCTTTTGTTGATAAGAAGAGAAAGAATAGAAAAATAACCAAAGAAATTATTGCAACTGTTCGGACGTTCATGCTAGTCGCTACATCGCCATTCCTTTTAAAAACCCAACCTAGTGCAATCAAAACAGATTGAGGTTTTTGAGCCAAATAAGTAATATGAACCACCCAATAAGTCCAAGCAGCATAATAAGCCAAGCGGTGACTATTTGTTGTCTCTTTAATCCAAGAGCTCACACCACCAGTATTACTTTTAAAGGTAGAACCAAGTTGACCAACGATTAGTGCGTATGGAATAAAATATAGTGCCATAATTAGTAACCAAGAGGTGACTACAGAAATACCTTGCTGCGCATAGTTGTTAACAACGTTTCCAAATCCCCATACCATACTAAAGGCTATCATCGATACCGTAAACCAACGAATCTTCTTCTCGTCCATCATTTTTCTCCAATCTTTTTTTGAGAGAGTTTATCCAATAAGATTTAATCACTTTTGGTAAGCTCACTCATTCGTAATAAGTATAAAACGTTTTCTATCAATTGAATGAAAAGGTTAAAAGAAATTCATTTGTTTTTAAATATTTTTTTGTCTTTAAGTTAAAATAGCGGTTTCTAGACATTTAGAAATAAGTTTTTTCTAATGTGTCTCACCACAAACTAATTAAAAAAATAAAATAAAACTCATTGTAGTCTTTAATTGAGAAGAAAAGTTGAAAAAAATTCATAGTTTCATAAGGAAAAACTAAACTTCAAGTGTTAAAACAGAAGGTAATGTATTTTGTCTTCTTTGTGGAAGGATTTTTATTTTGCACTTTGGCAAGATCGAGGTGAATAAGTAGTAGTTTTCTTCGGATAATAATTAAAAAAAAGGAGTGAGTAATTTGCGGAAAGTACCACCAATTTTAAAACCAATTGCTCTTTTGACAATCTCGATCTTAGTAGCTACGGCAACCGGTGTAGCAAATGGTGCAAGTTATCGCCAACCAAGTACCGGTAGCTCGAGTACAACAGAGTCAAGTACTAGTGAAGGGGTATCAACTTCAACTGAGAACCAAATGACTCCAGAATCAAGTTCTGGTAATGAGAATCTTCAGCCGAGTACAACATTTAGCTCCACTCAGAAAAATCAGCGGAGTACTCCTGAAAGCTCAGTACCGGATTCTTCAAATGAAAGTCAGACTGTCCCTTCTTCCAGTCCAACTGAAGAAACGGTACCTTCGCAAGAACAGAATAACGTTCCGGCACAACAGCAAAACCAACCGGCAAGTACACCTGAAACGAGGGAAGTACAATGACCTTTTTATTAGATATTATCAATGGGTTAAATAAGTTTTTGGGGTACCTAGACATTAGTCCCAAGTATTTGAATCGAGGATACACGATTTTAAGTATTTTCCCAACAGTTTATATTTTACGAATTGTTTATGGTTTATGGCTAAATCAAAATTACATCCAGTTTTTCTTATACAGTGTTGTCTTCATTGTGCTTGTATATTTTCTGATTTTGAATATATTCTATTACTTCTTAGACAAAAATATTAAATTGGATGTAACCCAGCTATTTGTTAAATACCTGCCTGATGATGCTTTTAACATCCAAGCTGAGCGAAAACAAGGCAAAACAATTTCGACTGAGGATACCAAAGAAATTCAAGTTGATTTCTTAGAGGACTATCAATTGAAATTGGCAAGAAATATTCAAACCTTGATTGATGCCAAGGAATTAGCAGTAAGGGATATTGAAAAAGAAGGGGGATTTTTGATTAGTGAGAATACCTTGTATCCATATTATTATTTGAAACAGGAGAATGAGACGACTTATTCTTTGCAAATCGGAACAAGTTATCACGATTTAGAAAAAGTAGGGGAAATTTACCAAGCAACAGAATTGCACCCACTGGGCGTATTTATTGCAGGTGGAGACTTTTTCAAGGATGGCATACGTTACCATGAAACTTATCACCTAAAACTATTAGCTCGAAAGGAACTCCCCATGAATAATGGGGTTAGAAGTCGCAGACATCAAAAATAGTAACAGCTCCTCGCGTGACTATTCAGCGAGGAGCTATTTTTATTACTTCAAAACTTCTTTAATATTTTCTAGCATTTTTGTATACGCAATTGGACCATTATACAACCAGCTTGTTTCTGGACCAAATTCATACAGTTGCTTATTTTTGACAGCAGGGATATTTTGCCATAATGGGTCCTCAAACATAGCGGCCCCTTCATCGCTGTTAACTAAAAACAGATAGTCTGCATCGAGTTGTGATAAGCTTTCTAAAGAAACTGCAGACCAATCAGAGGTAGCCTTGTTACTAACTTCTTTGGTTAAAGTTGGAACTTCAAAGCCAAGATCACCATAAAGCAACCTTCCGCTAGAACGATTTTCAGCTACCATAAAAGCTGAATTATTGGTTACCCAAAGAACAGCAGCAGATTTTCCATCAATTTTATCACTCATATCTTTTTTAGTTTGGTTAACTAAGGTTTGATAATCTTCTTCTACTTGTTTTGCTTTGTCTTCTTTATTGAAAACTTTACCGATCTCTTCTAGTTGTTCTTCCCAAGTGACACTTTCACCATTCTTAACTACATAGGTGGGAGCAATCTTAGCATATTCATCATATTTTCCGCCTTCAACAGTGGCATTGGAACCAATTAATAAAAGATCTGGCTCATATTTCAATACTTCTTCGTAAGGCAGATCATAATTAATAGTAGGGATGTCTTCTAGCCTATCTTGCAGGTAATCTTGGATGCTGCCTTTGCCAACAGTCCATTGAGCAACTGGTTTCTCATCCAGTGCAACTAAATAATCTTCTAAATACGATGCAATTACTCGCTTCGGTTTCTCAGGTATGTCAACTTTATGATCTTGTGCATCTTTTAGTTGATGAGTAGCTGACTCGCCTGAACTGGAGTCTGTTGTACCCGCCTGACCACAGGCAGTTAATCCGACCAAAGCTATCAATGATACAGCTGCTAAAATTATTTTTCTATTTTTAAACATGAATGAACTCCTTTGTTTTTAATTGAGAATCTTTCTCAATAGTCATTATTACTGAAAGTTTGGATAGTGTCAACATAGAATTTATCTTAAGAATGGTTGACGAGTGGAAAGATTAAAGCGATAATTGAGAATGGTTATCAAAGGAATGGAGAATACATATGACCAGATTAACAACAGCAGAGCTCTCTGTTGGTTATGATAAAAAAATAATTTTAAATGATGTAACGATTGAAATTCCCAATGGGAAAATTACCAGTTTAATTGGACCAAATGGAAGCGGTAAGTCTACTTTACTAAAAGCGATGGCTCGCATTTTGATGCCTAAAAAGGGTAAGGTATTGATTGATGGAAAAGATATTCACCAGATGGATACAAAAACTGTTGCTCAAAAAATTGCCTCTTTATCCCAAACAAGTGATCAGATTAGTGGGTTAAGTGTGGAAGAACTGGTGGCTTATGGAAGGTTTCCTTATCAAAGTGGTTTCTCTGGCCTAAAAAAAAATGACCATCAGTGGATAGAGTGGGCGCTAGAGGTTACAGATTTAATTACCCTTAAAACACGACCATTGAACACTCTCTCGGGTGGACAGCAGCAACGGGTATGGATTGCGATGGCTTTAGCACAAAATACTGATATACTAATTTTGGATGAGCCAATTACTTTTTTGGATCCTGCTCATCAGTTAGAGATTTTGGAATTGCTGCAAGAGATTAATCAAAAAGGAAAAACAATTTTAATGACGATCCATGATTTGAACCATGCCTCGCGATTTTCTGATCATATTCTTGGAATGAAGGCTGGAAAATTAATTTTTCAGGGAACACCGTATCAAGTGTTCACTACTGAAAATATGGCAGAATTATTTGAGATAGAAGCGATTTTTTATTCTTCTGTTAGCCAACAGAAACCGATGATTTTATCCTACGAGTTATTAAAGCGGGGGAAGATCGATGAAACGTAGTGTATTTTTTATCCTGACGAGTCTACTCTTGCTTTTAGCGATGATTGCTTCATTGAAATATGGTGCAGTATCAATTACCTGGCAAGAAATTGGTAACTCATTTACTTCGTTTGATATTTCCGAACAAGGACAGCAATTGGTTCGAACGCTACGTTTGCCGCGTATGTTGGGTTCAGTATTAGTAGGTGCTGGTTTTGCGACTGCAGGCGCTTTGATGCAAGGAATCACTAATAACCCAATTGCCGATTCTGGTTTGCTGGGAATTAATGCAGGAGCAGGTTTGGGATTAGCGTTAGTATTCGCAGTAACAGCAAGTCCTTCTCCTTTGCTGGCGATTATCGCTTCTTTTTTTGGCGCTTTTGTGGCTTTGATTATTATCTATATTGCGTCTTCAAAGCTTTCTATAGGATTTAATCCGATTCGAATTGTTTTGTTAGGTGCGGCCTTAAGTGCTTTTTTCTCGGCGATTAGCCAAAGTATCAGCTTAGTTTTTCATTTGAATCAGGATTTAACGTTTTGGTATGTTGGTGGAACTGCTAATATTTCATGGCAACAGTTGCATTGGGCCTTTCCGCTGGTACTTATTGGTTTGCTGGGAACTATCTTTTTAGCTCCGCAAGTAACTTTGCTCAGTATGGGAGATGAAACAGCGATTACTTTAGGAAAAAAACCTGCAACTATTAGAAAATGGAGCATGACGCTTGTTTTATTATTAGCGGGAACGTCTGTTTCCTTAGTAGGGGCAGTTAGTTTTGTAGGTTTAATAGTTCCTCATGTAGTTCGTTATTTTGTTGGACAGGATTATCGAATGGTCCTACCCGCTTCAGCTTTAATCGGTTCGTTGTTCTTTGTGATTGCGGATATTGCTTCACGTTTGATCGCCCCTCCGCTCGAAACTCCAGTTGGTGTGTTAGTAACCATCATTGGAGTGCCTTTATTGCTCCTGCAAATAAGAAGGGGGAGTGTGACATGAAGAAACACATCAGTTGGCTGGTTTTGATGGGATTGCTTATTACTGGATGCTTATTGAGCCTGACTTTAGGAACCTTGAATTTAAGTTTAGAGGACTTATTCCGTGTTTTAGTTGGTCAGGGAACTACCGCACAAAATTTAGTTGTCGTTGATTTTCGTTTACCTCGAATGCTGATTTCGATTTTAGCAGGAATGGGCTTAGCGTTGTCAGGCTACCTGTTTCAAGCAATCACTCATAATGATCTAGCTGATCCGGGAATTTTAGGAATCAATGCGGGAGCGGGATTTACAGTGCTGGTCTATTTAGGCTTTTTTGCAAATAATCAGGCAAGTTGGATGTTACCATTAATTGCTTGCTTAGGAAGTATAGGTGCAGCATTTCTAGTATATTATTGCGGGAGACAAGCTGAAAAAATTGTTCCTAACCGTCTGCTTTTGTCTGGTGTAGCCGTGAACGCTGGAATTTCGGCCTTGACCTTAATTGGCACTATTCGGGCTTCGAGTGAGAGTTACACTTTTGTTACCAGCTGGCTAGCAGGTACTATTTGGGGAACCACTTGGCAGCATGTATTTTTATTAATACCTTGGCTAGTTACTCTGTTTCCTGTTATTTTAATACGAGGAAGAACTCTGCGAGTGATGAGTTTAGGAGATGAAACCGCAATTGGATTAGGTGTACGTTTAAAAGCATCTCAACTATTTTTCTTGCTTTGTGCTCTATGTTTAGCAGCTGTTAGTGTCTCAGTTGCTGGAAGTATCAGCTTTATTGGATTGATTGCTCCACATATTGCAAATAGTATAGTAGAAAAAAAGAATACTGTAAGTTTAGTAATGACTGGTATTATTGGCAGCTTACTGTTGTTGTATAGTGATATTGCTGGCCGATTAATTTTGGACAGTGGTGAAATAGCAGCTGGGATAGTTGTGTCAGTTGTTGGAACGCCTTATTTTGTCTACCAACTACTTAAAACCAAACATTAGGAGGAAGTGCCATGACTTGGACGACCATATGGAGTCACGCTCAGCGAGGATTTGCGTCTTTTGGAACACCTAGTGGAGAAGTTCGTCTACGTTTTCGGCGTTTTCCTCTAATAAAAAAAATTCGTTTCGTATTTTCCAATGAATATGGAGTTGATCCACTTAAGATTCGGGAGTTAACCTGTCAAAATGAGTTAGTATCTTCAACGTTCCAAGTTATGCCTGGCGAGTTATATCGAACGGACAACTTTTTATTAGATGATAGTATGGCTGATTGGGAGCTGTTTTTTTCGGCTGAGCAGGCCGTTAGTGGGTTTAATTTTGCGGATAGTGACTTCATCGGACGAACAGAAAAACGAAGTACGATGAATTTTTGTCCAGGATTGTTGGCTATTGAGGCTGACCTTACGGATAGTCAATGCATAATTGCTTAAGGTGATTCTTTAACTGAAGGTGCAACTTGGTTAGCGCCGCTGCAGAAAAAATTAAGGTCAGAAGGTATTTTTTTAGTGAATCAAGGAGTTAATGGCAGTCAGTTGCTGCACTCAAGCAGTGATCGTAGTACTCAGGGTCAGCAAGAATACTTTTATGGATTTGATGGACTGACCCGTCTTCAGCACTGCTTTGTCAGTCATCAAAACATCAGCACGATCATTTTTTCATTGGGAATCAATGATTTATTAAGTGAAACGATTACCTTAGGAGAATTACAACGGCGAATGGAGCAAGTAGCTGAGTTATGTGAGAAAAAGCAGGCGCGGCTTTTCGTTTGTGGTATTACACCTTTTTCCGGAAATAAGAAAGCTACACAGTATAATCTGGGGTTGCGCAGGGAGTTTAACCTGTGGCTACAACAAAGATTCCTAGTAAATTTCTGGGATTTTTCACCAGTTATCGGGGAAGGCGAACAGCTGCTTCCGGTTTTTAACAGCGGTGATTATTTACACTTTAATGCTGCAGGTGGACTTGCTATCGCAAGAAGTATTAATTTAGAATTATTAAAGGGGAACTAACCCCCTTTTTATTTGTGCTTTTTTTTGGTAGTATCGTTGGATAGGAGATGGATAAATGGAAAAAAGCAAGATTCGGCAATTGATGATAGAAAAACTAAACAAAATAGCTGTTGATGAACGCCGTCAGGAGCAGGTAGAATCAATTTACCGCCAGTTTTTTCAAAGCGATCTCTGGCTTTCAGCAACAAGTATTGCTGTAACTATAGCTACCGATTTTGAGTTTCCTACAGCGCCTCTGATCCAGCAAGCTTTTTTGGAAGGAAAAAAAATTGCTGTGCCTAAATCATTACCGAAACGTCAGCTGGTCTTTTATTGGATTGATAAAACAACTTCTTTTGAACTCTCGAATTTCGGGGTTGAAGAACCTGTTAGTGGTAATAAAGCTCAACCCGAGGAGTTGGATTTGGTTATTGTTCCAGGATTGATCTTTAAGGAGAACGGTTATCGTATTGGTTTTGGTGGAGGTTTTTATGATCGCTTTTTGGCTGATTATTCTGGTAAAACAGCCAGTTTTGTCTTTGTCGAGCAACTGATGGAAAGTTGGGAGAGAGAACCTTTCGATCTACCAGTCCAACGATTATTCATTGGGGAAATGGAGGAATAAATGAGAAGAAATAAGCCTTATGTAACGTATACTTTTTTGGGAATTAATACAATATTTTTTCTACTTGAATATTTAGTTCCTTCTTTGCGAATTAATGAACGGTTGGGAATGTTTATCCCTTCAATAATACTAGGTCATGAATATTGGCGATTTTTAACTCCGATGATCATTCATTTTGGCTTAATGCATTTTGTTCTTAATTCAGTTGTCTTATACTATATGGGTCAGCAGTGTGAAGCGATTTTTGGTCATTGGCGATTCTGTCTAGTATATTTGCTGAGTGGTTTGATGGGCAATATGGGAAGTTTCGCATTTAATGGACTTGGTGTTCTGTCTGGTGGTGCAAGTACAGCCATTTTTGGTTTATTTGGTGCTTTTTTAGTTATCGGATACCACTATCAAGATAATCCAGCAGTTCAAGGTTTGACCCGACAGTTCGGACTGTTCATTTTGCTTAACTTAGCTTTTGGTCTATTTGATTCTTCAATTGATCTTTGGGGACATCTTGGAGGATTATTAGGTGGCGCGTTGTCGGGGTTAATATTAGGCGTACCCAATGGAGACGAACGTTTTTCAATCCGTGGACGTATTACTGGTGGATTGTTCTTTGCCTTTTTTGTTGTAATAGCAGTATTGTTAGCATTTCGTAAGATTGGAATGCCTATTATTTAAATCGGGAAATTATTTCCCGATTTTTTATCGGATTTTTAAGGAAAAATATACATAGAAGTTTTGGTGGTTGAAACGGTATAAAAATTACAGCTTATTTTGGAACGTGTCAATTTTCTCTGTAAAAATGGAACATTTACCTGTATAATGTTTGGGGATGTGGATTGAATGGAAAGTTTATATGATGTGCAACAATTGCTTAAGCAGTTTGGCATTTATGTTTATGTAGGAAAGCGTATTTATGATATTGAGCTGATGCAAATTGAGTTGAAGAATTTGTACGAAGGACGATTGATTGATCGCGATACCTATCTAAATGGATGGCGCATTTTAAAAAGAGAGCATCACATTGAAGAAAGTCGGGAAGGTGAACAATGATGGACAAAAAATTATTGGGAATTGATTTGGGCGGAACAACCGTAAAATTTGCGATTCTAACTCAAAATGGTGAGGTACAACAAAAATGGAGTATTGATACCAATATATTAGACGAAGGCTCTCACATTGTACCGGATATAGTCGAATCAATTAATCATCATTTGGCATTATATGATATGAAGCCGGATCAATTCATGGGTATTGGAATGGGAACCCCTGGAAGTGTTAATATTACAGAGGGAACGGTGATCGGAGCTTATAATTTAAACTGGAAAACGTTGCAGCCAGTCAAGCAAGTGATTGAAAAAGAAACTGGTATAGCTTTCTTCCTTGATAATGATGCAAATGTTGCAGCTTTAGGTGAACGCTGGAAAGGCGCGGGGGAGAACGATCCAGACGTTGTTTTTGTGACGCTTGGTACAGGTGTTGGTGGCGGAATAGTCATGAATGGCCAATTGCTCCATGGTGTAGCTGGCTGTGCTGGCGAGATTGGACATGTCACTGTAGATCCAGAAGGCTTTGAGTGTACCTGCGGAAAGCGTGGATGTTTAGAAACGGTAGCTAGTGCTACTGGTGTGGTCCGAGTAGCTCGTCAATTAGCTGAAGAATATGCTGGCGGCTCAGAACTAAAAGCTCGTTTAGACAATGGTGAAGATATTACTAGTAAAGATATCTTTGAATTGGCAGCTAAAAATGACGATCTTGCATTGCGAGTCGTGGATAAGGTTACTTTCTACTTAGGGTTAGCTTGTGGTAATATCGGCAATACGTTGAATCCTTCGACGATTATTATTGGCGGAGGAGTTTCAGCAGCGGGAGAATTTTTACGTAGTCGTGTGGAGGCTTATTTCAAACAATTTACGTTCCCTCAAGTTAGAAATAGTACAAAAATTAAATTAGCTGAATTGGGTAATGAAGCTGGAGTGATTGGTGCTGCTTCGTTAGCGCGATAATATTGAATTAAGAAGGGAAGTTTCGTATGTCATTTTGGTGGACATTGAATATTATTTTATTAGCGGTTATTCTCCTATTCGTTGGGTACGAGTTATTTGTTCGAATTATGGTGAAACGTTCAGCAAAAATGCTGACTCAAGAGGAGTTTCAAGCGGGAATGCGCAAAGCGCAGGTTATTGATGTGAGAGAACGGGACGAGTTTAATGCCAAGCATATTCTTGGTGCACGCAGTTTTCCATATTCTATGCTAAAAGAAACAAAAAATTCATTACGCAAAGATCAGCCTATTTATATTTACGATTTCAATAAATCCGTTAGTGCGCGTGCAGCTAACTTGTTGCGTAAAAATGGATATACCGACTTATATATTCTAAAGGGTGGTATTGAAGAATGGCAAGGCAAAGTGAAAAAGAAAAAAATTGATTAATTAATAAAAATTTTGTGGTTAACTAGTGAATTTAGTGGTATCGTTATTCATTTTTTAGTGCTTGGGGCATCTTTGTGTCTCAGGCTTTTTTTGTGATAATTGTTAAACGAAGAGGTTGTTTTAAGTTGCACTTTCAGTCTTTTTTATTTACTCTTGAATTGAGGTGAGGGAAATGATAAAAATCAAACGAGCATATGAATCTGTCTCTGATGACGACGGTTATCGAGTACTCGTAGACCGTATATGGCCTAGAGGTATTTCTAAAGAAAAAGCAGCCATCAATGAATGGTTGAAAGAGGTTGCACCTAGTAATAAATTACGAAAATGGTTTGGTCATGATCCGGCAAAATATGCTGATTTCCATGAACAATATTTGAAAGAACTAAATGATGGGAGTCAACAAGAAGCTTTTGAACGTTTATGTGAATTAAACAGAGAGCAGGATCAACTTACTTTAGTCTACGGTGCTAAAGATCAAGAGCACAATCAAGCTGTAGTGCTAAAGGAAAGATTGGAGCAAATTAATGACTAAGATTGCAGTAATTGGAACCGGACCTTACGGGCTGATAATGTTGGACCGATTAGTTAAAAATTACACAAAAACAGAAAAATTAGAAATTCTAGCTTTTGATCCTGCAGGACTAGGTGGAAAAGTTTGGAATATTCAACAAACTGATGCGGTATTAATGAACAGTGTGATGGAGCATGTCACACTATTTACTGATGACAGTTTAGAGTCCGGTGGAAAAGTTGCTCCCGGACCAAGTCTGTATGAATGGAGTAAGAAAGAAGCACCAAATTTTATTAAGGAGCAGGTAAAAGAAAATCAGGAGGATTTTTTAACTCAAGCGGCTTCGTTGGGAAGAAATGATTGCTGTCAACGCAGGTTTTATGGGTTGTATCAGCAATGGTTCTTCTTAAATTTGAAGGCTCATTTACCCGAACGAATTACTCTGACCTTTCGTCGAGAAGCGGTAAAAGATATAATTATTGATGACAAAATTACGCTAATTGCTAATGAAGAACACTTGATAGATCAGGTGATTTTGGCAACCGGACATGCTGAAAATGAATTATCTAAAGAAGAAGAACGACTTTCAATTTTTGCTGAAGAGCAGGGATTGACGTATCAACCACCCAAAAATCCAGCTACAGTTTCTTTAGAAAATATCAAGCCTAATGAAGATATAATCTTGAGAGGAATGGGTCTTAGCTTTTTTGATTATATTGGATTACTTCCTAAATATTGGGGAGGAACTTTTATAGAAAAAGATCAAGAAATACAGTACCAACCATCTGGCAGAGAAGGAAAAATAATAATTGGCTCTGGTAGAGGATTGCCTTATCACGCTCGACCAGTTAATCAAAAGCGAGCTGGGGAAGATGCTCAGCCGCAGTTGCTTACTGATGAGCGGCTTGATCAGTTTAAGCCGGGTGAAGGAGCTGAATTTTTCGACCTGTTAAAAAAGGAAGCAGAACTTATCTATTATGAAAAAAAGTTAGCAAATACTTCTATTGATTTGACAGCATTTCTAGTTGCTTATCGAAAAGAAGACCGAGCAAGTGTTTTAGCGCGTTTTAAAATTTCTGAAGAGCTGCGATTGGATTGGGATAGTCTGCTGGATCCTGGAAAAGACATCAAACCAAAACAATTTCCGGTATTTGTTAGAAAATATATGGCAAAGGATATTAGTGAATCTGAAAAGGGGAATCTAACAGGTGCAATTGCCTCAGCCATAGACACCTTGAAAGAGCTGCAGCTGCCGGTGCATAAAATGATTGATCAAAAAGCTTTTACGCCAAAAGAATATTGGGAAGAGTTATGGGGGAAATATAACCCTGACTATGGCTTTTTGACAGTTGGACCGCCGGTAATTCGCATGAAGCAACTGGCTGCCTTAGAAAAAGCAGGAATTGCAATTTTCTTAGCACCTGATATGACCGTTGAATGTGAGGGAAATCAATTTGTGGCTTTAAGTAAGAAAAATGAAGAGGTAAAATATGTTGCCAATCATCTATTTGAAGCACGGATACCAACAACAAATTTACATCGGACGCTGAACCCATTGATTCGGGCGCTAAAAGAACGAGGTTATTTAACATATCATACAGTAAAGGTAGAGGACAAGAATCACGAGAGTGGTGCAATACTGGTAAGTCGCAGTACCCATCAAGTAATTGATCAAAAGAATCAAATTTTAAAAAATCTCTATTGTTATGGTGTGCCGGTTGAAGGCTTAGATTGGCTGAATGCTTCTTCTCCAAGGCCGAAAACGAGTGATCGTATTTTTGAAATGGCAGATCAGATTGTACAATCGATCTATCAAAAATAACGAAAAAAAAGAAAGCAAACTGCTTTCTTTTTTAACGAGCAATCCGTTTTCTACGGGCTTTTTTACGATTCTCATCAACTTTAGATTCCTTTTCTTCTAATGGTTCAATGACTTTTTTCTTAACACCTACTAAAAAGCCGGCGACGATTGCTGCTGTTGCTAAAGTCCCTGTGAAAAATCCAGATGTAAATTTACGCATAACATTTAGCCTCCCTTTTATTACTACTTTTATTATGAAACAAAATGACTAAAATGGAAAGCTAAAAGATTAGTTAGCGTAAATTGTTTAACAAAGCTTGGCTTGTTGACGAGGTATTGGGTATAATAGGAGATATTAAAGTATGATGAGGGAGAGAAAAAAATGCAACGTTTAAATTCTGATCAAGCACCAAAAGCTTTGGGACCTTATTCTCAAGGAATGGTAACTGGCAATACTGTCTTTTTATCTGGACAATTAGGCATAGATCCAGCTACAAATCAGTTAAAAGAAAGTGTCGAAGAGCAAGCTAAACAATCTTTAGCCAATATTAAAAACGTCCTATCAACAATTGATTTATCACTGAAAAATGTTGTAAAGGTTACTGTATTCTTAAAAGATTTGGATCATTTTGCCGCCGTTAACGAAATTTATGCAAATCATTTTGAAGAACCGTATCCAGCTCGAAGTTGTGTACAAGTTGCGAAGCTTCCAGCAGACGCATTAGTTGAAATTGAAGTTATTGCTGAAAAAGTATAAAAATTACAGGTAAATTCCTATTGTTGGGGATTTACCTGTTTTTACTTATGTGAATTCGAAGGATCATTGATACTTTTGAGATAGGTAGTAAGATTGGCAGATCATTCTTTAGTAAAAAACCTTGTATTTGTTTAGTAAAAATATTATAATTTATTTAGTAAATATTTTAGAGGAGTGAAGATATGTCAATTTTAGTTTTAGGTGGGGCAGGATATATCGGGTCGCACACTGTAGATCGATTAATCAATCAAGGATATTCTGTAGTAGTAGTGGATAATTTGCTGACTGGACACCGTAAAGCGGTTCATTCGGATGCTGCATTTTATGAAGGAGACTGTCGCGACCAGATTTTTATGCGAGAAGTTTTTCAAAAAGAGAAGATCGAAGGTGTCGTCCACTTTGCAGCCAGCTCATTAGTTGGCGAATCGGTAGAGAAGCCCTTGAAGTACTTCAATAATAATGTTGTTGGGATGGAAATGTTGTTGGAAGTTATGGAGGAATTCAAAGTTAAAAATATTGTCTTTTCTTCTACTGCGGCAACTTATGGCGAGCCAGAAGTTTCACCCATTAGCGAAGATACTCCAACAAATCCTAAAAATCCTTATGGCGAAAGTAAACTGATGATGGAAAAAATGATGCAATGGTGTGACAATGCTTATGGAATGCGCTATGTGGCTTTACGCTATTTCAACGTAGCTGGTGCAAAAGCAGACGCTTCTATAGGAGAAGATCATGATCCAGAGACTCATTTGGTCCCAATTATTTTGCAAGTTGCATTGGGGCAAAGAGAACACTTAACTATTTTTGGTGATGATTACAACACCTCGGATGGTACATGTATTCGCGACTACGTCCAAGTAGAAGATTTAGCAATGGCCCACATTTTGGCTTTGGAATATTTGAAGACAGGAAATGATAGCAATGTTTTCAATCTCGGTTCTAACAATGGTTATTCGGTTAAAGAAATGCTGGATGCTGCTCGAGAAGTAACCAAAAAAGATATTCCAGCAAAAATTGGTCCTCGTCGAGCCGGAGATCCTAGTACTTTAGTAGCATCAAGTAAAAAAGCTAAAACAATTTTGGGCTGGCAGCCAGAGTATACAGATATTCAAGATATCATTCAGACAGCCTGGAATTGGCATGTCAGTCATCCGAATGGATATGAAGACTAGGGGGAAAAGTAATGTTGATCAGTCAAATAGTTAGAGACTTCGTCAGCCTAGCGATTCATTCTGGCGGTTGGATGGATATGGACCGTATTTATTTGGAAAATCAGGTAATTGGCCTTATTGGTGAAGATGGATTGGAGGCAGCTGAAATTCGCTCGGTTGAGGCTTCCGCTGCAGAGTTAGTTCAACCACTAGTAGAACAAGGGGTTAAAAATCAAGTAATTGGTGAACTTTCAGCTGATAAAGATATCTTGGAGTCACGGTTAATGGATTTAATGACCCCACCGCCTTCAGTAGTGAATGCTTATTTTGCACAATATTATGCCAATAAACCGAATGAAGCTACTGACTATTTTTTCCAGTTAAGTCAAGCAAATAATTATATCAAAACGCAGGATATTGCTAAAAACATTGTTTTTCCAGCAGAAACAGAGTATGGAATTTTAGAGATTACCATCAATCTTTCAAAACCGGAAAAAGACCCTAAGCAAATAGCCGCAGAACGTGAAGTAGTTCAAGTAAATTATCCGAAATGTCTTCTTTGCATGGAGAATGAGGGATATAAGGGAAGATTAAACTATCCGGCACGTACAAATCATCGAATTATTCGAATGAATTTGGATGGCGAAAGCTGGGGACTGCAATACTCGCCTTATGCTTATTATGATGAGCATTGCATCGTTCTTTCTGAAGAGCATCGTCCAATGAAGATTACGCGGGAAACTTTTGCCCGTCTACTGAAGATTACTGAAGTGTTACCTCATTATTTTGTCGGATCTAATGCTGATTTGCCAATTGTCGGTGGTTCTATTTTGTCTCACGATCACTATCAGGGTGGTCGTCATAACTTTCCAATGGCAATAGCACAGATAGAAAAAGAAATTGAACTAAAACTATTTCCTTCAGTTTCTGCTGGAATTGTAAAATGGCCGATGTCAGTGATCCGTTTGCAAGGAAGGCAGGTAAAAGAGTTAACTGCCGCTGCTGAATATATTTTTGAAACATGGAAACAATATACTGATGCAAGTGTTGATGTTGTTGCTTTTTCTGCGGATGGAACGCCTCATCACACTGTTACACCAATTGCTCGACGTAAAGGAGACCTGTTTGAAATGGATCTTGTTTTACGAGACAATAATGTTTCTGAAGAATTTCCTGATGGGATTTTCCATCCTCATCAAGATGTTCAACACATTAAGAAAGAAAATATCGGTTTGATTGAAGTAATGGGACTTGCGGTATTGCCTCCACGATTGAAAGAGGAAATGCAAGAGGTTGAAAAATACTTGTTGAATCGTCCAAATGAGATGAAAGAATATCATCAGAAATGGGCGGATGCTATTAAGGATGATTATGAAATTACTGCCGAGAATGTAGAAAAAATTTTGCAGCAGGCAATTGGGAAAGTATTTGCGCGTGTTTTAGAAGATGCAGGTGTATTTAAACGAGATGAAGCGGGAATGGCGGCCTTTGCACGCTTTACTACTGGATTATAGTCAGGAGGAAATGAAATGGCAACCATTCGCGATATAGCGGAATTAGCTGGCGTTTCTCCGGCGACAGTTTCACGGGTGCTTAATTATGATTCGCAAATATCAGTAGGCTTGGAAACTAAACACAAAATCTTTCAAGCAGCTGAAGAGTTAAATTATACTAAGCATAAGAAAAATAGTAAGACTGAAACGACTGTTTTACGTTTAGTTCAATGGTATGATGCAGAGGAAGAGCTAGCAGATCTTTACTATTTAGCTATCCGCTTAGGAATTGAGAAAAGGGCTGAGGAACTAAACATTCAAGTGAAACGCGAAACTTTAACAGAACTAACTACTTTAAAAACAGTAGGTACGATTGCTTTAGGGAAATTTGATACGGAACAAATTAAACAAATTTGTGAAGTTGATGAAAACCTGCTGTTTGTTGATTATGATGCTACTTCGGAAAACTTTGATTCGTTAGTCGTTGATTTTAATCAAAGTGTGGACTCGGTTATTGATCATTTTGTGGCAAACGGTCATGAAAATATTGGTATCTTAGCTGGAATTGAACACACAAAACGAACCCATCAATCGATTCCTGATCCACGTTTAATAGCTTTCGAGCAAAAAATGCGACAATTGAAGCTTTATAAAAAAGACTATGTTTTGCAGGCTGAATTTAGTGTAGAAGCTGGAAAAGCGGCAATGGCAGTTTTTCTACAGCAGCAATCAAAGTTGCCTACTGCTTTGTTCGCTTCTAGTGACGCACTGGCTATAGGAGCGATGCAGGCAATTCAGGAAGTAGGAATGAGTATTCCTGAAAATATCTCAATTATCGGCTTTAACGATGTGAGTGTTGCTAAGTATGTTTCACCAAAACTTTCAACAGTTAAAGTGGAAACCGAGTGGATGGGAGAGCTAGCTGTAACCACCATTTTGGAATTGGCCAAAGAACGAGCACCCGTTTCAAGAAAGATCATGTTAGGAACGAAGCTGATTCTTCGTGAGTCAACAGAATAGCAAAAGAAATCTGAGAGGTCGGCTCAAAAAGCGATTCTCAGTTTTTTTGTCTTCAAGACAATTATGAAAAGAAGATAGAAGATGCTCATTTATGTAGAATCATTTCGCCAAAGAGAAAACGACAAACTATTATTGACCTGTTTCATTTGTTTTACCAAAAGCTATTTAACTTGAGGATCAGACAATCTAGTGAAATAGAAATTCAATATATTTAAGAAAATATTTGAGACAAACAATCAGGATATTTATTGCTTTTAAGCAGGAAAAAAGCATAGAAACAAGCGATTCTTTAAATAAATAAAACACAACTATATTGAAAAAAGATTTTATGGTAAAATGTGGCTATCTGAAAGCGGGGAATCAATTAATATGAAAATCTTAGCATTCGATACGTCGAATCAAACATTGGCTGTAGCGGTTTTAGAGGATCAGCAGACCATCGCATCGTTTCAACTAAATCGTAAAATGAATCACAGTTTGACTTTAATGCCAGCCATCGAACATATTATGAAGATGAGCGGTCTGGCACCTAAAGATCTTGATCGTATTGTGGTAGCTAAAGGGCCAGGCTCCTACACTGGTATTCGAATTGCGGTTACAACAGCTAAAACACTAGCTGATACGTTGAAAATAGAATTGGTGGGTATTTCCAGTTTACAATTATTAGCTGCTAATACTCGGGATGCTCGTTTTATTGTTCCAATTATGGATGCTCGCAGGAATAATGTATATGCTGGCGTTTATCAATGGAAAAATGGCCAGCTAAATCCAATTATTGCCGATAATCATGTCTCGTTAGATATCTTGTTAAATCAAATTAAGGAAGAAGCAGTTTTTGTTGGTGAAATCGAGAAATTTGTTGAACAGATTCAAGCGGTACTTCCAACTGCCAAAATTGAAACAGATGATCGAGTAAATCTTCCCAGTGGTATTACATTAGGACAACTTGGTGAGCAGGCTGAACCTGTGAAGAATATTCAAGAGTTTGTACCGGCTTATTTGAAGCGAGTTGAAGCGGAGGAGAAGTGGTTGCAAACGCATCAGCCAGAGGATGGAAATTATGTTGAAAAAATTTAGCGGTTTGCTTCGAACGGTTATTAAGCGCAAGTCTCAACCCTTTGAAGCCCGCAATGTCTCAATAAAGGGACAGGAATATTTTTTGCGAAGTATTACTGACTATGACATAAAAGAATTGATTGCTTTGGAAAAAGATGTTTACCTAGGGGAGGTACCTTGGACAAAGAGCGCTTTTTTGACTGAAATTCATTCACCAATTCCTCATTTGTATATCTGTTTGACTTATAAAGAAGAACTAGCAGCTTTTATCGGTGCCCGAGTAGTTGGGAATGATGCGCATATTACGAACGTTGCGGTTAAGCGGCTGTTTCAGGATCGAGGTCTAGGAACTTTTTTGATTGACGAAGTGGAAAAATTCGCTATAATGAAGAGCTGTGTCACTATGTCTTTAGAAGTAAGGATTAGCAACAAGGATGCCCAACGTTTATACCGCCGCTTAGGTTTTGAGGGACAAAAAATTCGTAGAAATTACTATACTGAGAATAATGAAGATGCGTTAGAGATGGTCAAACCTTTAGAGGAAGAAAAATGAACAATGAAACCCAGTTGAAGCAATTATCTCAGCAGCTATGGAAAATTAATACAGCTGCCCATGGCGGAACGTCACCTTGGAAAGTGACTGAATTTTATACGGATCTGCAGCAAAAACATAGTCATTATTTATTAGAGGAGAAATCAGTACCGATCGCTTTTTTAGGATTTCATCAGGTGCTGGATGAGATTGAAATAACTAACATCGCAACTTTACCTGATTACAAACGTCAAGGTATGGCTGAAAGATTGTTTGGTCGCCTTTTTGAACATGCTTGTCAAGAAAAGGTGGCACAAATATTTTTAGAGGTGCGAGCTTCCAATTTGGCCGCCTATCGTCTTTATGCAAAGATGAACTTTGAAGTAATTAGTGAAAGGAAAAATTACTATTATTCACCAGTGGAAGACGCACTAATTATGAGATGGAAAGCAGGGAGCGCTCACGGAAACGAATGAATATATATTAGCTATTGAAAGCAGCTGTGATGAAACTAGTGTTGCTGTGATTCAAAATGGTGAAACAGTATTATCAAATATTATCGCTTCACAAATTAACAGCCATCGACGTTTTGGCGGAGTTGTTCCAGAGGTAGCTAGTCGCCATCACGTAGAACAAATTACTCTTTGCTTAAACGAAGCACTGACTGAGGCAGGAGTCACACCAGATCAGTTACAAGCGGTAGCGGTAACTTATGGACCTGGTCTAGTGGGAGCTCTATTAATTGGTTTAAGTGCGGCGAAAGCTTTTGCTTGGGCTCACGGACTTCCGCTAATTCCTGTGAATCATATGGCCGGACATATTTATGCGACACGTTTAGTTCAGCCATTGAAATTTCCGTTGCTAGCTCTGTTAGTGAGCGGTGGACATACTGAATTAGTATATATGGTTGAAGACGGTTCTTACGAAATTATTGGTGAAACGCGGGATGATGCCGCAGGTGAAGCCTATGATAAAGTAGGCCGCGTATTAGGACTTTCCTATCCTAGTGGAAAAGAACTAGATCAGTTGGCTCATCAAGGAGAAGATACTTATGACTTTCCGCGGGCCATGCTGAAGGAAGACAATTTTGATTTCAGCTTCAGTGGATTAAAAAGTGCCTTTATCAATTTAGTGCATAATGCTGAGCAGCGTGGGGAAGTCTTGGATACAGCTAATTTAGCTGCCAGCTTCCAAGCAAGTGTAGTGGAGGTACTAGTGACGAAAACAATTCGCGCTTGCAAAACCTATCCAGTGAAGCAACTGGTAATTGCTGGCGGAGTAGCGGCTAACCAAGGCTTACGTGAAGTAATGAAGCTGGCTTTAGCTGAGGAACTGCCAGAGCTTGAGCTGGTGATCCCGCCATTGAAATTATGTGGCGACAATGCAGCAATGATCGGAGCTGCAGCACATGTAGAGCTGCAGAAGCAGCATGTAGCAGCGATGGATTTAAATGCAAATCCAAGTTTAGCCTTTCAACACATTTAAAAAAGCGAGTGTCTCTATCCTAATCCTAGGACGGAGGCACCCGCTTTTTATATTTTAAGAGCCAATTTGCCGATACCGGGGCAGAGCTTTTACTGCACTAATTACTAAGCTAACGGCTAGTAATTTGTCTAGATAATCCGTTCCGATTTGGACCAAAAAGACGCTTAAGGTTTGATTGACTCCTAGTCCATGAATTACTTGAACTAACAGGCTGGAGCCGGAAGAAGTAATTCCGCCAAAAAGCAAAACTGTAATTAAGGAAGCTACTAAGGTCCCAGGCAGTGTAATCAACAAAGCCTTCAAGGGTAATGACCAGCTGGCCTTTTTATTATGAAGTAAAACGCCGGACATAAATCCAACACACAGTTGGACTGGGGCAAAATAAAGCGAAAATAAATCAGTAGTCACTCCAGTAAATAAGGCACTGCATAAACCGGTAATAATACCGGCCACAGGCCCCAGAACGGTTGCTGCAAAAATTGTCCCGACTGTATCTAAATAAATGGGCAAGCGCAAGAAGAGCGCTAAATTTCCTAATACAATATTTAAAGTAACTGCTAATGCAATCATCGTTAATCGTGGTGCTGTTGTTTTCATTCGTCTCATCCTAACTGTAATAGGTTTAGATCAGAAGCAATCATTGCCTCTGGTGCATCTAAAAGGACGGTTAGAAACTGTGTGAAAAATGCTTTGGTATTAACGGTTTCCAAAATTTTAGTGTTGGGTTTCTTTTTCCAAAAATTGTAACGATCAACTAGAGTTTGGCCAATGCTTAGGCTTTCGGTTTCTACAGTAGTATAGCTTTCAAAACCGGTGCAGATTTCTGGATCGATATAATAAGCGATTGCTAATGGGTCGTTGATGACACAACCTAACAAATGCTCATATTCCCAATGAAAATCAAAATAGAACTGGGTAATTTTTTGTAAATAGTCATGGGTATCCGGGTTGATGCGTCGACAGTATTCGAGTATCGTTGGGCTAAAAACTATTTCTCGCGTTACATCCAAACCGACCATCTCAATTAGCTGACCCAAGTTTTCATAGACTAATTTGGCTGAATCGGGATCGCACCAATAATTGTACTCCGCAACGGGGGAACAATTTCCGTGGCTTTTATAGGTGCCTCCCATAGTAACGAAGCGCTGGATATTTCTTCCCAGCTCAGGATTGAACTGCAAGGCTAAAGCAATGTTAGTCAATGGTCCTAAGGCTAAAATACCTACTGTCCGCTTTTTGACAAAAAAGTCTGCCAGAAATTTCTCAGCGGGTACCTCTTGTGGTTGAACTTGGGATTGTCGATTAATGCCGCTTTCGCCTAATCCATCCATGCCATGGGTATCTTGTGCTGACACGTAAGACCTTTTAAGAGGTGCCTCCGAGCCGCGATACACTGGAATATCTAAACGTTCGCAACGCTCCAGTACTTTGAAGGCATTGTTCACGCCGATATCTACCGGCGCATTTCCGGCGACGATAGTGATGGCTAAGATTTCTAGCTCTGTTGATTTGATCGCATATTCTAAAGCTAGGGCGTCATCAATCCCTGGATCGCAATCAATAATCACTTGTTGCATTTTTTCCTACCTCCTTTGTTGAGATTCTTAGTTTTTTATTCTGGGAAGTTTCCGAACCAGTCCGGGCAAATGCTCGATTTTAAATGCACCTCCTTATAATAGAGGAAAATCAGAAGATTGAAAAGAGGCATTGCTATTTTTTGAATTATCCGGTATTATGTATAAAAATAAGTAAATTTTCTAAATAGCGATTAAATATACAGAAGGAGGAACAGGATGAATTCAGTGTTTCAAGGGAAGAGCTTTCTAAAGGAAAAGGATTTTACAAAAGAGCAATTAATGTATCTGATTGATTTTGCTGCACATTTAAAGGCGATGAAAAAGCAGAATATTAGTCATCGCTATTTGGAAGGAAAGAACATTGCCTTACTGTTTGAGAAAACTTCTACTAGAACGCGGGCGGCTTTTACCTCTGCAGCGATTGATTTAGGGGCACATCCTGAATATTTAGGCAAAAACGACATTCAGCTTGGTAAAAAAGAATCAGTCGAGGATACTGCTAAGGTGTTGGGAAGTATGTTCGACGGCATCGAATATCGCGGCTTCTCACAAGTAGCAGTGGAAGCATTGGCTGAGTTTTCTGGGGTTCCAGTTTGGAATGGACTGACCGATCAATGGCATCCGACACAAATGTTGGCTGATTTCTTAACGGTGAAGGAACAGTTCAGCAAAATTGAGGGACTTACCTTAGCTTACGTAGGGGATGGACGAAACAACGTGGCTAATTCCCTGTTGATTACCGGAGCGATCTTAGGTGTCAACACGCACATTGTAACTCCTGAAGAGCTGTTCCCTAGAGCAAAATTAGTTGAATTGGCGCAAGAGTATGCCAAGGAATCAGGAGCAGAAATTCTGATTACTGCTGACATTGATGCTGGGGTAAAAGGAGCAGATGTTCTCTATACCGATGTTTGGGTATCCATGGGTGAAGAAGCCGAGTTTAAAAAACGGATTGATTTGCTGCTGCCTTATCAAATCAATCAAGCGATGGTAGACAAAACTGGTAAAGCTGAAACAATCTTTTTACATTGTTTACCGGCTTTCCACGATGTGCAAACGGAGGTTGCCCAAGAAATTAAGGATACCTATGGCCTGGCCGAAATGGAAGTGACCGATGAAGTCTTCCGAGCATCCTACGCCCATCAATTTGAACAGGCGGAAAATCGCATGCATACAATTAAAGCAGTAATGGCTGCAACCTTAGGAAATCTTTTTATCCCTACAGTTTAGTCTTGACTTCTCGCTGGTATCTGGTACTATGAAAGCCAGATAAATTATTTCATCGAGGAAAAAGAGAAGTCTATTGGACAGTTTTTTAGCGAGTCTGGGAAGGTGAGAGCCAGATAAACTAAGATAGAGTGCGTACTTTGGAGATGAAACGGCAGCTACCGTTATAGTAAAGCAGGTCGTAAAGACAATAAGAGTGGTACCGCGGGAAAATCTCGTCTCTGATGAAGGAATCTTCATCAGGGGCTTTTTTTATTGCTTAAGGAGGAAAAAAGGATGAACAACAAAGAGATCGTAGCACAGGCAGTTTATGAAGTGGTTAAGGAAGATTTATCCTTAGAGGATGTAGCACGTTTGCTAGAAAAACCTAAGTTAGCAGATCATGGGGATGTAGCTTTTCCAGCATTTTCATTAGCTAAAATTTATCGCAAAGCGCCTCAGCAAATCGCAGTGGATTTAGCAGAAAAAATCAATCCAGAACATTTTGAAAAGGTTGAGGTTGTCGGACCTTATTTAAACTTCTTTCTGAATAAGAAAGTTGTTTCTGCTAATGTACTAAAAGAAATTATTGAAGCTGGCAGTCAATTTGGTGCCAGTACGATTGGCAATAATGGCAATGTAACGATTGATATGTCTTCACCCAACATTGCTAAGCCTATTTCAATGGGCCACTTAAGATCAACAGTCATCGGAAATTCCATCAGTTTAATCTTAAGCAAGGTTGGTTATCAGCCAGTTAAAATTAATCACTTGGGCGACTGGGGCACGCAGTTTGGTAAACTAATTGTAGCCTATAAAAAATGGGGCTCTGAGGAAAAGGTAAAGGCTGAACCGATCAGCGAACTATTGCGTCTGTATGTACAATTCCATGAAGAAGCCGAAAACGATGCAGCTTTGGAAGATGAAGCACGGGCCTGGTTTAAGCGGTTAGAACAAGACGATGCAGAAGCAGTCGAGCTGTGGGAATGGTTCCGCAGTGAATCGTTGAAAGAGTTCAACAAGATTTATGACATGCTGGAAGTCAGCTTTGATTCATATAACGGCGAAGCCTTTTACAATGACAAAATGGATGAAGTCGTGACGATGCTGGAAGAAAAGCATTTGCTGAAGGAAGATCAAGGGGCAGAAATTGTTGACTTAGAGGCTTACGATTTGAACCCAGCCTTGATTAAAAAATCAGATGGTGCCACCTTGTATATTACTCGGGATTTGGCAGCGGCGATTTATCGCAAACGGACTTACAATTTTGTGAAGTCATTATATGTGGTTGGAAATGAACAAAGTATTCACTTTAGACAATTAAAAGCAGTTCTAAAGGAAATGGGCTTTGAATGGTCTGACGACATGAAGCACATTCCATTTGGTTTAATCACCCAAGGAGGTAAAAAGCTTTCTACCCGTAAAGGCAAAATTATTTTACTAGAGGAAGTATTGAACGAAGCAACCGAATCAGCTTTAGCACAAATCGTTGAGAAAAATCCGGATCTACCAAACAAAGAAGAAGTTGCTCGCCAAGTAGGTGTTGGTGCCGTTATTTTCCATGATTTAAAAAATGACCGCTTAAACAACTTCGACTTTGAACTGGGAGAAGTGGTTCGATTTGAAGGGGAAACTGGACCTTATGTTCAATATACTCATGCAAGAGCGATGACTATTTTGAATAAAGCTGACTTTACCCCAAGTATAACAGGAACGTATGCCTTAAATGATGCGGACAGCTGGGAAATCATCAAGCTATTGCAAGCATTCCCTGATGCGGTTTCTCAAGCGGCAGAGCAATATGAACCTTCTGTTATTGCCAAGCATTCATTGAGATTGGCACAAGCGTTTAATAAATATTATGCGCATACTAAGATTTTAGTAGATGATGAGCAAAAGGACGCTCGTTTAGCTTTAGTTCATGCAGTTACTACGATTCTTAAAGAAGATTTGCGCCTGCTAGGCGTTCACGCACCAAACAAAATGTAAAACCTAAGGCCATCTCATTCAACTAAGAGATGGTCTTTTTTTTAAAACGATGAGGAGGAAGCCGCATGAAATTAATTTTGGATTTAGACACGGGAATTGATGATGCTTTAGCTTTAACTTATGCATTAGGCCATCCAGAAGCAGAAGTGATTGGTGTAACTACGACCTTTGGCAATGAAACCCTTGAACAAGCAACGGCAAATACCTTGGATTTATTGTCACTTTTGAAACAGGAGGATATTCCAGTTTTTGAAGGAGCGGTTTTTCCTTGGGGAACGGCCGATTATCAGACGACGGATGATTTGCATCGGGTACATGGCTTCAATGGGATCGGAAATGTTTCACTTCCTAAAAGCAAGCGGACCAGCGAATCAGAATCTGCTGTGGACTTCTTTCTGCGTGCAGCGGAAACCTATGGGAATGAGTTGAAAATCGTGACTGCTGGGCCCGTAACTAATTTAGCCGAAGCGATTAAAAAGGATGCCGAAGTCATGAACAAAGTAGGACGGATTGTTATAATGGCCGGAGCCTTAACTATTCCGGGGAACCTTAGTCCATTTGCTGAAGCGAATATTTATAATGATCCTTTGGCGGCAGAATTTGTTTTTACAAGTGGAGCTTCCTTTACGATGGTGGGTTTGGACGTGACACTTCAAACCATGATTACGCAAAAGGATATGGAATATTGGACTACTATTCAGACTGAGGCAGCTCAAGATATTACTGAAATGACGACTTACTATTATACGAATGAGTACGGTGGGGGAGAGTTCGGCGGAGCACTGCATGATCCTTTAGCGGTAGAGGTTGCTTTAAATCCAGAAATACTGACTGAGACTTTAGCAATCAATCTAACCGTTGAGACTACCGGTCCTTCAATAGGCAGAACCATCGGAGAGCTGGCTCGTTTGAACCAGCCGTTAAAGACAGCGGTCGTCGGCTTATCAGTGGATAGCTCTCAATTTTTGGAACGGTTTTTCACAGTTACAAGTCAGATTTTAGCAAATAATTAATTATTTATGATTCATCAGCAAAAGCAATCGAGAAGTGCAAAACTCGCAAAAAGACCGAACTTTTTGAGGGTGGCGGAACTTTTCGATTGCTTTTTTTCTAGGACTTTCTAAAAATTAAATAAAATGAACTTCCCATTTGGTTAGTGCAATGAGTAAATAAGGTGAGGAGTACTTAGTGAAATAAATCATTTGTTGCAGGCTGCTCTGACAGGGTTTTCAATTTTTTCTTTAGAAAGAAATGAGCCATTTTGCAAGTTTAGAAAAGGGAAAAGGCAGGCAGTTGCACTTATCAAAGTGCAACAGGTTTGTATTGCACGATAGTAAGGATGAACTTATAGTTACACATGTAAGGAGCTAAAGCAGGATGCAATTATCAAAAAGAGAAATTAAAGTTTTATTACGGCTGTTGGAAAATGAAGATAGTTTAACGACAAAAGAACTAGCCGAACATTTTCAAGTAAGCGTGCGCACAATTAAATATGACTTGGATAATATTCGACTGTGGCTGAATGATCGCGAAATTATACTTCATGCTCAACGAAGTAAAGGACTCTGGTTTGAATTAACCAAAACGCAGCGTTTAACTTTAAAAAATGAGTTATTAGAAGAGGAACGCTTTGACATTTTTCCTGATCAGAAATTGCGTGTTGAACAAATTGTTCTTAGGCTGTTGTTTACTGAAGAGGCGACAACAACCAATCAGCTAGCCAATTGGTTAGGTGTTTCGAAAAACACCATTATTACTGATTTAGAAAAGGTCGAGCTGTTTATCGCTTCGTACCAACTAAAGTTAAAGCGACAAAGCGGACAAGGACTGTGGCTAAATGGATCGGAGGAAGCTTGTCGTTCATTGATGGATTATCTTTTGCATCACAACCTTACAGAATACGATATCTATCAGATTATGAATCGACTGACAAACCACGATCAGCCTAAGCAGCCTATTCACATTGGCAAAGGCTTACCGTTTTATGAAGTCTATCAGGTAATTGTTGAGCAAACCTCGCAACTGTTGGATCCGATGGTTACTAACGAATTTGATTATGCTGAATTGTTAGCGATTACCTTTAGGGTAGCCATTTCAGTTTGTCGTTTGCAGATGAACCATGCAATTGGTGCTTTTGTGGTGATGGGAAATGTCCCAGAATTATTGAAGAATCAGGATATACCTATGATGCTGATGCAGGCAGTGTTTAGTGTCTACGATCTGCCGCTGTTTAAGGATGAATATGAGTATATTTGCAGCGACCGTGCCAAGGGAAACGATCAAGAGGATATTCTGAAGCTGACCATTCAGCTGGTTCGACACATATCTGAAGAGTTAAACGTATCCTTCAGTGATGATGCTCAGCTGGTCACCAACTTGTTTGCTCATTTATCTCTGCGCTTAGGGAAAAGACATCTTTACCCCAATGAGTACAATCCCTTTGTTGAAGACATCAAGTCACTACATCCGCAACTTTTTACCGCAATTGGAAAGGCGTGTGAGCAGATGCCAGCCACGAAACAGCTGGTTAACGACTCTTTCATTGCCTATATTGCCCTGCACTTCTTAGTTTACTTTGAAAAAGAGAAATTTGAAAAAGGGGTTGCCCGAGTCGTTTACGTCTGTTCAACAGGTTTAGGAGTCACCAATTTGATCCAACAAAAAATGGAAGAGGAAATTCCCAATGTAGAAATTGTTTGTTTCGCTTCCGTGTTGAATGCAGCTAACGTTATCAAAACCTACAAGCCTGATCTGGTTATCAGCATTTTCCCAATGGAGGACTTGAACTGTCCGACAATTAAGGTGAATGCCATTCCTTCAAAAGAGGATATCCAGAACATCAAACGCTTTACGCGACAAACTTTAGGGGATAAACGTTCGCTTTTACCCCCGATTTCCCGTATTCCTGAGTTAAGCTCGGAGGAATTATCGCGAGAGGTAATACTAAAAGGGTACGTCATTTACGAGGGGCTGAAAAAAATCTCCGGCAATCTGCTAAAGCGTGAGACCGAAGAAGCCTTTTTATTGCATGTTTTTCTGATGGTTCACCGAATCATGTTTAAGCATCAGTATCAATTAGAGGGCAATGTAAATCCCGATATTCTTTCATTGAATCAAACCTTATTTAAACAAGCGGAGCAATTATTTTCCGAAAATGATTTAGCCGTAAATGAGGCAGAATTAACTGCACTGTTTAATTATGTCGACAACAGGTAGAAAGGAGGACCGAAATGCAATTAACTGAAGAAAGCCAAAAAATTCTGCAAAGCAATCCTTATAAAGAGGAGCTGCAGGAGGTTGTTGACTATACTGCACAATTGTTGCAAGAAAAAATGATACGCCCGACGGATCTTCAATGGACCATTTTAATTAATCATTTAAGTGAGATGGTCATCCGTGAAAAGGAAAACCGGACAATTTTAGAAGTTGATCCAGCAATGTTTTCAGAAGTATCGGATGAAGCGCTGCTGATTTCTCAGTTAGTCGTTGATAAAGTTGGTCAACTGCCAAAAGATGAAACCTATGTATTATCCATTCACTTTGAAAGTGCAAAACAAAACGAGGAGGAAACAAAATGATTACAGTAGTTATCGCAGATCGATTAGGTAAAGGACAGAATGTAGCAAAAGGAGTAGAGGCAGCTGGCGGAAGAGCAGTTGTTGTTCCAGGTATGGGTGCGGATATGCGTTTAGGCGATGTAATGCAACAGGAAAATGCGGATATGGGCATTTCGTTTTGCGGAAGTGGCGGCGCGGGAGCACTAACCGCAGCTACTAAATATGGATATTCAGAACGCCACGGTATGCGCTCAGTTGAAGAAGGCGTAACCGCTATTCAAGATGGAAATACAGTCTTAGGGTTTGGTTTTATGGACCAAGAAGAATTAGGCAAACGTTTGACGGAAGCCTACATAAAAAAATACGGAGAATAAAAAGGAGCAGGTACAGTGAACACGACAGAGAAAAAACAACAAATAATTACCGTTAACGGACGAGGAGAAACGAAAGCAGCGGCCTTTTCAGATGCCTTAAATCAAGTACAAAAGCAAGTGCTCAAAGGAACCTCAGACGTGATTTTGCGAATTGAGCCTAAGTCGGTCACTGTACTTTCTGCTGAAGAACAAAAATATACGGAGCGCTTCTTGTTTTTCTTCTTCCCGCGGGAACGAGTGAATTACAGCGTTAAGCTGGATGTCGAAGTGGAGCTGTTGATGATTGACATGGCATCAGTTCCTTTTGAGTCAGTAGCACAAGCAGCGCCAGATGCCGTAAATGTACCATTTTTATCAAAAAAAGTGTAAGAGGGTGAGACAAAGTGGAATTTGTAATTATTTTATTGAAATCATTGATTATCGGCGGTTTGTTAGGCTTCGCCGCGGGTGCGGGAGCAGCAAGAATGTTTCATGCTCCAAGTACTCAGGGGCTAGGGGCTTTTCGAACATTGGGGGAAATGAACGCTTGTGAAGGCGATCCAGCTTCCCACTTTTCTTTCGGTCTAGGATTTTTCTTCAATGCTTGGGCATCAGCAGTAGGTGCCGGCGCGTTCACACAGGATGTTACTCACCGGGTTATTCCTAACTGGGCAACAGCCGCATTGTTGGTTAAAAACAAAAATGTCGAAGAAACTATGCATAATCCCAAGAAAATGGGGATTTCTGGTGCTTTAATCGGAATGGTGCTGGTTGCTTTCCTAAATACGACTGCAGCAGCGATTCCCGAAGCTTTGCAAGTAACAGCGGTTGCCGTATTAGTGCCAGCGGCTACAACGTTGATCAATATTGTTATGCCAGTTCTATTCTGGTTGGCAGCGATTGATGCAGGTAAACGTTCTGGTTTTTGGGGAACTTTATTCGGTGCATTTGCTCAGATGATTATGGGTAACGCGGTTCCAGGTGTGGTACTAGGGATTTTAGTTGGTAAGGGCGTTGACGAACAAGGCTGGACTAAGATCACTAAGATTATCCTGACAGCAGCGATCTTGTTGTTTGTATTTAGTGGTTTCTTCCGCGGCTTCGATTTGCAAATGCTGGAAAGCTTCCGCTTGGATGCACCAAACTGGTTAAACAACTTACATGATGTCTTTACGGTAGAATAGGGGGCTTTTAAATAATGGAATTTACAGGACTAACAGAAGAACAGAAAAAGAAAAGTTTTTGGTTTGGTGATTGGGCCTTTCCAATTTTAGTAGGGCTAATGTCCTCCGCTGTATTTACAGGGACTCATATGTATGTTGAGTATGGGGTTGGTGCGTTTAACGAAGTGTCAATTGTTGCGATGCTGAAAGCCGGTTTAGATGGCGGCTCTTATGGAGCGGCAGCTGCCTTTGGTGCAAGCTTCCTGTTTGCCAGAATTTTAGAAGGATCGCTGGTGGGAATTTTGGATTTAGGTGGTTCAATTCTGACAGGTTTAGGGATTGGTATTCCAGCTATTTTCTTATCAATGGGAATTGATGCGCCGATTAAAAGCTTCCCGTTAGCACTATTAACGGGTGCAGCGCTGGGCTTAGCAGTAGGCGGGATCATCATTTTGATTCGGAAATTTACGATTAATCAGTCTAATTCAACCTTTGGTGCAGATATTATGATGGGTGCTGGTAACCAGTCTGGCCGTTTCTTAGGACCACTGATCATTTTGAGTGCAGCTTCAGCTTCTATTCCAATCGGGATTGGTTCCACGATTGGGGCAATTATTTTTTACAAATGGAAAAAACCGATTGCTGGTGGCGCAATTTTAGGCGCAATGATTTTAGGGGCGTTATTCCCAGTAACCTTGGAACAATAGGAAAAGAGGAAGATCAATGTCGGAGACAGTATTAAAAAATGGCCGCTTGATTACAGGTGAACCTTGCGAAGTTGTTTTTGCAGAGGGCAAGATAGTTGAGGTTGCAGAAACTATTGAGACAAATGGACGAGAAGTAATTGACTTAAATGGAAAGTATTTCTCAGCCGGCTGGATTGACAGTCATGTTCATTGCTATCAAGAAATGAATTTGTATTACGACTATCCAGATCAAATCGGCGTTGAAAAAGGCGTAACGACAGTTATTGATGCCGGAACAACCGGTGCTGAAAATATTGCTCGTTTTTATGAATTGGCGAAAGAAGCGAAGACTAATGTTTATGGCTTGTTGAATATTTCGAAGTTTGGAATCGTTGAGCAGGATGAGCTGGCTGATTTGTCGAAGGTTCAAGCAGATTTAGTGAAACAGGTGTTAGCGGAGCTGCCAGAGTTCATTATTGGAATTAAGGCACGTATGAGCAAGACAGTTATTGGTGATAACGGGATTACACCGTTGAAATTGGCTAAAGAAATTCAAGCTGAGAACCAACAGCTGCCTTTGATGGTTCACATTGGCTCGGCGCCGCCTGAATTGGATGAAATTCTGGATGTTATGAGCAAAGGAGATATTCTTACTCATTGTTTCAATGGCAAGCCTAACGGTATAATGGACCAATCAACTGGAAAAATTAAAGAGTTTGTTTGGCAAGCGTATCGTGATGGCATCTTGTTTGACATTGGTCACGGCACTGATAGCTTCAATTTCACGGTTGCTGAAACAGCCTTTAAGGCGAACATGCTGGCTAATACTATCAGTACCGATATTTATATTCGTAATCGAACAAATGGTCCGGTTTTCGACTTGGCAACGACCTTGGAAAAACTGCATGCAGTGGGTTATTCTTGGCCGCTGATTATTGAAAAAATCACTTCGGCTGCGGCTGATCAGTATCATCTATCCCAAAAGGGAAGAATTGAGGCGGGGGCCGATGCAGATTTTACTATCTTTAAGCTGATTGATGAAGAAAAGGAATTAGTGGATTCGAATGGTGATCTTCGTCAGGCAAAACAACAGATTATTCCAGTACAGACAATTATTGGAGGTGTAAGCTATGACAATCAGCTATGACAAGTTTGACTTGAAGCAAGTAATTAATGCTTCTGGTCGAATGACGATTCTTGGGGTATCAAAGGTCTCGGAATCGGTGATGGCAGCCCAACGTTTTGGAGGAGAACACTTTTTTGAAATGAGCGAGCTGGCCGTACAAACCGGCAAATACCTGGCTAATTTACTGAAGGTAGAAGACACTCAGATCGTTTCCTCTGCTTCTGCAGGAATTGCTCAATCGGTAGCCGCGATTATTGGCAAAGGAGATATGTATCATGTGTATCATCCTTACACGAATCGTCTGAAAAAAAGAGAAATTGTCCTACCGAAAGGGCACAATGTAGATTATGGAACACCAGTTGAAACGATGGTTGATTTAGGTGGTGGCCAGCTGATCGAAGCGGGTTATGCCAATATGTGTGCACCTGAACACATTGAAATGATGATCACTGACAATACGGCGGCGGTTCTTTACATCAAGAGCCATCACACTGTTCAAAAAAGTATGTTAACGGTGAAAGAAGCAGCCGAGGTCGCTCATCGGCACCAGCTTCCTTTGATTGTAGATGCGGCAGCTGAAGAAGATCTGTTTCAATATATTGAGGCGGGTGCTGATCTAGTTATTTACTCGGGAGCTAAAGCAATTGAAGGCCCTAGTGCCGGTTTAGTTATTGGGAAAAGTGAGTACGTTAAATGGGTTCGTTTGCAAAGTAAAGGAATCGGCCGAGCAATGAAAATCGGCAAGGATAATATCTTGGGCTTTACCCAAGCGGTGGAGGATTACTTGACTAACGGTAGTGAATCAGGTGATTCCATGAAAGAACGTTTAGCGCCATTTGTTGAGGCGGTTAATCAGCTTGCTGGTTTACAGACAACTGTGGTTCAAGACGGTGCCGGGCGCGACATCTACCGGGCCAGCCTGAAGGTCACTGGTAAAAAGACTGCTAAACAGGTGATTGAAGAATTAAAAGCAGCTGATCCGGCGATCTATACCCGAGAATATCAAGCCAACAATGGAATTATTGAATTTGATATACGTTCAGTTAATCAAGCTGAAATGGATGCAATTGTCCAACGACTAAAAGAAATTATGGAAGAGGAATAAAACATGTCATTGATCCCAAATTATTTAGAAGAACGAATTTGCTTAAATGTTTTAGCGAATTCGGTAGAAAATGCCAAAGCTTGTTACGAAGCAGCAGAAGGACACGTTGTTTTAGGGGTTCTTTCTAAAAACTATGACAGCGACGAAGCAGCAATTGAAGATATGAAAAAATATCAGGAGGAAACCGACAACGCATTATCCGTTGGTTTAGGGGCTGGCGATCCTAACCAAAGTCAAATGGTCTCGCGCATCTCCGCTGTTTTGCAGCCGCAGCACGTTAATCAGGTATTTACTGGAGTAGGAACCTCTCGAGCACTTTTGGGCCAAAAGGATACGGTGATTAATGGTTTGGTTTCACCGACAGGCAAAGTTGGCTACGTCAATATTGCAACCGGTCCGTTAAGCTCACAGGCGCCAAGTGGAGAAGTACCAATTGAGACGGCTATTCAATTATTAAAGGATATGGGCGGCAGCTCGATTAAGTATTTCCCAATGAAGGGCTTAGCTCACAAGGAAGAATATCAGGCAGTTGCTAAGGCCTGTGCTGAGTATGATTTCTATTTAGAACCAACTGGCGGAATCGACTTATCTAACTTTGAAGAAATCGTTCAGATTGCTGTTGATGCCGGAGTGAAGAAAATCATTCCTCATGTTTACAGTTCAATTATCGATTCGGCGACTGGTGATACGAAACCAGAGGATGTTCGAACCTTATTAGCAATGATGGAAAAAATCTTGAAATAAAAGACTACCCGCACATTCAATCAGAATGTGCGGGTTTTAACTGTTAAACCAAGGCTGATTGTCTAACTAATTCTTTGTCATGGATAAAGTAATCCAGCAGCTCGGTTAGATTTAGAATACAAAGATCAGCTCCTGCTTGATAAAACCGATCAGTTACTTTTTTTACCAGCTTAACTTTTTCAGCGGCTGATAAGTCAGTGTATTCTTCTAAAGATAGTCCCATTTCTGAACTGCCTTCTACAACTGCAATCGTAAATACACCTGCATTTTTACCTTCCTGAATATCAGCAACGGTATCGCCAACCTTTACCACTTCTGTCACAGACAGATTGTTGAAATGCTTCATATTTTGGTAAATCATGTAGGGGTAGGGTCTACCTAAGTTGCCAACCATATCAGGAGTAGCTAGGAAATCTGGTTTATATCCAGCTTTTTGGGCTGCTTCAGTAACAACCTCCATCATTTCACTAGTATAACCGGTTGTGGAACCAATGTTAATTCCGTGTGATTGTAACTGCTGCACAACCTCAACCGTTTCTGGCTTCAATTTTGAATATTCAGCTAAATCTTCAAAAAGAAAAGCTTCAAAACGTTCATAAATTTCCTCAGTATCCTTATCTTGTGGCAGCTGCTGGTAAGCCTCCAGCCATTGTTCTTGAACAGAGGGTAGATCCAGTAAGATTTTAATATGCTCACGTTTCAATTTTCCCATCGGTTCACGAATTTCATCAAGTGACAAGGTAATTTCTTTTTCATCAAAGGCCTTTTTGAAGGCTATTACTGGGGCCACACAACCAAAATCAACGGTTGTTCCGGCCCAATCAAAAATAATTGTTTTAACTGACATATGCTACCTCCGAATATTTTTCAACGATCTCTGCTAAGCGATGAATATCTTCTGGATAAATCTCACCGATGTTGCCAATGCGGAAGCAGTCGTGGTCGCTGATTTTTCCAGGATAAATTACAAAGCCGTTGTGTTTCAAATGATGATAAAAATTATTGAAATCAAATGGTCGATCTTTAGGATAAAGAAACGAGGTGATAAAAGGCCCTTGATGATTTTGAATAAAGGTTTCGTAGCCTAATTCACTCATTTTTTGTTGCAGAAGGTGATTATTGGTTAAGTATCGTAGATAACGTTGTTCGATACCGCCTTCTAATTCTAGTTCCTTTAAGGCCTGCAGGAAAGCCAATACAGTGTGGGTGGGTGAAGTAAAACGCCACTTTCCATCTTTTTCCATCACTTGATATTGATCGTAAAGATCTAACGAAAGTGTTTTAGCATAACCTTTTCGTTTCTCTAACTCTATTTTTTTTCCAATGACAAAGGAGAAGCCGGGCACACCTTGAATACATTTATTGGAGCTGGAAATGAGAAAATCTATTTTCAGTTCTGAAATATCCATAGGAATACCCCCGAAGCTGGACATTGCATCAACAATAAACAAAAGATCATTTGCCTTGGCAAGGGCGGAAATCTCATCCAGTTCATTTAAAATACCCGAAGTTGTCTCACTGTGAACCATTGCGATGGCCGAAATGCTTGGATAGTCATTCAATAGTTTTTGAACAGCTTCGGCTTTAGGTATTTTATTTTCAGGTACTTTGTAAACAGTGTGTACGATACCGTGTCGTTGACACATGGTTGCTATTCGTTGACCGTAAGCGCCGTTTGTGCAGATAAGCAAATGATCTTCAGGAGTAATCATAGAGCTCAAAACGGCTTCCACACCAAAGGATCCGCTGCCTTGCATTAGGATAGTAGTATATTCTTTTTCTGATACGCCAGCTAAACTAAGCAGGCGCCGACGGATTTCTTGAGTGATTTCTTTATAGTCTTGATCCCAAGTGCATTGATCAGTTAACATTGCTTTTTTTACTGTCATGGTGGTTGTCAAAGGACCTGGAGTTAATAATTTATAATGCATGATAAGCCTCTCAATCTATTAATTTTTGATGCTGTTCTAATAATTCAGCTGTTAATTCTTCGGGAAATACCTTTTGATCATTTGCTACTTGGACACTATCAGCTTCTTCACCAGCGTAAATAGGACTAGGATAGATAGCCAATAAATCCTTGCGCCCTTTTTCCACAATTGTGTTTAACATTTTTTCTGCTTCAGGATTTATATCATCTCCTTTGTTTATTACTGCTAATGATTCTGTTAAAGTGTAAGTCCCTTCCTCAGGTTCTACGTATTCAATAGGCAAGCCTTCATTTTTATCCTTCACTGCTTGATGGCGCAAGCCAAATCCAAGAGCAACTTCACCTAAACGAACTTTTTTTATGGGACCAGACCCAGAACTTTCCAAGTGGTCACCTGCATTGGTGTAAATGTCTTTCAAAATAGTTTTTGCTTCATCTTCACCATAATTATCAATCAACGCTTGAAACAACAGCCAAGCAGTTGAAGATTGTTTGATATCAGAAATAGATAAAACATCTTTATATTTTGGATCAGCTAGGTCTTTTAAGCTTTTAGGCACTGGCAAATTTAGTTCCTGCATCATATCGGTATTGTAGAAAATTGTTCCTTCTTGCATAGTAAAGGGCGCCGCGTAGGCTGGAATTTCAGTTAAGGGATCAACAGTGAGTTTTAATTCCTTGAACATTTCGTCTTTCTTTTGAGCACTGGTCAAATAGAAGGTACTCATCGTTACAAGATCTGCTTCAATATTGGTACCTTCTGCCAGTAGTTTTCCACCTAGTTCAGAGGTTCCAAAGGATTGCAATGTATATTTGTTTTCAAAGCCGTTTTTGTCTAAAACATCTTTGATTACTTCAACGGGTTCTTCATCGGCATTAGTGTAAATAACTACCTTTTCGTCAGCGGCGTTGCCATTACTGCAGGCGCTTAATAAAAGGGCTAATGCGGTGCAGCCAAGTAATGCGAGAATTCTTTTTCTTTTCATTTGTTAATCTCCTTTTGATAAGTTGAGTGAGCAGCTGCATAATCAAGTTAATTAGCAGCAAAAATAAAGAAAGCATAAAAATATCGTTAAACCGGCCAAAGTGTTGTAATTCCTTTAATTTGGCGGTAATAACCATTGTTTTGGCACTGGTCAAGAAAACCACTGCACTTATCGTTACCATTGAGTTAAAGAAGTAATAGGAAAACATGTCGACAATCGTTATCTTAGAATTGGGTATCAAAATTCGCCATATAGTCGTAATCCAACGATCGCCCATTAATTTTGCTGTGTTTTCCCAGTTCAGATTCATTTTTTGTAGTGCTTCTTTAGCCATTTGATAAGGAGTAGCAAAGTAATGAACAATCGTTACAATCACTAAAATTATTAACGTATTATGAAGACCGCTGCTAGCAAAAATCAGCAAATAGGCTACACCTAGAACCATTCCTGGAATGGAATTGGTAATCGTTGAAACACTATCAATTAGTTGATTAATCTTGTGGGTCTTCTTTTCCCTTGAAGTCATTAAGGCTGCAAAATATGCGAAGATTGTACCTATTACAGCAGTTAATAAAGCCATCAGCAAAGAGTTTTTTAAAGTTGTCAATAAGCTGTCATCCTGCAGGAAGGTGCTAAAGTTCTGCAAGGTGGGTTGCAAGTCAAAAGGCCAATTGCTTAAAAATGGAATAACAAGCAGAATTAGAAAGACTCCTAAGATAAATGTAGACGTCAGAATAAAGAGGCAACGAAAGGCCCAATCTCTAACGAGGTTTTTCTTTAAAACTAGTGCTTGCGGCTTTTCGTAACGAATAACTTTCTTCTGAAGATGATTTAGAATTAGAATACTTATAATAGAAGGAAAAAGCATTGTTAAGGCTACCAGAGATCCATATTGGAAATTAGGAATGGTCCCCATAAAACCATCGTAAAGCAGAGTCGTTATAAAGGGTGTCTGTCCTCCGACTGCACTAGGGATTCCAAAATCAGTAAAGGACATGAAAAAACCTTGTAGAAAAGCCACGGCCAAAACGCGATAAAGGGGGTTGAGAACGGTTCGGTGCAACGACTGCCACCAAGAATCTCCCATTAATCGTGAGACAAGAAATAAACGATTGTCCAAGTACGCCATGGAATTGTTGATCAAAATAAAAATGGGCGGCAAAGTATAGATAATGAACCCTAACAAAATCCCAATCGTGCCATAAATATTAAACCATTCGTGCTGCAGAAGTTTAGTCCAAAGACCTTGTTTGCCAAAAGCATAAATCAAAACGAAGCCATAAGTGATGGTTGGTAATAACATGGGGAATTGCAAAATCCCAGTATTTATTTTCAAAAAGCGTTTGCCTGCATTAGTAAAATTATTTCCGTAGGCTAGAAAAAAGCCTAAAAGAGTAGAGTAGCTAGCTGCAATTAAAGAAAATTTCAAGCTGTTTAGAAAGGACAGTTGCCATTTTTGATTGAAAAAATACTTCAGACTTTCTACAAGTGTGCCATTTTCCACTAATAGAGCAGTCATAACTACTTTTCCCAAAGGTAAAATTAAAAAAATGAGAAAGAAAATTAGAATAAAAAAACTCGTGATTCTTTTCAATGACAAGACATTTCTCATGTTTCTGCCTGCTTCAAAGCTTGTTGGAAAATTTGCTGAATATTTTGCTGCTTAACCATCAATTGATTGATGATAAATTCCTGCACAAAATGGCAAGACGCCTGAGTCATAATCTCTACTGGTGAACTGCATTGAGCGATTTTCCCATTGTCTAAGACGACAATTTTGTCAGACATAGTCAAGGCTTCTTCAGGATCATGGGTCACAATGACAATAGTCAAGGATAGCTTTCGGGCAATCTCTTGAATCTTTTCTTTGATTGATTCTTTGATGACACCATCTAATGCACTTAAGGGTTCATCTAACAACAGAAGATCGGGCTTCATGACCAAGGTACGACCTAAAGCGACTCGTTGTTTTTGTCCTCCGGATAATTGCTGAATTGGTTTGTCTAGATGCTTTTCCAAATTTAGTAAACAAATCAATTCTTGTACTTCTTCAACTGATGAACAATTTTTCTTGTTCTTTAATCCGTAGGTAAGATTCTGATAGGCGGTCAGATTAGGAAAAAGAGCATAGTCTTGAAATACAATATTGAATGGGCGTTTCTCCATAGGGGTATGGGTAATTTCCTTTTCTCTAAAGAATAATTTTCCGCTACTTGGTTCCTCTAGACCTAAAATAATATTTAGTAAGGTTGTCTTTCCCGATCCTGACTGACCCAGAATAGAAACAATCTCTCCAGTGTTGATTTCTAAGTTGATCTCCTCTAAAACTGTACTTTGATGGAAGCTTTTAGAAATATTTTCCAACTTCAACATAATTATCAGCTCCTTAATTTATTGTTTAGTATTGTCTTTTTCAAATGAATCTGTTTGTAGGAAGTTCATTTTCCTTTGATTGAAGTATAGCGAAGCTTTGTAAAGGTATAATCAAGGATGTGAAAAGATAAAATAAAGTTTGTTATGTTTGTGTAAATAATGTTAAGATTTTTTTATCAAGATACAAAGGGGTGCTCAATACTGATCAATAGACATTAGTGTCAAGATACATAAAGCAAGAAAGATCCAAGGATAAAACTTTTACGTTTAGACATGCTGCTAGATGCAATTTTGTTGTTAGAAAAATGAGCTCCAAACTAAAGAAGAAAAGTAAATACCTGAAATTGTACTGATTCTAGGATTTGACAGGATAGATGATTGTTCCATCAATTGAGCAGGTTGGTAAAAGTTGAAGGATCCGATCAAGGAAAATGCCTTAAAAAAAGACTTCCTATTTTATATAGAAAAAATAAGCCGAAAGAAAATAGTATAAATTTCAATCAAGCTGTTGAGAACGGTTTAAACCCGATCATTATTTTCAAGCAGATGCAATCAAAAATTAGCTGTTAGTAATCCCGAGTTAGGTTTTGTTTTAGTTGATGGGGAAATTGAGGATCAGAAGAATGTCGTGCTGGCTATATTCAAGAATCCGAGGAGCATTTATCTAGTTAGAATCGTAGCGACTTATACAACTTAAACCAGTCGGGTTGGTTTTATTGGTGAAATGGAAGGGCAAATGATTCAATGATTTGAAACAAGCTTTGGAGAAAGAAATAACTTTAGACAGCCGATATGCGCATCGGATTGCGGAAAGAATTGCTTCTTCAATGTGCGAAGAAGGCAAAAATAATATTTATTAGGCAGTAATGGGACAGGTATTTTCTATAATGCCAAGGCTTGTGAAGAACGGGAAAATGATCTTGGGGAATCGAGGTTGATCGGGATCAAAACGGAGGAGTTGAATACCAAATGTAGGAAGGTCAAAGAATAATATTGCCTGATCTCTATTTTAACAAATCTAGGAATTGCTGTTTAAAAAATTGCCAAAGGCAGATACAATCAGAAATTTCATGAAGGAGATCATTCAGTTTTTGATGTTAGGGAAGCTGAAGCTGGCGTAGGGTTAACTAAGAGACACTTAAGTAAAGAAACTCTTTAGGTAATTGCCGAACCAAAAGAAAGAACGAGAACCAGAATCTGACTATTTAGGAAATTAATAAAGGAAAGACGCCCAAATTTGCTATGCTACCCCTAATGCTATGCTACCCCTAAC
>NZ_JAFREL010000024.1 GCF_017377655.1 Candidatus Enterococcus ferrettii
TAGATAGGGGTAGCATATCACAGGTGAGTTGGCTTCTTTTCGTTGTTATTCTAGATAAGTGAGTTGTTCGATTACCATTTCCATTCGATGCTTCTCAATTAAGTCTTGCAAAGAAGTTAAATTTTTAGCTGAGGGAATATCCTCTACAATAAACAATTTTTCTTTAGGGACACTTTTAGCCAAAAAATTCGTTACACAAAGGTCAAAATTAGCGTGGTGAACCTCTCTTGTCTCACTCTTAGTCAGCGTAGGATTGATATTCACCAGTACTTTATCGTTCAAATTTCGCTCCACACAATAACCGAGTAGCTGCGCATGATCCAATCCACGATTACTAGCTATTTCAACTGAAACCGGTTGTCTTAAGGCATAAAGCTGTTGAGGAAGGTCTTCCCAGGCGATAAATAATTCAAAAAGAATAAATACATAATAGACGGAATACCAGGGAATCTTCGTATGGGTTTCCAGATCTCTTAAATTTTTTTCCAATACTTTGTTGAATACAGCAAAACGTTTATGGATCGTTTTACTGGCGCTCCAGCAACGATTATAAATTAAATAATTCTTGTGCGGGTAAGTTTTGAACAAACAATAAAAGCTTTTGAGCACATAAATGCATTTTTGCTGATTGGCTTCTGAATTTTTCAAATTCAATACCTCAGCTACCAGTTGGATTGACTCTTTACAGAGCTTTTCAATCCGCAGCTCCTCTTCTCGATTATCCCATGAAAAATCACGCCATAAAATGGTGCTGGCAAAGTCTAAATACAACTCCTTTTGAACCAATTCTGGCAAAACTCCTTGGATATTTAGGAGAAAAAAATGATAAACATCCATGTGGTATTTCTTCTTTTTCATGTGTGAATCAGAGACCACAAACCCTTGATTTTGTCTCAAGATAGTTGCACCAATCAAAAAAGGCAAACTCAGTTCTTGTGGATAGACGGAGGTCATCTTCTCAACCAGCTGTTCCACCTTTGCTCGTTCAACCGTTGGAAATGGCCAATTATTGTAATCATAGGCTTCTGAAAAATAAATAGCCAAAAAAATGCGCGTTTGAATCTCATTTTCTCCTGATAAACAAACGTTGGTTCGATCAATATACACACCAAATGAAGCAAGCACTTCATTCATTTTGATAATCTGACGATACAAATTAGCTGAACTGATAAACAGCTCTTCCTGTAATTCTAGTCGACTTTTTCCAGGAAAAAAAATGATCTTCTCCAATAGTTGGAAAGCTACTGATTCTTGAATCATTTCAGAAAAGATTTCGGATACTGTATGACCTTTTTTCTCCGTTAGATGAAGAGCGGAAGAAGCACTTCTCTGGATACTAACAATATGTCCCCAACGTTCTTCGATATCTTCGCAGTCCCTAATAATCGTTTTCGGACTGGCATCGATGCTTTCTACGATCTGCTTAACAGGTACCCATTCATCAGAATATTTAAGCTGTTCAATAATTAAAACCTGACGATTTGCGGAGTTTGACAACAATGTTTTCAAGGCTCTTTGCTCCTATCTATATTAGAAGTAGTTTTACTCTGACAGACAATTGTCCCGGCTAGACAACGCTCTGCAGGTCCATTTATGTACAGCAGAAAACATTAAAATCGATTATGTAAAAAAGGAATTTTGCTTATTCGAGGCTGCAGGTCTTTAAAAACAGGGAAAAAAACTTGCATGTGAAAGTCTTATTAAGTAGATTATAACGCATCTCCTATTTATTCACATCATTCTTACAGATATTAGACCAGTATTTTTAAATCAAAAGCCGCAGCGAGTACACAGCTGTTTAAAGGTCGCTGCTTACATGTAGTTAAACGGGTTCTAAAAACAAAAAAAGAGTACAGGCATTCTGCCTATACTCTTGACTGTTATAAGTGATTAAGCTTTAACAATGTTAGTTGCTTGAGGTCCACGTTGTCCTTCTTCAATGTCGAAAGAAACTGCTTGGCCTTCTTCTAAAGTTTTGAAGCCGTCGCCTTGGATAGCTGAAAAATGAGCAAATACGTCATTTCCATCTTCGCTAGTGATAAATCCAAAACCTTTGTCTGCGTTAAACCATTTTACTGTACCGTTATTCATATTAAGTACCTCCAAATACACATCAAGTGTGTTTATTTGTAATAAAAAATGATGTGTAGAAAGAAGTGTTGTATCAAAAAAGTATAGATAAACAAATAGTCACATATCAAAAGTATTACAAGAGATATCTTAACACTTCCCGTGATCTATTGCAACAAAAGATGAACATTTTCAAGAAATTATCCAACAATAATTAAGAAACACCCTGCTTTCTTAAGAAGCAAGGGACTTTCTATTCTTGATATCCTTGCTAAACAAGAACATTTATAAAATAAGGTTTATTCCTGTTTAACCTAATGCAACATCCAAAATCATCATGATAATAAAGCCTGACATTGCTCCAAAAACTCCAAAATGATGTTTACTGTCTGTTGTCGCCTGCGCTTCTGGAATCAACTCTTCAATAACAACATAGATCATTGCCCCTGCCGCAAAAGCGAGTGCATAAGGCAGTAATGGCTGAACCCGCATTACTAAAAGTGCGCCAATCACTGCTGCAATCGGCTCGACAATCCCTGAAGCCTGTCCATAAACAAAGGATTTCCAACGGCTCAGCCCTTCTTGCCGCAAGGGGATGGAAACTGCTGCACCTTCGGGAAAATTTTGAATACCAATCCCTAAAGATACAGAGATAGCAGCCAAAACTGCTGCTGTTGGATTAGCTGCCTCGCTGGCTGCGCCGAAGGCTACACCAACTGCTAATCCTTCTGGAATATTATGTAAGGTAATCGAAAATACGAGCAAAATTGTCCGTTTCAAGTGGCTGGGCAAGCCTTCTTTTTCCTTATTTGGACCAAAGTGCATGTGTGGAATCGTTTTATCAGCAATGTATAAAAAAAGACCGCCTAAGCCAAAGCCAACGCTCACTACTAGCCAAGGAATCGAGCCATTCTCCTCAGCCGCTTCAATCGCCGGATCTAGTAACGACCAAAAACTGGCCGCAATCATGACACCTGAAGCAAAACCCAACATGGTATTTAGCACATTGCGATTAATATTTTTAAAGAAAAAAACCATGGCTGCCCCTAAAGCAGTCATCCCCCAAGTAAACAATGTCCCAACCAATGCCTGCTGCCAAGCAGACAAAGACACCAACCATTCTGTCATAGTAACCTCCTAGAGCGTTTTTATGCCCTTTCAGTTTATCACAAGATAAACCCGCCCTCAAATTAAGGCTTTGGCCAAACACATTCTTTGGTTGGTTTTGTTAAAAGCGTTATACTTGTCTTGTTAGTTATTATGAAAGCGAGTGAGAATCATGACAAAAATTAATGCTGCTACTGCAATGGTCAAAGTGTTCGAAGCTTGGGGTGTCGATCATATTTACGGAATCCCTGGCGGTTCTTTCAACTCAACTATGGATGCCTTATACAAAGAAAAAGAAAGTGTCAAATATATTCAAGTTCGCCACGAAGAAGTTGGCGCACTGGCTGCTGCTGCAGATGCAAAATTGACAGGTAAAGTAGGGGCCGTATTCGGTTCAGCTGGTCCTGGAGCAAGCCATCTAATCAACGGTCTATACGATGCTAAAATGGATCATGTTCCCGTAGTTGCCTTACTAGGTCAAGTTGCGTCTACTGTTATGAACTATGACGTTTTCCAAGAGTTAAACGAAAATCCGATGTTTGCTGATGTCAGCATTTACAACCGGACTGCGATGACTCCTGAAAGCTTGCCTCATTTAGTCGATGAAGCAATTAAGGCAGCCTATGAACATAAAGGAGTTGCAGTCGTAACTATTCCTGTTGATTTTGGCTTTGCCGAAATTGAAGAACAAGAAATCGCAACTGCCAAGAATCATCGCACAGGAGTTATCATGCCAGCAGAGGAAGATTTACAAGCTGCTATTCCTCTTATTGAAGCGGCGAAACAACCTGTTCTTTATGTGGGTCAAGGAACCCGCGGCGGTTTTGAAGAAATCAAAGCCTTTGCTGAACATTTCTCTATGCCGGTTGCAGCAGCTGTTTTAGCCAAAGGGATCATTCCTGATACTTATGAAAACTTTTTAGGTTTTGCGGCTCGTGTAGCCACTAAGCCAGCAAATGAAGCTTTAGCTGTGGCCGATTTAATTGTTTTCGTCGGCAGTGATTTTCCATTTGCAGCTTCCTTCTTTAACCCAGAAGCTAAATTCATTCAAGTGGATATCGATATGGCTAAGTTAGGTCGTCGCCATCATACAGATGTAGCCATTTTAGGTGATGCTAACACTGCTTTGCGCAGAATGGTGGAACTGGGTCAGAGTCGACCAGCTGACCATTGGTTAGAAGCCAACCAAACCAACAGTCAAAATTGGCACAACTGGCGCAGAAGTTTCTATACAGATGAACAAACGCCTTTGCGTCCAGAACCCGTGTTTAAAGAGATTAACCGAATTGCGGAAGAAGATGCTGTATTCGTTACAGATGTTGGCAATACTACTATTAACGCCATTCGTCATTTGGAAACCACAGGTAAACAATTACACACTACTTCAGGCTGGTTCGCTACCATGGGTAATGGTGTACCTGGCGGGATTGCAGCAAAATTAAGCTTTCCAGATCGCCAAGTCTTTACTTTTAGTGGTGATGGTGGTTTTGCAATGGTGATGCAAGACATTATGACCCAAGTAAAATACGAACTACCAATCATTAACGTGGTCTTCTCCAATGAATCCTTTGGTTTCATTGAAGCGGAACAAGAGGATACAGAACAAAAGAAATTTGGTGTTTTCTTGGGTGGCGCTGACTTTGGTAAGGCTGCTGAAGCTATGGGAGCTGACGGTTTTACCGTTACTGAATACAGTCAATTGCAACATGCCTTTGATGCAGCTAAAGACAGTAAACGCCCTGTTGTTATCGATGTAAAAATCAAAAATGCTCGTCCCTTGCCAGTAGAGGAATTACAGCTGGATCCTGATAAATTTTCTGCAGAAGAAATCCAAGCTTTCCAAGAAAAATATCAAGTTCACGATATGCCTGCTTTGAGTGAACTCTTGCGGGAACAATAAAATAATCAAGCCTGGCTAGTTAAACTGGCCAGGTTTTTTGCATTATAAAATTAATTTCTCGAAAAATTAATACTTTTATTGTTTTTATGTTGCTTTTTTTCTCCCGACACTCCTCTTATATAATTTCTGCACAAATTAGCTCAATATTCCACATTCCAAACTAAAAAAATTCTCTTCAACGAAACAATATTTCAATTCAAAATCCCAAAATTAATTTTTTAAAATAACGACATTCATCTTTCACTTTTTTCTATCTACAAGCATCTTACTAGGCCTTATCCGAAAAAACACTTGGCTATTCATCTATTAAAATATTTTAATACTCACAGTTTTTTTTATATTCACAACAAAATAGAACAATTATTAAATAAAATAAATTGTTGAAAAGCTGGTTTATTTACGGTATTATTTAATAAAATTAATCATCAAAGCGCTTACGATCAATTATGCAAATGAATTATTCGATCAATTATCCAATATACTGAAAAAGAAATTCAATAAACAATCCTAAGGAGATGTACACATGACAGAAAAATCACATATGACCAAACCAGCACAACCTTTCGGAAAAAGACAGGTTTTCACTCTAAAAAAACACGATACACTTACAAAACGGTTAGAAAGTTTTTTATTTGAAACAAACAAAACCGCTGAATTTATTCAATATGCCGTTGCGATCATGATACGCAACGCTTTTAGTCCTCTTAATCTATCCTTTATTGCGAAAAAAAAAATTCGTGAATTATTTTTAACTGGCGAAGTTCCTGCCTCCGTTCGTCATTTATGTATTTACTTCCAAGACTATTTTGAAACAGAAGAAGAATGGACTACTGTCATCAATCACCTATACAAAAACCAACAAGAATTTGACCAGCTTACCGAAGAAGCTCGCTTGCTCATAGAGCCTTTACGTCCGGCTTTGATTTCTGGCGAGCAAGCAGTCGATAGAAAGCGGAATTTGAAGGCCTCCTTCTTGGATGAAACAGGCAAGATGCACAATTGGAGCTTGAGCAATGTCGTCTGTCTGCATTCGCCTAAAAAGCATATGGCTCTTCTAAACATCTTAGGTGAGTTGACTGTTTTTCAAAAAGATGGCTTGCGTCAGTTTACCAAAGTGGTCTGGCTAGATTTTGCCATTGATGAACATTCTCGTGATTTTGATATTCGAAATGATGAAGATTTTCAGCACAAATCTAAAAAAACAGCTCCAGAAAAATCAGCAAATATCCTTAATAATATTGATGAACTAATCGAATCTACCGAATCGAATGAAAAAAGAAATGAAGCTTTACCCAATGACATCCGCCAATATCCTGTTGAGGAGCAGGCACAGGAAAATGAGCCCATTAAACTGAAGAATAAGCCGGTAAAACAACTAATGGATCGAATGAAAAAATTGAAAAACGACAATTTCCTCAACACCCCGTCGAAAAATGACCGTAATCTTGAGGTGGAAAAGGCCGTAAGAAAGGTCAGTAAAGGCAGCAAAGGGAAAAAGAATCGAAAGAGAAATAAACGAAAATAGTCAAACGTTTCGTAAGCACTCTCTAGACAACTAAACAAATAAAGCCGACAGATAACAATCTGCCGACTCCAGTAGTTTTAACTATTCGCATGTTAGCCTCTTCGCTGATACTAAGGAGGAACGTGCAGCGAATCGGTTAAAGTCGTTTGTTCCTACGATTCCCTTTGTTACTGCTCATTGATAACTGAATATTAAGATTAAAGAGAGTTAACTACTAAGCCTAATGCTGCTAATATAGCGCCACCAATAATTTGGATCACTAAAACCTTAGTTGGTGTATATTTTTTAACCTTCAACAGATAGTAAGTCAACAGAGTTACACCTAAAGGCAAGATTCCCTTTACTAGACTGTCCAATACGTCTGTTTGAATGGATAAAGATTCTTTGCCGCTCAAATGAACCTGCAATGGTGTAGCGATTTTAACAAAGTTGGCTGCTAATGAGCCAATTACGATGGCTCCCAAAGTTTGCGAGAGGGTCATGATATAGGACAATCGTCCGCCAGCCATTAGTTTCTGAATTCCTTCTTTTCCTTGTTCATAGCCTTGAATCCATAGGAAGTAAGCCAGTACGGTCATAATGATCCAATGCAAGGCGAAGAATAGAACTGGTCCCATGAAGATATTTCCTTGTGCTCCAAAAGGCAAGGTGAAGGAAAGTAAAATGGGAATCAAAGTACCCTGCCATAAGGTATCGCCAATCCCAGCCAATGGTCCCATCAAGCCTGTTTTCAAGCCGTTGATAGTTTGGTCACTGATATCCGCACCACTTGCCCGCTCTTCTTCCATGGCAATAACCATCGATAAAACTGGTCCGCCAAAGGAAGGCTCTGTGTTAAAAAATTGCATGTGACGATCTAACGCCGCTTTCATTTCATCTTCGTCTTTGCCATACAGCTTTTTCAGAATAGGGCTAAAAGCATGAACGACCCCTGTCGCCTGCAAACGTTCATAGTTATAGTTGGCATGAGAGAAAAAGGTCCAACGCCAAAAGGCTTTTACAACATCCTTTTTAGAAAGTAATTTTGGTTGTTCAACTGTAGTTTGTTCCATCAAGCCATACCTCCATTTTTATCTTTTAGATACAACTCAGTAAATACATAGCCAATTACTAAAGCGAAAATGGCAATTGGAACAGATGGTAAGCCTGAATAAACAGCTAACATAAAGCCGAGTACAAAGAACAACAAAGTTCCTTTACCATTCATTGCCCGCAGGTTCATGGCAATCCCTAGAGCTGGTAAGATTCCGCCAATTGCTGATAGGACAGCTAATGGTTTACCACCTAAAGCATCAACAACACCTTCTACTGCATCTGCACCTAAATACGCGGCTGCAGCAACAGGTACTACAGTAATTAATACTAAGAACAATTGCGGTGGAACAATATGCAACCAGTTGATTCGATCAATTTTTCCTTCTTCTGCTGCTTTATCCGCCATGTGGACGAATGTAATATCGACAGTCATATGAGCTACCCATACCAACGTACCCAACAAGCCTAACGGCACAGCAAGTGTTGTTGCTACAGAGGGTTCAACATTGGCAGCCATTGCCAAAGCGGTTCCCAGTGTTCCTGCCAAAGCCGGGTCCATTGCTACTGTTCCGCCGGCAGAGATAAAAGCTAAATACGGCAGGTTAATTGCCGCACCAATAATACACCCTTGAACTGGATCGCCTAAAATAAGTCCAACAACCGTTCCATTTACTAAAGGCCGCATCCAACCATGCGTACCCACAAGCGAAAGCCAAGGTGTTCCATTAATACCCAAATAATAAACAACCCCAATTAAAATCGCCTGAACTAAGTTGATTTTCATTTTTCCACTTCCTTCTTATAATAGATTATCGATTGCTTGTGAACCTTGATCTGGAATTACATGAATTTTCATCTTGATACCGTTTGCAATAATTTTTCTAAAGGTTTCCTTTTCTTCTTCCGTGGCTGAAATATTTTTGTAGAAGCTTTTACGGTCTTTTCTAGCACCCATACCGCCGATAATGACTTCATTCAGCTCCACACCATTTTCGATAAGTTGTAAATATGTTTGTGGTTCTTTAGCTAAAATAATAATCTTTTCACTAGCTGGAATATCTTTTAATAAAGCCGCTCCATCTGCAATTCCTAAAATAGATAGCTTGATGCCATTTGGTACAGCCATCGACATAATTGATTTCGTAAATTCATCTCCTGCTGTAGCATCATCCACAATCACAATATGATTGCCGCCCGTAAACTGCAGCCAAGCTGTCATTACCTGTCCGTGAATTAAACGATCATCAATTCTTGCTAATACAATTTCTCCCATTTTTAAACGCTCCTCTGATTAATTTTTTCCATTTCTTCAAAAAACTCTTTGATGCCTTCTTGCCCAGTTTGCATCGCTGCTTGATACATCGTTTCCAAGTCTGAGCCAATCAACCGCTGATTGAAGGCTTCCACCACCATTGGCAGATTTACACCAGAGATCAAGCGATAGTCGTGCGCTCCTTGCAGCTGACTGAAACACATCGCTGCTTGATTATATGGACTGGCGGAAAACAGATCCACCAGTACTAGTACCCCATTGCCTTGATCTAATTGAACAATTCCCTTTTGAATTTGTTCATTGAATTCGCCAATGTCGTCGCCATGCTTCAAGCCCATGGTCAAATAATTTTCCTGCTCCCCCATAATGAGTGACAGGCTATCCATAATCCCGTTAGCCATTTCTCCATGTGTTACTAATAATATCCCTGCCATCTTTTCCCGCCTTTCCTTTATGCCTGCCAATTAAAATGCATGACTGTTTTATTCCATCCTGGATTTTCAACAAATTTCTCCATTAATTGACGGAAATCCTCACCGTTAGAAACCTCAATAATTTTTTTCGGCAAGATTTTTCTTAATGCTTCCCGATAGTCCGAATTTCTCATGCCTTCAACTACCGCCGCAAAGTCTACCGTTGATGAACGACTGCTGCCATGAACAGTGATTCCTTTTTCTAAAATGTCGCGGGTATTAATCGGAACCAACTCCTCAGTTACCCCCATAAAAATAATATCTGCTAACGAATCAGCAATCATAATGGCTTGATTGATAGCACTCTCACTAAAACGTCCGCCAGTACATTCAATCACTACGTCAAATTTCTCTGGTTCATTTTCAAAATCATAGTTTAAAACATTGGCTGTTCGGGCAAAATCAAAGTTTGCCAGCTTATCTTCCGCAGCACCAAACACCATGAAACGATCTGCTTTAACACCATATAAATATCTCAACATAACCGCTGTGAAGTAACCCACGGGGCCATCTCCAAATAGGGCAACTCGAGTATCCTCTTTTACCAACTTGTCCTTCACATGACTAATTGCGTGGTGAGAAACAGAAGATAATTCAGAGAGCACAGCAATTTCTGCTGGAATTTCATCAGGTATCCGAACCAAACACTCTGCTGGGTGAACTAAGATACTTTGAGCCATTCCATCATAGCCGCTGCCTAAAAAAGCATTACCTTTAGAATAGTTTGGCGGAACATCCGCTTTTTGTTTCATTTCTGAATGAAGAACTGTACCAGGAATATTCGGCACTACCACCACCCGATCACCCTTTTTGAAATCTGGTGAACCTGATTCCTTTACCACACCAATTCCTTCATGCAATAAAGCCATTGGCAATTTCTTGGCTAACGCTTCTGGTCGCCGCAATCCAGCAAAATATCTCAAATCTGCATGGCAGATACTAGCATAGGTCGGCTCGATTGCCACCCAGCCCTCTTTTACTTCTCTTTCCTTCGTAACCTCTTCAATCACTTTAGGTTTGACTAAACTTAAGACTCTCGATTCAAGCAACACTGTCATCTCTCGACCTCCTCATATTCGAGCACGATATAAAACTCATTTCTACTCGTAAATGAGTATATCACGCGTTAACGAGCTTGTAAACGCTATTTATTTTATTTTTTCTATCCATATGCTCTTTTATGCTCGAATAAGCAATTTTAATAATCAGTAGTGATCGAATAGTTAGGGCGTATTTTCTTTTGTATCAGCATTTTACTTCTATAAAAAAACATGCCTTTTACTTTTCCTTTATAGAAAAATAAATGCATGTTTTTTTGATTATCTGCAGCAAAAAAGCCTTGGCGAACAGCCAAAGCTTTTACATCCGTCGAATTGCTTCCTTACTTTCATCTTCTAACTGCTTAGTCAGAATTTTAGCTGGCAGATTTCGATTAGTTAACGCCTGCAGCAGCATGGGGAGATTCATACCGGTTACTAAATGCTGGTTCTCATTGTTGACAACACATTGGCTTGAATGGCGAAATGGTGTGCCACCAAAGATGTCCACCAGCCAAACAATTTCATCGACTTCCTTTAGCATTTGCTTCGCTTTATAATTAAACACCTCTTGGAGATTTTTTGCTTGAGCCTCCACAGCGATGGTATCTACGTACTGTTGTTGTCCCATAATTGCTTGTGCTGTCTCTACCAAACCTTCTGCTAAATGATCATGCGCAACGACAATTATCCCAATCATTTCACCTTCACTCCTTCCCACCTAAGTCTAACGTATTTTAAAACACAAGTAAATTAACAGTTATTAACTTGAAACTTCCTTAACCCCTCGTTATAATGCAAAAGAGGCTTACGCCAATAAAGAAAAGCGAGGAATACTATTGATTACTGTAAGTGATGTTAGTTTACAATTTTCTGACCGTAAACTATTTGATGACGTAAATATTAAATTTACCCCTGGCAACTGTTACGGATTGATCGGTGCGAATGGTGCCGGCAAATCGACCTTCTTAAAGATTTTGTCTGGTGAAATCCAACCGTCTACTGGTTCAATCATTCTAGGTCCTAACGAGCGCTTGGCTGTGTTAAAGCAAAATCATTTTGACTTTGAAGAATTTCCAGTGATTGAAACCGTCATTATGGGCCATGAGCGTTTGTATCAAGTAATGAAAGAAAAAGATGCTGTCTATATGAAGGAAGATTTTTCAGATGAAGATGGTATCCGAGCAGCTGAACTAGAAGGTGAATTTGCTGAGCTAGGTGGCTGGGAAGCAGAACCTGAAGCTGCAGTATTGCTTCAGGGGCTAAACATTCCTGAAGAATTGCATCAGCAACAAATGAGCGAATTAACCGCTGGACAAAAAATTAAAGTCCTGTTGGCACAATCACTCTTCGGCAAACCAGATGTATTGCTGCTGGATGAACCGACCAACGGATTGGATATTCAATCCATTAACTGGCTGGAAGAGTTTTTAATTGATTTTGATAATACTGTCATTGTCGTTTCCCATGACCGCCACTTCTTAAACAAAGTGTGTACCCACATGGCTGACCTTGACTTCGGCAAAATTCAATTGTATGTCGGCAATTATGATTTCTGGTTGGAATCCAGTCAATTGGCTTCTAGACTAAAATCTGATTCAAATGCTAAAAAAGAAGAAAAGATCAAAGAGCTGCAAGATTTTATTGCTCGCTTTAGTGCGAATGCTTCAAAATCTAAACAAGCAACTTCACGGAAAAAAATGTTGGATAAAATCACTTTGGATGATATTCAGCCTTCTTCTCGCCGTTACCCATTCGTGCAATTCAAACCAGATCGCGAAATTGGCAATGACTTGCTGCAGGTGGAAAATGTTAGTGTAACGATTGATGGCAAGAAGATTCTAGATGATATCTCTTTCATCTTAAATCGCGAAGATAAAGTAGCTTTCATTGCCGAAAACGACATTGTTACGACGACTTTATTCCGCGTAATTATGGGTGATCTGAAGCCGGATACCGGTACGGTTCGCTGGGGTGTCACTACCAGTCAGGCTTACCTGCCAAAAGACACCAGCAAAGAATTTGACAGTGAATTACCGATTTTAGATTGGTTACGTCAATATGCCAGCAAAGAAGAAGATGACAATACCTTCCTGCGCAGTTTCCTAGGCCGTATGCTGTTTTCAGGTGACGAAGTAATGAAACCTGTCAATGTACTCTCCGGTGGCGAGAAGGTTCGTTGTATGCTGTCTAAACTGATGCTATCTAAAGCCAACGTCTTAGTTTTAGATGATCCTACTAATCATTTAGACTTGGAATCTATTTCAGCTTTAAATGAAGGCTTGGTCGCTTATAAGGGTGCAATGCTGTTTGCCTCTCATGACCATCAATTTATTCAAACAATTGCTAATCGCATCATTGCTATTTCTGAGAACGGCGTAGTTGATCGCAGCGAAACTACTTACGACGAATTCTTGGAAAACAAAGATGTACAAGAAAAATTAAAACACCTATTTACAGGTAACTAAAAAAGGAAAGCTCGCCTTGAGCTTTCCTTTTTTGTGTTAAATAAATTGTATAATCTGCATCAAGACTGGTACGACGATAACGAAAAGAAGCGTACTTGTCGTAACCAAGTTGGTTGCGTATTTAACATCACCATGAGCTTCATTAGCCAAGATAGGCAAAACAGCCAACATTGGAGTAGCCGATTGAACGATTAAGGTTTGTTGCAATAATGGATTTAAGTTTGCACCGAAAACATTTTGACCGACAACCAATAACCCAATCAAAATTGCTGGTGATAAGACAAACCGACCCAGTAAAGCTACCACAGTATCGCGGTCGAAGCGAATACTTTTTAGTCCAGCATCATACAATACAATCCCAATATAGATCAATGACAATGGTGTCACGATACTCCCCACATAAGTCAACGTAGAATTAACAAATGTTGGTACTGGAATGCCCACTAGCAAGAAGATGATGGCAACAATAAAACCAAGTAATGGCGGTGGCAACAATTTTTTCCAATTTAACTTGGCTTTGTTTTCTCCTTTTACCTTTGTTGGGTCATCGTTGGAGATTAAGAATACCCCGAAAGCCCAAGTAGATACTGTATTAGTTACATAATATACCAAGAAGTAAGGCAGTGCTTTGTCACCAAACAAGGCAATGTTTAATGGCAAACCAATAAAGATTGTATTGGCATTAACCACAGCATTCATGAAAATCCCACGTCGACCGGGGCGAATCTTCAATATCTTCACTAATAGATAAGCAATGATATAGGAAATCACGACTCCACCCACTGGATAAATCAAACTTCCAGACAATTGAAACAATGTTCCCTTTGTCAAATTTTTCAAAACTGAAACGAAAATCGAAGCCGGTAAAGCAACCTTCGTAATTAAGGATGAAATACTTCCGCTAAATTTTTCGTCAAACCATCCCTGGCCTTTCAAGATATACCCCAAAGCAATCATCAGAATGATACTAATAACGCTTTGAATCGATTGAAAGAAGATCATCTTTGGTTCCCCCTCTTAATGATTATTCAGCGTCTAGTGAGTGGTATTCTGGGTACCATTTCATGTCTTCGACTGCTTGTTTAATGTCTTTGATTTCTTCTTTATTTAATTTTTGATCCAAGATACTTTGACCTACCACTTCAGCAATTGTTTGTGAGAACTCCGTTAACTTAGATACTGGTGGCAATACTGCTGCCCCTAGTTTAGTCGTATCAACAATTCCGCCTAGTGCATGACTAGCTTGTGATAATACTTCACCGGTTAAACGGGATGCTGTAGAAGCGATGATCCCAAGTCCTAAGCCTGGATACATTAACGCATTGTTTGCTTGACCAATTTGGTAAGTTACACCTTTGTATTCTACATCAGCTGCTGGTATACCAGTACCAACTAAGACTTTACCATCCGTCCAATGAATCAAATCTTCCGCAGTTGCTTCTGCCAGCTTAGTTGGGTTAGACAATGGGAAAATAATTGGCCGTTCTGTATGAGCAGCAATTTCCTTCACAATTTCTTCAGTGAAAGCACCTGGTTGAGTAGATGTTCCAATGATAATCGTTGGATGGATAGCTTTAACTGCTGCTGCTAAATTAGTTAGTTCATCTGCATTGGCAAATTCACTACGTTGATGAGTAAATGGTTTTTGTCCGTTAGTCAATTCTTCGGTATCTTCAAACAAGACTCCTTGCTTGTCTACCATGTAAAAATGTTTACGAGCTTCTTCTTCTGATAAGCCCTGACGAGTCATTTCATCTAGCAATTGGTTCGCAATACCCACACCCGCGGTACCAGCACCAAATGTCATAACGGTTTGCTTAGTTAAATCTTCACCTGAAATATTCAAGGCACCTAGCACACCAGCCAATACCACAATACCTGTTCCTTGGATATCATCATTGAAAGTAGTGATCTTGTCTTCGTATTTTTCCAAAATATTAGCAGCATTTGAACGACCAAAATCTTCCCAGTGCAGCAATACTTTAGGGAATAATTCTTGGGTTGCATTCACAAATTGATCAATGAAATCATAATAGCGGTCACCAGTTATCCGTTCATGACGGTTACCTAGATACAATGGATCGTTAATCAATTCTTGGTTATTCGTACCAGCATCAATCGATACAGGTAATACTTGTGATGGGTCAATCCCAGCTGCTGCTGTATACACCATCAATTTACCAATTGCGATATCAACACCATTAACACCCCAGTCACCGATACCTAGAATACCTTCCGCATCAGTAGCGACTATCAAGCGAATATCACGTCCAGCTGCTGCGTTTTGTAAGCTTGCTTTAATTGCTTCAGGATCATCAATAGATAAGAATGCAGCATCTTGAGGTTCTACAAACAATTCATTGTATTGTTCAATTGAATCTGCCACTGTTGGGTCATATACAATTGGCATAAATTCAACCACGTGTTGACTCATTAATTTGTAAAACAATGTGCGATTTGTATTGAAGATATTCATTAAGAAAATACGTTTTTCAAGATCAGTTGTTTTACTCAAATATTGGCCATATGCTTGCACAGATTGTTGTTCTAGTGTTTGAACTTGTGAAGGCAGCATACCTTCTAGACTATATTGTTTTCTTTCTTCTTTGGTAAAGGCCGTTCCTTTATTCAAAAATGGGTTGTTTAAAATTTCGATCCCTTTCATACTTGAATTCCTCCTTGTAGTTTGTATCCTATGCCGTTTCAATTCTAACTTAAAAGCTATTAACTAACTCAAAGCGACATCCTTATTGATTACATTAACAAGGTACACCCTCTGGCTTGTCATAGTCAAAAATTAGGATTATGATAAATAATATTTATATGACTAAAGGAGTTTACGATGAATCTTAAAGACTTAGAATACTTCCAACGTTTAGTCCATGACAAAAGCTTTACCAAAGTTGCTAAAGCATTCCATGTAAGTCAGCCGACAGTCACCTATGCCGTTAAACGATTAGAAAAGGAACTAGGTACAGAATTAATCCTGCGAGATCAATCCCACCGCTCCATAATCATTACTAAAGCTGGGATGGTTTTATCGAAACATGTCAGTAATATGTTAAAGGAACTCTCTGTAGCGATTCGAGAAATTGATCGGTTGAAAGAGGAAACAGTAGAATTTGGTTTACCACCAATTATTGGCAATTATTACTTTCCTAAGCTTTCATCCTTTCTCTTCAAAAATGATTTGATGGAACATGTGAATTTAATTGATGGCGGGTCGAAGGATTTATATATGTTGTTGAAACGAGGAAAAATTGACATGGCTCTGCTAGGTTCCACCGAGCCGATTCGTGATCCTGAGCTTTACAGTGAATTGCTGATTAAAAAGAACTTCACAATTATCGTTAGTCCTGAGCATCCGTTAGCTCAGCGTAAAAGTGTTGCCTTTAGCGAATTGGAACACGAGTCCTTTGTTTTATTGAATGAACACTATGTCCACCCGGTCGCTTTTGAGAAATTCAGTCAACAAGCACATTTTGAACCAAAAATTATCTACCAAAGTAGTAATTTGAATATTTTGAAGGGTATGATCCGAGAACAAGTGGGAATTGGATTTTTAGTTGAATTAGCAATTAATACCGATGATCATTTAGTTAGCATCCCGATTGAAGATCAGCCGCAGCCAGATTTTTTGATTTCTTTAGTTCAACGCGACAATCTACTGCAAAGTAATTACCGCAATCAAATCACCCGAATCATTCGCGAATTTTCAAACATAGAAAAAGCTTCACAAATTCTTGAGTAATCAAGACATTTGTGAAGCCTAAGTTATTAACTATTGTCGAAGCGGCCCTCTAGTGAATGCGACGATACACCCTAGACCAGTATGGCTGGTAATTGTTGGACCCAATGGGAAAATTTCAATTGCTTTAGGCTGAATTTGCTCTTCAATTCGCCGTTTCACTTCTTTAGCACTGTCATAATCGCCACTGGAATTGATGAAAATAACCTGCTCATTGGGAGTAGCTGTGTTCTCAACAATTTTGTCAGCAATATGCTGCAAAGCTTTTTTGCGTCCTCGAATTTTTTCCAGCGTTCGCAGTTTGCCTTGTGTATCCACGTCAATAATTGGTTTGATATTCATCAAGCCGCCAATTGCTGCACTAGTTTTGGAAAGTCTTCCTCCCCGTTGTAAATGATTTAAATCATTTACGGTTACCCAATGCTGATAAGTCAGACGATTTTTTTCAAGCCAAGCTAATAATTCTGCTAGAGACAGGCCCTCCTGCTGCTTCTGAGCAGCTTCATATACCATCAGACCTTCGCCACCACTGGCAGCCAAGGAATCAAATACATGAATTTCAGCTTCAGGAAAATCTTCTTTAACAATTTCAACAGCCTGTAGAGCACTTTGATAAGAACCGCTCAATCCTGATGAAAAGCAAACATATAAAACTGGAATATTCTGCTGTGCATACTGTTTAAAAAATTCAGTATACCTTCCTACATTTACCTGAGAGGTTGTAGGCAATGCACCTTCTGCAATTTCCTGATAAAAGGCATTGATATCAAAACTTTTACCTAAGTCATCAGCGATCTCTTGTCCATTAATATCAATATACATTGAAATAAAATCAACATTTAATTCCTTCAATAACTTATAAGGAACATCACAACAGGAATCGGTTAGAATCTGATACATTATTTATCCTCCTAACACCTTTAGTAAGTTTTATTATACTAAATAACTAGTTGTTTGTTCCAATAGAACCCTTAAATTTGCGCCCAAACACTCTCCAGAATATTGGTTTGTGTACGATCTGGTCCCACAGAGAACGTAGAAATACGAACACCAACTAATTCTGAAACACGACGAACATAATTGCGAGCGTTCTCTGGCAATTCAGCCAAATCGCGGCAGCCTGTAATATCTTCGCTCCAGCCTGGCAACTCTTCATAGACGGGTTTGCAGCGATTCAATTCCTTCAAGCTTGCAGGATAATGATAAATTAATTCACCATCCAGTTCGTATGCTGTACAAATCTTTACAGTTTCCAATCCGCTCAAAACATCGATTGAATTCAAAGATAGATTGGTAATCCCTGAAACACGTTTTGAATGACGCATAACAACTGAATCAAACCAGCCGACACGTCTAGGACGTCCAGTCGTTGTCCCATACTCACGGCCGACCTCACGGATTTGTCCCCCAACTTCGTCAAATAATTCAGTCGGGAACGGTCCATCACCTACACGAGAAGTATAAGCTTTGCATACACCCACGACTTTATCAATTTTTGCTGGTCCAACACCGCTTCCTATGGTTACACCACCGGCCACGGGATTAGATGAAGTAACAAATGGATAGGTTCCTTGATCAATATCTAGCATAACCCCTTGTGCCCCTTCAAAAAGGACGCGTTTGCCTTGATCAAGTGCATCATTCAGGATAACTGAAGTATCCGTTACATATTGTTTAATTTGTTGACCATATTCATAGTACTCTTCAAAAATAGAATCAAAATCGATTGGCTCAGAATCAAACATTTTCACAAACTGGCGGTTTTTCTCTTCTAAGTTAATGGTTAAGCGCTCCTCAAAAATCTCTTTATCTAAAAGATCAGCGATTCGAATCCCCACGCGAGCAGCTTTATCCATGTACGATGGCCCGATACCTTTAATGGTTGTACCAATCTTATTCTCGCCCTTAGCATCCTCTTGCAATTGATCCAACTTGATATGGTAAGGTAAAATTACATGAGCACGGTCAGAAATACGTAAATTTTCCGTTGTAACTCCTCGTTCATGTAAATAAGCCAATTCCTCAACCAAAGATTTTGGATTGACTACCACACCATTACCAATTACGCTAATTTTTTCTTTGTAGAAAATACCAGAAGGAATCAAGTGTAATTTGTATGTTTCATTATCAAATTTGATGGTATGTCCTGCGTTGTCTCCACCTTGATAGCGAGCAATGACTTCAGCATTTTCACTTAAGAAATCAGTAATCTTTCCTTTTCCTTCATCGCCCCATTGCGTGCCTACCACTACTACAGATGACATCTGAACACCTCGTTTTAATTTTTTTAATCCTGAACCATTGTACCAATAAACGGGGTATTTTTCAATGTAAATTCGAATATTAAAATTTCTATTTTATTATTTATCGCCAAATCACGAACATTTCTCTGGATAAAGGGCTTTACTTGCCAATTTTTCTTAACCTTGTCACAATAATAGTGAAGGAGGAAAACCATGAAAACTATTCATAAATATACCTTGATTCGAGCAGTAAAAATTGCAGTGTCTGTTGCCTTATGTATTATTATCTTTCATTTTAGCGATCGTGGCGCTCCTATTGTGGCCTCATTATCCGCAGTGGCTCCTTTAATGTCTAGCGATTTGCATGCTACAATTAAAACAGGAAGAAACACCATCGCTGGTAATATAATTGGAGGGGGAATGGCTCTTCTCTATTTTTTTATTACCGAAATTGATCATGCAAATTTCGATATCGAAATTTTTTTACTGCCATTCTTCATTGTTTTGGTGGTACTGATTTGCGAGTTGCTGCATGAGCACAGTGGAATAGTTGCGGCCATATCAGCCACTATTCTCATTTCCCTCAGCGTTTCTTATGGTGAATCCTTTGGTTTTGCTCTCAGTCGAATCATTGATACCTTTATTGGTACTACGATAGCAGTTGGGATTAACACTCTTTTTAAACCAACCAAATCAGAGATTAAAGCTATGATTCGTGAAGATCAGAAAGTCCTTTCACAAAAGCAGTCCGAATTGGATAATTTGTCTAACGAATTAGAAGAACATAAAAAATAAAGCACCTGTTTTTCGACAGGTGCTTTAAAATTCATCTCTTGGTGAAAGCGACGAAAATTTATTGTATTCTTTGATAAACAGCAGTTCCACAGTACCACGAGCTCCACTCCGGTTTTTTTCAATAATAACCTCAATCACATTACGATTGGCGCTCATATCCTCTTCCTCGTCACCTTCACGTTCATAGTAGTCATCACGATATAGGAAAGCCACAATATCCGCATCCTGCTCAATCGAACCAGATTCCCGGATATCACTTAGTACTGGTCGCTTATCTTGACGTTGCTCAACACCACGGGAAAGCTGTGATAAAGCAATGATTGGTACTTTCAATTCTTTGGCCAGCTTTTTCAATTGTCGGGAAATTTCCGAAACTTCTTGTTGCCGATTTTCTCGTCCAGTTCCTTCAATCAGCTGCAGGTAGTCGATTAGAATTAATCCTAAGTTCCCCTTCTCTTTTGCCAGCTTGTGACATTTCGCGCGTATTTCCGATATCTTGATACCTGGTGTATCATCAATAAAAATATTTGCTCGAGACAAGCTGCCCATCGCTACAATCAAGTTTTGCCATTCTTCTTCTGATAATTGGCCCGTTCGCAAATGACTGGCTTCGATTGACCCTTCTGCACAAAGCATCCGATTAACCAGTGACTCAGCTCCCATTTCCAAACTGAAAATAGCAACAGAACGATCTGTTTTCGTACCAATATTTTGGGCGATATTTAGAGCAAAGGCAGTCTTACCCACCGCAGGGCGAGCAGCTAAGATAATTAGTTCTTCTGCCTGTAATCCGGCAGTCATTTTATCTAACGCCGCATAACCTGTGGGAATTCCAGTAATCTCTTCATCGTTCCGGGCCAACTGATCAATGTTTTCGATTGCGGTATTTAACACTTCAGCAATCGACAAAAAGCCACTCTTATTTCGTCGCTCAGAAACTTCCATAATACTGCGCTCAGCGGTATCTAAGATATTTTGAACATCATCTCCCTGTTCAAAACCTTCAGTAACAATGTTGGTAGCAGTCTGAATTAAATTGCGCAACAAAGATTTCTCTTCAACAATCTTCGCATAATAGCCAACGTTAGCCGCCGTTGGTACGCTTAAAGCCAATTCAGACAAATAGCTTAGACCACCTGCATCTTCTAATAGATGCTCTTGTTCCAAAAGCTCTTTGACCGTCACTACGTCAATTGCTTCATTGCGGTCGTTCAATTTTATCATCGTTTGGAAGATAACCTGATGACCACGGCGATAGAAATCCTCTGGTTGTATAAATTCCATCGCAGTAATTAATGCATCTGTATCTAAAAATATCGAGCCTAATGTTGCTTGTTCTGCCTCAACACTTTGTGGCGGGATCCGATCTTGTAACATTTCACTCATGTTTTTCGCTCCTAAAATTCTTCGTCCACCTATTTTACAAAATAAAACTGAGAAATACAATAAAGGCTGAGACAAATACGTCTCAGCCTCATCTATTCCTCACTAACGTGAACTTTGATTATTCCATTTACCTCAGTATGAAGCTTTACAGGAACCTTAGTATATCCTAATGTTCGGATCGGATTGTCTAATTCAATTTTTCGTTTATCTAATTTCAAGTCATATTGTTTTTTCAAGCCTTCAGCAATTTGTTTTGATGGAATGGAACCAAACAGACGACTATCTTCACCAGCCTTGGCCTTCAACTCCACCACTGTATCCTCTTTCGCTAAAAATTCCTTCAACTTTTCTGCCTCAGCTAATACTTCAGCATCTTTCTTTGCTTGGGCTTTCTTTTGAGCTGACAATGCCGAGATACTGCTTTTATTCGCTTCTTTAGCCAAATTATTTTTAAGCAGATAGTTTTGAGCATAACCTGTGGGAACTTCTTTTACTTCCCCTTTTTTTCCTTTTCCTTTTACATCTTCTAAGAAAATTACTTTCATTATTCTTCTCCTCCCGACAATTGTTCATTAATTGTTGCTAAAAGCTGCTGTCTCGCTTTAGCCACTGTTGTATCCGTTAACTGAACAGCTGCATTAGTGAAATGACCGCCACCACCCATTGCTTCCATAATCCTTTGGACGTTTATAGTCCCAGTACTACGAGCACTGATAGCAATTACACCATCATTTCGTTTGATAATAACAAAAGCAGCCGTTATATCTACCATTGATAATAAAGTATCCGCCGTTTTGGCAGCAGTCACACTATCATATTTTTTGGTCTCACTTCCAGCAGTTATTACAATGTCTTCCCGTACATATTCACTTTCGCCAACCAGCTGACTAATTTCAAGATAAGACTTAATATCTGTACTTAAAATATATTGTACTAAAGAAGCATCGGCTCCACAAGTCTTCAAATAGCTGGCAACATCGAAAGTCCGTGACGTTGTTCGAATAGAAAAATTCTTCGTATCCACGGTAATTCCTGCTAATAATAGAGTTGCTTCCATCTTTGTCATTTTTCGATTTTCTTTACTTTCAAATTGAACTAATTCCGCAACTAGCTCTGATGCTGAAGAAGCCGAAGACTCAATGTAAGTTAGTAACGGCTTGCTGGGAAACTCTTCCCCACGTCGATGATGATCAATAATTACAACATTATCAAATTGCTCATACAGATCTTGTGAGATGGATAAAGAGGGACGATGATAGTCCACCATTACTAGTAAATCCCCCGCTTTGCGCTGTTTAATTGCCTCAGCAGGTGAAATTAGCAAATCCTCTAATTCACCATCTTTGTGAATCTCTTCTAAACAACGATCTACATCAGGAATGGTCTCCTGTTCATCAATAACCACTCGAACCTTCTTATTATGAAAACGAGCTAAACAAGAAACTCCAAAAGATGCTCCGATAGCATCCATGTCTGGAAAACGATGGCCCATCACATATACATTGCCCGTTTCATTGAAAACATTTCTTAATGCTGTCGACATGGCTCGAGAGCGTACTCGAGTGCGTTTAGCAGCACTTGTTGAATTTCCACCATAGAATACTGGTTTCGCATTTTCATCAGCATCTTTCAAGACAACTTGGTCCCCACCACGTACTAATGCAATATCCAAATTATTCTGTGCCGTATCACCAATAACTTCCAATGATTGATTACCATAACTAATTCCCATGCTTATAGTGATCAAAACACCTTCTCTTTCAGCAGCTACACGAATTTTTTCCAACAAGTCAAAGTTATTATCAATCATCGTTTCCAAGTCCTCATAGCGGGCTAAAAAGAAAAAACGTTCCGCATTGATACGCTTGTAAAATATTTGATACGAATCCATCCAGTCTGAAATAACTGTTGTGATAAATGAATCCAAGTAAGAGATTTCCTTGTCATCCTTTCGATCAATTACATCATCATAATTATCTACTGACAAAAGTCCTACGGCTGCTTGCAGATTTTGTTCTTTCGTTTCAAGTTCGACTTCTTTCGTAATATCGATTAGATAAACCAACTGCTTCTCTTTATTCAGTTGAAAATGATACAAGGTATCCTTAATCTTATAAACATTCTTCCCTCTTTCATCTCGCTGAATTAACTCATTAATCATGTCTTGTTGGTCCGCAAAGGAGAGGTTCTTAACCTTATCCGTAATGTAAGGATTCATCCAAACAAACTGATAATCCGTCCCCCAGGACACAACCCCCACTGGCATATCCTCTGATACGTAATCCAGAGCTTTTTCTGCTACTTTGGAAGCTTGCATAATTTTCTGATGATTGCTAATTTGTAACCGACGATGCTGCAATACTATTTGAACCAGCAATAGCAAATCGATAAAAACAACAATAGCAGCAGATACATAATTAAGAGGCAAGAAAAAGATTGCCATTAGTTGAATCAACAATAATAAAAAAAAGAAGAAAAGAGACAACGTAAACTTCGTGTTCTTTCTCATCTATGTTCCTCCTGACAGACTTAATTTTATCACAATCACTGCCAGCAAGCGAATTCCTGAATGTTTCACGTGAAACAAAAAAAGACTCCCAAAGGAAGTCTTTAAATTATGCTTCTTCTGAAACAAATGGTAATAATCCCATGATACGTGCGCGTTTAACTGCTACAGTGATTTTGCGTTGGTTTTTAGCGCTTGTACCTGTTACACGACGAGGTAAAATTTTACCACGTTCGCTGATGAACCGTTTCAGTAATTCGATATCTTTATAATCAATATATTCAATATGGTTTGCTGCAATATAATCTACTTTGCGACGTTTACGACCTCTTCTTTGTTGTGCCATTCCGTTTCCCTCCTATCAATTGTTAGAATGGTAAATCATCATCTGAAATGTCGATCGAAGACCCACTAAATGGATCCGAATCACGATCGAAGTCAGGCATCGTGTTTTTAGCTGACGGAGAAGATTGTTCAAAGTTGTTGTCAAAGCTATTATTGGATCCTTGCGCTCCACCGCCCTCAAAGTTAGGACTTTGTTGACGCTGTTCACTTGCATTACGTGATTCAAGCAGTTGAAAATTATCCGCAACTACTTCAGTAACATATACTCTTTGCCCTTGCTGGTTTTCATAATTACGTGTCTGGATACGTCCAGTAACACCTAATAGAGTCCCTTTGCGAGCATAGTTTGCTAGTGTTTCTGCTGACTTACGCCAAATAACACAATTGATAAAATCTGCTTCGCGATTTCCACTTTGATTGGTAAAATTACGATTCACCGCCAAAGTAAAAGTAGCAACTGCAGTACCACTTGCAGTATAACGTAAATCTGGATCTTTTGTTAAGCGACCAACTAATACAACATTGTTAATCAAGTAAAGCCAGCTCCTTTCTCGTCAATTGTTTCACGTGAAACAATTACTCCTCAATCTTTACGATCATGTGACGAATGATATCGTCGTTGATTTTTGCTAGACGATCAAATTCGTTGATTGCACCGGCTGATGCTGGAGCAGTTGCATTGACGATATGGTAGACACCTTCACGGAATCCGTTCATTTCATATGCGAAACGGCGTTTTTCCCAATCTTTTGAATCGATAATTTCTGCACCATTATCTTTCAAAATTGTATCGAAACGTTCTACTAAAGCAGATTTTGCTTCTTCATCAATGTTTGGACGAATGATGTATGTGATTTCATACTTCGTATTTTCCATTGATTTTTCACCTCCCTATGGACTATAAGGCTCTTAGTTTGCTAAGAGCAAGGAGAGCGATCTAAAAAATATAGACTACTCACAAATAATCATTATACATAATCGTCCAGCAAAAATCAATTGTTTCTTTTAATCTCTTTGTTGCCTACCATAAAGTACGTAAAAAGACTGAGAAAATTCTCAGTCTTTCGAAATTTATTCATTTGTTTCTTCGGTATTTGTTTCTACAACATCAACTGTTTCGTCCTCAGCTTCTTCAGCTTCATTTTCAACAACTGCCATAGTAACAACCTTAGTATTATCTTCCATCTTCATTAAGCGGACACCTAAAGTTGCCCGGCCTGTTTGAGAGACACTTGCCACGTTAAATCGAATAATGACACCTTTGTCAGTAATCAACAGGATATCTTCATCACCATTAACCGTAGCAAGACCAGCAAGCTGACCATTTTTATTAGTGATATTAGCCGTCTTAATACCCTTACCGCCTCGGCCTTTCACAGGATAGTCCGTTGCTTTAGTTCGTTTACCGTAGCCTTTTTCAGTAATTACTAGAACTTCTTGGTCTTCTTTCAACACAGCGGATCCAATGACATAGTCGTCTTCTCGCAAACGTACACCTCGTACTCCGCTAGCTGTACGGCCCATGTCACGAACAGCTTTTTCAGCAAAAGTAACTGAATAGCCATTGTGAGTTCCCAAAATAATTGTTTCTTCGCCTTCTGTGAATAGAACATTAACTAACTCGTCATTTTCCTTCAGACCAATAGCAATTAAACCATTACTGCGAATATTAGAGAAAGCTGTAACAGTTGTTCGCTTAACAATTCCATTCTTCGTAACGAAGAATAAAAATTGTCCATCAGATGCTTCTCCAGTAACCGCAATGACTGCTTGGATTGTTTCACTAGAATCAATGCCCAGCAGATTAATAATCGGAATTCCCTTGGCTGTTCGACCGTATTCTGGAATTTCGTAACCTTTAGCACGATAAACTCTTCCTGTGTTAGTAAAGAATAGCAATGTATCGTGAGTCGAACATGAAATCAGATTTTTAACGAAATCATCATCGTGAATTCCCATTCCTTGAACGCCCCGACCACCACGACGTTGTGCTCTAAATTCGCTAGAGACCACTCGCTTAATATAGCCGTTATTCGTTAAAGTGATAACAATATCCTCTTCTTCAATCAGATCTTCATCTTCTAGGCTTAACACCTCACCTACCAATAGTTCTGTTCTACGAGGATCACCGAATTTAGAAGATACTTCTTCTAATTCAGTTCGAATGATTTCTATCACTCGCTCAGGACGCGCTAGGATGTCATCTAAGTCTTCTATAAATTTTAGAAGCTCTTGGTATTCATTTTCAATTTTCTCTCGCTCTAAGCCTGTCAGACGACGTAGACGCATGTCTAAGATTGCTTGTGCTTGTCGATCGGATAATTCAAAACGCTCAATTAACGTACTCTTGGCTATCTCATCGGATTCTGATCCTCGGATGATCGCAATGATTTCATCAATGTGATCTAAAGCTATCCGTAAACCTTCCAAAATGTGCGCACGAGCTTCTGCTTTACGTTTCTCGAATTTAGTTCGTCTGGTAATGACAATTTTTTGATGCGCCACATAGTTTTCCAAAATTTGTTTCAAATTCAGAATACGTGGGACACCATTTTCTATTGCCAGCATGTTGAAACTAAAAGACGTTTGCAATGAAGTCAATTTGTATAAGTTATTCAAAATAACTGACGCACTAACATCGCGACGGACCTCGATAACTACCCGCATGCCTTCCCGAGAAGTTTCGTCTCGTAAATCAGTAATTCCTTCAATTCGCTTATCACGGTGAAGTTCGGAAATACGCTCAATTAATTTAGCTTTGTTAACCATGTATGGCAACTCAGTCACAATGATGCGTTCTTTTCCATTTTTTTGCTCTTCAATTTCGATCTTAGCTCGAACCGTAATCGAACCTTTTCCAGTTTCATATGCTCGACGGATACCCGATTTACCCATAACTAAACCACCGGTTGGGAAGTCAGGTCCAGGAATAGCTTCCATCAATTCTTGAGTAGTTACATCAGGATTATCCATCAATAAGCCAATTGCCTCGATTACTTCTCTTAAATTGTGTGGAGGAATATTAGTCGCCATACCAACTGCGATACCAGTAGCACCGTTAACAAGCAAATTAGGGAAACGAGCAGGCAAAACATCTGGTTCTTGTTCACTATCATCATAGTTTCCGTGATAATCTACTGTATCCTTATTAATATCCCGTAGCATTTCCATAGCAATTTTGCTAAGTCTTGCTTCTGTATACCGCATTGCCGCAGCACCGTCACCATCGACCGAACCAAAGTTCCCGTGACCATCTACCAGCATATTACGATAGCTGAAAGGTTGTGCCATCCGAACCATTGATTCATAAATCGCACTATCACCATGAGGATGATATTTACCCATCACATCCCCTACAATACGAGCGGATTTTTTATGAGGTTTATCTGGAGTTACCCCCAGTTCATTCATTCCATATAAAATTCTTCGGTGAACAGGTTTTAAGCCATCACGAACGTCCGGCAAAGCCCGAGCCACAATAACACTCATGGCGTAGTCGATGAAGGATTCTCGCATTTCACTGGTCAGATTGACATCATGGATATTTTCTCTTCTATCTTCCAAATCGATCCTCCTCACTAAATATCTAAGTTCTTAACGTAATGAGCGTTTTCTTCAATAAATGCTCGACGTGGTTCTACACGATCACCCATGAGCATTTCAAATACTTGGTCTGCTTCAATTGCGTCATCTACACTAACCCGCAACATTAAACGATTATCTGGATCCATTGTTGTTTCCCATAATTGGTGATCATCCATTTCACCTAACCCTTTGTAACGTTGAATATTCGCTTTTGGTGAAGCAGGAAGTTCAGATAATTTTTGCTGCAGCTCTTCCTCAGCATTTTTTCCTGGTTGAATATACGTAATGTTCTTACCTTGCTTAATTCCGTATAAAGGTGGTTGAGCAATATACACATAGCCTGCTTCAACAATTGGACGCATGTAACGATAGAACAGAGTTAGCAATAACGTACGAATGTGAGCCCCATCGACATCGGCATCAGTCATAATAACTAACTTGTGATAGCGGGCTTTCGATACATCAAAATCAGCACCAAAGCCTGTCCCCATTGCTGTAAACAACGAACGGATCTCTTCATTGGCTAGGATCTTATCCATCGAAGCTTTTTCGACATTTAGGATTTTTCCACGGATTGGTAAAATTGCTTGGAACTCTCGGCTTCGCCCTTGTTTTGCAGATCCTCCAGCAGAGTCCCCCTCAACGATGAATAATTCACAGCGTTCTGGATCATTACTGGAACAATCGGCTAATTTACCTGGAAGATTGCTGATTTCTAACGCACCTTTTCGACGTGTTACTTCTCGAGCGCGTTTAGCAGCCAATCGTGCTTTAGCAGCCAACATTCCCTTTTCAACAATTTGACGGCCAACAGATGGATTCTCCATTAAGAACTTTGATAGGCTTTCTGAGAATAAACGGTCAGTTACCGTACGTACCTCTGAGTTTCCTAATTTTGTCTTGGTTTGTCCTTCAAATTGCGGTTCTGGATGCTTGATTGAAATAACTGCCGTTAATCCTTCACGAACATCTTCACCAGAAAGATTTTCATCGTTATCTTTCATAATTTTTTGTTTCCGAGCATAGTCATTAATTACACGGGTCAAAGCTGTTTTGAACCCAAATTCATGCGTTCCGCCTTCGTACGTGTGAATATTGTTCGCAAAACTCAAGATATTCGTGTGGTAGCCATCGGTATACTGCATAGCAACTTCTACAGTAATATCTTGCTGTTCTCCTTCAACAAAAACTGGTTCTTCAAATAAAACAGCTTTGTTGGCATTCAAGTGCTCAACGTAGCTCTTAATTCCGCCTTCGTAAAAATATTCTCTTAAAATTGGCTTTTCTGGACGCAAATCTTCAATTGAAATTTTTAATCCACGATTTAGAAACGCCAACTCGCGTACTCTTGTTGCCAATTTTTCAAAATTAAATTCCGTATCTTCTGTAAAGATTTCTGTATCTGGTACAAAGTGAACAGTCGTTCCATGCTTTTCTGTGTCGCCGATAATTTTTAAATCATCCACTACAGCACCACGACGATATTCTTGGTAATAAATTTTACCATTCTTGAAAACTCGTACATCCAAACTGCTGGACAAGGCATTAACCACCGAAGCCCCTACACCATGCAGACCACCAGAAACCTTGTACCCGCCGCCGCCAAATTTTCCTCCGGCATGCAAAACTGTATACACGGTTTCGAGAGCTGGACGTCCTGTTTTAGCTTGAATATCAACCGGGATTCCCCGGCCATCATCACTAACAGTGATACTATTGTCCTTTTCAACCATTACACGAATGCTAGTAGCAAATCCAGCTAATGCTTCGTCGATTGAATTATCAACAATTTCCCAAACTAAGTGATGCAATCCTTCTGTACTTGTGGAACCAATGTACATCCCAGGACGTTTACGAACGGCTTCTAAACCTTCGAGTACTTGAATTTGACTAGCATCATATTCCTGAGCTCGTTCTCGTAAACTCTTTTCTTCTTCTGTCATTTAGGTTTCTTTCCTTTCTATCTGTCCTTGCTGGACATAAAAGATATCCGGATGTACCGTCATCTTTCCTTTTACGTGTTCTAAGGTGGTGGTTGTCAAAAAAGTTTGAACCTTGTCTTCAATCGTTTCTAATAAATGTATTTGACGATTATCATCCAATTCGCTCATCACATCATCCAAAAGCAACAAAGGATATTCTCCTGTTTCTTCTTTCATTAAGTCTATCTCTGCTAATTTAACACTTAAAGCAGTTGTCCGCTGTTGTCCTTGTGAACCATAAGTCTGAACATTCTGTCCGTTAACCAAAAAGCGCAAGTCATCTCGATGAGGACCAATTAAGGTTGTCCCTCTAAAAATTTCTCGCTTGCGGTTTCTCTGCAATTCACCGTAAAATATCTTTTGGATGTCGTCTGGTTGTCCACTTTCAAGTAAGAAGCTGCTTACATACTCAATCTCTAAATGTTCTCTTTGATTAGTTATTCGCGTATGCAATTCATTTGACCAACGTTCCAATCGCTTAATAAACTGCAAACGATTAGTTAACACCTTGCTCCCAAATTCAACCAACTGTTCAGTCAGTACATCAAGATATATTTCATCCTTCTGTTTCTTTTCGGCTAATTGTTTAAGATAGAGATTTCGCTGTTTCAACGTCTTTTGATATTGTGCTAAGTCATACAGATAGAGCGGACTAATCTGACCTAATTCCATATCGATAAAACGGCGTCTTTGTTGGGGACTTCCCTTCACTAGTGAAAGGTCTTCAGGTGCAAATAAGATGACATTCAGTTGGCCTATGTAGCTGCTTAATCGTTTCTGTTCAATGTGATTGACTTTTGATTTCCTACCTTTTTTTGTTAGCAACAGCTCTAATTCTGTCTCACTAGTTCCCTTAGATATACGACCTTTTATCTGTGCAAACTCCTCGTGCCAGCCAATCAACTCGTTTTCGGTGTTGGTACGGTGGCTCCTTGTTAAGGCTAGTACATAGATACTCTCTAACAAGTTGGTCTTTCCCTGTGCATTTTCGCCTAAAAAAACATTTAGACTATTAGGAAATTCCAAAAATAACTCTTGATAATTCCGATAATTTTTTAGCTGAAGCTTATTCAATTTCATCTTCAGTATTCCCATTTTTAGCCATAAAAAAAGTACCCATCTCAGGTATCTCGACCATCATGCCTGGATAGAGTTTCCGTCCACGGCGATTCTCTGGTTCACCATCTACGAATACAGTTTGCTCCGCTAAATACCATTTAGCTTGCCCACCACTAGAGATTAAGTTTATCTCTTTAAGTAACTGGCCGAGCGTCATATACTCAGTTTTTAAAACTATTTGTTGTTTCACATTTCATCCCTCATTTTCATTTCAGAGACACTACTATATTATACTCTTTTTTTAGTCAGAAAACAAATGAACTCGTTGTATTTTCCGTTTTAAGAAGCTTTGTTCTAATTTTAAAGTTTTAGTCCAAAAAGAAAAAAAGGTCTTAAAATCGATTTTAAGACCTTTTACACTCATTTTAGTTCTTTCTAAATTTTTCAAAAAGAATTATGAAACTTTTCAATTTAGTTTGTACGTACAGGGGTAATTAATTGAATAAATGATACTTCGCCTTCACTTGGTTCTAAAGTAAATGGTCGAATTGGTGAAATAAACCGAATAGTCATACTCATGTCACCAAACGCTCGCAACGCGTCTTTCATATAATCAGGATTGAAGGATATTTCTAATGGATCTCCTGTTACCTTCTCATAAGCAAGCTCTTCTTCTACCTTACCAATCTCTGGTGAATTCCCATAGAGAATTACAGAATCAGATTCAATCGCTAAACGAACAATATTATTTCTTCCTTCGTGTGACAATAAAGACGCTCGTTCGATAGCAGCTAATAACGTTGGAACTGAAAAAGTGATTTCTGTATTAAAACTGGTAGGAATTAAACGGTTAGTATCCGGATAGTTTCCTTCCAACAAACGAGAGTAAAAATACATAGTCGGGGTTTTGAAAAGTACTTGATTTTCCATAATACTAATTTCCACTTCTGCTTCCTCGTCCGTTAATGAGCGTGAAAGTTCAACTAAACTTTTACCAGGAATAACGATATCAAAATCACTAGTTGCATTTTCAACAGGTACAATTCTTTGACTCATTCGATGCGAGTCTGTTGCAACAGATAATAATTGATTATTAGCTAACATGAAATGAACACCGGTTAAAATTGGACGGCTTTCATGCTGAGAAACAGCAAAGACCGTTTCGCCAATTAATTTTGTTAACATGTGGACAGGTAGTTTTAATTGATTTTGTTCTTCCACAACCGGTAAATGTGGATAATTATCTGCATCCAATCCGTTGACCGTAAATTCAGCTGCTCCAGAAGTAATAGCTACCTGGTAGTTTTCCAACACTTCTAAAGTAAATGTATTTTCAGGTAAACGACGAATAATTTCACTGAAGAAACGCGCTTGTAAAACAATCATTCCCGTCGATTCAATCTGAATCTGAGCTTTTTCATCATCGGCTGCTAAAAAGGTTTCAATAGAGATATCTGCATTGCTCCCTGTTAAGTTCAAACCTTCATCAGTTAAAACAATTTTTACACCAGTTAAAATAGGAATAGTTGTTTTGGTAGAAATGGCTCTTTGGACAGTTGCTAGTTCTTGTATAAAGCGTGAGCGATTAATTGTAAATTTCATAAGGAAACTCCTTTTTATATATATTTATTTATAGTATTAAGTAATAAAAGTAGTAGGTGCTGTGGATCTTGTGGAAAACAGACGAAAAGCTTTTATTTCTGGCTTTCTTGCTTGTGGAAAAGGTGTGGAAAACTCTCTCTTTTTTTACAAGGTTTTTCCACAGACTAGTTCAATAACAAATTTTTGATTTCAGCTACTTCTTGCTGAATACTGGTATCATTTTTTATTAATTGAGCAATTTTTTCATGAGCATGGATGACAGTCGTATGATCTTTCCCGCCAAATTCTGCGCCAATTTTAGGTAGCGAACTGTCGGTCATCTCTCGCGAAAGATACATAGCTATTTGTCGAGGCACAACAATGGCTTTTACTCGTTTTTTTCCTTTTAGATCTTTTACTTGAATATGGTAGTATTTAGCAACTTCTTCTTGGATTTGCGTGATGGACAACTGCGTGTTGCCAGTACCTTTTAAGCTTTTCAGTGCGTCAGCTGCTATGCTTGTAGTTATATCTGCATTATTCATGGTCGCAAAAGCTTGTACCCGAACAAGTGCCCCTTCTAGCTCACGAATATTCGAATCAATTTGTCCTGCAATATAGCTCAACGTATCATCAGGAATCTCAAGATTTTCTGCTTGTGCCTTTTTCCGCAAAATGGCTGTTCGTGTTTCGAGGTCTGGTGGAGTAATGTCAACTGACAATCCCCAAGCAAAACGCGACACCAAACGTTCTTGGAGTTTTGGTATCTCATTCGGTAAACGATCGCTAGTTAAAACGATTTGTTTATTATCATTGTATAAATTCTCAAAGGTATGAAAGAATTCCTCTTGAGTAGCTTCTTTTTCCGCAAAAAACTGAATGTCATCAACTAGCAACAAATCAACATTTCGATATTCTTGCCGAAATTCTTCAGAAATTTTGTTTTTGATTGAGTTAATGAAGTCATTAGCGAAGGTTTCGCTTGAGACATACTTAACCTTTGCCTGTGGATTAATGGAGAGCATTTGATGACCAATCGCATGCATCAAATGAGTTTTTCCTAATCCAACCCCTCCATAGAAGAACAAAGGATTATAAATAGATCCTGGTTCTTCAGCAACTACAAGTGCAGCGGCATGAGCCATCTGGTTTCCTTTACCAATTACGAAGGTGTCAAAGGTATATTTAGGATTGAGCATGGCCTTTTTTGTTACTTCAACTGCGGGCGTGGCCGGTTTTGTCACAGGTATAAAGACCGGAGCTTCGTCTGGAGTGACAAATGCCGGCATAATCTCATCCCCTGTTAATTTAAAGCCGATTTCAACAATTCTTGCAGCTAAATGTTTTTCCCAGTACTTTTTATGCAAATCACTGGTGACTTCAATGGTTATTTGATTGTTGTTAAAAGACAAAGGCTTGGCAGTGTCGACCCAAGCATCGTAGCTAGCAGGATTTAATTCTTTCTTGTAGCTATCTTTTAATTCCTGCCAGATATCTTCTAATGAGGTCAAATAATTCGCCTCCTACTTTAATAAAATTCAGATAGTCTTACTTTATCATTTTTTACGAAAGTTTTCCACAGGCAAAAACTGTGGCGTTTTTTTCTTCTCATTTTCCACAACGTGTATAACTAATAGAAAAGATATCCTCTTTGTTGAAAAAAAATATCCACAGGAATGTGGATAAGGCAAAGGTTTCAAAATTATCCACGAGTATGTCCACAAAATGAATAGAAAACAAAGGTTGATTTTATAAAGTTTAAAGGAGTTATGCACAACACTTATCCACCGTGTGGAAAACTTATTCATCATTTAACATTCTGGGGAAAAATTCGAGAAAAAACTGGAGGGTATATTTTTGAGAAAAAATTATCCCCAACCAATGAGAACTTATCCCCAAAAACTGTGGATAAACTAAATATTTTTTTATTTTTTTCTGATTGACAAACTACTATGTAAGTCGTTATACTACTAAAGTATGTCTATGTATCGTTGGTAATGGAGGTGGAATAGATGAAAAGAACTTATCAACCTAATAAACGTAAACGTCAGAAAGTTCATGGTTTCCGCAAACGTATGAGCACAAAAAATGGCCGCCGTGTTTTAGCTAGCCGTCGCCGTAAAGGAAGAAAAGTACTTTCTGCTTAAACCACTGCCGGTCCAGTGGTTTTTTCTTTTTAATGAAAATGGCCGAATAAACTTCTAATTACATAGTAAGTTTAAAGATGTCTAGCTTCACGAACTAGCTTTATCGATCTTAAGCGAAAAAGCCGAACTTGTTCGTGGAGCTTTTTTTATGCAAAAGGATCTATTTTTCTTTTTTCATTTAAATGAGGTGAATCCTTAATTTGAAGTATGGTATTATTGATAAGTATAGATTTAAAGAAACGAAGGAAGCTGAATGAAAAAAGCATACCGTGTAAAAAAAGAGAAAGAATTTCAAAGAGTTTTTCAGGAGGGAACTTCCTTTGCCAATCGCAAATTTGTAGTTTATCGATTAGAACCTTCTGATCAAACCCATTTTAGAGTGGGACTTTCTGTAGGTAAAAAAGTAGGGAATGCTGTGAACAGGAATCGTGTAAAGCGGCTTATTCGAGCAGTTCTGCAAGAATTATCGCCAACAATTGATCCTAGACTTGATTTTATAGTCATTGCTCGCCCAGCAATAAAAAGTCTTTCCTATGAAGAAGTGCGCTCTAATTTGATACACGTACTAAAGTTAGCAAAAATATTGAATGAGGAAGGGAACAGAATTAAGTGAAGAAATACAATCGAATACTTTTAATGGCAGGATTACTTTCGCTGGTAGTTTTGCTATCTGCCTGTGGTACCGGTGACGTAGATTCAACGAGTACCGGCATTTGGAGTCGTTACATTATCTATTATTTTGGTGAGGCGATTAAGGGGTTATCCTTTGGCAATGTCGGGATTGGTATTATATTATTTACTCTGATTATTCGGGTTATCTTAATGCCATTGATGCACTTCCAGACTAAAAGCATGCGTAAAACGCAAGATTTGCAACCAAAAATCAAAGCGCTTCAACAAAAATACGCATCTCGTGATCAAGAGACACAAGCCAAACTTCAAGCAGAAACAAAAAAACTGTACGCTGAACACAATGTAAATCCTTATGCAGGGTGTCTACCGCTGTTAGTTCAGATGCCAGTAATGATTGCCTTATATCAGTCGATCTTGCGTATCCCAGCACTAAGACAAGGGCAGTTTATGTGGTTAGATTTGAGCCGTCCAGATCCATACTTCATTTTGCCTATTTTAGCGGCTATTTTTACTTTTGCTAGTACGTACTTGTCAAGTATGAGTCAACTGGAATCGAATCCGACGACTAAAATTATGAATTTCTTCATGCCAGTAATGATTTTTGTTATGGGAATGAACTTGGCTAGTGGATTATCACTTTATTGGGTGGTATCAAATGCTTTCCAAACGGTACAGACACTACTTTTAAACAATCCGTTTAAAATTCGTCAGGAAAGAGCAGAAGAAGCACAAAGGATTCGTCAGCGTGAGCGAGCATTGGAAAGGGCAAAGAATCCTAAGAAGAAAAAACGTAAGAAATAGAGCCTTTATATCAGAAAATAGTTTGATACATGGCCAAGAAATAGAACAAGGAGGTAATGGTGAATGCCTGTTTATGAAGGTGCAACGATTGACGAAGCAATCAAGCATGGATTAGATGTTCTAGGGTTAACAAAAGATGAAGTAGAGATCAACATCTTGGGTGAAGGAAAAAAAGGTTTTTTAGGAATTGGTAAAAAGAATGCGCAAGTTTCGATTGAACCAACTGTTTCTGAAGAAATCAGCGAAGCTGTAGAAGAAGTTGTGACAGAAACAGTAGTGAGAGAAAAAATTGCTGAAGTCGATTTATCTGATACTCTAACGGAATTAGATAATGAGGAAGCTTTAAAACAATTAGCTGTTTACTTAACTGAGGTAACTAAAGAAATGGGGGTTCCTGCTTTAGTCAAGGTTGATCGTGGAGACAATGGCTTAATGATTTTAAACTTGGAAACAGATAAGCAAGGGATGTTAATTGGTAAACATGGAAAAATATTAAATGCTTTGCAGTATTTAGCACAGGTATTTGTTCATCGAGTAGCAAAAAATAAACTATCAGTGGTAGTTAATGTAGGCAATTACCGCCAAAAACGTGAAGAAGTACTTGTTAGATTAGCTAAACGTACTGCAGAAAAAGTCAAAGAAACGGGACGACCAGTATTTTTAGAACCAATGCCGGCTTTTGAACGCAAGATGATCCACTCAGCATTAAGTTATGATGAGTACATTAAGACACATTCTGAAGGTGAAGAGCCTTATCGCTATCTGGTGGTAGAACCTGCAAAAAAATACTTTTAATAAATAATAGATAACCGTGTCCCTGTGATACGGTTTTTTTGTGACTTAAAAGAGATGATTTCAACAGTTTCTCATTTAAATCCTTCAGAACTGATTGACAAAGAACTGGAAAGCAAGTATATTGTGGTAGAAATCATTCTTATCAAGGTATACGACAGAATTGTGTCTACTTTGATATGACCCTCGTCGTGGCGGGGGTTTTTTCAACTTGAAAAAGAAAATAAAATGTGCTAACCTAGCACAAGTATAAAGAGACAGCAGTCAAAGTGCTAAGTCCATCCCTATATAAAGGGGTGGAGTGGGCACTTTTTTTGTGTATTTAAGGAGGATTTTTTGTGGCAGAGATCTTGGAATTTGACACAATTGCAGCTATTTCTACCCCTCCTGGGGAAGGGGCTATCAGCATTGTTCGTTTAAGTGGCGATCAAGCAGTGGAGATTGCCGATAAAGTATTTCAGAGTGGTAAAAAGACACTGAAGAAAGTAGCTAGTCATACTCTCCACTATGGACATATTGTGGACCCGAATAATCAACAACTGATTGATGAAGTTATGGTTAGTGTTATGCGAGCCCCAAGAACTTTCACTAGAGAAGACGTTGTAGAAATTAACTGTCATGGAGGTATTGTGGTAGTTAATGAATTGCTGCAGTTAATGCTGCGTGAAGGAGCTCGTTTGGCGGAACCAGGAGAATTTACCAAACGCGCATTTCTAAATGGAAGAGTAGACTTATCTCAAGCTGAGGCAGTCATGGACTTGATCCGTGCAAAAACAGATAGGGCGATGAATGTTGCTATTAATCAATTAGATGGTAATTTATCTAGATTAATTCGTCAATTGCGTCAAGAAATCCTTGAAACCTTAGCTCAGGTTGAAGTAAATATAGATTATCCTGAATATGATGATGTTGAAGAATTGACTGCGCGATTATTAGTAGAAAAAGCGGCTCAAGTAGGTCAGCAACTTGATGCATTACTGCTTAATGCTAAACAAGGAAAAATATTACGAGAAGGATTAAGCACGGCGATCATTGGACGTCCAAATGTGGGCAAATCAAGTTTATTGAATTACTTGTTGCATGAGGAAAAAGCAATTGTTACCGACGTTGCAGGAACTACCAGGGATGTGATCGAAGAATATGTCAATGTCCGTGGTGTACCGCTTAAATTAGTTGATACAGCGGGGATTCGCGAAACAGAGGATATTGTTGAACGTATTGGAGTGGAGCGAAGCCGTAAAGCGTTAAGCGAAGCAGACTTGATCTTGCTGGTATTAAACCAAGGTGAGTATCTGACATCAGAAGATTACAAGCTGCTGGAGACTACTCAAGATTTAAAACGGATTATATTGTTGAACAAAACAGATCTTCCTTCTAAATTGGACCGTGATGAATTACAACGGCTAACTGAAGAAGATGAATTATTGGAAATATCTGTTTTAAAGCAAGATGGTTTGGATCAATTAGAAGAAGCAATTGCTGCCTTGTTTTTTGGTGGAAAAACTGGTGAGAAAGACGCAACATATGTCTCTAATACTCGGCACATTGCACTGCTGGAGAACGCCTCACAGGCTCTTAAAGAGGTTCAAAGTGGAATTGAGGCTGGTATGCCCGTCGATCTTGTTCAAATTGATATGACGCGTTGTTGGGACTATTTAGGTGAGATTGTCGGAGATAGTGTTCAAGATGAGTTAATCACTCAATTGTTTAGTCAATTCTGTTTAGGAAAATAAAGGAGAGAGATATGGAATATCAAGCAGAAGCTTATGATGTAATAGTAGTAGGAGCTGGTCATGCTGGCTCAGAAGCAGCATTAGCTGCTTCTCGTATGGGATCAAAAACTCTGTTAATTACAATTAATTTGGAAATGGTAGCTTTTATGCCTTGTAATCCATCTATTGGAGGTCCTGCTAAAGGAGTTGTTGTCCGTGAAATTGATGCATTAGGCGGAGAAATGGGTAGAAACATTGATAAAACATACATTCAAATGCGCATGCTAAATACTGGTAAAGGTCCAGCAGTGCGTGCTTTAAGAGCTCAAGCAGACAAACATGCATATGCTGAAGAAATGAAACATACTATTGAAAAAGAAAAAAATTTAACTCTGAAACAAGGTGTGGTTGATCGCTTAGTAGTGGAGGATGGAATTTGTAAAGGAATAGTGACAGCCACTGGTGCAATACATTCTGCTAAAGCAGTCATTATTACAGCTGGAACAGCCTTGCGAGGTGAAATTATTATTGGTGAATTGAAATATTCTTCTGGACCCAATAATTCACAACCGTCAATTAAGCTAGCGGATAGTTTAAAGGAATTAGGTTTTGAAATTCATCGTTTCAAAACAGGAACACCTCCTCGGGTGAAATCAGGTTCCATTGACTACAGTAAAACTGAAATACAACCAGGAGACGAAGCGCCTAATCACTTTAGTTATGAAACGCCAGATGAATCATATAACCAAGATCAAGTACCTTGTTGGTTAACTTATACTAATCCTAAAAGTCATGAAATTATTCAAGCAAATCTTTATCGAGCACCAATGTTTACAGGAATAGTGGAAGGGGTAGGTGCTCGATATTGCCCTTCTATCGAGGATAAAATTGTTCGTTTTTCTGATAAAAACCGTCACCAATTATTTTTAGAGCCAGAAGGATTGCATACAGAAGAAGTATACGTGCAAGGACTTTCAACTTCGTTACCTGAAGATGTACAAAATGATGTCTTGCATTCAATTGAAGGCCTGGAACAGGCTGAAATGATGCGTACAGGTTATGCAATTGAATACGACATGGTTGCACCTCATCAATTGCGACCAACATTAGAAACAAAAGTTGTTGCAAACCTTTATACTGCAGGACAGACTAATGGTACCAGCGGCTATGAGGAAGCTGCAGGACAAGGATTGATTGCAGGAATTAACGCAGCTTTAAAAATCCAAGGCAAAGAACCATTTATCATGAAGCGTAGTGATGGGTATATCGGCGTAATGATCGATGATCTAGTAACCAAAGGTACGAACGAACCTTACCGTTTATTAACATCAAGAGCAGAATATCGTTTGATATTGCGGCATGATAATGCTGACCTTCGTTTAACAGAATTTGGATATGAATTTGGACTGGTTAATGAGGAGCAACACCAACGATATTTAGTCAAAAAAGCAAATGTTGAAAAAGAAATTAGTCGTTTACAAAAGATTCGTGTTAAACCAACACCAGAGGTTCAAAGCTTTTTACGCGGAAAGAGTAGTGCTGAATTAAAAGATGGTGTTCTAGCAGCTGATTTTTTGAAACGTCCAGAAATCACTTATCATGAAGTTCTGCAATTTATACCTTCTAACGATGGATTAACTGCTAAAGAAGTTGAGCAGGTAGAAATTCAAATTAAATACGAAGGTTATATTAAAAAAGCAATGGAAAAGGTAGAAAAGTTAAAACGTCTGGAAGCTAAAAAAATTCCTGACCGAATTGATTATGAAGCAATTAATGGTCTAGCAACAGAAGCACGTCAAAAATTGAAAAAAATTCAACCTAGAACAATAGCACAAGCTAGTCGAATAAGTGGCGTAAATCCCGCAGATATTAGTATATTAATGGTCTACATCGAACAAGGGAAAATAGCTAAAGTAAAAGCTTGAATAACTTGATACCAAGCTATTTCTGTGTTCCATGTGAAACACTCAAAAGTGATTGAATGCCATATGTTTTAAAAAGCCATATATTGAGCAAAATTAGCGGACATTTCATCTTGCTTGGTCTGAGTTACTATAATATAGATGTTGGTCGTTATTTTTGTGGATTCGTGGTCAAGTCATTGAGATATGTTGTTGATAGTAGCACCACTTTCAAGAAGAAGCGATGTATTCGTTTTTCTAAAGTCATGTACTTTGATAATCTTCATGTCTGAAAAGTGATTTGCTACTTTCTTCATCACGTTGTTAGCATATGATTTATATAAGTATGGGGTTTCACTTTTCAAAACAGAATTACAAAAGACTATACTTTTACTAAAATTTTTATCTCTGATCCCTAAACGTAACTTTTCATGAAGAATATAATTTTCAATGTTTTTTGGACAAGCATCACTACATTTTTTGTTTGGGTTCATAATAGTTTAATAGTATTGGCACATAAAATACTATAAGATAGGACAATTAGAGGACATGGATATTGGCGTTGGTGGTCAGTGATGTTAGGTGGAGTTATGTGCTTTTATCTGAATTTTATAACCGCATAAATATTGAAACAATTTGATAAAGCTATCTACTTGATTCTATTAAATAACATAATTTTGTATAAAAAGGTCTGTTGAATAAAAATAAAATCTAAAGCTAGAAGCCTTTTATCGAGGTTTCTAGTTTTTTTCTCTGTTTATTTTTCATCGCAAGTCATACCTTCTGAAAGCTAATGGAATGACAGATATTTCTTTTAGTTAAAAAACGACATTGAAAATCTATTTTTATTTGAAAGTGAAATATGCGATTGAAGAGTTTTATGTATCAAATCCTGAGGGTATTATTTGTTATAAAATATGAAAGTTTTAAATTCAAAGTAAATGATGTGCTTTAAATTAGAAAGAGTGAGAATAATGCGAGGATACGTTTTCTTTCTTAGTAAATTGTGGGATTCAATAAATAACTAAAATATTCAGAGAGAAGTTTGATTGAATACTAGCAAAAATCGGTGAGAAACTTTAAAAATCATAGAAAGCTGAGAGTCTAAATAACGCACCTTGACATTAATAAAGAAAATATAGTATATTTAATGAGAAGAATTTAAGTGTTGAGCAAAGTTTATTAGATGAACGGGGTTGTATTTTTGAGCGTAACAATGTCTAACTAGATGAATTTAATAGCCGATAAGCAAGCGTTTATTTGGCGTGTCTATAGATATTCTTACATTCTCAATCATCATTCATATGAACTTGCTTATATCGAGTGTCAGTTGAATAATACCATTGAGGGCTAGGAGAGATCCTAGCTTTTTGTGTGCTATATTTGACTACTCTCTTTTAGACATCCATAACTAACGGTTTCAATAGAACCATTGATAACACTTGCGTGAAGGCGAATCCGATTTTTAAATTTAGGAGGGTTTCACCTTGAAAAAAAGTAACACGAAGCGTCAATGGCGCTTAAATATTCAATTATTTTTAATGAGTCAATTTTTAACGGGTATCACGAGTATGACCGTTCAGTATGCCATCATCTGGTACCTCACTGAACAAACCAGGTCTGCAACGATGCTAAGCTTTGCGACATTATTAGGTATGCTGCCTATGATTGTCTTGAGTCCTTTCGTGGGCCCCTATGTGGATCGCTTGAATAAAAAGGGACTGTTGATTATTCCGGATTTAATTGCGGCTTTATTTGCGATTATTCTATCTGTTACAGGAATCGTTACAGGAACATTCCCATTTTGGCTGATTTTTATCTCTCTATTTGTCCGAGCGGTAACTCAAACGTTTCAAACACCGACAATTCTAGCAATTCTACCAACCCTTGCGCCAAGAGAAGAATTGACAAAAGTGAATGGGCAATTAGGCATGGTTCAATCCGCCAATCGAATCATTGCTCCAGGAATTGGCGCGTTTCTTTTTACGCTCATGCCGTTGCATCTATTGTTACTTTTGGACGTTTTAGGTGCATTATTAGGTCTGCTGTTATTGATTTTTGTAAAAATACCGAAGACCTCGGAGCATTCTGGGAATACGCTTGCGCTTGAAGAGACGAAACAAGGAATCAAAGACCTTCGAAGTAAAAATGGCTTATGGATCATTGTGTTGATTGGCGCTTTGTCTTCCATTTTCATTATGCCAGCAGCCAGCATGTATCCTTTAATGACCATGGGCTATTTTGACGGGACGGTCAGCAACGCAGGATTGGTTCAAATGATTTATTCAGTTGGCATGTTGGTGGGCGGATCAATTATTGGCGTGTTTGGAAACTGGAAGGATCGAATGAAGCCTTTACTAATTTCTTATCTAGTGATCGGTATCACGTTCGCAGCTGGTGGTCTGTTGCCGTCAAATCAATCGGGATTGGTTTGGTTTATGATTTTGAGTGCTTTTACAGGTATAGCTGCCCCATTTTTTGATTCCTTATTAATGGCTATGATCCAGCAGAGCTTTCCAGTCAATCAGATTGGAAGAATTATGGGTGTAGTGATGGCTTTATTGAGCTTATTAGCATCATTGGGTTTAATTTTCACAGGCCCAATAGCAGATCGCATTGGTGTAGAAAATGTATTTGTCATTTCAGGACTCGGTATTATCTTGTGTGCCATTATAAATTGGCTCATTGTTCCAGCAAAAAATTACGATAAACAGTTACAAGGAGAAAGTATGCTCGATGGTTCTGATTAAGAAGATTTTTAATGCATGATTTTCTATTGTAAGAGATTTTTTCAAATGGAGAGGTCTGTAAGGTCAGCTAAAATCTAAAGCTAGAAATCTTTTATCGAAGTTTCTAGCTTTTCTATTTTTGTATAAAAAGTCTAATATTGATTCTTAAGTTTTTTGAGAACAATAAGGATGACTATTCTGTAAATTTAAGTGATCGAAATAAATCTTTTACTGGTAAGACTTGAATTGGCATAAGCACAAATTAAAAGGTTATAATAGATATATTGAGTGGACGCTATTTTGTTATGGAAGATGAATATTAGGTAAAAAGGTAGCTGATATTTTGATAATGTTAATTATACAGAGGAGGAATAGTGTATGGAAGAGACTGTTTTTTTTAATTTAGGAAATGCAATAGCAGCTAAAAGAGATCCTAAAGAGCTGATTAAAGAAGCCCAAATTGTAAAGGATCAGCGTAAGTCAGCAGGTAAATTAGTAATTGTAGAAGACCCTGTCAAGGGTGAACATATATTATTTGATTTGTCCGATCAAGAAGAATCAAAAGAAACAACTAATGCATTCAAAATAAAAAAAATCATTGAATAAAACGAGAGTGATTCAAAACATTTTTGTTCTTTTTTACTCAGCAGAGCGTTATTTAAACCTTTATCTAAACCTTCAATTGTTTCACATGAAACATTAAAAATCGTGAAAATAAATTTCAAAAAAAAGATAAAGGTTTACTGGTACGAATATTCAGGCAACAGAAAATTGCTGTGCCTAATTTTTTTTACACAACACCTTTTTCTTTCACTTGTTACTAAAACTTGAGTTTGCTAGTAGTTATTTGTGCAGGAATTCTTCTTTTGGGTTTTATATATAATAAAGATTAAAGTCGTTTGTTATTATAAGAAATAGTAAGACTTCTGTTGAATTAGAAAAAAATGGGATCAGCAAACAAAAATTGTGTAAGAAGCGAAAAAGTTTAGATGGATTTTAATCTAATCATTGTTTCAAATCAAAAAGCTTGAGTTGACTAAAAATTAACATTATGAACTGCGCGTTTGAATTAGTGGTACGAGAGTATTAGTTGAAAAACTATTGATTTTTATGAGAAGGCCTAATTAAACACTTAAATCGCAATAATTTTTTCAGTAGTTTAGCACAAAGAAAATATTGTGTTTTAATGTTATTTAAATGCATATTAATGTATGCTTGGAGTTATTTTAAAATTGGTTTTTCAAAGGTGCATCTGGACTAATTTTAGGAAGGATGACGATGATTGATTAAAATATGTAGAAAAGTATTATATATTGGTATTTGCGGGTATCTTCGAACGGGTTCATGAGAAATCAAGATTATCCGTTAGCTATTCAAGTAGTAAGTTGAAGTGAGTGTTTGTATTTTAAAATTCCAATTTACTTAATTACTCTTCTTTGTACCCGTGATATGTATAAATTTATCATTTTAAATAGAGAAGCATCTTGTAGTAAAGATCAAACAATATAACCACATGCCTTATTATTCGCAAAATTGAACTGTAGTTCTCTGTTTAGTAATTTTGTATTAAACAATATAGATTAGAAAGTGTTCCATGTGAAACAATTGCTTATACAAAATAACGCTAGATAGGCTTTTTAATGAAACAAACAAC
>NZ_JAFREL010000025.1 GCF_017377655.1 Candidatus Enterococcus ferrettii
TCGTTCTTTGATTTTCTTTGATTGTTTAATTCTAGGAAAAACCTAATAAAAACAAATAATTTCTTTCTATTCGAATTATAGTATATTGGAAAAATTTCGTCAATATTCTTTTATAAATTAAAGTTTTTGGATAGAAAAACGAAAGACAAAGTGTTTTCTATTTTTGAATTGAAATAAAATGCACCTTGGAGGATTGTATTTTTAGGATTTCTTTGATTTTATTCGCCGTCAATTAAGCCGTCAAAAAATCGAATCAGGATACGATCAAATGAAAGGAGTGTTTTGCATGGCTCGCAGAGGAGAAAATATTTACAAACGAAAAGATGGCCGGTGGGAAGGGCGGTACATCAAAGGAAGAAAAGCCAATGGTAAGATTCATTACGGATATGTCTACCGTCGAACCTTCAAAAAAGTACGAGAAGTTTTATTGAAATTGAAATTCAACTATCAAGAGATTCAAGCAAATCAAGGGGAGTACTCAGGAAGTGTAGAGGACTGGCTGATGTATTGTATTCACCAAAAAAAGGATCAAGTCAAACCTTCAACCTTGACAACCTATCAATACAAGGTTGAAAAATATGCACTGCCCTATATTGGAGAGCAACCCCTTCGTACATTGACGAAGCGGACCATTCAAAAATGGGTGGAGGCTTTGGAGAAGAGCTCATTAGGTAGTACCACGATCCATGCAGTTTTCAAGATGATTCGACGGTTTTTATCTCAGGCGTTCAAAGAAGGGTACCTAAAAAAAGATCCGTGCCAAGAGATTTGTCTACCGGCAAAAGTAAACAAAAAGGTGGAACCACTAACCCTTCAAGAACAGCGAAAGATAGAAAAGGTTGCTGCTCAGGAGGTAAATGGTGCGCCTGTATTACTTGCTTTACAAACAGGGATGCGCATTGGTGAATTGGCTGCCTTGCAGTGGCAGGATATTGATTTTTCGGCCAATTTAATCCATGTACGTCACACCTATCAACGCATTCTAACCGCGGGACAAGGTACTGAATTGCAATTGGGAAGACCTAAAACAAGGGCTTCTGAACGCGTCATTCCTTTAGCTGGTGGGGTAAAAAAATGGTTGCTCTCCTTGAAACAGGAAGAGAATCAATCTTTTGTTTTTCAGGTGAAGGAGCATCCGATGGAACCGCGCTTGATTACGTATCATTTCAAACAAATCTGCAAAAAGGCGGGGGTTCAAGACTGCCATTTTCATAAATTACGCCATACGTTTGCCACTCGCTTGCTGGAAAAACAGGGAACCATTGCGGGGATCAGTGCACTATTAGGGCATTCATCGACACAAATGACTTTAGATATCTATACAGGCTCTGATTTAACTGAGCGTCGTAAAATGCTGAATCGCTTAGAAATGAGCTGGATGATCTAGTCTTATTTCAGGCTGCGTTTAAGTTGAATGATCTGAATAAAAGGGAAGGCTGCGATGAAACAAAAATGAAAATTAAATTAAAAAAACCAAGCTTTTCCATTGGGGGAGCTTTTTTGTCTTTTTCAGATAACATTCGTTATTTTATAGGCTATTTTTCTTTCGATTAAGAGAGTTGGTTTGGATTTATACGCCGTCCATTCGCCGTCAAATGTCCTCTGAACCCTTGACTGTATCGGCTTTTTCCTAGAATTAAACAGTTTAGGAAAAATCTGCGGACTATTCTGCTTGTGTCAACAATCATGAATACCACGTAATAAGTCATTGGAGGGGGGATGTCTATCGCAAAGATAGAACAGTTTAGGTTTTTAATTAGATATTAACGATTAGTACTAAATAAGGGCTTAGTGCTAAAGAAAAAGAAACAAGGATAGAATATCGACCTCGCCGTCAATTATCCTCAAAAATATCTAATTAAATTATAGCAAGTCAACCAAAAAAAGGATAGAGAAGGAGCTTATTATGAAAAAGAAAAAGAGATGGATAAGCAAGGTAGCGGTTAGTTTAGGGTTATTAACGATGTTGGGAGGCGTAGCATTAAGTGCTGGGAGTGCAGCTTATGCGGTTGATCAAGACATTAGCAATAACCCGGTTTCAGATGATACGTCAGATCGTAAGATTACACTTTGGAAATATGAAATCAATAGTTCGGCTGAATTAGGTGAGCGTGGGGACGGTATTAATCCTGATCCGAGTAAAGCACCGAACGTTGCTGGCAAAAAAATGATGCAAGATGTTAATTTTGAAATCATCAAAATCAAACCAATTGGCTCGGCAGAGTTAACTGATCCTTTGAAACAAGTCGAGGGTACGGATTGGGAAGTTGATACGACCAATGCCTTTAGCGATAAGGGGGCAACTGATTCAGATGGTAAGTTAGTATTTGATGTAAGTAAAAGTCTAGCAGCAACTGATAAGAAGCTTGCGGATGGGATTTATATCGTTCGTGAAATTCCTGATGCGTCTGGCAACTATACCTATACAAAGCCAGCCGATCCAACCGCAGTACCACCAACTGTTGCTGAACCAGGTATTAAGGTAACCAAACCAATGGATCCATTCTTCGTTTATATCCCTCAAACAAAGCGGGACGATACAGGAAGCTTGATCTATGACGTGCATGTTTATCCGAAAAATATTGTAACCAATACTAAATTGGATAAAACAGTTGAAGGTGGAAAAGGCTACTCAATCAAAGCGGGGAATTCTTTCCAGTGGGAAGCAACTACTGAATTACCTGATGGTTTGTATGCGATTGCTCCACGCGATATGACTGTTACAGACTATGTAGATCTAGATGATGCAACATCAACACCAACTGATACTTTCTTTGCAGCAGGAGATGAAATTTACGCTTCTTACTTCAAAGTAAGTGATGAGATTAGTGAAGACCTTCAATTAATAGACGCTGAAGTGTATGCAATCGATAAGACTGGCACACCAGTGAAGTTAACGAATGGTACACACTATGTGGTTACTTTAGATGGCACGACCATCACTCCTCCAAATAAAGTAGAAGATCTAACTGAAGGGGCGAAGAAAAAAGTTGTTGTCAGCTTAACCAAAGCAGGGATGAAAGAAATAGGCACGAATGAACATCCAAAACTTCAAGTTGTCTACAAAGTAAACACTAACAAAGACTTTAATGGAATGATCTCAAACAAATATACGATTGACTACTTGCTGCCTGGTGGAACACCAGATACTGGCACAAGTGATGAGCCGGAATACTACAATGGCGGTTTCGACATCAAAAAGGTAAAAACCGATGGAACAACTACATTAGATGGCGCAGAATTCCATATTGCAGAAAATGAAGAAAATGCTGAAAAAGGTATCTTCTTAGCTTCCGATGGCAAGTCATACAAAAAAGATACAGACAAATTCGGTGCAGCAGATACGTTGCCAAGTGGCGTAACTTTCCTAAAAGCAACAGCAGGGGAAGATCCAACGAAACCAGGGATTGCTGAATTTGATGGATTGAAATTAGATTGGTTTACGGATAATACAGCTGGACCAAATGCGAATGATGGCAAACAAGATCCAAGTGACCCAACAGAAGCAACATGGTCTCATGACAAAATCCAAAAAGACTACTGGGTAGTGGAAACAAAAGCACCAACTGGCTACGAATTGTTGAAGGATCCTAAGAAAGTAACAGTTAAATTAGGCACACCGACAACTGTTCCGCCAGTACCAGGAACTGAAGACGATGGTGAAATTGAACTGACAGTAATTAATAATCCTAAAACTGACCTGCCATTTACTGGTGGAACAGGCACCATGCTTCTTGTAGCGATCGCTTTAGGAGCAATCACAATCGGTACAGTAGCCATCGCAATCGATAAAAAGCGTCGCGCAGCGTAACATGAAGGCAGAAAGGAAGGGCAGACAATGCGGAAAAAACCAAAAATAAATCACGTAGTCGCCATCCTACTTCCTATCCTATTCATACTAGGTATTGTTTATTCAATATCTAGTATGGATTTATTACGAGCGGATGATTCTTCCACCCATTTGACTGTTCAAAAGGATGATGAAGACATCACCGGAAAAGATACCAGTATTTTGGAAAATTCCGTGAATTTAAAATTGACTGCCAAAGAAAATCAACTTTTTCGGCTCGTTGAAAATGAGCATGTCAGTCTATCATCACCAAGTCCTGATTCGCGGGAACTTCCAGTTAGAGAAGTACTGTCTTCACAGTTTGATTTAGAAAATGAGCTTGCTGTATTGAAAGGTGAATCAGAGGAAACGGATACTTCTGAAAAGAATGATGAGGCTGACAAAAGAGCGCTGTCTAGTGAACTGATTCGAGTATCCGATACCGAAACTGGAAAAGTCACTACGTATTTAAAGCTTTTGAAGGATAAGACTGAAACGGTTACCTTTTCTAGGGAACAGGATAGTCAAGAATCCACGGTTGAACTTGAAAATGTGGAACAAGCAAGGAAGCATAAATTGTTCAATTTTATTTCTATTAAAGTGGAAGAAACGTCAGAAGAAATAAATAATCCAGAAGAACCTGCGGAACCAGAAGAGAAAAAAAACGAACCAGAGCCTTTGAGTGGAAGCGAAACGATTGAAGAGCTTGAAAAAAGAGCCTATGTAGAAGAAGAATCCTTTAAACCAATTGAAATTCCGGCTGAAGAAGCAAAGGCAAAGCGGGGAGCAAAAGCGGCCTCGGCTATTTCAGTGACAAATGCTAAAGTAACTGTGCGTACAGGAACATCGAAGTTTGATACAAGTGATGGTCCAGGATACGATTCTGGAGAAACCAACGATCTAGTTCGATCATTTGATTCAAATCTATATCTGCTTTCATTTTCGTTAGAAGCATCAGACCCTGAAATCAAGTATTCAGAAATTCAATATCGAGTGGATATGGAATTACCGAAAGCTTATGGATTGGATTCAGCTGGTAAGAAACGCTTTAACTGGGAAGTAGTTGCACATGAAAATACGTCAATGCATCCAGAGACCGACGGCACCCAAACAGCGAAGGGCTACTTAAGTTCCACGATCAATTCAAATGGACAAATTTTAGTCCCAATGTTCGTAAATGTCTATGGTGCTGAACATGGTACTGTGATCAAACCCAAACTAAAGATTACGATTATTAGTGCTAAAAATGAATCGACTGGTTTTGTAGAAACGATTAATAAAGAATATGATGAAGCTAACTTGAGTCCGCTAGAAGTAAAAGATACAAAAGTATCCGCAAAAGCAAACATAAAACCAGAACTTTTTAAAGGCAAGCAAGCTGATTTTTCTAATACTGTTTCAGGTGGAACTTGGTCTGCGACAACTCGAAAAAATTGGCAGGTTGTAGGTGTAGGCGTCAATATTTCCCTTAAAGAATTGAGTGGACGGGATAAATATGACTTCCGGGGATCAACTTTTCCTACAGGAGAGATTAAGTTTACTTTAGGAACAAAAAGTAATACGTACCAAGTGACTAATACATCTGCGAAAACACCTGTTCCCACTGGATCAGCTACTTCTACAAGCCATGCTTACCCTGTCCAAATTGTTGCTGGAACCTATGGGACTTTGAGTGATAATTCTGCTGATTGGTTTTGGCGACTGCACAAGGCTACGGGGCGAACACTGAAATTGGATAAAACGATTTTAGCAAATGGAATTCCTTATGGAAAGTATCAGGATATTCACCTTTCTGAACCAACAGCAGTGGACAAATCGAATATTGGTGTTTTTGACACAGGAGATGTGAAGCTAACTGGTGACACTCAAGTAAGTATTGAAAATTATGAACCTATGTGGAATCCCTACACTTATAATATGTCCGGTAGTGCTGTTAGTAAAAATAATCATGTTTTTGCAACCGTGAGTCTTTTAACTGAGTGGAACAATTTGTACATTGTTAATAAAGGAACAGGTGTTTTTAATTCTGAGATCGAAATATCAAATATTTCGTATGAAGGAAATAGTCATTCGGGTGATACATCTGTTGAATACAGTCGGACGAAAGCTGGCACTGGTTTCTCTCAGCATACTATATGGGCATACAATCCTCCAGCGGACCTTAAAGAAAATGGTGTGAGTTTAAGCGGTACAGGCAGTGTTTGGAATTCTACAGGTAGTTCGAGAGTAAACAAAGGGTATGAATTTACTGCAGTCGGACGTTTGTCTGTTTCAACTGATAGTCATTTAGTCAAAAAAGGAGTGAGCTATGTTCGGTGGAATGGGAATTCTGCCAAATTTGATTCTAGCAGGCCGGTTTATACTCAGGCAAAAAAAATATCTTATGGGGTCAAAGCCTCCAAAGTTCCTAATAACACTTACAGAACTCAAGCTCAACTAAATGCTGAATATACGTGGTTCCCAACAGTGGAAGCAGCCGAGATGGTGGGAGAGATAACAGCATGTAAACTGGAAGATGAAGTTGTAACGCCTACTTATACGCCGTATTTTTACAGTGTTATTATGCCTGTTGTGGCTGTTGGACCAATTGGTAGTTACAAGGACACTTCCGGAAATCCAAATATTTTACTGATGAATTCTTTTGTTACCAATATTGATGGATCAGTGAAACAAAGGCCTGATCCCGGAACTTCGTATGCACCGTCCACCTTTTCTTCTACAGGAACTAAAACAGGTGGGCATCATGCTAAATCCGACAGTACTGGTCTATTATATCCTGGTGTAGCTGCAGAAATGGCAAGTTATGGCGATACTTTCTTTACGAATGGTGTTTCTATCACTACGACTACGGCACCGGAAAAACCAATCTATCCGACAGATGAAACCATCAAATGGAAAGTCAATGGGAACATCAATGGTGGAAACACTGCTCATACTGTCAGATTGACCACTACCTTATCTAAGGGAATCAATTATGATGCAGGTTCTGCAGTAGATGGCTTAGGAAATAAAATTGCGGCTTCAAATGTTTCGGTCACCAAGAAACCAGATGGTACTACCGTGCTTGTATTTACTCTTGATGATCTAAACCCTGCGAAGGGGGATATTGCCGAGGTCAACTTTACCACAAGTGCTGAAGTTAAGGATTTATCCTTTGATGATAAATCCGTAGCTAAGGCTAAAGCCCATACCGTCGGTGAAATATGGGTGAAAGGAAGTCCGAGCCAGAAAGATCCTTCTGCACAAAGAGTCAGAGAATCAGAAGCAGAAATTGATCTTTATCAAGTACAACAGATTTTACTGACGAAAACCGTGGATAAAGAATTGTTGGAAGTTGGTGCCAAAGACGCAGCGAATCCTTCGGCATCCTCGGATATCACGTACACCGTTGGGCTAGAAAATAATAGTTCAGATAAATTAGTGGATGTGAACCTTTTAGATGTATTGCCATTTGATGGGGATACGGTTCGAGGGTCTGATTTTAATGGGTCCTATAAAGTGAAAAACATTAAAATGACCAAAGGAACTGGAAGTTTCTTCTATACAAATTCGTCAGTTCCGCCAAATCAAAATCCAAATGCTACGATACCGGGTCTAGTAGCCTTCCCATCGGGTGGAGATCCAGCGCTCTATGAGAATGCGAAAGCGATTATGGCTAAAGTAGCTTCTATAGAGGTGGATGAAAAGGTTAGCTTTGAAGTCACTCTATCACCAACAGGGCACATGGCTGGCGATTTGTTCAGAAACCAAGCAGCCTTTAATAGCAAGCTAGAATTGCCAGTATACAGTAACATTGTGCAAACCCGAGTCTTCAGCCGAGATCTAAAAGGTTATGTCTGGTATGACGATGACTATGACGGATTAATTGGAACTAAAGAAGACGGTTCAGCAGAAGATCCTGTCGCTAATATTCCAGTCAAGCTTTATCGAACCAGTAAAACTAATACTGGGTACAAAAAACAACTAGTCAAAGAGAGCTTAAGAGGAAAATCATTTATCGATGGTAGCGGAGATTCCTTGGTTAAGACAAATGCTAGTGGCGAGTACATGTTTGAAGATTTGCCAGAAGGTGAATATTTGGCTGAGTTTATTGTCGGTGATTTAGTTGTTTCAAAAGTCGTGATTGTCACTAAGCAATTGATTGGTTCGGATGTGACTAAGAATTCGAAGGCTAATCCGAGTGATTATAAGACACCTGAGTATCCGCATCCTGAATTGAAGGATCTGCCAATAGCTCTTGGCTCTGGTAAATATATCCATCATGTGACAGATGTCAATGCAGGTCTCACTCGTTTATCAACGATTCGACTCTTTAAATACATTGAGGGTAGTGCAGTTGATGATGGAGATGGGCATCTGTCAGATGAAGAAATTGAAAAGACCGCTACACCGTTACAATATGC
>NZ_JAFREL010000026.1 GCF_017377655.1 Candidatus Enterococcus ferrettii
AACATTCCTAATGAGGAAGAACAAAGCTACTGGCAAGAACGAGGCTTGGTAGACTGGGTTGCAAAAGAAACCAGCTATGAACTTCTTCGAGAAAAAATGAACGAGCTCCAACAACAAGTGAAGCAAGATGTGGTAACTGGCAATCAAATTCTGACTTTTCCTACTACACAAGGAGAGGATACTACTCCAAATAGTCTGAAATTATTAATCAAGAGTCTGTCCAAAACGGAAAAACGTGTCTTTGAATGTTTAATCCAGTCTTACTCCACTAGTGGCGTTCTATCTCGACAAGAACTGTGCGACTGTCTATGGCAGGATGGCAGCACGTCTTCGAACATGAGCCAATTGTCTTGCTTGATAAACAAGTTGAAGCACAAGTTTGAGACCCATGGCATCACTGGAGAAACCATCACGACACTATGGGGGAGAGGCTACAAGTTAAGCAGTGCTTTTTATGAATATTGGTTGGAAGGTTCACAGCAGCTAGAGGAATTGAAGTACTATTCAGCGATAAACTAGCCAAACAAGATGCTCAATCAATTATGATTGGGTATTTTGTTTTAACAAAAAAATAAGCCACATCAAAAAATATATTTCACTATGTAGTACTTCTTTTAAAAATACAGAAGGATGTTAAATCAGAACGTATTGCACAATAATCAGGAGAAGACAAAAAAGCTAGTCGGTGGGTGGCCGACTAGCAAAGGAGTTAAAAATGAAAAAGTGTTAGGGTTGTTTGTTGGTATACATATATAGTAAATGAAAGATATGATGGAATTGTGAACAGACTGTTTAGAAAGCATTAAAACGGTATAACTTTTTTGATTTAGAGGATGGAGTAGTGCTGCTTTTCTAGGATGACGTTTAACCAACTAACGGGATATGTTATACTTTTATTAGTAGTTTTCGACGATCAGCAAATGGGGAGTATCTCTTCACCTAGCTGAAAAGAGTTTAAAACATCCCAAGTAGTGAGGTGAAAACATGATTGAAATGCGAAATGTGAGCAAATTCATCACTGAGCCGCGCCGAGTAAAAATCGATGGAGCGGTCAAAATAAAGAAGCAGCAGATCCCCATCTTAAGACGAGTGAACCTGATGATTCCTTCTGGTGAATTTGTTTATATTACTGGAGCCTCTGGAGCAGGTAAATCGACCTTGCTAAGGCTTTTATACAAAGATTTGGTCCCTGAACGAGGAGAAGTTTTTGTTAATCACCATAAGCTGAGTACATTAAAACGCAAAGAGGTCCCTTATTTAAGACGGGACATTGGCGTAGTCTTCCAAGATTTTCGATTGCTGCCGCAAATGACGGTAGAGGAAAATTTAGTCTATGCACTGGATATTGTCAATACGCCTCCAGAACAGATTCCTAAAAAGGTGAATCAAATTCTTCGATTAGTAGGCTTAACGCATAAGCGACATGCGATGAAGCTTTCGGGCGGGGAAGCACAGCGGGCAGCTATTGCTCGAGCGATTGTCAACCAGCCGCGAATTTTATTGGCAGATGAACCCACTGGGAACTTGGATGCAGCCAACGCGATGCAAATTGTCCAGTTGTTGGAGCGAATTAATCGCAAGGGTGTTACGGTGGTAATGACTACTCATAATCATGGGTTGATTCGGCGTTTTCCTCATCGGGTGGTCCATCTGGAAAAAGGAAAACTGATTCACGACACTCGGCCGGTGAAACATTTGGCTAAAAAGAGGACCCAGAAACGGATGTACGGTAGATAAGGCTAATAATAAAAGGTTTTGTTCTAGCAACTAGAATGAACGTACATATAAAACCAAGCATATTCTTTTTTGAAAGAATAAACTTGGTTTTATTTTTTTCCTATCTTTGCACTCTTTCTATGGATAGGTGTTTCTTTTCTAGATTTTTCAACAGTATTTCATCCTTTGAATCGGTGACTAGGATATTGACTGCTTCTGGTTTGCAGCAGATATAGTTGCTGTACACACCTAGCTTATCAGCAGAGGCCATCCCGATCACTTCATCAGACACTTCAGTCATCTTTCTTTTAACCTGAGCTTCCTGCTGGCTGTGAACAGTCATTCCTTTTTCTGGATCAAGGTTATAAATGCCCATCACGTAAGTATCTATTCTAAGTGTATCTAAGACCTCCAACGCTTCTACTCCAAGACTAACTGCCGCACGCTTGGCCATGATTCCACCTAGAACAATGGTTTCAATATTTTTTCTTTTAATTGCTTCAATAGTGATATACGGTGAATTGGTGATAATCGTAGCCGAAAAATCTTCCGGCAGAGCTTTAACCAATTCTAAATTGGTAGTCCCCCCATCAATCATTAAGATACTATCCTCGGTTAATAAAGGCAGTGTCCGCTGAACTAAGGCTTGCTTTTGGTCCATGTTCACTCCCAAGCGTTGTTCAAAGGTTGTTACTGCTGGGCCTAGACTGATGGCTCCGCTATGAATTCTTCTCAGTAATCCTTGCTGATCCAATTCTCTAAAATCTCTTCGAATGGTGTCCTCGGAACAATGGAACTGTTCGCTTAAATCTGAAGCAAGAACTTTCTTTTTAACATTCAATTCTTCTAATATTAGGCGTTGTCTTTCTCTTTTTAACATAAGCCCCTCCAACTACTAATTTTCCTGTCTATTCTACCACAAAATCGCTGGTCAATACATCGTTATATGCAATTCGTGCAAAAAATATGAATGAATGTGCAAAAAATATGTTGATTTTTGCACATCAACCGTTTACAATGATGTCAAAGACATGGGGAACGTTTTCAGGATGTCGAGATAGCTTGGTAGAGCTCCTGGGTTATCAAATAAAAATGGTGAGGTGTCGAAAGTGTCAGAAAAGTGGTTAGATTTGACGTGTAAGGTTGCGATTGTCACAGGCGGAAGTATGGGATTAGGCGAAAAGATGGTGGATGGGTTAGCACGGAATGGTGCACAAGTTATTTCAGCAGATGTCACTGAAACAAGCAATCATGACGGAAAAGCCAATGTCGATTCAATGGTATGTGATGTAGCGAATAAAAAGTCGGTTGAGGCAATGGTTCAGCAAGTGGTTGAAAAATATGGACATGTCGATGTACTGGTCAATAATGCTGGGGTAAGTCGTCCTCGTATGTTAGTCGATTATTACGGGAAAAAGCCGGAATACGAACTAAGTGAAGAGGATTTTGATTTTATGACAAATGTGAATCAAAAAGGTGTCTTTCTTTGCTCGCAAGCCGTTGCACGTGTAATGGTTAAACAAAAATCAGGTGTGATCATTAATATGTCTTCTGAAGCAGGGCTAGAAGGTTCGAAGGGACAAAGCTGCTACTCAGGCAACAAAGCAGCAGTGCATGCTTTTACCAAAGCGTGGGCAAAAGAGTTGGGAGCGTTTAACATTCGAGTGATTGGGGTAGCTCCTGGAATAAATGAACGGACACCTATGAACAGTGAAGAGAACTTTAAGGCTTTGAATTACACCAGAGGAGTCGATCCAGAAGCTGCAAATGATGATTATACCGGAAATTATGCAGCAACGATTCCATTAGGAAGACCTGGGAAAATGACAGAGATTGCTGATTTGATTTCGTATTTGTCTTCAGATCATGCTTCCTATATTTCAGGAACAACAATTAATATTACTGGGGCAAAATCAACTCGTTAAGGGGGATTAAAGTGATGGAGATGAATATCGGTGAAGGCTCAAGCAGCTCAGGTGTTTTAGCAAAAATTCGACGTTTTGGCGGATTCATGAGTGGAATGGTTATGCCTAACTTAGGGGCTTTTGTTGGGTGGGGAATCATGGCAGCCTTGTTTATCCCGAATGGCTGGCTGCCGAATGAACAATTAAATGAACTTGTAGGACCAATCCTTAATTATGTTTTTCCGTTGTTGATTGGCTATACTGCTGGCTACAATATCCATGGTCAACGGGGTGGAGTGATTGGTTTATTTGCCAGCATGGGCGTGGTTGTCGGTTCGGATATTACAATGATTAGTGGCGCCATGATCATGGGGCCGTTAGCAGCATGGGTTTTGAAAAAGTTTGACCAGGCTATTGATGGTAAGATCAAACCTGGTTTTGAAATGTTTGTGAATAATTTTAGCTTAGGAATTATTGGGGCAATTTTTACGATCATTGCCTTTTTAACAGTAGGACCAACGATCCGCGGTCTTGTTGCTGTTTTAACAGCTGGAGTTCAGTGGGCGACCGATAATCGGATGATTCCTGCCTTGTCTATTTTCATGGCACCAGCTCAGGTATTATTTTTGAACAATGTAGTAAATCACGGAATTTTGGCTCCTATTGGCTATGCGCAAGCAGCTGAGTTAGGCAAATCCATTATGTTCTTGGTGGATACGAATAATGGTCCTCTATTAGGAACGTTGTTTTCAATTGCTTTGTTCGGCAAGGGGAAATCAAAAAACACTGCGCCGATGGCCATGTTTATTGCAGGAATTGCCGGTATCGGCGAAGTATACTTCCCATTTGTATTAGGAAATCCAATCATGGTTTTCGCTACAATGGGCGGTCTGTCAGTCTCCTTGTACCTCCAGGTATTGCTAGGGGGTGGATTGATTGGCGTTGCTTCTCCGGGGAGCTTGATAAATATAGCATTAATGACACCAAAGGACGCAATATTTGCGAACTTTGTCTCGATTTTGGCTGGATTCATTGTGTCGACTCTAATTGGAATGTTCCTATTAAAGACTTTCGGTTCTGGTGAAGAGGCAAAAGAGTATTCAGTTGGCAATCGCAAGGTGAAAAGTGTGGCGGATTTTGCTAAGCGGTCAGCTAAACAAACGTCTTTGTTGAAGGAAATGGATGCAGCGGTACAAAAGATTGTTGTTGCATGTGATTCTGGCATGGGCTCCAGTGCGATGGGGGCTTCTGTCTTAAAGAACTTACTGAAAAAGGAAAACCTTGCAGGTATTACTGTTTTAAACTCTTCAGCCAATAAGATTGATTCGGATGCCGACTTAGTCATCACGTTGGATTCGTTGATTGAACGAGCCAAAATCAGTGGAGCGAATGATCAAATAGCGTACATTCCAATCAATAATTTCTTGAAGGAAAGTGACTATGATGAGGCTATTGCTTTTGTCAAAGAGCGAAACCAGCATGCTCAGGTGGAGAAAACAAATGAGGCTCCAGAAGCAGCTGCAATTATTGATGGAAAGATTTTGAATAAAGAGAATATCTTGCTTAATCAGAGCTTCACCAATGTTGAAGAAGCAATTGTAGTATCTGGTCAGATTTTAGTCGATAAGGGCTATGTAACAAAGGATTATATCGATCAAATGATTGAGCGAAATCAGCGCTTACCAGTTTATGTAGGCAATCATGTAGCTATTCCCCATGGTTTAGAAGAATCGCGAGGGGCCATTAAGGAATCTGGGGTTTCGGTGGTGCAAGTACCTGAAGGCGTGGCTTTTCCAGATGGTGAAATTGCCTATGTCTTTATCGGAATTGCTGGTAAAAATAATAGTCATTTAGAGATTTTAAGTGTGATTACTAGCTCGCTGATCGATGAAGAAAATGTACAGCGTATTCGTAGGGCAACAACCGCCAAGGAAATTATGGATGTTTTTGCAAAATAGACAGTAGGATGGGAGAATGCAGGATGAAGAATGTACTTATTGTTGGTGCTGGAAGATTGGGTAAAGGATTTGTAGGGGAAACATTTTTTAATGCAGGCTGGAACATCACCTTTTTAGATAATGATCCTCAGGTGATTGATGAATTAAATAAAGAGGGTCATTTTGACGTACGGGTTCATACAACCGATGATGTGTTCATGAACAAGATTGATGGGTACAAAGCTTTTGTAACCGATAAGGACTACTCCGTAATGGACAGTTTTCTTGCGGCTGATTTACTGATGCTTCCATTGTATCCAGAAGATTTTGAAGAGTCGGCTAAATATTTGGCTAAGTGTTTTGACAAGCAGTACGAAGTAGATCCTGAAGGCAAAAAAACCTTGATTTGCTTAACCAATAAAAACCATATTATTGATCAAATTACAGCATATTTCAGAGACAACTTAGGATCTGAAGAAGCTAAAAACTGGTTTGACAAAAATGTGGTTGTCCGCGACTCGATCGTTCGCCGCTCGACGGATGCAGAAACTACGTATTCTACTGATCTAGTAACAACAGCAGTGGCAGCGTTGATTATTCAAGGACCCGTTTATTCAGATTTCAGCGATGTTAAGTGGCTTGATGTACGGGAAAATGTAGAAATGCTAAAGGATATTAAGGTCTTTACGATTAACGGGCCGCATGCTGCCACAGCCTACTATGGTTATCTGAAAGGGTATGATGATATTGTTACCGCTCAAGCAGACCCAGCGGTAGCTGCCTTAATCAAAGCGGTACACGATGCAACGGTTCATGCAGTTCTATTTGAATATCCCGTTACTCGTGAAGAAATTCGTGAACTGGAATATTTGCCAAAGGCCAAGAATGAAATGCCGGATGCAATTTATCGTGTAGCCTATGATCCAATCAGAAAAGTAGGTCCACAAGATCGATTTATGGGCGTCATTCGTCTGTGTCAAAAGTATGGTATTGATTATGACGGTATCGCTAAAGCATTAGCTTGTGCTTTTGCCTATAGTGAACCAGCGGATGAAAGTGCAGTAACCATCCAAAAGAATATTGCTAAAGATGGCGTAAGAGCAACTGTTGCTAAATATGTTGACCGAGCTTCTGATGATGAGGTGGTCGATAAGATCGTCGAAGCGTATCAAAAGCTGCAAGAGGAAAAAGCTAAATGACTTTTAAGGTCGTAATTTTTGATATGGATGGGGTCATTGTTGATACTGAACCCTTGCAATTTGCCAGGCAAATGGAATACTTACAACACTTAGGCATAACTATTCCAGAAGAAACCCTGATGAAAATGGTTGGTGGAAACAAAAAGATGGCTTTCCAAATTATTTCTACCTATTGTAAGGAAGAAACATCATTCGAGGAATACTACAAACGGTTTAGCGCTTACTATGCGGATCGGCCCATTGACTTTACTGAGATTCTAAATGAGGGGATCATCGAAACCTTAGGGTGGCTGAAGTCTCAAGGTTATCGCCTAGCTCTGGCATCTTCAGGTGCACCTGAGAAGATTGAAGCTGCGCTGACACAATGCAAGATTAAAGACTATTTTGAACTGATCTTGAGTGGCGACATGTTTAAAGCATCTAAGCCGCATCCAGAGATTTATCAAACAGTTGCACAAAAAATGTGTCTTGCGCCAGAGGAGTGTTTGGTAATTGAGGATTCAAATTATGGCATTGAATCCGCAACTCGAGCAGGGATGTACACCTTAGCCAAACGGGAAGAACGATTCCCCTTCTCACAAGAACAGGCTGATGGACTTTTTGATTCTTTCAGTGAGGTTATCGCCTTTTTGGAAAATCAAGTCTTGAAAGCAGCAAATTAATAGTGGAACACCTCTCGAATTGGGGGGTGTTTTTGTGCGGAAGTTTTTAAATGAATCTCGTGAAATAGGTTCTAACGAAACCAATGAACGAATTCTATGTTGGATTGATGCGAATATCTAAAAACAGCACTGTTTGTTTGAAATTCAATCAAAAGGGCTCTTTTTTGCGTACTTTATAGAATGAATAACCATTTTTTGATAGAGCAAGGAAACCCGTGCTATACTTAAGGTGAATCCTTCTCTAGCCAGAGAGGACGTAAAAAAATGCCTAATTATTTACCAACTAACGATCTGCTTTTTCGAAAATTATTTACTTCAAAAGACACCAATCACATTCTAAAAGCCTTTGTCAGAGATGTCCTTGGTGAAGAATTTGAGACCCTGACGCCCAGAGACACGTATCACATTGATAGCTACAAACAATCTTTGGAAGATGAGAACAAGCTGAAATATACGGAAGTGGATGTGCTGGCTGCTAGCAATGATGGCACTCAGGTGACCATTGAGATGCAGGTCCGCAGCCATGATTTCTTCAGGGAACGGGCGGTCTTTTATTTGTCCGCTGCCTATGCTTCTCCCTATGGTGACGAAGATGCTGAAGCCTACGAAGATGACAACCAATTTTCTACTCTACACGCTGCGTATGGGATAAATATCATTGATTTCCACATGTTTCCTAAAGATGAAGATGCTTTGCAAAATATTAGCTACCACAATGACAAAACCCGTAAACCTTTTTTAGGCAGCCAAGGTCAAAAAATCCATCGCATCTGTTTTCTTAGTCTGAAAAATAAAAACATTGAACAAGACAGCCCTGCTTACCACTGGCAACAATTTTTCAAAACCGGCCAAGTGGCAGAGCAAGCCCCTCAGTATTTGAAGGACGCCCAGAATAAGGTTAATTATTACTCATTAAACGAGGAGGAGAAGCAAATGATTATGCGAGTCGACAAAGGTCGAGCAATCCGGAATGCTGAACTTTCTACTGCTAGAAGAGAAGGCTTAGAGGAAGGTAGAAATGAAGGTAAGTCCGAAAATAAAGTTGAAACGGCAATTAATTTTTTGAAAATGGGTCTAACCCCAGAACAAGTAGCTCAAGGAACTTGCTTATCTATTGAACAAGTAAAAGAACTGGAACGACAATTAGAATAAGGAAACAGGAATACCATATATACTGAAGCATTAGAAGTTGCCAATAGAAGATTGCGGTGTTCCTTTTTAAGGTGTTGCATGTAAATATCTAAAAGCAAAGGGGGAAGTGCTGATGTTAAGGATCGACAAAGGTCGAGCGATCCGGGATGCTGAACTTTCTACTGCTAGAAGAGAAGGCAGAGAAGAAAATAAAGTTGAAACGGCAATTAATTTTTTGAAAATGGGTCTATCCCCAGAACAAGTAGATCAAGGAACCGGCTTATCTATTGAACAAGTAAAGGAATTGAAACGACAATTAGAATAAGGAAATAGAAACAACGTATATGCCAAAGAATCAGAAGCTGCTAAAGTAGGATTGCCTACATAAGAGCGAGTTGACTAGTATTTGAACCCTCGTACAGGAGAGTTGAGCTGTCTAATAGAAATTGTTGCAAAATCTTCTGTAAGAAAATTCGAAAGGCCTCTTTATTGGTGAATGTATCTATGCCTCCTCATTAAGGGAGGTATTTTTGTTTTGCATTGCAGTATAATGGATATGAGGTGATAAAAGTGGAGATAACAATTCAAGCAGCAGTACAGAAAATACAAGAGGCGAAAAGCATTACTTTTTTAACTGGAGCAGGTGTTTCAACGCCATCGGGAGTGCCAGATTATCGATCATTGAAAGGTATTTACCATGGCATAGAAGCACCGGAGTATTTATTGAGTAGTGATTGCTTAAACCAAGAACCGGAGAAATTCTATACCTTTGTTAAAACGTTGTACCATCCGACTGCTGAACCGAATGTAATTCATAAAAAAATGGCGGTTTTGGAGAGGAGTAAACCGGTCTGGATTGTTTCGCAAAATATTGATGGTCTGCATCAAGCAGCAGGCAGCCAACACTTGGTAAATTTCCATGGTTCACTTTATGACTGCTATTGCCGAAAGTGTGGGCAAACAGTACCTTGGCAAGAGTATTTGAAGAGTGATCGGCACGAAAATTGCGGTGGGCAGATTCGACCAGGCATTGTTTTGTATGGTGAGGGTTTTACCGATGACACCATTCGTCAAGCTATTCAAGCGGTAAATGTTTCAGATTTGTTAGTAATCGTTGGAACAAGCTTTCAAGTCCATCCGTTTTGTGATTTAATTTATGAAAAGAACGAAAAAGCAGCAGTGCTGGCAATTAATCGGACCCCGATCCACATTCCGATGTTGCATGAGTTTGTAGAAGCCGATGGCAGCACTGTTTTCGAACAGCTATAGGAGGATTTTGATGGAACGTACAGAAAAAGAGAAAATGATTGCGGGAGACTTATATTTTGCTGGGGATCCTGAGTTATCAGCTGATCGTAAAGATGCCCGAGTAAAGCTGCGAGCAATTAATGCGGAAACTGACTCAGCGAAAAGAGCGCTGTTAGTTAAAAATACATTTGGTAAAACAGGGGAACAAGTTCATGTGGAGCCATCCGTTTCTTTTGACTATGGATACAATATTTTAGTCGGTGAGAACTTCTATTGTAATTTCAACAATATCTTTTTAGATATTTGTCCAATTACGATCGGAGATAATTGTATGTTTGGCCCTAATTGTCAGCTGTATGCAGCAACTCATCCAATTGAGGCTGGCAAACGAAATAGTGGGATGGAATTTGGAAAACCAATTAGAATTGGTGATAATGTCTGGCTAGGTGGTTCAGTTGTCATTGCACCGGGGGTTACTCTAGGGAATAACGTTGTAGTCGCAGCCGGTTCAGTAGTAACCAAATCATTTCCGGATAATGTGGTGCTTGGCGGGAATCCAGCTCGTATAATCCGCACCATTGATGAAGATGCTAACGGCAATAAGCTAGAAGCCGCTCGTAGAAAAATTGATGCCATTGATGAACAGTTGGTAGCATTGCTGGAAAAACGACTACAGGCAGTAACCGAAGTCACGGCGTATAAAAAGGAAACACAAAAAGATATTCTAGACCAAGGTAGAGAAGATGCAGTCTTAGAAAAAGTTGCCAAACGAGTAGAAAATCCTCTGTTTGAAGAAACAATGGTAGCAACTTTTCAAGATATTATGAAGCAATCCAGAAATTTTCAATCTAAAGAGTTAGGTGAATGAGATGAAAGATGGAAACAAACGCAGAAAAGCAATTCTAAAAGAACTGGGAGAAACAGAAAACCCACTAAGTGCCAGCAGCTTCGCTAAAAAATATGAGGTTAGCCGCCAAATTATAGTAGGTGACGTTGCCTTGTTAAGAGCAGCTGGTGAAAATATTATTGCAACCTCCCGTGGCTATTTATTAGAGCGCAGGTCTAGCCAACTGTTCAGTAAAATTGCAGTTCAGCATAATAAAAGTCAAGCGGAAGAAGAATTGCGCACGATTGTAGAAGCAGGTGGAGAGGTTGTCGATGTAATTGTCGAACATCCATTATATGGAGAATTGGTTGGTGGATTGCATATTACAACTCAGGAAGATGTGAATGGCTTTCTGGAAAACTATCAGACATCCAATGCTAGCTTCTTATCAGAATTAACGGATGGTATTCATCTGCATACCATTGCTTATGACACCCAAGAAGACTTTGAACGGATTACCGAAGCTTTGTCAGATAAAGGAATTTTGTATAAAGAATAAGGGTCGTAGCAGTACAATAAAGTAATCAAATAGAGATTTTAGGAAAAATGCTTTCTCAATGAGAGCATTTTTTTTTGTGAAAAATTTCTATGTTTGCGTTTACATTCTAAAATAACTGAGGTATACTCGTATTGAGGATAAGACGTTATAACGTCTTATTGAGCAGTACGTCGTGTTTCTGTTTTATAAATGGAAGGGAGTCAATGAAGATGGGGAAGACAGAGGCTTTGTCTAAACAATTGCTTGATTTTATGGGAGGTGCTGACAATATTGTTTCGGTTACTCATTGTGCTACAAGGTTACGCCCACAACTTAGGAATCGGGCTTTGGTCGATGTAAAGCAGATTGAAACATTAGAGGGGGTCACAGGTGTTGTAGATAAAGAGTCAGGAATTCAAGTTGTCATCGGAACCACGGTAGGTGATGTGTATGATTCGTTTTTGAAGGAGCTGGGAACTGGAAAAGAGGCAGAGGATTATTCTGTCGAAGAGACTAAAAATGAACGTCATTTATTAAATGATTTTGTTGCCTTGGTAGTCAGTATATTTTCCCCTTTGCTGCCGCTGCTTGCTGGCTCAGGATTACTTCGCGGCTTTACTATTTTGGCAAATGAATTAGGCTGGTTATCAACAGAAAGTACGACTAATTTAGTTCTCACCTTAGCTGCTACTTCTGTATTTTATTTTTTACCTTTGCTGGTTGCAGTAACCTCTGCCAATCGATTTAAAACAAGTCCCTTCATTGCAATGGCTGTTATGGGCGCTTTAATTATGCCTGGTTTTATAGAGTTGATCCAAGGTGATGGAGGAAACATGGTATCATTTTTAGGTATTTCTATTCCAGTATTTAACTATACGAGTCAAGTTATTCCGGCTATTTTAACGATTTGGCTTCAGTCAAAAATGGAGCATTTTATGAAGGCAAAATTGCCTAATAGTCTACACATGATCATCATTCCAACCGTTTTATTGTTGGTTTTAGTACCAGTTGCTGCGGGCATTTTTGGGCCGATTGGTAACTATTTGAGTATTGGCATTGCCAATGTTGTGGGCTGGTTAGCAAGTATTAATCAGATTGTTACTGGAGCAGTAATTGGAGGGATTTGGAACATTCTCATTATGTTTGGCGTTCATTGGGCCCCGAATACAATGGTAATCATCCCAGAAATCGCTCGAACAGGCTCTTCGCCATTTATCGCCTATGGAGCTAATGCCAACTTTGGCATGGCAGGTGCCGCTTTTGCTATTTTTCTACGGTCACGTAATCAAAAGCTGAGAAACTTTTCTTTAACAGCAATTACCTCAGTATTTCTGTCAGGAATTGTTGAACCAGCTATTTATGGACTAGGTGTAAAATTTAAAACGCCGTTGATTGCTGGTTGTGTAGGGGCTGCTTTAGGTGGAGCATTTATGGGTGCTTTTAATGTAATTGGTAATGCCTTTGTGTTTGGAGGGCTAACAACTATTCCGGCTTTTGCGGGGCCAACATTATGGGCATATATCGTAGGTTTAACCATTTCATTTCTGGGTGGACTACTTCTAACATTTGTTTTAGGCGTTAAGGATCCAGAAGCAGAAATGTCAGCTATTGATAATAAGGGAGGAAAATAATTATGACAGTACAGACAAAAATTCAAGGAATTTTAGGTTTAGCAGCAATTGGTGATGCTATGGGAGCGGCAACAGAGAACTTATCCTTTGATCAGATTCGTCAACACTTTGGAGGACCAGTTACTGATTTGCAAAAACCTGGTGAAACGGCTTTTGCTTTAGGAAATGAAGCGGGACAGGTTACCGACGACTTTTCTCAAATCTATTTTCTGTGCCAAGCAGTTTTGGAAAACGGCGGAACGCTGGACAAAGAAACGGTGATTAAAGCCATCTTAAAATGGTCAGATGTTTCATGGTACTTTGATAGATTCGCTGGACCGACTACTAGAAGTGCAGTGGCAATGTACAAAGATCCTTCATTAAAGATGAAGCCTTTACCAGGAGCAGTCACTGTAGACTATGCGTCCAAAGCAACGAATGGTGCAGCGATGAAAATTGCTCCAGCGGGCATTTTGAATCCAGATGATTTAGCTGGTGCAATTGATACGGCCATCACCATTACTCAGGTGACCCATGATAATTCCTTGGCAATTTCAGGAGCCTGTGCTGTTGCAGCTGCAACAAGTGCGTCGTTAGCTGAGCATGCGACTGTTGAAGATGTATTAGCTGCTGGATATTACGGTGCGGTTCGTGGAGAAGCACTGGCGAAGGAAGTTTCTCGAGAAGTGGCCGGGCCTAGTGTTGTAGAGCGCATACAACTAGCGTATAATATTGTAGACGGTGTAGGTACAAAGGAAGAAAAACTACGTCGACTTTCACAAATCGTTGGTAGCGGACTGCATATTTCAGAAGCCGTACCTAGTGCTTTTGGAATCGTGTCCTTAAATAAAGGGAATGCTTTACAGGCAGTCATTGATGCTGTAAATATTGGATACGATACAGATACAATCGCAACTATTGTTGGTTCAATGGTGGGGGCATTTATTGATTTATCTGATCCAGAATTCCTTTCCTTATTTGAAACTGTTCAAAAGGCCAATGATTTTAATATTGTAGAATTATCAAATTCATTAGCAGATGTGGTGAGGTTTCATGAAAGGAAACAGTGTTAAGTATTTAGCAATTTATGAGGAATTAAAGCAGGAGATCATCCATGGCAACTACCCGGTAGGTGATCCATTTCCAGCTGAACCTGACTTGCAAAAGCGTTTTAATGTAAGCCGGATTACAGTGAGAAATGCAGTGAAGCTTTTAGTAGATGAAGGCTATGTCCAACGTATTCATGGAGTAGGGACGATTGTTTTAAGCAGAAAAGAATCGCTGCAATTACAAACGCTGCTTAGCTTCTCTGAAGAAAATGGGGATCGTGGCGTACATTCCACCTTGCATTCTTTTAAAGAGACAGTTGCAGCTGATCCTATGGTCTGCTCTCAATTGGAGCTGCCAAAGGGGGCAACCGTCAGCTGTCACGAAAGGCTGCGTTGGATTGGCGATACACCAATAGGCTTCCAGCGTGTGTACTGTCCATCCTTTATCACACTTGCGGCAGAGGAACTGGACGATCCAGATGCTTCGCTGTACAAGCTGTTGCGTGAAAAAGGGTTCGTGGTGACGAATGCTAAAGAAACAATTGAATCGATTGTTGCAGATAAGCAGTTAGCAAAAGATCTAAAGGTAGAGGAAAACAAACCGCTGCTGTACGTTCAGCGAGTAACCCGCGATCAGCGAGACCGCTTGATCGAGTATGCTGAAATTTATTATCGTGGCGATCGCTATCGTTACAATGTGCAGCTGCAAGTACCAAGATAATAAAGGAGTCACAAAAAAGGATTTCTCAAAGTGGTTAAAACCTTGAGAAATCCTTTTTAGTTAGAAATTCTTATTCAATCACCAACACGCCGTCATCTAAAGTGAACGGTGTGCTTTCATCGATGTGGTCGTAGAACATTATGCCATTAATATGGTCAATTTCATGTTGCACGACAATTGCGTTGTAATTTTTCAAGCGAACTTTTTGCTTGTTACCTTCTGCATCGTAGTAAGAAACAGTGATTCGAGCAGCACGTACAACGTATCCAGGAACTTCCCGGTCTACTGATAGACAGCCTTCACCTTCACCAAGGCAGGCTTGTTGGACTGAGTGACTCAAAATTTTCGGATTATACATTACTGTGCTAATACCGGAATCTGGTTTCTCTGGATCAAGGCTAGGCACATGAACCGCAATCATTCGTTTTGAGATATCTAATTGGGGAGCGGCTAAGCCGACACCACCTCTTAAGTGCATTTCTTCAGCTTTTACTGGGTCTTGACTATTTTTAAGAAATTCCATCATTTCTTCACCCAGCTTCACGTCTTCTTCCGTTAGTGGAATAGGCACTTCTTTAGCAACTTCACGTAAGGTGGGATGTCCTTCCCGAATAATATCATCCATTGTGATCATTAAAAATGTCTCCTCTCAAGGCTTCATTCACCAAGATAGTTTATCACAAAAGCGACGTTACGCAAAAGTACCGCTTAAAAATTGCTCTTTTTTTAAAGAAAATTACTGAGTAATTTGTATTTTTAAAAACATTTATTTTGTTTGAATTCATTGAGTGTCTCCTCTGGTATACTTTTGTAGAGAGCAATAAGGGAGGATAGCGCCTTGAAAGAAATAGTGATTGTTGACGATGATGTACATATTGGGAATGTGCTTGAGGAACTACTTATTCAGGAAGGCTATGGTGTGCTGCGGGCCTATTCGGGAACTGAGGCCTTACTGCTGTTGGAGCAAAGGCAGCCGGATCTTATTTTACTGGATTTGATATTGCCGGGTTTGAATGGTGAAGAGATTCTGCCTCAGATAAAAACAATTCCGGTAATCATCTTAAGTGCCAAGGTAGACATAGATAATAAAGTGAACCTCCTGCTAGAGGGTGCTGTGGATTATGTAATGAAGCCTTTTAACACGAAGGAATTATTGGCTAGAATAGCGGTGCAATTCCGTAAACTAGTGACTGATCAGACTGTCTCTAAGCTAGTGTTCGATGACATTGTTTTGGACCTTCATCAATGCACAATTTACGTTTCTGATGTGCAGGTGAAACTAACGCGAACAGAGTATGCGATTTTGAAGCTGTTGATGCAGCGTCCTGATCAGGTAATGACCAAGTCTATATTGCTGGAACAAATCAGTGAAGACACACCTGATTGTACAGAAGCTTCTTTGAAAATACATGTGAGCAATTTGCGTAAAAAATTACGACAGGTAAATGGCAGAAATTATATCGAAGCAGTTTGGGGAATTGGATTCAAGTTGAAAACGGAGTAAATCTTTACTCAATCTTTACCCTTTGCTTTGCGGATTTCATTCCTTTTTATCGATAGGCTATCAGTATCAAGTAAAGGAGATGAAAAGCTATGAATAGTGTTCTTGAAACGACTGGATTATGCAAAAGTTATGGTTCTTTCAAAGCGTTGAATCGACTAACTATGACCGTTCCTAAAGGGGCAATCTACGGATTTGTCGGGAAAAATGGAGCAGGGAAAACAACATTGATTCGTTTAATTTGCGGACTGCAGCAGCCTTCTTCAGGAGAATTCACGTTGTATGGCAAGAGAAACACAGACAAACATTGGGTCCGCAGTCGTCGCAGGATTGGTGCCGTTGTTGAAACACCCTCAATCTATCTAGAGATGTCAGCAAAAAACAATTTGAAGCAGCAATACCGTATTTTAGGTTTGCCCTCTTATGATGGCTTAGATGAATTGCTAACTTTGGTAGGCCTAGATAAAACTGGGAAAAGAAAGGCGCGGAATTTTTCACTGGGGATGCGGCAAAGATTAGGAATTGCGATTGCTTTAGTTGGTGATCCGGATTTCTTAGTTTTAGATGAGCCGGTAAATGGTCTTGATCCGCAGGGAATTATCGAAATTCGGGAATTGATTTTAGAATTGAATCGCAAGAAGCAAATCACGGTCTTAATTTCCAGCCATATGCTGGATGAGCTGTCCAAATTGGCTACACATTACGGCTTCATCGATAATGGCCGAATCATTAAAGAAATGAGTGCAGCAGACTTTGAAGCTGCCAGCAGAAAATGTATCCGCTTGGAAGTAACGGATATTCTTGCACTTTCTAGAGTGCTGGAGGAGATGAATCTTGAATTTACTACTCTTTCCGATACGCAGGCAGATATTTTTGCCAAGGTGAATGTGACGCAATTGGTAATGGCTTTAGCTGAAGCGGACTGTGGAGTGCTTTCAATGCAAGAAAAAGACGAAAGCCTTGAAAGCTATTATGTCAGCTTGATTGGAGGAAATAGTCATGTTTAAATTACTTTCTGCTAATTTGCAGCGGCTTCTTTTAAATAGACTGTTTTGGTTTACGCTGCTTGCAGTTGTTGCAATGGAGGGAGCCATTTGTTTTCAGTTGCAGCGGCAAGGGCCACTTCCGTTAGAAGTGGCTTTGTTTATTTTTCTTCAAACGATTGGTATTTTGGCAGCTATTTTTCTTAGTTTGTTTTATGGAACTGAGTATCAGGATGGAACAATGCGGAACAAATTGATTGTGGGGCATAAACGGAGCAGCATTTATTTTGCCAATTTCATTACAGGAGCTGTTGCGATCACCTTGCTTTTCCTAGCAGGATTACTGACTGGACTCGGACTTGGGCTATTGATGTATGAACCGTTGCAAAATGAAGTGTCGCACGTTCTGTTAGCAGGAGTCGTTGCATGGCTGGCCTGCATGACTATGGCTGCGCTTTTCAATCTTATTGGGATGCTTTCGACAAATAAATCAGTGTCAGCAATTTTAGCGATTTTATCGGCCTTTGGCCTATTGTTTTCGGCATTGTATATTTATCAAAGATTAGCAAAGCCGGGAATTCTGACCGGTCTTAAAAGGAAGATTTACGAATTGATTTTTGAACTGAATCCCAATGGACAAATTCTTCAAGTAATGTCTCTTAATGTTGATTTACCCAGCAAAATGATTTTGTATTCTTTGCTGCTGATTTTCATTGCAACGATAAGCGGTGTGTTTTTCTTCAGTAAAAAAGATCTAAAATAGGAGGGAGAAAATGTCGTTGCCATGGTTTTTATGCAGTGTTTTACTAATCCTAGTTTTTGTATTAGCGGCTAAAATCGTGTCGTTGAAAATGAGCATGAATGAAATCTGCAAAGAACTGGCAGAGTATTTTTCGGAGGAAACCAATACGCTTCTGAAAACTTCTTCTAACGACAGGCACATTCGGCATTTGACGGCTAAGCTGAATGTCCAGCTGCGTCTCCTACGCCAACAGCGCCAGAACTACTTGGTTGGTAATCGTGATCTGAAAGAGGCAGTCGCAAATATTTCTCACGATTTGCGCACACCGTTGACGGCGATCTTAGGCTATTTGGAACTAGCCAATCGAGAAGAAAAAACAGAAGCGGTGGCACGCTATTTAAGTGTCATCAGCAACCGGGCGGAATTGTTAAAAGAATTAACGGAAGAATTTTTCCGGTATTCCGTCATCCTTGAACCAGAAAAGCAGGGCATAAAGGAAGAAATTGTCCTAAATGAGCTGCTGGAGGAAAGTCTTGCGGCGGCTTATACGGAGCTAAGCGAGCATCAGATTTTTCCGGATATTTGTTTGCCCGAAACCAAGGTCATTTGTTTACTGAATCGTTCGAATGTTTTGCGGATTTTTGCTAATTTAATCAGTAACGCAATTAAGTACAGTGATGGTGATTTGTCTATTGTTCTTACCGAAAAGGGGCAAGTAACATTTACTAATACGGCAGCGAAGCTTGATGAGGTGCAGGCTGGAAAATTATTAGACCGTTTTTATACAGTTGAAACAGCGAAAAAATCTACGGGTTTAGGGCTGACAATCACACGTACCTTAGTAGAGCAAATGAATGGATCCATCTCTTTAGACTATCAAAATAATCAATTGAGTATCGGAATTACGCTACCAAGGAATTAAGGCCGCAAAAAATCTATTGCACTGCAAAAATAGTAAAAAAATTCTTTCATTTATTCGCTTCATATCTTGCTTTTTCCAGTTAAATCAAGTAAAGTAATGTAGGTATGCACTACTGCATATATCGCCTATTACTTGGTTGGGCGCTTCACCAACGCTTTACTCAGTTGTAGGGAAAATAAGAGAAAGAGGTGAAATACATGGCTTTAACACAAGAACGCAAAAACGAAATCATCACAGATTTTGCTCGCCATGAAGGAGATACTGGTTCTCCAGAAGTACAAATTGCTGTACTAACAGAAGAAATCAATCAATTGAATGAGCATGCACGTGTCCATAAGAAAGACCACCATTCATACCGTGGTTTGATGAAAAAAGTTGGTCATCGTCGTAACTTGTTAGCTTACCTACGTAAGAATGATGTACAACGTTACCGTGAATTAATCCAACGTCTAGGACTACGTCGTTAATTTTTGCCTAAAAGTGAGGTTCCTAGGAATCTCACTTTTTTACTAGGTGGACAGTTATGCTTATGCTGTCGTCAAATGAATAAAATGAATGGTAACGATCGAAATATTCATTTAGTGTTTACAAAAAACTACCCCCCTCCCGCAGATTGCCGTCACTCTACTAACCAAATGCAAGAAGCGAAGCTGTTCGCTGTTTCCATTTGTTTAGTAGCGTCGCACCTGTCAGAGGGAAAAAGGAGAAATTATGTCAGAAAAACAAGTATTCAAAACCACTTGGGGCGGCCGTCCCTTGCAAGTCGAAGTTGGTCAATTAGCGAAGCAAGCCAATGGTGCAGTCTTGGTTCGTTATGGTGATACGGTTGTATTAAGTGCAGCAGTTGCTTCAAAGGAAGCAAGAGATACTGACTTTTTCCCGTTGACTATCAATTACGAAGAAAAAATGTATGCAGTAGGTAAAATCCCTGGTGGATTCATCAAGCGTGAAGGTCGTCCAAGCACAGAAGCGACTTTAACAGCACGTTTGATTGACCGCCCAATTCGTCCGATGTTTGCGGATGGTTTCCGTAATGAAGTACAAGTAACTAACGTTGTTATGAGTGTGGAACAAGATTGCTCACCCTCAATGGCAGCAATGTTTGGTTCATCATTGGCTTTGGCTATTTCAGATATTCCATTTGATGGTCCAATCGCTGGTGTCGATGTTGGTCGTGTTAACGGCGAATACGTTTTGAATCCAACGACCGAACAAAACGAATCTTCTGACATCAATTTAACTGTTGCTGGTACTAAGAAAGCCATCAACATGGTTGAATCAGGTGCGAAAGAAGTTTCAGAAGAAGATATGTTAGGTGCTTTGTTGTTTGGATTTGATGCTATCAAAGAAATGGTAGCCTTCCAGGAAGAAATCGTCGCAGCTGTGGGCAAACCTAAAATGGAAGTTAAATTGTTGCAAGTAGATGCTGACTTGAAGAAAGAAATCTTTGGCAGCTATTACGAAACAATGAAAACTGCTGTTATGACCGAAGAAAAATTAGCTCGTGAAGATGAAATTGATAAAGTAAAAGATACCGTCAAAGAAGTCTATGCAGAAAAATTTGCAGACCACGAAGACGTAGATCAATTAACTAAAGAAGTGAAACAAATCGCGGAAGATCTTGAAAAAGATGTCGTACGTGAATTAATCACGATTGACAAAATCCGTCCTGATGGCCGTAAATTGGATGAAATCCGTGCATTGGATTCTGAAGTTAGCGTATTACCACGCGTTCACGGTTCAGGTTTATTCACTCGCGGACAAACTCAAGCTTTGTCAGTATGTACATTAGCACCATTAGGGGAACATCAAATTATTGATGGCTTAGGAATTGAAGATTCTAAACGATTCATCCATCATTATAACTTCCCTCAATTCTCAGTAGGTTCGACAGGCCGTGCCTTTGGTCCAGGTCGTCGTGAAATTGGACATGGAGCTTTGGGTGAACGTGCGTTGTCTCAAATTATTCCTAGTGAAGAAGATTTCCCTTACACTATTCGTTTGGTAGCGGAAGTATTAGAATCGAACGGTTCATCTTCACAAGCAAGTATCTGTGCTGGAACGTTAGCATTAATGGATGCAGGTGTGCCGATCAAAGCTCCTGTAGCTGGTATTGCAATGGGCTTGGTTTCTGATGGTGAAAACTATACTATCTTAACTGATATCCAAGGACTAGAAGATCATTTAGGCGACATGGACTTTAAAGTTGCTGGAACAAAAGAAGGTATTACTGCTTTACAAATGGATATCAAGATCCAAGGAATCACTGAACAAATCCTAAAAGAAGCTTTAGACCAAGCGAAAAAAGCGCGTATGGAAATCCTTGAAAACTTAACTAGCACTCTGGCTGCGCCACGAGAAGAGCTAAGTGAGTATGCTCCTAAGATTGAAATGATCAAAATTGATCCAGATAAAATCAAAACAGTTATTGGTAAAGGTGGAGACACGATCAATAGCATCATTGATGAAACCGGCGTGAAGATCGATATCGACCAAGAAGGTCAAGTAAGTATCGCTTCTTCTGATGCTGAAATGATCCAAAAAGCGATCAAGATCATTGAAGAATTAACCAAAGAAGTCAAAGTCGGCGAAGTTTATTTAGGTAAAGTTGTCCGTATTGAAAAATTTGGTGCTTTCGTCAACCTGATCAAAGGCAAGGACGCATTGGTACACATTTCTCAACTTGCGAACGAACGTGTGAAACAAGTAGAGGATGTCGTGAAAATGGGTGATGAAGTCTTAGTAAAAGTTACTGAGATCGACCGTCAAGGCCGTGTGAATGCTTCTCGAAAGATATTGTTAAAAGATGATGAGAATAAAAAAGAAGAAAAATAATTTTTTCAAATTCATTCATATTTTCTTTGACAAATGACCAAACTACGCCCATAATACAAATATGTTTTAGGGGAGTAGCGACATAGAGTCTCTATGCTTTTAGATCAACATCTAGTGCTCAGCACTGGTCTAAGAGATAATTTGCCAGACCTAAACGACAGGAAAACTGTTGTTTAGGTCTTTTTTTGCCACTCCTGCTTTTCGTAGTTCGTTTAAAAGTACCAGTTAAACTTGAAAGTATAACTAATCATGGTACTGAGAAGTTTAGCAGAATGGTATGCGTACGAAAATAAAACTCATTTTTTCGATCTTTAAAAAATGAATTCCTTAAAAAGAGTTAGCTGCTAGTCCAACTTTTCGCAGTTTATTAGAGAAGTAAGCTAGATAAAGATTAAACGCCTAGTGCTGAGTTAGTGCGGCTTAGTTGGATAGCCTGCACACGAAAATGAACCCCTAAAAGGAGTCAACAGTCAGTTCCGTCTTTAAGAGTAGATGAGAAGAGAGTACTTTAACTGCCAAACTGGTTCCACAAAGCTTATTTAGTAGGTATTTGCTAAATCTAAAGGTATAGTAAATTATGAGACCTATAAAGTTAGCAGGGATAGGTTTGCGAAATAAAGGCGCATTTTAAATTTATCAGCCCGAATCCCTTACGTATTATATAAAAAACAAACAGCCCTTGATTCCCTGATTATTAGGAGGAATTGAGTTCCTATATACGAGTGATCTGCAAGAGGAGAGTGTAAGAATGGAAAAGAAAAGTCATGTCAAAAAATTATCAGTCGCGGGATTATTAGTGGCGATGGGCGTGGTGTACGGGGACATTGGAACAAGTCCGCTGTACGTAATGAAGGCTATCTTGATGGAAAACGGTGGCCTTTCATCGGTAACTAACGATTTCGTTATCGGTGTTGTTTCACTGGTCTTTTGGACAGTAATGCTGTTAACCACAGTAAAATATGTGATTATCGCATTGAACGCAGATAACCATGGTGAGGGCGGGATATTTTCGCTATATACCTTGGTGCGCAAGGGCGGGAAATATTTAATTATTCCTGCGATGATTGGTGGAGCGGCTTTACTAGCTGATGGCGTTCTAACACCAGCAGTAACTGTTACTACAGCTATTGAAGGGCTACGAGGAATTCCTAATTTCTATGATCAATTCGGCAATAATCAAAATATCATTGTTATTATTACGCTGGTCATTTTACTATTTCTCTTTTTAATTCAGCGCTTTGGGACGGATTTTGTAGGGAAAGCTTTTGGACCAATTATGCTGCTGTGGTTTACTTTCTTAGGTGTCATGGGGCTAATCAATATCCCTTATGACTTTTCAGTGATTCGTGCTTTAAATCCTTATTATGCCATTCACTTATTATTTAGTCCTGAAAATAAAATGGGTGTCTTTATCTTAGGAAGTATATTTCTAGCAACAACGGGGGCAGAGGCGTTGTATTCGGATATGGGGCACGTGGGTAAAAAGAATATCCGTTTTAGCTGGCCGTATATTTTCGCTTGCTTAATGTTGAATTATGCTGGGCAAGCTGCATGGATTATGCATGCTAAAGGAAATCCAGTTTATGAAAATCTAGAAAATTTGAATCCTTTCTTCCAAATCTTACCAGATGGCTGGATTGTATTTGGTGTTGTATTTGCAACAGTTGCCGCGGTTATTGCCTCTCAAGCATTGATCTCAGGTTCCTTCACTTTGGTTTCTGAAGCAATCAAGCTGAAGCTGTTGCCAAGAATGCGTATTTTTTATCCAGGAAGCTCGATTGGACAAATGTACATCCCCGCTGTGAACTTCATTTTATGGGCAGCATGTTCGTTGATTGTACTGACCTTTAGAACCTCTAGTCATATGGAGGCAGCATATGGTCTGTCTATTACTGTAACAATGCTGATGACGACATTCTTGTTGTATCATTACATGATTCAGAAGAATGTTTCACGCTTTTTAGCTTATTTGATGGTTCTGTTCTTCGGATTCTTAGAAACTTTCTTTTTCATTTCCAGTGTGACGAAGTTTTTCCATGGAGGGTTCGTTGCAGTAGGCATGGCTTTAATCATTCTGGCTTTGATGTATATCTGGTATCGCAGCAATCAAATTCAAGAAAACACCAGCCAGGAAGTCAATTTCCAAGATTATATGGGGCAGTTGAAAGAGCTGCATGAGGATGATCGGATTCCTTACTATCAAACCAATGTGGTCTTTTTGGTACCGAAACTTGAGGAGGACCAAATTCCTCAACAATTTATTTATTCGATTTTAGACAAGCGGTTGAAACGGGCCAAGGCCTATTGGTTTGTGAATGTTGAAGTGACCGATGAACCGTATACGGAAGAATTTTCAGTTGATATGATGGGGACTGATTTTGTTGTAAAAGTAAAATTGTATCTAGGTTTCCGCATGTCGCAGGATGTGAATGTGTACTTGCGCCAAATTATTCATGATTTAATGAAGCAAGGACGGCTGCCAAAACAGCCTCAACATTATTCTTTAACACCGGGCCGGCAAGTAGGTGATTTCCGTTTTGTATTGATTCAAGAAGAGTTGTCATCGACAACAGAAGTTGCAAAATGGGATCGTCAAATTATGCAAGCTCGTTTGGCTATTAAGCGCTATGCAGTATCGCCTGAACGATGGTTTGGTTTAGAGTACAGTGAGGTTGTTTATGAGTCTGTTCCGCTGATTGTTGGACAAACTCGCAAGACATGGCTGAAGGAAAGAAAATAAGGATTGACGCTGCCGCAGAGTAAAATCTGCGGCAGTTTTTTTGTAGTTAATATTATTGGTGGAATTTTTTTCGGAATTTCAGTGGCGACATTTTATAGTGCAGTCTGAATTGTTCAATAAAATAGCTGAGTGTGCCGAATCCGCATTGTTCGCTAACAGTGGAGATGGGTTTATCGGTGGTGATTACCATTTCCTGAGCGACCTGCAGCCGGTAGGCAGTGATATATTGAATGGGAGACATCTTCGTATACTTTTGAAACAGTTCGTTACAAAAGGTTTTGCTGATATGTGCGTGATCGGTCAGATCCTTTATCATGACCTTTTGGGTATAGTTTTGATGGATGTACAAGAGAAGTTTATTCAATGTATCAAATTCCTCTTTTTTCATGAAGTTATGCTGGCCATCGAATTTCAAAACGATTTCTTCAATGATTAAATTGATTAGATTAACCACTTGGAAGTAATTGGTTGATCCCGTTTCATTGACAGATTCGGCTGCTTGAGTGGGAATTTCACTCAAAATTGAACTAAAGTATTTAGAGAGAGTTCCGACCATAGGCAATCGGTAATAGACAAAACCAGGATTATTCAAAATTGGTTCAATGTAATCCTCAATAATTTTAGGATGCAAAAAGTCCAAGTTGAAATTAATACATAAAGTTTTAGCATTCCCTTCAATGGCAGAGGAGCTATGAAATTTCTTCTGGTTGATAAACAGGATATCCTTTTCGCTAATAACAATCGATTCTCCATCAATTAAGAATTCGATTTTCCCTTCATAAACCCAGCTGATTTGCAGCTCCTTATGCCAGTGAAGAGGCATAAAGTCATGACGTTCGTAATCATACTCGATTACATAAGGGATGATAGAAAATCCGACTGACTGATACGTCAAATGTTCTTCGAGAGTTTCATCCATATTGATAGGTAAGGTTCTTGCCATCGTATGCACCTCTTTCAAATAGATTACGATAAAATGGGCTCGCTAGTTGTTTGAATTATAGCATAGTCCTGTATTCATAAGGAGGAGGAAATCGTAATTATTTCCAATTCGGTCAATTCCGATAAAATGCAGTTTAATCCTAATAGAAATAGCCTTCAAAAACCATTATATTGAAACCGTAAACAAAAACGCGTGACTGTTTCATCGCAAATTAAAATAGGTTCTAAGAGATGGAGGAAGGAAATGAGTAAAGAACTACTAGTACAATTGACTGAATGGCGACATTATCTTCATGAACATCCTGAGACAGCTTTTGAGGAAGTCAATACAGCAAAATTCGTGGCAGAAAAAATGGCGGAATTCGGCTATGAGGTTGCGACGGGTATCGGGAAAACGGGTGTCGTTGCCAGCTTAACCAACGGCACTGGTAAGAAAACTATCGGTATTCGGGCTGACATGGATGCCTTAAATATTTTGGAGCAAACCGATTTGCCCTATGCCTCCAAAACTAAAGGAAAAATGCATGCTTGCGGACATGATGGTCATGTGACAACCGCTTTGGGTGCTGCCAAAATTTTAGCTGATACCAAGGAATTTAACGGGACTGTTCGTTTTATTTTCCAGCCGGCTGAGGAGCATGGAAAAGGTGCGCTGTCCATGTTGGAGGACGGCCTGTTTGAAAGGTTCCCAATTGACGAATTTTATGGGCTGCACAATATGCCTACTTTACCGGAAGGAGAAATTCATTCTAAGTCTGGTCCGATTATGGCGAGTGAGGATAATTTCAGAATTGAAATAAAAGGTGTTGGAGGACATGCCTCTGCTCCTCATCAGGGAAAAGATCCTTTAGTAGTGGCTGCAGAAATTATCTTGGCTTTGCAGACAGTAGTTGCAAGAAATGTCGACCCAATTGATACGGCGGTGGTCTCGTGTACGGAAATCCATACAGACGGTATCATCAATGCCATTCCTTCAAATGTGGTAATAACTGGCGATACTCGCAGTTACAAGCCTGAGGTCCAGCAGCTGCTGGAGCACCGCATGCGCTTGCTTTGCGAAAAAATTTGTGAAGCTAATGAGGTCTCCTGTGAGTTTAGTTATTCAAATTCCTTTAGCCCTACGATTAATTGGGAAGAATGTCATCAAGTGGCTATTCAAGCTGCGAAAAATGTTTTAGGAGAGCAACTGGTAAATGAGCAAGCCAGCCCAATGATGGCTTCAGAGGACTTTGGTCATTTTCTCAAACTTGTACCTGGGTGTTTTGTATTTTTAGGGGGAATGCGTGAAGGGGTGGAACCTTATCCTCTGCATCATGCGAAATTTGATTACAAGGAAGAAAACTTAGTAAAGGGAGCAGAATATTTTGCTGAGATTGTTCGTTTGCAGCTGAAATAGAAGCTTAGGGAGGTTTAGCAACTATGAAGGGAAGAACAAAAGGTATAGCACTTGCGGCAACAGGAGCTGCGCTTTGGGGAATTAATGGTGCTTTTGCTGATGTGGTATTTTCTCAATTCAATGCGCCAGTTGAGTGGGTTGTGGGTACGCGGCTGTTTCTAGCAGGTATTCTGATACTCCTTTATGCCAAGTTCGTATTAAAAAAAGAGATCTTTGAGATTTTCGAGACGAAAAAAGACACCGCAGTATTATTCCTGTTTGGTTTACTGGGGATGATTGGCTGCCAATACTTATTCTTTTTATCAATTGGAGCAAACGGTGCCGGATTAGCAACGATTCTGCAATTTACCTCGCCGATTTTCATTTACTTCTATTTAGCTGTGAAAAAGGAAAAGGTTGTACATGCTAAAGAACTGTTCTATATATTCTTGACGTTTTTAGGTGTTTTTCTAATTGTTACCCGAGGAAACTTTGGCCAGCTGGAGGTTAGTCTAACTGGTTTGGTTATTGGGATTGGTTCGGCGATTGGCGTAGCCTTTTATACCTTGCAGCCGCGTCGTATTTTAAAAATATACGGCTCACCGATTGTCGTTGGCTGGGGTATGCTGATCGGTGGAGGTGCCTTCCAATTCGTACATCCTATTTGGAAACCGGGTTTTACGGTAAATCTTGAAGTCATTTTGTATATGGCTTTTATCATCGTAGTTGGTACGGCCATTGCATTTAGCTGTTATCTAGGAAGTGTAAATTACGTTGAAGCATCTTTATCTAATATCATGGCTGCTTTGGAGCCCTTAGTTGCGAACATTCTAACCCCATTGCTGCTAGGACAATCTTGGACAATTGTTCAGATGGCAGGAATAGCGGTTGTCTTAGTATCAGTCATCCTTTTCGCCAATTATGGTGAGAAGACCAAGAAACAAAACAACTTGGAGCTAACTAGCGAACAGTTCAAATAGGAAAACTTGTCTTTAAATGATTGGAAAAAATAATACTGCCAGTCAGGCAATCATTATGTGATTTGCGTGACTGAGGCAGACTATTTCAAAGAAAATTGGAGGAAATTTTAAATGATCAACAAAATTGATACGGCCAAGGCACCTGCTGCAATTGGCCCATATTCACAGGCTATTAAAGTTGGTAATACCTTATATTTATCTGGTCAGTTGCCTATTGACCCTGCTACTGGAGAGTTTCCAAGTGAGGATATTAAGGAGCAGACTGCTCGTTCTCTGGAAAATATAAAAGCTATTTTAGCAGAAGCTGGTACGAATCTTACTAAGGTAGTCAAGACCACGGTGCTGCTGAAAAACATTAGTGATTTTGCTGCGATGAATGAGGTTTATGGTGAATACTTTAACGGTACCTGTCCGGCTCGAGCTGCGTATCAGGTGGCTGCATTGCCTAAAGATGCCTTAGTAGAAATTGAAGCTATTGCAATGATTGATTAACTGACAGATTAGGAGAAAAGAGATGACGGAACCAATTAAAGCTGTTCATTATGAGCGGGCTAAGAACAGCGGAACAACCTCGGTGGAAGCCTTTGGTGCCAAGGAAACTAAAAAGATTTGGGATTTCCACCAAAGTTTTCCAGAATATACCGAAACACCCTTAGTTAATTTGAAGAATTTGGCTGAGGAATTAGGTGTTGAAGATATTTATGTTAAGGATGAAAGCTACCGGTTTGGTTTAAATGCCTTTAAGGTGCTGGGGGGCAGCTATTGTTTAGCTTCCGTGATTGCGGATAAGCTGGCAATGGATATTAGCGACCTTCCATATGAAAAAATCAGCAGTGAAGAGATGAAGCAACAGGTAGGAGATATCACATTTGTCACAGCTACCGACGGCAATCATGGGCGAGGAATTGCCTGGACAGCTGAGCGCCTAGGACAAAAAAGTGTAGTTTACATGCCAAGAGGCAGTGCCCAAGAACGCTTAGAAAATATTCAAAAATTAGGAGCCGATGCCAGCATTCTTGAGCTGAATTATGATGATGCGGTTCGCTTTGCCAGCAGCACCAGCGAGAAAAATGATTGGGTCTTAGTACAAGATACCGCTTGGGAGGGCTATGAGGATATCCCGTTGCGGATTATGCAAGGGTACACAACGATGGCCAATGAAATAATCCATCAATTGCAGCAGGTGAAGCCGACCCACATCTTCCTGCAAGCAGGGGTTGGCGCGATGGCAGGTGCCATCACTGCCTTCTTTGCTGATTATTATCCCGGTGAACAACAGCCGATTATTGTAATTGTAGAACCGGAAAAAGCTGATTGTCTCTTTAAAACAGCCAGTCAAGCTGATGGCAAGCTACAGAAAGTTGCTGGTGACATGGATACGATTATGGCCGGTTTAGCTTGTGGGGAACCTTGTACGATCGGTTGGGATATTTTAAAAGATTATGCGGATGATTTTATTTCTATGCCAGATAATGTAGCAGCCAAGGGGATGCGAGTGCTGGGCAATCCTTTAGGTGATGATCCTAAAGTTATATCTGGCGAGAGCGGAGCTGCAGGTTTAGGGTTAGTTGCTGAGGTTCTTGAGAAGACTGAATTAAACTGGCTTAAGGAACAACTACAGCTTTCTAACCACTCGAAAATTCTATGTATCTCAACTGAAGGAGACACGGATCAGGAGAGCTATCGCAACATTGTTTGGGATGGGAAATACCCAAGTGTTTAATTGCAGGATTGAATAAGGCGAAATGAAAGAGGTTAACGTGGGAAATTAACTTTCCCTGTCAGCCTTTTTGTGATGGATGATTGTGTTGAATCCTGATTAGTCTAATTTTACGAAGAGGATCAGTTAGTTAAAGCCCCGTTCATAGTGTGACCATACAGATAATAGAATATACTAACCTGCAACCAGAACAGTTTGTTTCAAGAAATTTGAAATGAACTGTTCTTTTTCACGCTATTTATCATCCTTTATACTAAAGTCAGGAGGAAGACCTATGGATAATCGATTATCAAATTTATATAGCTTGCTAGCAAAGCAACAAAGAAGATTCCAAATCAGTGAGTTGGCCGCTCACTTTCGCGTCAGTACTCGAACGATCTACAATGATATTGATAAGCTGAATGAACTACTAGAAACAGTCGGTGCTGCAGAAATAGTGATCGAAAAGGGACGTATTCAGTATGAATGCGAAATGCCTATCGACATTGAGAAAATCCTTTTTAAAAATAATGATTTCATCAACAGCGATCAACGCATCAGAAAAATTCGTATGCTAGAGTCGGTCCTGCTGCTGCCGGACAATTTCAGCTCCGAAACATTACTGCAGCGAACGTTGGTTTCTAGAAATACACTGCTTAATGATTTGCGAGCTGTTCGTAAGGAACTGGAGAATAATGAAATTATTCTTGAGACTATCCCTTTTCGCGGCTACCGAGTGGTGGGAGAGGAAGCAAGGATCCGAAACTTCCTAGCAGCTACCTTAGAGCAAGACCCGTTGCTATTTGAAACTGAAGGCTTTCAAGCAGAGAGAAACAGCTTGGTGGAGATTGATGAGCTGATTGAGAAAATTTGCAATGAGATCGGTATTCAGTTAAGTGATGAATCCTTCCAAAAAATGATTCTGCATTTTTGGGTAACCAAGAAGCGTTTGCAAATAAATAAATCCCTTAAGCAGTGGCAAAAAAAAGAGATCTATAACAAAGAGGAACAAGTTCTATTTGCGAACAAACAGGCAATAGAGGATAGGTTCAAACAGCCAATAACAAAAGCGGAGCTGGTATATCTAGCGAACAAGTTATCAGAAGCCTCGATTACTAACTTTCAGGAGCTGCTAACCGATAAATGGCTAACATTTAATCTAATCGTTGAACAATTCATTACGGCAGTCGATCAAGATTTTCCCCAAATCGATTTTACGACTGACCAAAAGCTTTATAAAGGTTTGTTAAATCATCTGCGTCCTGCCTACAAACGAACCTTGGCTGGTGAATCTATTGAAAATCCCATGTATGAATACGTGTTGGAAAATTATCAAGAGCTGCACACCTCAATCCGCACCTATGTACCATTGCTGGAAACAAAATTAAAGGTGACGTTTACTGATCAGGAAATCAGTTTCTTTACTCTTTTCTTTGCAGCATCATTGGAGCGTAATAAGTTCTTTGTTCCTCACAAAACCAAAATTGTGGTTATCTGCAATGCCGGAATCAGCACCTCAGAAATATTAAAGAGTAAAATTCAAAATACCTTTCATGTAGAGGTAGTAGGAACCTTTGGCGCACGGGAAGGAATCAAGTGGTTAACAGAAAACAAAGTAGATCTAGTAATTACCACAATCCCTTTGGAACTGAAAAGTATCCCGGTCGTTCGAGTAAATCCTTATTTATCAGAAGAAGACAGAGAGAGTATTCATCGATTTGTTAAGCCGATCTTTCGCGAGGTAACGATTGAACAGTTACTTACAATTGTAGAAAATTACGCGTCGCTATCTTTTCAGGCGACCAAAAGCCTATCTGATGAATTAACTACTTATTTGAATTTACCAAAATCCCAAGAGAAGAAGGAGTATCAGCCTATGCTTAAAGAAATACTAACTCCCGACTTGATTGAGCTCAACTATGCAGCTGAAAATCGAGACGAAGCCGTAAGAAAAAGTGGAGAATTATTAGTGAATAGCGGGTTAGCAACCAACAATTATGTGGATGGTATGATTGAAAATTTGGAAGTGAATGGAACGTATATAGTGATTGCACCAGGGATTGCGATGCCTCATGCTCGTCCTGAGGAAGGGGCATTGGATGTAGGCTTTAGCATTGTAACCTTAAAAGAACCGGTTGTTTTCGGCCATCCAAAAAATGATCCAGTGAAAATCGTGATTGGACTTTGTGCGATTGACCATCAAACCCATTTAAAAGCGTTGGCTGAATTGGTGGAAATTTTGTCCCATGAGGAAAATGTGGCAGGTTTTACAAGTGCCACTAATAAAATAGAAATTATGAACATCATTGAAGGGGGAAAAGAAACATGTTAAAAATCGTGACCGTTTGTGGGGCTGGGGTTGGCAGTAGTATGATGATGCGTCTGTTTACCCAACAGATTTTAGATGATGAAAAGGTTGAAGCCACGGTTGATGCGGCAGATATTGGATCCGTTGATCCTAACAGCTATGATATTTTGATCACCACTTCTGATTTTGCAGATACCCTGCGGGATTCAACTGCAAAAATTATCCGCATTGATAATATGATGGATAAAGTGTATTTGAAAGAGCAATTATTAACAACCATCAAAGCTTAAGGGGGTAATACTATGTCGGTATTTCTATATATTGTAAACAATGTACTGAGTCAGGCAGTCTTTATTATTGGGATGGTCGTAGTTGTCGGAATGATTGCCCAAAAGAAATCATGGGATCAAATTTTACCTAGTGCCATTAAAACAATGATTGGATTTACGATGATTAATGTGGGTGGTCAAACGCTGGGTGGGGCCTTATTACCTTTGCAGCAAATGATTTCTAAAATTTTCGATATGCAAAGTTTTTCAGCGGATATTGGAGCTGCACAAGCAGAGAGCCTGGCAGATATCGGAACCGAAATGGCCTTGATCTTTGCTTTTGGTTTCTTGATTAATCTATTGTTGGCTCGCTTTACTCGTTTTAAATATGTTCATTTATCTGCCCATGTCTCTTTTTTCTTTGCAGGTTTGATTGCCGCTTTACTAAAGTTTGGAACAGCTTTGCCATTTACTGGTATTGTAGCGATTGGCTCTGTTTTGTTAGGCTTATACATGACCTTTTCTTGTGCGTACGTGGCAGTCTGTATCAAGGGAGTAAAAGGTGCGGAAGGCTTTACCCTAGCTCATTCAAGTTCTTCAGGACTATTAGTAGCAACTTTATTAGCGAAAGCATTTGGCAATAAGGAACATGATTTGGAGCAGCTGGAGATTCCTAAGAAATTGAATTTTCTGCGGGAAATGACGATCGCCTTAACCCTAGTAATGACGGTGCTGTTCTTATTAATCAGTTTAATTGCAACACCAAGTTGGACGATGGAAAATATTACTGGCGGTCAAGATATCATTGTCTTTTCTTTATTACGTGGTGTTGAGTTTGGCATGTGGATTACCGTCATTATAACCGGGGTTCGGATGATGTTATCAGAAATTATTCCTGCTTTCCATGGAATTGCCAATAAGATTATCCCGAATTCTAAGCCGGGCTTAGATATCCCTTTACTGTTTCCTAATTATCCAACATCAGTCATTGTCGGCTTTTTATGCAGCTTAGTTTCAGGCTTAGCAGGCATGTTGATCCTGGGTGCGTTGAATTATCCAGTAGTCGTTTTTCCAGCCTTAATTCCCACGTTCTTTACTGGCGCTGCAACCGCGATCTTTGGAAATGCACATGGTGGTCGCCGAGGAGCAATTATGGGTTCCTTAGCAAACGGATTTATTTTAATTTTCGGTCAAGCCTTCTTACTGCCCATGGTAGGCAGCTATGCGCCAATCATGCGGATTCTTAGTGAAACAGATTATACGGTGTATGGCCCAATTCTAGGTTGGTTCCTGCAATTGTTTGGAGGCGCATGATGAATAACCTAGTATTGTACGTGACGATTAATTACCCGACGCGGGAAAATTTTTTTGAAATACTTGATGTTATTGAAGAGTCTAACGTGGGCTATGTGGAGATCGGAATACCCGTAGCAAATCCTTATGTTGATGGTGGTGTAGTGCGGAAGACCCAAGAGCAGGTGTATCCCACATTAACGCAACAAGAAATTATATCAGTATTAGAAGAAACCCGCCGACAGTATTCATTTCGGGTAATTTTGATGACTTATCATGAAGGGGTTGAACATTTTCAACTTTCTCAGATAGCCCGTACACTTTACGATGCGATCCTATGTGTAGATAAATGTCTGGATCAAAAAAACTATACGGGTCTTGTACACACTTTTACCCATAAGTTAGACCAAGAAATACTGGCGGAGCAATTAACCAGCAGTTCGGAATTTATTTATTTGGTATCTGGTGAAGGAAAAACTGGAGAATTTACCCAGCTGCCAAACGAATACATTCCTTTGCTCGCCTATCTGAAACCAAAGACTAAGCTGCCGATATTTGTCGGCTTTGGAGTGAAGGAGTCGGAGGATATTACCAGTATACTAAATGAAGGGGCTGACGGAGCGATCATTGGATCGGAATTCATCAAACGATACGATGCGGATGGAATTTCAGGGATTAAGAAATACTTGCAGGTATTACAAGGTGCATTTGATAGAAGAAACTGACGACTATAGTCAGAAAAAGAAAAAATAAATGGCTTTATGATTAAAAAAAGAAAAAAATTCTTTCATAAATCGATTGACTCTTTCAGCAAACAAGCGTATTATTTAAAAAAAATACATGTCATACAAAAGAGTAGTAACATGATTTTTCTTTCCAGGGAGCTGATGGGACTGTGAATCAGTAAGAGAAATAATGCGAATGGACTTTTGGACTGAAGCTTTGAATCTAAGTAGGAGCTTCCGGAAACTCCCGTTATTGAGAAAGGCTGTTGATAGACGGCTGATAAAGAGATGCTTAATGAAGCATACAATGAGGTGGCACCGCGGATTGATCGCCCTCAAGTTGGACAATGGTCTGACTTGAGGGCTTTTTTTTGAATAAAAATCATAAACAAGAGAAGTAATTGGGATAATAAAAATGACAGAAAGCTTCTAGCGATGAGAATGAAGCATTTTTTACCTGATGAATGGACTTGTTAGAGCATCCTTGAATACTAGTAGGGGATGACGGGAACTCCCGTTATAGAGGAAGGTTATTGCTGGATAATCGATCAAGAGATGCTTCATGGAGCATATAGTGAGGTGGTACCGTGTGTAATGCGCCCTCAAGCTGGACAATCGTCTGGTTTGAGGGCTTTTTTATTGGTTTGAGATGAATCACGAGAGGTATTAACTAAAAGAATGGGGAAGCAATCAACTAACTTGGAAAAGGAGAGAACGATTTATGCTGGAAGACATCTTAACTGAGACGTTAATTGACCTTAATTTCTCAGCAAACAACCGCGAAGAAGCTATGCGAAGAAGTGGCGAATTATTAGTTGAAAATGGCTTCGCAACCACTAATTATATTGAAGGTATGTTGAAAAATGTGGAAGAAAATGGTACCTATATTGTGATTGCACCGGGGATTGCAATGCCTCATGCGCGACCAGAGGAGGGAGCTTTAGCAGCGGGAATCAGCCTAGTAACGTTAAGAAAGCCAGTTGTTTTTGGCCATCCCAAAAACGATCCGGTGAAGATTGTGATGGGACTTTGTGCAACTGATCAGCAGACTCATTTAGAAGCACTGGTGTCATTAGTAGATGTTCTGTCACAGGAAGGAAAAATTGAACAGTTTTTAGCAGCTGAACAAGCGAAAGACATTTTGACTATTATTAAAGGGGGAAATAGAAAATGATTAAGGTTGTAACGGTTTGTGGAGCTGGGGTAGGCAGCAGTATGATGATGCGATTGTTTGCTCAACAGATTTTAGATGCGGAAGGAATTGAGGCGGAGGTTGATGCCTCAGATATTGGATCGGTGGATCCTAATAATTATGATATCTTAATCACCACGTCTGATTTTGCAGAAACCTTGCGAGAAACAAGTGCTATAATTATTCGTATTGACAATATGATGGATAAAGCGTATTTAAAAAATCAATTGCTAAAAACGATTAATGGATAAGGGGGTCCGAAGATGGCTGTATTTTTATATATCGTGAATAACGTACTGAGCCAAGCTGTATTCATTATCGGAATGGTTGTTATTATAGGTATGATTGCTCAAAAGAAGTCTTGGAATCAAATTTTACCTAGTACAATCAAGACAATGATTGGGTTCACGATGATTAATGTTGGAGGACAGACTTTAGGTACGGCTTTGCTGCCTCTTCAGCAGATCATTTCCAAAATTTTTAATATGCAGGCTTTCTCAGCGGATATTGGTGCTGCTCAAGCAGAAAGTTTAGCGGATATTGGAACAGAGATGGCTCTTATTTTTGCTTTTGGTTTTCTGATTAACTTGCTGTTGGCTAGATTCACCCGCTTTAAGTATGTTCATTTGTCTGCGCACGTTTCTTTTTTCTTTGCTGGGTTAATTGCAGCCTTATTGAAATTTAATACATCATTGCCGTTTATAGGAATTATTGTGATTGGTTCGATTTTATTAGGTTTATACATGACTGGTTCATGTGCTTATGTAGCTGTTTGCATGAAGGGTGTAAAGGGTGGTGAGGGATTTACTTTAGCCCATTCGAGTTCTTCGGGATTATTAGCAGCAACATTTTTGGCAAAAACTTTTGGAAACAAAAATCAGGACCTTGAAGAATTGAAAATTCCCAAAGAATTCAATTTCTTGCGAGAAATGACGATTGCCTTAACCTTAGTGATGACTGTGCTGTTTTTAATGGTGTGTTTGTTTGCAACACCAAGCTGGACGATGGAAAATGTTACCGGAGGGCAAGACATTATTGTCTTTTCCATGTTGCGGGGAATTGAGTTTGGAATGTGGATTACTGTGATTATTATGGGTGTACGGATGATGCTGTCAGAGATTATCCCGGCTTTTCATGGGATAGCAAATAAAATTATTCCTAATTCAAAACCGGGGCTAGATATACCACTGCTTTTCCCTAATTATCCTACATCAGTGATTGTTGGTTTTTTGTGCAGCTTGATTGCCGGATTGATGGGTATGTTGCTGTTAGGCGCAATGAATTATCCTATTGTAGTCTTTCCTGCTTTAATTCCAACTTTTTTCACAGGAGCGGCAACAGCAATCTTTGGCAATGCTCATGGTGGACGCAGAGGTGCGATTATTGGTTCAGTGGCAAATGGCTTCATCCTGATTTTTGGACAGGCATTATTATTACCAATGGTAGGCAGCTATGCACCAATTATGCGTATTTTAAGTGAAACTGATTATGCAGTTTACGGGCCTATTTTGGGATGGATATTGCAGTTGTTTGGTGGCGCCTGAGGAATGACTTGCTGCAGAGAAATAAATCGCAAAAAAGCCTAAAGATCAACTTTTAAAGCTAATCTTTAGGCCTTCAAATTAATTGGTTGTGGGAAGTGGCTTGCGCTCTTCTTCTGGTAAACCAAGTTCTTCAACTTGTTGCTGACGTTCCAATTCTTTCAGTTTGCGAATGGCTTTGATCGTTGATGGTAATAGGACAGATACGGAACCAATCCAGGCCAGTGGTGAAGCAAAGGCTGCACCAGGGTAACCATATAAACCAGTCAAAATTATCGCAGCGAAGGAACGCATTAGCAACTCCATAATCCCAGCGAAGGTTGGGATTTTTGCTTGGCCAAGGCCTTGCAAAGTGTAACGTAGAATAAACAGTACCGATAAAATTACGTACAAGGCTCCGCTAATATTGAAGTAGACCTGAGCCAATTGGAAGACTTGAGTTTCCCCTTTGTCGACAAACAAAGCAATCAAGTAGTGACCAAAAAAGATAACTGAGAAACCAGCTAACAAGCTGAACAGGATGTTCATAATCAAACTTTGCTTGATCCCAGTTAAAATGCGACTATACTTTCTAGCACCAAAGTTTTGGGCAGTAAAGGTAGCCATGGTAATACCAAAGGACATCATTGGCAAAATAGCGAATTGCTCAATTCGTCCTGCAGCGGCTTGGGCAGCTACTACATCGGTTCCTAAGCTGTTCAATGCTGATTGTAAAACAACGGCACCAATCGCAATGATAGAAGATTGGAAACCCATGGGTAAAGCAGCATTTAAGTGAGTACGAATCTCTTGTTTATCGAATGAAAAATGTTTCCGCCCAATTTGTAGTAATGGGATACGTTTGCGAATATAGATTAGACATAATAGACTGGCAATTACTTGGGCAATTACGGTTGCATAACCAGCACCAGCAATCCCAGAGTTAAATTTAGTGATAAAAACGATATCCAGAACGATATTCACAAGGACAGCCAGGGCTAAAAAGATTAACGGTGTTCGACTATCGCCAAGTGCACGAATCATGTTAGATAACAAATTGAACATCATCGCCGCAAAAATACCTGCTAAAATGATTGAAATAAACGTTTGAGCTTGATCTAAAATCTCAGGCGGTGTTTGCATCACTAACAGTAACGGACGTAAAAACAGCAGGCTCAGGACAGTAAGAACAACAGTGACAACAGTGCTGATCAAAACAGAAGTAGCAAAACTCTTACGAACGCCTAAGGTATCCTTGGCACCGAAGCGCTGAGAGGTAATAATGGAGAGACCCGATGTTAATCCTTGGGCGAATCCAATAATTAGAAAGCTGACACTTCCAGTAGCTCCAACCGCAGCTAATGCGTCTTTGCCAAGTGTTTGGCCTACGATGATCATATCTATCATATTGTAAAATTGTTGCAAAACATTACCAGCTAACAATGGGATTGTGAAAAACAAAATTAATTTTGCGGGATTTCCTCGTGTAAGTTCTTTCATCGTTTTCATTCCTTTCATGAAAATTGCTCACTAGATATTACCACAGAACTCACACAATGCAAGGGGAAATTTGTAAATAAAAAGTATTTACAAAAAAAGCGTACTAGAAACGGTCAAAACCGTTGCTAGTACGCTTTTTTAATAGGTAAAGAAATGGTAAAACTAACGAAAATTCTTAACTTTTAGTATTCCGTTTAGTTGCTGTTTGGTTTTGCAAAATCATTTGCAAAGCGTTTATTGTTTGTTTTAACGTTGTCTAATTTCGTTAGGTAATAAGATCGTTTGGCGATTGCCGTCATCATAAGCATAAACTTCTGCTGGGAATTCGGAAGAATAGACAAAAGGAAGATCAATATCCATCTCTACCTCACTGCCTTCTTGTGAGAAGTGCATTGTGACATGTCCTTGCTTGTTTACAAGATCAAATGTCAGCATATTGTCTAACGGAATCAAGCCCTTCAAATCCAAATCGATGATAAACCAAATGCTGTCTATCAATTCACCAGGCAAGCTGGAGACTACACCGACAGAGGCATAACGACTTCTATTTGCATCAAATGTTTCAAACATGTTTTGTCCTCCTTTGCGGAACAGGTCTATAACTAATTATAGCGCAATTTACTGAACCTTGCCTTTGTAGTGCCTTATTGTAAAACTTTTTATAAGAAAAGACAATTATTTGCTACTAGGAAAAAGGAATTTTTATTGTCAGCGAGGCATATAAATTTAGTAAGCAAAAGAGACCGACTCCTAAGAGCCAGTCCCTACTTAATTTACTTGAAATCTTATTCTTCTGATTCGCCAATTACTTCTGGTTCTGCTGCTTCAGCAGGTTCAGTAGTTTCAGGTTCTTCTTCTTGCGCTCCTTGAACTGCTGCGATTTGTTCCTCAGCATCAGTAACGATAGTGTAATCAGCATGTGCAGCTAAATCGCCAATTGTAATTGAGTCGCCAATTTCTAGATTAGTAACGTCTACTTCAACATTTTCAGGCAATTTGTCTGGTGTTGCTGAAACAACGATTGTGTACAATGTTTGAGTTAACACGCCGCCGGCTTTAGCACCAACTGCTTCCCCAACTAGTACGATTTCAGTTTCAACTTCAGTTTCTTCTGTCATATTTACTGACAAGAATTCAACGTGAGTCAATTCGCGAGTAAATGTATCTGCTTGATAATCGTGAAGCAAAGTGTTTACTTTTTTACCATTCAAATCCATAGTGAAGACTGTGTTTGATCCGTTTTCGCGCAATAAACGCATGAATTCATGGTCATCGATTGAAACAGGTGTGCTTTCCACATTGTATCCATAAACGATGCCAGGTACTTTACCTTCGTGACGTAGCTTGTTGCGTAGGGAACGGGGACGGGTTGCTCTTTCTTCTACTTTCAATGATACTGCCATAACCAAATTCCTCCTTAAAATGTCACTGACCGTTGGTTTTCAGTCAGATGCTCTTAAAGTGACGGGTTATTCTCAGCACAATGGTTTTGCGAAAATACGCAAAAAGACAGTCGCGAACGCAACTGTCTAAAAAAAGTCTAGGTTCAACTTTCTCTACCAGGTCATTACGCTGTGTATGAGAAACCTTTGATTCACTTAGCAGATCGCAGAAATTTACGATCTAATTAAAGGTTAACGCGTTTTTCAGCAAATTGCAAGGAAAAGCGTTCTTAATTTGAAAACGTCTGCATCACTTTTACAAAAAATACGAAAAAGCATTTTCAAGGCGTGAGACCTGACGAAAATTATTTCTTGTGCTAGGGTTTTAAAAGAGAGGAGGAGTAAATATGGATACTCGACAACAAAAAGGGTTCAATTGGGGCTCTTTTATTCTAGGAATACTTTTTATTTTGGTTGCATTACTTTCGTTTCAAGATCCGGTAGGAAATCTTGTAGCTATTGTAATTGTAATTGGTGCCTTTGCTATTATTAAAGGTCTGTTTGAAATTTTTGTGCGGAACAAGGTGAAGGAATTCACTGGATACCAAAGCAAAATGCCGATCGTTATCGGAATTATTGATATTGTGATTGGGGTACTGCTGCTATTTAATATCGGTGCAGGTGTGATCACTTTACCATTTGTGTTTGCTTTTTGGTTCTTATTGGATTCTATCGTAGGTTTAATGACAGCCGGAACTGCAAAAGTTTATAGCAATGGCTACTACTGGTTTACAGTAGTAGTGAACATTATCGGGATTCTTCTAGGAATCTATCTATTGTTTAATCCACTATCTTCAGTTCTAACTTTGAGTTTCTTGGTTGGTGCTTACTTTATGTTAGTAGGAATTACCGAGATCGTTTATGCATTTCGTTAATTGAATAGAAAAGACCTGACAAAAAAATTGTCAGGTCTTTTTTACGCTTTCTTTTTAAAATGAATAATTGTTGCTGCGAAGATGATAATTAGTAAGATCAATAAGAAGAGCAGAGATAATTGGGATCCCAACACCGTCCCTTGCCGAAAATTGCCTTGGTGTATCTGTGCCAAATTAATGATGGTCGCAACAATGGCAGTGGCAACTGCTCCGGAAAACTGCTGTAGCGTGTTAAACAAGGTATTACCATCACCATAGTCTTTTTCTGACAGCTGATTCATACCGGCAGTCATCATGTTGCTATAAGCAAATCCGATGCCAATCATGTAAAAAACGTGTCCAGCAAAAAAGCCTAATAAAACTGGAGACTTCAATAGAATCGTTAAACCGATCCAGCCGATAGTCGCAAAAGTTAAGCCAAATAAGATCGGTTTTTTCGGACCTACACTATCTAAAACACGACCAGAGATAGGTGCTAAAATTGCCCCTACAGCTGCACCGGGCAGCATCACTAACCCAGATACAAATGCATCCTTACCTAAAATAATCTGTAGAAAATTCGGCAAGACAAAAGAAATTCCTAACAGTAGAAATTGGCAAACGAGAAAGCCAAATAGAAATAGTCGAAAGGTTTCATTTTTCAAAACAGCTAGTCGTACTAAAGGGTATTCCGCCCGGTTTGCCTGATGGTAGAACAAGGCTGTCCCAGCTAATCCTATCAATAAAGGAATCAGACTAAGCCAAGAACCTAACTGATTTAAAAAGAGCAGCAGACCACTAAATAACAATCCAACTCCTAATAAACCTAAAAAGTCCAATTTAGTAGTCTTTTTGATGGTCATCTCAGGAATTGTAACTAAGCCAATAATCATAGAAACGCATAAAACCGGTACTAAAAAAAGAAAAATGTAATGCCAGGATAATGCCGATGTCAGTAATCCGCCATAGGTTGGACCTATTGCTGGAGCAATCGAAGTGGTCAATGTACCTACACCCATCATAGTTCCCCGTTTATGCATTGGGGTGAAGTTCAAGATAATATGAAACATTAACGGCAGAGCAATTCCCGTACTAACCCCCTGAAATAAGCGACCCAGCAGCAATACACTAAAAGAAGGGGACCAAAAATCAATGATAAGACCTGCGATGAAGAATAAGTTAGCTGCAATAAACAAGTGACGGATCGAATAATTTTTCAATAAATAATTAGCAAAAGGTACCATAATAGAAATAATCAGCAAATAGATAGTCGTGACCCATTGGACTAAAGCAGTTGACAGCCCAAATTGATGAATCAAGGTTGGAAAAGTCACGTTCATGGCCGTTTCAATCAGTACACCAGAAAAGGACATAATTCCGGTAGCCAGAACGGCAGGAATTAAACGAATAGTTTTTTCTTTCATAAAATCACCTCAGTTTTTGTTAGCAGAACAAACAGTTCAAGACAAAAAAAGAGACGTCTCTAAATTAATAGAAACCGCCTCTCTCTCGACGCGTATTAAACCGCGTTATCTGTACGATTTGTTCACAAAACGGATTGTAAAACTTTTCTGTGAACCAGTCAAGGAAAAATTGGATTACTTTTGCAGTAAAAAGCTGATAATTGCAAAAATTGCGATATGTGCAGGGTAGAAGTAGTAAAAGAAGCTACGCATGCTTCGGCCCTTTTCACCGTTGTACAAGATAATTGGAATTGCTGAAAGCATCATCATCCATTGGAAATTTTCGGCAAAAGGATGTTGCATTCCGCCGAAGATTAGTGAAATTAAAGCAACACCTATTAGTGCTGCCACCTGTAAGCTCTTCTTACCATGGAACAGATAGAACAATACTGCTAAAAGGACAAACAAAAATCCGCCTTCCGTTAATAACAACGTGGGTACTAAAAAGGCGAAGACTTGAAAACCGATCATCAAAGCAGGGTTCATTACGCCTCCTGAAAGGACAAGCAAAGGAAAAACGCTAAGAACCAAAGGAAGGATTAACCAAAGCAGACCTTTGCCCAACATCCGACCCTGCTTTTTTTTAACTCCAGTAATCAAATAGTCAGCAGCCTGCATGAAAACCGTACCTAAAAAAAGGGTGCCGAAAATATTATTGATGACTACAGCATTACCGATACTGAAATACGTATTTAAAATCCAGTCAATTGCTCCCATAATCCAAAAACCGATCAGTAAGCGAAACATATATTTTTTACGATTACTTGTATGAACAAAGCCTTCAGAGCTTTCAAACAAGAAAATTGGTGCAGCAATTCGTCCAATCCAGTGAAACCATAGCGGTATACCTAGGAAAGAGAAAAATTGTCCTAAATGATCTATGACCATGGTGATGACTCCGATTATTTTAAGTTGAAACCCAGTTAAGCCTTTTTGCATAGTTATACTCCTCATTTTATAAAATTTAGAGCAGCAAGCTGCTCTCCTGCTAACTAGTATAAGAAAACTAAAAAAAATTCACCATTTATCTGGCTGTCAATGAACTTACAAAATTGTTCGAATGAAAAGAATAACTCTGGCTTCTCTGTAGTTTAGAGAAAGCCAAGTTCCCTTGCATAGTTTAGGAATAGAGGGTTCAATTCTCCCTTTTTTCTTTAAAGATAGAAGCAGCCTGATTACATTCGTTAAAAATTCCAGTATAATGTATCCGACAAGCCTAAAGGAGTTTTCATAGTGCGTTTGGATAAATTGATTGAAACTCGTCTGCAGACTACTCGAAAAGAAATGAAGCGTCTGTTTCTAATGAAGCGGGTAACAGTAGATAATGAAGTTGAATTGAATCCACAGCGAAATGTGGATAGTCAGCTGCATGACATCGTAGTAGCTGGACAGCGATTGCAAACAAATCAGGTTTACTATTTATTGAATAAGCCTAAGGGTGTAGTGACAGCCAAACAAGATGTTTATCATCGTACAGTGCTGGATTTAATTAATTCTAAGGATCAACGGTCAGAGCTTTATCCTGTAGGACGTTTGGATCGAGATACTACTGGTTTGCTTTTGCTGACTGACAATGGTCAGCTTGGTTATGATTTGCTGCAGCCAAAGGAAGAGGTAGCTAAAACCTATCGAGCAGTGGTCAACGAACTAGTGACAGAAGAAGATGTGAATGCTTTTTCCAAAGGGGTTGTCTTTCATGGTGGAATTATTTGTCAGCCGGCAGAACTGAAGATTCTTTTTGCCAGTGAAAAAGCTTCTACGGTGGAACTCACAATTCATGAAGGAAAGTTCCATCAGGTGAAAAAAATGTTTTTAGCCTGTGGTAAAAAAGTAGTAGATCTTCAGCGCTTGACGATGGGGCCTTTGACTTTACCGGCTGATTTAGCAGTCAGCAGCTACCGGTCACTGACTCTAGAAGAATTGCGGCAGTTAAAAAAATACTTTAGATAGAGGGAAAAAGAATGTATACGACTTTATTGTTTGATATTGATGATACGTTATTGGATTTTCAAGATGCTGAAGAGCAAGCTTTGAACAAGCTATTTATAGAAATGGGTGTACCTTTGGATGAAAAGGTCAAGGACGCCTACAAAGAAATGAACCGTGGTTTTTGGCGCCAACATGAACAAGGAACGCTTTCCCGTCATGAATTGCTGAACACGCGTTTTAGTCTCTTTTTTGATACTGTTGGCAAAAAAGTAGACGGTCCAGAAACGGAAGAACGTTATCGCTATTACTTAAATCAAGGCCACAAATTGATAAAAAATGGGTTAGATGTCGTTAAACGTCTCAGCCAGACTAAAGAATTGTATGTTGTGACTAATGGAGTTTCAGAAACGCAGCATCAAAGACTGCAGCAATCTGGCTTGGCTCCTTATTTCCAGAAATTTTTTATTTCGGAGGAAATGGGTGTCCATAAGCCAATGAAGGAATACTTTGACATCGTGTTTGATGAAATTGCTCATATCAATAAAAAGCAAACGGTTATCATCGGGGATTCTTTAACTTCAGACATAAAAGGGGGACAAACGGCAGGAATTGATACGGTTTGGATGAATCCACAAAACAAACCATCAGCAGAGATTCAACCGACGTATCAAATTCGTCAATTGACCGACCTTTACAAAATTTTGCAAGAATTTTGATAAATCAATAGTAATTGAAGCGATTTTCGCTATAATAGTTGTAGCAAAAGACACGAAAGAGGTTTTATTTCATGAAAAGCAAGCCAATTATCATTGGTGTAACAGGTGGTTCAGGCAGCGGGAAAACAAGCGTTAGCCGTGCAATTTACAATCATTTCCCAGATCATTCGATTATGATGCTGGAACAAGATTCCTATTATAAAGATCAAAGTAACTTAAGCTTTGAGGAACGTTTGGAGACCAACTATGACCATCCCTTTGCTTTCGATACAGATTTATTAATTGAACACGTCAAACAGCTGTTGAATTTTGAAGCGATCGAAAAACCGGTATATGACTATGTAGCTCACACTCGCAGTTCTGCGGTAGTAGTGCAGGAGCCGAAAGAAGTCATCATTTTAGAAGGAATTCTAATTCTAGAGGATGAGCGGCTACGGGATTTGATGGATATTAAGATTTATGTTGATACAGATGACGATATTCGAATCATCCGTCGAATCAAACGGGACATGGAGGAACGAGGAAGAACCCTAGACTCGGTCATCGAACAGTATTTAACGGTTGTAAAGCCAATGTACCATCAATTTATTGAACCAACAAAGCGTTATGCGGATATTATCGTACCAGAAGGTGGCGAAAACCACGTGGCGATTGATTTATTGGCGACGAAGGTATCCTCTTTTTTGAATCATGAGTAATATTGTTGAAGCAGGCAAATCCTTTTAGGAGCTGTCTGTTTTTTAGCTAGAGAAAGCAGGAGGAATGTTGAATGAATTTGGAGAAACTGCGCTATTTTGTCGATTTGGTTCAGACGGGGAGCTTTACCAAGGCCGGGAAAAAGAATTATGTCTCACAAGTGAGTATCACGCAACAGATTCATTTTTTGGAGGAACACTTCGAATGTCAGTTGATTGACCGAACCACTATCCCCGTGACACCGACGGAAGCTGGAAAGATTTTATATCAGGAATCGCTACAACTGCTTCAGCAATATGAACAGTTGAACCAACGAATGATTGACTTCAATGAAGGACAAAACCGTATTAGAATTGAATACACCTCTATCATGGATATTCAACAGTTATCACAAGTTGTTCGTAAACATGACTTAAAAAAGGCAAATATTGTCTTGGATGTTGAGAAAGTCCCTTTAAAGGGCGTGGCTGAAAATCTGCGAAATTATCGCTATGATTTGGCCATCAGCTTTGACTCTGAATTTTTCGAGGAAGAAAATATTCAAACGATTCCTTTATACTATGGGGATTATCGCGCAGTAGTGGGAAAAGACCATGCATACTTTGAAAAAGATTCTCTAACGATCAATGAATTGTACAGCCAGCCTATCGTTATGTTATCACCAGAAATGATAGGGAAATCCTATTATCTAATGTTAGAGAATGCACTAAAGGATGGTTATACCCCGAACATTGCAAAAGTAGCCAATGATATTGAAACGGAGTTATTTATGATCCAGAACAATGATATGATTGGTTTTTTTCCAAAAGATTATCCACTGGTTAACAATGGAGTCGATGTAAAATTATTGCCGATTAAAGACTCTCACCATCAGTTTGCGATAGTTCTTGCTTATCGCAAGGGAGAAAACAATCCCAGTATAAAACATTTGTTATATCTACTCCGAGGACAGATATAAGTTTTACTTATAGACTATCGATTCTTTGTATTGGATATTGTTCATGAATTCACATATTATAAAAGCAATAAGAGCAAAGCAAGGAGGAGAAGTTACATGAGTAAACTAATTTTAACTGGTGTAGATGGAAATTTAGGTGGCCAAGCGGCAGAGTATTTAATGACTTTGACTGATACGAAACATTTAGTATTTTGCGGTTATTCTCCGGCTACTTTGGAAAAATACGCGAAGCAAGTGGTTGCAGTTCAGGAGACAAACTTCAATTACTTGGAAGGATTAGCTGAAAAATTTTCTGGCGGTGAAGCTCTAGCTTTAATTTCGATGCCTTTTGTTGGCGAAAAGCGGCAAATTGCCCACAAAAATGTTGTAGATGCAGCTAAAGCAGCAGGTGTAAAGAAAATTATCTATACTTCATTAGTAAATGCTGCTGATCCGAGTAATCCAAGCATCGAAAAAATTGATCATGCTTTCACTGAAAATTACATTAAAGAAAGTGGTCTAGATTATATCTTCTTACGAAATTCTCAGTATGCAGAAGCAATGGTTACTAACTACTTTACTTATGTTAAAGCTGATGGTGAACTGACCAATAGTCAAGGTGATGGAAAGATGGCTTATATATCTCGTAAAGATTGTGCTAAAGCAGTCGCTTATGCATTGATCAATGAAACCTATCATCACAAAATTCTGAATATTAACGGCAAAGAATTGATGACAATTCGTGATTTTATTGAGATTGGTAACGAAGTAACCGGGAATAAGGTTACGTATAAAGAAGTGACGGATGAGGAAAATTATGAAGTTTTTGATGCAATGGGTGTGCCTCGTACTACAGATGGGAAGTTCAAAGATGGCTCAGAAGCACCATTTTCTTCAGAAGGTATGGTAACCTTTGCTCAAGCAATTCGGGAAAATAAAATGGCTGAGCACACAGATGATTTTAAGCAACTAACCGGGGATGATCCAATTAGTGTTCGCTATATGTTTGAACATGCGGATGAATTCCAAGTCGGTGAACGTCATTCGAAAGATGCATAAAAACAGCGCTGAGGCTTTCAACCTCAGCGCTGTTTGCTTAATCTTATAAGTAGTATTTTTTCGCTACTGTTAAGTCGTCATTCAATTCATAAACAAGTGGTTGACCTGTTGGGATTTCTAAGTCCATAATATCTTCATCAGAAATACCTTCAATATGTTTAGCCAATGCACGTAATGAGTTACCATGAGCTGCAACTAAAACAGTTTTGTTGTCTTTCAAAGCAGGAGCAATTTCGTCTTGCCAGAAAGGTAGTGCACGTTCTAAAGTGACTTTTAAGTTTTCTCCACCAGGAATGTCACGAGGATCTAACATTGAGTAACGGCGGTCTTGAGCAGCAGAACCTTCATCAGTTGCTTCCATTAATGGAGGCAATACATCGTATGAACGACGCCAGATGTGTACTTGTTCGTCACCGTATTTTTCAGCAGTTTCTTTTTTGTTAAGACCTTGCAATTTACCATAGTGACGTTCGTTTAAGCGCCAAGATTTAACGGTTGGTACCCAAAGTTGGTCAGACTCTTCTAAGATGTAGTCACAAGTTTTGATGGCACGAGTTAATACAGAAGTGTAAGCAACATCAAATTCGATGCCAGCTTCTTTAATTTTACGTCCACCTTCTTTTGCTTCTTCAACACCTTCTGGAGCTAGATCTACATCTGCCCATCCAGTAAATTGATTTAATTTGTTCCATTCGCTTAGTCCGTGACGAGAAAAAACTAATTTTGGCATATTATTCTCTCCTTTAGTCCATTTCTGAAATTTTCAATTCCTGATTCATTGTACAATGTTTTCAAAGGTTTTTCCATTGTTTTCCTTTATTAACCGCGGAATTTAAAAAAAGAAACTATTTACCAGGAACAGCTATTTCCTTTGGACCTTCCGGAGTACCAACGACAACTTTTGAAATCATATCAATAAATAGTCCATGTTCTACAACGCCAACGTACCTATCGAGCTCATCGGCTAAAGCGTGCGGATTTTCAATGACTTCCAGTGCTAAGTCGATAATGTAGTGGCCACCATCTGTGATTAGTATTTCGTCGTCAGCTGTTTTACGCCATTTTGGATTGTAGCCTTTTTCTTCAAACAGACGAAAAAGATTATGGCTGCCAAAAGGCACTACTTCTACTGGTAAAGGAAAATCACCTAATTTATCGACCATTTTGCTTTCATCGACAATCCAAATGCATTCTTTTGAATAGGTTGCGACAATCTTCTCGAATAATAGCGCAGCACCGCCACCCTTAATTCCTTGAAAGTCGCTGCTGATTTCATCGGCACCATCAATGGTTAAGTCGACGTAATCCACTTCATCAATCGCTTTTAAAGGAATGCCTAGTTCTTTTGCTTGTTGTTCAGTTGCAGAAGAGGTTACAACGCCAGTAACCTGAATGCCTTCTTCCTTCATGCGTCGGCCAACTTCTTTTACCATATAATATGCGGTAGATCCGGTACCCAAACCAACAACCATGCCATCTTTTACGTATTTTGCAACTTCAATGCCCACTAGTTCCTTTAGATTCATTGGAAAATCCCACCTTCGTTTAAGTTAATTCTATTGTAATCGGAACCACAAAAAAAAGATAGTTCTTTTTGAGTAAAAAAGACCAAAAAGACTCTTTCTTCTATAATATAGATTGCTCGAAGGGAGTGAAAAATATTCAGAAAAACTTTCAACAGATTGTTGACAGGTAAAATCAATCATGATATGCTATCTGAGGTGCTTTGTGAACAGGTCTCTCAAGTGAGACGTGCTGACTGTGTCAAGGTACGCTTGATAGAGAATGCAGAGATTGCATTATTTTTTATCGCTGAAAAAGAACCACCAGGATGTGTGGGACTAGAAAGCGAATCGAGGAAGGAGGAAACAAGGAATGCCTACAATTAATCAATTAGTACGTAAACCTCGTAAATCAAAGGTGGAAAAATCAGGTTCACCTGCATTGAATAAAGGATATAACAGCTTCAAAAAAGTTCAAACAAACGTTAACTCTCCACAAAAACGTGGGGTATGTACACGTGTCGGTACTATGACACCTAAAAAACCGAACTCGGCTTTACGTAAGTATGCTCGTGTTCGTTTGTCTAACTTGATCGAAGTAACAGCTTATATTCCAGGTATCGGCCACAACCTACAAGAACATAGTGTTGTTCTATTACGTGGCGGACGTGTGAAAGACTTGCCAGGAGTACGTTACCACATCGTTCGTGGTGCGCTAGATACAGCTGGTGTTAACGATCGTAAACAAAGCCGTTCTAAATACGGTACTAAGAGACCTAAAGCATAAAAATCGAATTAGATAAAAGACATACTTTCGGAAGGGGGAGTTACGCATGACTCGTAAGGGTGCTGCTATAAAACGCGATGTTTTACCAGATCCTATGTATAACTCAAAGCTAGTAACTCGTTTGATCAACCGGGTAATGGTTGACGGCAAACGTGGTATTGCTGCAAATATCGTATATAACGCATTTGACACAATCAAAGAATCAACAGGAAATGATCCATTGGAAGTTTTCGAACAAGCAATGGAAAACATTATGCCTGTATTGGAAGTTAAAGCTCGCCGTGTTGGTGGTTCTAACTATCAAGTACCAGTTGAAGTACGTCCAGAGCGTCGTACAACACTTGGTTTACGTTGGGTTGTCAACTATGCGCGTTCTCGCGGAGAACACACAATGGAAGACCGCTTAGCTAAAGAAATCATGGATGCGGCTAACAACACTGGCGCTTCTGTGAAAAAACGCGAAGATACACACAAAATGGCCGAAGCTAACCGTGCATTCGCTCATTATCGTTGGTAAAATCCTCTCTGCATTTGACAACTGTCGGCAGAAAGATATTAGGACGCTTAATTTGATTTGAGAGAGGAGAAACAGAAGAAATGCCAAGAGAATTTTCTCTAGACAACACTCGTAACATTGGTATCATGGCCCACATCGATGCTGGTAAAACGACTGCAACTGAACGTATCTTGTATTACACTGGTAGAATCCACAAGATTGGTGAAACTCATGAAGGAGCTTCACAAATGGACTGGATGGAACAGGAACAAGAACGTGGGATTACCATCACTTCAGCTGCGACAACCGCTGCATGGAAAGGTCATCGTATCAATATCATTGACACACCAGGACACGTGGACTTCACTGTAGAAGTTGAACGTTCATTGCGTGTACTAGATGGTGCTGTAACCGTACTGGATGCTCAATCTGGGGTTGAACCTCAAACTGAAACCGTATGGCGTCAAGCAACAACTTATGGTGTGCCACGTATCGTATTTGCTAATAAAATGGATAAAATCGGTGCAGACTTCTTATACTCTGTAGAAACTTTGCATGACCGTTTGAACGCAAATGCTCACCCAATCCAATTACCAATTGGTGCGGAAGACGATTTCACAGGCATCATCGACCTTGTGAAGATGAAAGCTGAAATGTACACAAATGACTTGGGTACTGAAATTGAAGAAACTGACATTCCTGCAGACTACTTAGAGCTTGCTGAAGAATGGCGTGAAAAATTGGTTGAAGCTGTTGCTGAAACTGATGAAGATTTAACAATGAAATATCTTGAAGGCGAAGAAATTACTGAAAAAGAATTGAAAGAAGGAATTCGTAAAGCAACAGTTAACGTTGAATTCTACCCAGTTCTTTGTGGTTCAGCCTTCAAAAACAAAGGGGTTCAATTATTATTGGATGCCGTTCTAGATTACTTGCCTTCACCATTGGATATTCCAGCAATTAAAGGGATTAATCCTAAGACTGAAGAAGAAGAAGAACGTCCAGCTAATGATGATGCTCCATTTGCTGCTTTAGCATTTAAAGTAATGACAGATCCATTCGTTGGTCGTCTAACTTTCTTCCGTGTGTACTCTGGTGTCTTACAATCAGGTTCATACGTACAAAACGCAACTAAAGGCAAACGTGAACGTGTTGGTCGTATCTTACAGATGCATGCTAACTCACGTTCTGAAATCTCTGAAGTTTATGCTGGAGATATCGCTGCTGCAGTTGGTTTGAAAGATACAACTACCGGGGATACATTGTGTGCTGAAAAATCACCAGTTATCCTTGAGTCAATGGAATTCCCAGAACCAGTTATCCAAGTTGCTATTGAGCCTAAATCAAAAGCTGACCAAGATAAAATGGGCGTTGCCTTGCAAAAACTATCTGAAGAAGATCCTACCTTCCGCGCTGAAACAAACGTTGAAACTGGCGAAACAATCATTGCTGGTATGGGTGAACTTCACTTAGATATTATCGTTGACCGCATGCGTCGCGAATTCAAAGTTGAAGCAAACGTTGGAGCTCCTCAAGTATCTTATCGTGAAACCTTCCGTCAAGGTACGCAAGCAGAAGGTAAGTTCGTACGTCAGTCTGGTGGTAAAGGTCAATACGGTCACGTATGGATCGAATTCGAACCAAACGAAGAAGGCGGCGGCTTTGAATTTGAAAATGCAATCGTCGGTGGGGTTGTCCCTCGTGAATACATTCCGGCTGTTGAAGCAGGTTTGAAAGCATCAATGGACAACGGTGTATTAGCTGGTTACCCTATGGTTGACATTAAAGCAAAACTTTACGATGGATCTTACCATGATGTCGATTCAAACGAAACAGCCTTCCGTGTTGCCGCTTCAATGGCATTACGTGCTGCTGCTAAGAAAGCTGATCCAGCTATTCTTGAACCGATTATGGCAATTGAAGTTGTTATCCCAGAAGATTACTTAGGTGATATTATGGGTCACGTGACTGCTCGTCGTGGTCGCGTAGAAGGAATGGATGCTCGTGCCGGCGGCTTACAAGTTGTTCGTGCAATGGTTCCATTGGCTGAAATGTTTGGTTATGCAACTACTCTACGTTCAGCTACACAAGGTCGTGGTGTCTTCACTATGACATTTGACCATTACGAAGCTGTTCCAAAGGCAGTTCAAGAAGAAATTATTAAGAAAAATGGCGGAAAATCTGAGTAATCTAAAAAAACTTGGATAAATTCTAACTGTTTTTCCAAAAGACCTGTATTTTTGTGAACAATTCAGATAAAATGATATCGATGATATGGGCTCGCGATGCAAAAACATCGCGGACCTATCAGATAAAAAACAAACTCATTTAGGAGGAACATATTTAAATGGCTAAAGAAAAATTTGACCGTTCAAAACCCCATGTTAACATTGGTACTATCGGACACGTTGACCATGGTAAAACTACTTTAACTGCTGCAATTACAACTGTACTTGCTAAACAAGGCGGCGCGACTGCTATGGATTACGCACAAATTGATGGTGCTCCAGAAGAACGCGAACGCGGAATCACAATCAACACTGCTCACGTTGAGTATGAAACAGAAAACCGTCATTATGCTCACGTTGACTGCCCAGGACACGCGGACTACGTTAAAAACATGATTACTGGTGCTGCACAAATGGACGGAGCTATCTTAGTAGTTTCTGCTGCTGATGGCCCAATGCCTCAAACTCGTGAACACATTCTATTGTCTCGCCAAGTTGGCGTACCTTACATCGTTGTTTTCTTAAACAAAGTTGATATGGTTGATGACGAAGAATTGTTAGAATTAGTTGAAATGGAAGTTCGTGACCTATTAACAGAATACGACTTCCCAGGTGACGACACTCCAGTTATCGCTGGTTCTGCTTTGAAAGCTTTGGAAGGCGACGCTGCTTACGAAGAAAAAATCATTGAATTGATGGCAGAAGTTGATGCTTATATCCCAACTCCAGAACGCGACACTGAAAAACCATTCATGATGCCAGTCGAAGATGTATTCTCTATCACTGGTCGTGGTACAGTTGCTACTGGACGTGTTGAACGTGGACAAGTACGCGTTGGTGACGAAATTGAAATCGTAGGTATCGCTGAAGAAACTGCGAAAACAACTGTTACTGGTGTTGAAATGTTCCGTAAATTGTTAGACTACGCTGAAGCAGGCGACAACATTGGCGCTTTGTTGCGTGGTGTTGCACGTGAAGATATCCAACGTGGACAAGTATTATCTAAACCAGGTACTATCACTCCACATACAAAATTCTCTGCTGAAGTTTACGTTTTATCTAAAGAAGAAGGCGGACGTCATACACCATTCTTCACTAACTACCGTCCTCAGTTCTACTTCCGTACAACTGACGTAACTGGTGTAGTTGAATTACCAGAAGGAACTGAAATGGTTATGCCTGGTGACAACGTAGCAATGGAAGTGGAATTAATCCACCCAATCGCTATCGAAAACGGTACTAAATTCTCAATCCGCGAAGGCGGACGTACAGTTGGTGCTGGTGTCGTTTCAACTATCAACGCTTAATTTGAATTAAGACAACTTTTATAAATTAGTTTTACCCATACTCGGACGTAAAGAGTCGCTTACTGCGGCTCTTTTTTTGTTCTGTAGCTTAACTATAAGTAAACAGAAAACCGTGTTTCTTCTATTATATAGTCGAGAACTAAAAAGAGGGATTCTCATAATCCAGAAAAATTTCAGAAAATCAGCGAAATAATACGATCTTTATTGAGAAAATCCTTGCAATGACTACTCTGATGTAATATAATCATAAAGGTGCTGTTTACAGAAGTGTAAACGTACTGGGGGGTTCCTAATAGAATCCACCGGCTTTGAAACGAGAGGTTGCGACACGCCCGGACGCTTTGCCACGAACGAGCGTGACGGAAAATTTTCGTGGAGCTATGTCTACTTTTAAAATAGGCGAAGGAGGGAACAAGATGGCAAAACAAAAAATTCGTATCCGTTTAAAAGCGTATGAACATGGTATTTTAGATCAATCAGCGGATAAAATCGTAGAAACTGCAAAAAGAACTGGAGCTGGCGTATCTGGTCCAATTCCATTACCAACTGAACGCAGTCTTTACACTGTAATCCGCGCGACTCATAAATACAAAGATTCACGCGAACAATTCGAAATGCGTACACACAAACGTCTAATCGACATTGTGAACCCAACACCAAAAACAGTTGATGCTTTAATGAAGCTAGACTTACCAAGCGGTGTAAATATTGAAATCAAACTATAATAAGAAGATGGAGGTGTAATCATGACCAAAGGAATCTTAGGGAAAAAAGTGGGAATGACTCAAATCTTCACAGAGTCTGGTGAATTAATTCCAGTTACTGTTATCGAAGCTACTCCAAACGTTGTTTTACAAGTGAAAACAGTGAAAAATGATGGTTACGAAGCAGTTCAATTAGGTTACCAAGATATGCGTGAAGTTTTGTCTAACAAACCTGCGAAAGGTCATGTTGCAAAAACAAACACGGCTCCTAAGCGCTTCATTCGAGAATTCAAAGATGTTGAGCTAGGAGACTATGAAGTAGGACAAGAAGTGAAAGTTGATACTTTCCAAGCTGGAGACATCATTGATGTAACCGGAACGACTAAAGGTAAAGGATTCCAAGGCGTTATCAAACGTCACGGACAAAGCCGCGGCCCAATGGCTCACGGATCTCGCTACCACCGTCGTCCTGGATCTATGGGTCCTGTTGCACCGAACCGTGTATTTAAAAATAAAAAATTAGCTGGCCGTATGGGTGGCAACCGCGTAACAATTCAAAACCTTGAAGTTGTACGTGTTGACGTTGACCGCAACGTTATCTTAGTTAAAGGAAATGTTCCTGGAGCTAAAAAATCATTGATTACTATTAAATCTGCTGTGAAAGCAAAATAATCGATTAGAGGAAAGGAGGAACTAAGGAATGCCGAATGTAGCATTATTCAAACAAGATGGAACTCAAAATGGTGAAATTACTTTAAACGAAGGAATCTTCGGAATCGAACCAAATGAAAGTGTTGTGTTTGATGCAATCATCATGCAACGCGCTTCATTAAGACAAGGAACACACGCTGTGAAAAATCGTAGCGCAGTTCGTGGCGGTGGCCGCAAACCATGGCGTCAAAAGGGAACAGGTCGTGCCCGTCAAGGTTCAATCCGTTCACCACAATGGCGTGGAGGTGGCGTTGTTTTCGGACCTACACCACGTTCATACAGCTACAAACTTCCTAAAAAAGTTCGTCGCTTAGCAATCAAATCTGTGTTGTCAGAAAAAGTTGCTGGAAATAACTTGGTTGCAGTTGAAGCGCTAAGCTTTGATGCACCAAAAACAAAAGAATTCAAACAAGTTTTAGCTAACTTGTCGATTGACTCAAAAGTATTGGTTGTCTTAGAAGCAGATAACGAAGCTGCGGCTCTTTCAGCTCGCAACTTACCAAATGTTACTGTTACTACTTCATCAAATGTTACTGTACTTGATGTAGTCGCTAATGAAAAAATCTTAGCAACGCAAACTGCTCTTAACCAAATTGAGGAGGTGCTTGCATAATGGAATTACTAGACGTAATTAAACGCCCAGTGATCACTGAAAAAGCCATGTTAGACATGGACGAAAAGAAATACACTTTCGAAGTGGACACTCGCGCGAACAAAACTTTAGTTAAACAAGCTGTTGAAGCTGCGTTTGACGTTAAAGTAAAAAACGTAAACATTCTAAATGCTAAACCAAAAGCGAAACGTATGGGTAAATACACTGGTTTCACTAAAAAACGTCGTAAAGCAATCGTGACGTTAACAGAAGATTCAAAAGAAATCCAAATTTTCGACGCTGCTGAGTAAGCACAAGAAATAGCGATTAATATAGGAGGGAAACAGACTTGGCGATTAAAAAGTACAAACCTACCACAAATGGCCGTCGTAACATGACAAGTTCTGACTTTGCTGAGATTACAACTAGCACACCAGAAAAAACTTTGTTAGAGCCATTAAAAAACCATGCCGGTCGTAACAACAACGGTCGTATTACTGTACGTCATCAAGGTGGCGGACATAAACGTCAATACCGTGTAATCGACTTTAAACGTAATAAAGATGATGTAGTTGCAACAGTTCAAACGATCGAATACGATCCAAACCGTTCAGCGAACATCGCATTAGTTCACTATTCAGACGGAGTGAAAGCTTACATCTTAGCACCTAAAGGCTTGGAAGTTGGCATGACTATCGTTTCTGGACCAAATGCCGATATCAAAATCGGAAATACTTTACCTCTAGAAAACATTCCAGTAGGTACTGTGGTTCATAACATTGAAATGAAACCTGGCAAAGGCGGACAATTGATTCGTTCAGCTGGTACTAGTGCTCAAGTACTTGGTAAAGAAGGAAAATACGTATTAGTTCGTTTAAACTCAGGCGAAGTTCGTATGATCTTAGCTGCTTGTCGCGCAACAATCGGTTCTGTTGGGAACGAACAACATGAATTGATTAATATTGGTAAAGCTGGCCGCTCTCGTTGGATGCGTAAACGCCCAACTGTACGTGGTAGCGTAATGAACCCTAACGATCACCCACACGGTGGTGGTGAAGGTAAAGCTCCTATTGGACGTAAAGCTCCAGTATCTCCATGGGGACAACCTGCATTGGGTTACAAAACTCGTAACAAGAAAGCTGCATCAGACAAACTTATCGTACGTCGTCGTAAGAATAAATAGAATCATTGACCATGTGTCGCACATTTTGAGAGGAGGTACACCATGGGTCGTAGTTTGAAAAAAGGACCTTTCGCTGATGATCATTTAATGAAGAAGGTCGAAGCACAACAAGGCGCTGAAAAGAAAAAAGTCATTAAAACTTGGTCTCGTCGCTCAACAATTTTTCCTAATTTTGTAGGATTCACAATTGCTGTTTATGACGGACGTAAACATGTACCAGTTTACATCCAAGAAGATATGGTAGGACATAAATTAGGTGAATTTGCACCAACAAGAACTTATCGTGGCCACGCAGCCGATGATAAGAAAACAAGACGTTAATTTTGAGGGGAGGATATCATCATGGCAGAACAACAAATCACATCAGCTAAAGCAACTGCAAGAACAGTTCGCACGTCTCCTCGTAAAGCGCGTTTAGTAATCGATCTTATTAGAGGAAAAAGCGTAGCAGAAGCGATTTCGATCTTAAAGTTCACACCAAATAAATCTGCTGGATTAATTGAAAAAGTATTAATGTCAGCAGTTGCTAACGCAGAAAACAACTTTGACTTAGATGTTGAGGAATTGGTTGTCTCTGAAGCTTTTGTTAACGAAGGACCTACAATGAAACGTTTCCGTCCACGTGCTAAAGGATCAGCTTCACCAATCAATAAACGTACAAGTCACATCACCGTAGTGGTATCAGAAAAATAAGGAGGGATAATCAGTGGGACAAAAAGTAAATCCTATTGGAATGCGTGTAGGCATCATCCGTGATTGGGATGCTAAATGGTATGCCGAAAAAGAGTATGCTGAGTTTCTACACGAAGATTTGAGAATCCGTAAGTTCATCGCAACTAAACTTGCTGATGCCGCTGTGTCAACAGTTGAAATCGAACGCGCTGCAAACCGTGTGAACATTTCAATCCACACAGCTAAGCCTGGTATGGTTATCGGTAAAGGCGGTTCTGAAGTCGAAAGCCTAAGAAAAGAATTAAATAAATTAACTGGTAAACGAGTTCACATTAATATCGTTGAAATCAAAAAACCAGATTTAGATGCAAAATTAGTCGGAGAAGGTATTGCACGTCAATTAGAAAACCGTGTTGCTTTCCGTCGCGCACAAAAACAAGCCATCCAACGTACTATGCGTTCTGGCGCTAAAGGAATCAAAACTCAAGTATCTGGTCGTCTAAACGGGGCAGACATCGCTCGTTCAGAAGGATACTCTGAAGGAACAGTTCCTCTTCATACATTGCGTGCCGATATCGACTACGCTTGGGAAGAAGCAAACACAACATACGGAAAACTAGGAGTTAAAGTGTGGATTTATCGTGGAGAAGTTCTTCCAACTAAAAAAAACACTAAGAAAGGAGGGAAATAATCATGTTAGTACCAAAACGTGTGAAACACCGTCGTGAGTTCCGTGGAAAAATGCGCGGAGAAGCAAAGGGCGGTAAAGAAGTAGCATTTGGTGAATATGGTTTACAGGCTGTAGAATCTCACTGGATCACAAACCGTCAAATCGAAGCAGCGCGTATTGCGATGACTCGTTATATGAAACGTGGTGGGAAAGTATGGATTAAAATTTTCCCTCATAAATCTTATACTGCCAAAGCTATCGGGGTACGTATGGGATCTGGTAAAGGTGCTCCTGAAGGCTGGGTTTCACCAGTTAAACGCGGCAAGATCATGTTTGAAGTTGCCGGTGTTCCTGAAGAAGTTGCACGCGAAGCATTACGTCTTGCTTCTCACAAATTACCAGTGAAAACTAAGATCGTTAAACGTGAGGAAATGGGTGGTGAATCGAATGAAGGTTAAAGAAATCAGAGAGTTAACCACTACCGAAATGCTTGATCAAGAAAAACAATTAAAAGAAGAATTGTTCAATCTTAGATTCCAACTAGCAACAGGTCAATTAGAAAACACTGCACGTATTAAAGAAGTACGTAAATCGATTGCACGCATTAAAACGGTATTGCGTGAACAAACTGTAAAATAGTGGAAGGAGGCCATTTCAGGTATGTCTGAAAGAAATCAACGTAAAGTTTACCAAGGTCGCGTGGTATCTGACAAAATGGACAAGACAATTACGGTTGTCGTTGAAACCAAAAAGAACCACCCTATCTATGGCAAACGTATGAAATATTCTAAAAAATATAAAGCTCATGATGAAAACAATGAAGCAAAGATTGGCGATATCGTGAGAATTATGGAAACTCGTCCATTATCAGCTACTAAACGTTTCCGTTTATTAGAAATCGTTGAAAAAGCAGTGATTATCTAATCACACGAGCTTTCCTAATAAGACTAAGTTTCTCAAAAACTTATTTCCTTGAAATTGAGAAAGGAGGATACACAAGTGATCCAAGCAGAAAGTCGTTTAAAAATCGCGGATAACTCAGGCGCTCGTGAAATTTTAACTATTAAAGTTCTTGGCGGATCTGGTCGCAAAACCGCTAATATCGGTGATGTGATTGTCGCTACGGTTAAACAAGCAACGCCAGGTGGGGTTGTCAAAAAAGGTGAAGTTGTTAAAGCTGTTATCGTTCGTACGAAAACAGGAGCTCGCCGTCCCGATGGTTCATATATTAAATTTGATGAAAACGCAGCAGTTATCATTCGTGATGACAAGAGCCCAAGAGGAACACGTATCTTCGGTCCTGTTGCTCGCGAATTGCGCGAAGGCAACTTCATGAAGATCGTTTCATTGGCACCGGAAGTATTATAATCGGAAAGTTCCAACCAAAGGAGGTGCGCAACAGTAATGTTCGTTAAAAAAGGCGATAAAGTAAAAGTTATCTCTGGTAAAGATAAGAATAAAGAAGGCGTAATTCTAGAAGTCCTTCCTAAAAAAGATAAAGTCGTTGTTGAAGGCGTCAATGTCGTTAAAAAACACCAAAAACCTTCTCAGACTTCCCCTCAAGGCGGAATTCTGGAGGTAGAAGCGCCGATTCATGCTTCAAATGTGATGGTTATTGATCCTTCAAACGGAGAAGCTACACGTGTTGGCTACAAAGTAGTTGACGGTAAAAAAGTCCGTGTTTCTAAGAAAACCGGCGAAGTTTTAGATAAATAATTACAGGAAAGGAGGATCTTATTAGATGAACCGCCTAAGAGAAAAATACTTAAATGAAGTAACCCCATCATTGATGGAAAAATTTAACTATAGTTCAATCATGGAAGTACCTAAAGTTGACAAGATCGTCATCAACATGGGTGTTGGTGATGCGGTATCAAACGCAAAGAACTTGGATAAAGCAGTTGAAGAATTGGCATTGATTTCTGGTCAAAAACCAATCATCACTAAAGCTAAAAAATCAATCGCTGGATTCCGTTTGCGTGAAGGCATGCCGATTGGTGCGAAAGTAACACTACGTGGAGAAAGAATGTATGAGTTCTTGGACAAATTAGTGTCTGTATCTCTTCCACGTGTACGTGACTTCCACGGTATCAGTAAAAAAGCCTTTGATGGCCGCGGTAACTACACTTTAGGTATCAAAGAACAATTGATCTTCCCTGAAGTTGACTATGATTTAGTTGATAAAGTACGCGGAATGGACATCGTAGTAGTTACAACAGCTAACTCTGATGAAGAATCACGCGAATTATTAACACAACTTGGAATGCCATTCCAAAAATAATCAAGGAGGCGAAAAAATTTGGCTAAAAAATCAATGATTGCTAAAAACAAGCGCCCTGCAAAGTTCTCAACTCAAGAGTATACTCGTTGCGAACGTTGCGGACGTCCACATTCAGTCTATCGTAAATTTCATCTTTGCCGTATTTGCTTCCGCGAACTTGCCTATAAAGGACAAATTCCCGGCGTGAAGAAAGCTAGCTGGTAAAATACAACTCGCATAAAGGAGGTAAACAGTTCAATGGTCATGACAGATCCAATTGCAGATTTTCTAACGCGTATTCGTAATGCCAACATGGTAAAACATGAATCCCTAGAAGTACCTGCATCAAAAATCAAACGTGACATCGCAGAAATCTTAAAACGTGAAGGTTTCATTCGTGATGTTGAATATATCGAAGATGACAAACAAGGCATGATCCGTGTTTTCCTTAAATACGGTAAAAATGACGAACGTGTTATCACGAACTTAAAACGTATCTCTAAACCAGGTTTGCGTGCTTACGTCAAAGCTGACGAAGTGCCAAAAGTATTAAATGGTTTAGGAATCGCAATCATCTCTACTTCTGATGGTGTCGTAACAGACAAAGAAGCTAGAGCTAAAAACGTCGGCGGAGAAGTATTAGCTTACGTTTGGTAATTTCAAACAATCCATGAGGAGGTGTCTTTAAGTGAGCCGTATTGGTAATAAAATCGTTGTTTTACCTGCTGGAGTTGAAGTAACTCAAAAAGGTAACGACATTACTGTAAAAGGACCTAAAGGTGAATTAACACGTGCGTTTTCTTCTGATATCAAAATGAATATCGAAGGCAGCGAAGTGACTTTCACTCGTCCAAATGACAGCAAAGAAATGAGAACAATCCACGGAACTACTCGTGCAAACTTCAATAACATGGTTGTTGGTGTTTCCGAAGGTTTCCAAAAAGCACTAGAACTAATCGGGGTTGGGTACCGTGCGCAATTACAAGGTTCAAAACTTGTATTAAACGTTGGTTACTCACATCCAGTTGAAATTGTAGCTCCAGAAGGAATTACAATCGAAGTTCCTGCGAACACACAAGTGGTCGTTAAGGGTTCAAACAAAGAAGTAGTCGGAGAAGTTGCAGCGAAAATCCGCAGCACTCGTCCTCCAGAACCTTACAAAGGCAAAGGAATTCGCTATGTTGGTGAATACGTACGCCGTAAAGAAGGTAAAACTGGTAAATAGTAGGCTCGACCTACATGCGGCCTAGGCCAGCTTAATTAAAGAGGTGACAATTGTGATTACAAAACCAGATAAAAACAAAACACGCCAAAAGCGCCACATGCGTGTACGTGGTAAAATCTCTGGTACTGCTGAGTGCCCACGCTTGAACGTTTTTCGTTCTAACAAAAACATCTACGCTCAATTAATTGATGACGTAGCGGGTGTGACGCTAGCAAGTGCCTCTGCCTTGGATAAAGAAATTTCAGGTGGAAACAAAACTGAACAAGCACAAAAAGTCGGTAAATTGATTGCTGAACGTGCTTCTGAAAAAGGTATTAAAGTAGTAGTCTTTGACCGTGGTGGATACCTTTACCATGGCCGTGTAGCAGCTTTAGCTCAAGCAGCACGCGAAAATGGACTAGAATTTTAGGAAAAGGAGGAACACCATTAATGGTTTATATCGATCCAAAACATTTGGAATTAGAAGACCGCGTAGTTGCGATTAACCGTGTAACTAAAGTTGTTAAAGGTGGACGTCGTTTACGTTTCGCAGCATTAGTTGTTGTCGGTGACAAAAACGGACACGTAGGCTTTGGTACCGGTAAAGCACAAGAAGTACCTGAAGCAATTCGCAAAGCAATTGAAGATGCGAAGAAAAACCTAGTCGAAGTACCAATGGTAGGAACAACTCTTCCTCACGAAGTTATTGGTGTATTTGGCGGCGGACGTATCTTAATGAAACCTGCTGTAGAAGGTTCTGGGGTTGCTGCTGGTGGACCTGTTCGTGCCGTCTTGGAATTAGCAGGAGTAGCAGATGTTACTTCTAAATCACTAGGCTCAAACACACCAATCAACGTTGTTCGCGCAACTGTTGAAGGTTTGAAACAATTAAAACGTGCAGAAGAAGTAGCGCAATTGCGTGGCATTTCTGTAGAAGACTTAGCATAAGGAGGACGAAAATAATGGCTGAATTAAAAATTACTTTAAGACGCAGTGTTATCGGACGTCCTCAAAACCAACGTGATACAGTGAAAGCTCTAGGCTTGAGAAAGTTGAACAGCACCGTTGTTAAACCTAACAACGAAGCCATCAAAGGGATGGTTAACACTATTTCACATTTAGTGGACGTAGAAGAAGTCTAGAAAATAGATTTAGATTGTTAAGGAGGTGCCAATCAATGAAACTTCATGAATTAAAACCTGCAGAAGGTTCTCGTAAAGTACGCAATCGTGTCGGTCGCGGGACTTCATCAGGCAATGGTAAAACTTCTGGTCGTGGACAAAAGGGTCAAAACTCTCGTTCAGGTGGAGGCGTACGTTTAGGCTTTGAAGGGGGACAAACTCCTTTATTCCGTCGTTTGCCAAAACGTGGATTTACTAACGTAAATCGCAAAGAATACGCAGTAGTTAATTTGGATGTTCTTAACCGCTTTGAAGACGGAACAGAAGTAACTCCAGTTGTTTTAGTAGAAGCTGGAATCGTCAGCAACGAAAAAGCTGGAATTAAAGTATTAGCTAAAGGGACTTTAGAGAAAAAACTAACAGTCAAAGCTGCAAAATTCTCGAAAGCTGCACAAGAAGCAATTGAAGCTGCAGGTGGATCAATTGAGGTGATCTAATGTTTAAACTTTTAAAGGATTCTTTTAAGGTAAAAAACATCCGATCTCGTATCCTATTTACAGTACTGATTTTACTGGTTTTTAGAATTGGTGCTCAGATTACTGTACCCGGGGTTGATGCCAGTGGTTTGCAAGGGTTAAGCGAGATGCCATTTTTCAGAATGTTGAATATGGTCAGCGGTTCAGCTATGCAAAATTTCTCAATTTTTTCTATGGGAGTTTCTCCCTACATCACAGCATCCATTGTAATTCAATTATTGCAAATGGATATTGTGCCAAAATTTGTCGAATGGTCCAAGCAAGGTGAAGTAGGACGGAAAAAGTTGAATCAAGCGACACGTTACTTGACGTTAGTTTTAGCATTCATCCAATCTGTTTCTATCACGGCAGGATTTAACTATTTTGCACAATTTGGCTTTGTGCCAGATCGTGATATGCAAACCTTCATTACTATCGGTGTCATCTTAACTGCTGGTACGATGGTGGTTACTTGGTTAGGAGAACAAATTACGGAAAAAGGAATTGGGAATGGCGTTTCTATGATTATCTTTGCAGGGATCGTTTCTCGATTACCGCAAAGTATTGTAGATATTTATGATGACTATTTCGTAAACATTGAATCAAGCGAAATTTGGAAATCTGTCATTTTTGTTGTAATCCTAGTGGCTGCAATGCTGTTAATCATTGTATTTGTTACTTACTTCCAACAAGCGGAAAGAAAAATTCCGATTCAATACACAAAACAAGTCGTTGGAGCACCAACCAGCAGTTATTTACCTTTAAAAGTAAATGCTGCAGGAGTTATTCCGGTTATCTTTGCCAGTTCGTTCATTGCAACACCCAATGCGGTACTGCAAGCCTTAGCTGGTCGTTACGGCGCTGAAGACTGGTTTGATATTTTAAGAAATCTCTTCAGCTATAACACGGTACCAGGTGCAACGATTTATACTGTTCTGATTGTTGCCTTCACCTTCTTCTATGCTTTTGTTCAGGTAAATCCTGAGAAATTAGCAGAGAACTTGCAAAAACAAGGAAGTTATATTCCTCGTGTGCGCCCAGGTAAAGGGACAGAAGAATACGTTTCACGAATCTTAATGCGTCTAAGTGTGGTTGGTTCTATCTTTTTGGGACTGATTGCTTTGATTCCGATTATTGCTCAAATGGTTTGGAACTTGCCTCAATCAATTGGATTGGGTGGTACCAGCCTGCTGATCGTGGTTGGTGTAGCATTGGAGACAGCGAAACAATTAGAAGGACTCATGTTGAAACGGCGTTATGTCGGTTTCATGGATGCTGAGTAAGAGGGTTGAGGGTTTCCTCAACACCCTTCTCGCTTCGCAATGATTAAGGAGGGAAAACAATGAACCTCATCTTAATGGGGCTGCCTGGAGCAGGTAAAGGAACACAGGCTGAAAGAATTGTAGAAACATACAATATTCCGCATATCAGTACCGGTGATATGTTCCGTGAAGCAATTAAAAACGAGACTGAACTCGGATTGAAAGCAAAATCCTTTATGGATGCAGGGGATTTGGTCCCAGACGAAGTAACAAATGGTATTGTGAAGGAACGTCTTGCACAGCAAGATACTGATAAAGGATTCTTATTAGATGGATTCCCACGTACTTTAGATCAAGCAGAAGCATTAGCTGAAATGCTTGAAGACTTGAACAAAAAGATCGATGCAGTGATCGAAATTCAAGTTGCTCAATCAGTGTTAGTTGAACGACTAGCAGGACGCTTTATTTGTCGAAATTGTGGTGCGACATATCACAAGATATTCAATCCTACAAAAGTCGATGGGACCTGTGATCGCTGTGGTGGTCATGAGTTTTATCAACGTGATGATGATAAGCCTGAAACGGTTAAGAATCGTTTAGCTGTGAACGTGAAAGCTAGTGAACCTATTTTAGCTTTTTACAAAAAAGCAGGTCTGTTATATCCAGTCGACGGAGATCGTGACATTGATGCCGTATTTGCGGATGTAGAAAAAATCATTGAAAAATAGTTTTTGCTACCGACTTGAAAAATGCAGTTCGTCTTGCCAAGTTTAAGGTTTTATGATAGAATATGTCAGTCCGACTTCTAACTGGAAGTGAAACTTAAAAATTAAGGTGGGAACTGCAGTTTCCGCCATTTTATCGTGTGAAAATGCGAAACAAAAACAAGGAGGTACTCTGCGTGGCAAAAGATGATATGATCGAAATCGAAGGAACAGTCGTCGAAACTTTGCCGAATGCAATGTTTAAAGTCGAATTGGAAAATGGGCACGAAGTACTTGCGCATGTTTCTGGTAAAATTCGAATGCATTATATTCGAATCTTGCCGGGGGATAAAGTGACTGTTGAACTTTCTCCGTATGATCTAAGTCGTGGTCGCATTACCTATCGCTTTAAGTAAATTGTACTCCGTAAAACTTCAGGAGGTATTATCATGAAAGTAAGACCATCAGTAAAACCAATGTGTGAACATTGTAAAGTGATTCGTCGTAATGGACGAGTTATGGTGATTTGCCCAGCAAATCCGAAACACAAACAACGTCAAGGATAATTGGAGGTGTAGATAAATATGGCTCGTATTGCAGGAGTAGATATTCCTCGTGATAAACGCGTAGTAATTTCTTTAACCTATATTTTTGGTATCGGAAATACTACTGCTAAACAAATTTTAGCTGATGCTGGCGTATCTGAAGACATTCGTGTACGTGATTTAACGAATGAACAAACAGACGCTATTCGTGCGGAAGTTGATAAATTGAAAGTTGAAGGGGACCTTCGTCGTGAAGTTAACCTAAACATTAAACGTTTGATGGAAATCGGTTCTTACCGTGGAATTCGTCATCGTCGTGGATTACCAACTCGTGGTCAAAACACGAAAAACAATGCGCGCACTCGTAAGGGTCCAGCTCGCGCGATTGCAGGTAAGAAAAAATAATTAGTGAAGGAGGTTAAATCTTCATGGTAGCAAAGAAAGTTAATCGTAAACGTCGTGTGAAGAAGAATATTGAGTCAGGAATTGCTCACATTCATTCGACTTTTAACAATACAATCATCATGATTACTGACAAAAGTGGTAATGCACTAGCTTGGTCATCTGCTGGCTCATTAGGCTTCAAAGGTAGTAAGAAATCTACTCCTTTTGCTGCACAAATGGCTGCTGAAACAGCTACAAAAGCTGCAATGGAACATGGTTTGAAAAGTGTTGAAGTGACTGTTAAAGGACCTGGTTCAGGTCGTGAAGCAGCAATTCGTTCATTGCAAGCAACTGGTTTGGAAGTAACCGCAATTCGTGACGTGACTCCAGTACCTCATAATGGATGCCGCCCTCCAAAACGCCGTCGTGTTTAATGAGTGCCCCTCTCACTATGAGTTTTACAGGAACGTCATTGAACAAGACACTTTTCGTTTTGAAAGGGGTAAATGATAAGAATGATTGAATTCGAAAAACCAAGAATCACAAAAATTGATGAAGACAGAGATTATGGCAAGTTCGTTGTTGAGCCTCTAGAAAGAGGTTATGGAACTACTTTAGGTAATTCTCTACGTCGTATTCTACTTTCTTCTTTACCTGGTGCTGCTATTACCAATATTCAAATTGATGGCGTGTTGCATGAGTTCTCAACTGTCAAAGGCGTAAGAGAAGATGTTGTACAAATCATCTTGAATATTAAAGGTTTGGCATTAAAATTGTTCACCGAAGAAGAAAAAACCCTTGAGATCGATATTACTGGACCAGCAACTGTTACTGCCGGCGATATTATTGTTGACAGCGACGTTGAAATCTTAAACAAAGACTTGTACATTTGTACGGTTTCAGAAGGCGCAACATTCCACGCGCGCCTAACGGTAAGACCTGGTCGAGGCTATGTTCAAGCAGACGAAAACAAAAAAGAAGATATGCCAATCGGTGTACTTCCTGTCGATTCTATCTACACTCCAGTACGTAAAGTTAACTACCAAGTTGAAAATACACGTGTTGGTCGTAGAGATGATTTTGATAAACTAACGATGGAAATTTGGACAGACGGTTCAATCATTGCACAAGAAGCATTAAGCTTAGCTGCTAAGATTTTAACTGAACATTTGGATATCTTTGTAAATCTAACAGATGAAGCGAAAAACGCTGAAATCATGGTAGAAAAAGAAGAGACTCAAAAAGAAAAAATGTTGGAAATGACTATCGAAGAACTAGATTTGTCTGTACGTTCATACAACTGTTTGAAACGTGCTGGAATCAATACGGTTCAAGAATTAACGAATAAGTCTGAACCTGAAATGATCAAGGTTCGTAATTTAGGACGTAAATCACTTGAAGAAGTGAAAGCTAAATTACATGATTTAGGTCTTGGTCTACGTAAAGACGATTAATATTGTTGACAAAGGAGGGAAACCTACGTGAGTTACCGTAAATTAGGACGCACATCTAGCCAACGTAAAGCGATGTTGCGTGACTTAACAACTGACTTAATTATCAACGAACGTATCGTGACGACTGAAGCTCGTGCGAAAGAAATTCGTTCAACAACTGAAAAGATGATTACTTTAGGAAAACGCGGGGATCTTCATGCACGTCGTCAAGCTGCAAGCTTTGTACGTAATGAAGTAGCCGGTGTTCGCGAAGAAAACGAAGAAATTGTTACTGAATCTGCTTTGCAAAAACTATTCAATGACATTGCTCCTCGTTATGCAGAACGTCAAGGAGGATACACTCGTATCTTAAAGACTGAACCTCGTCGCGGCGACAACGCCCCTATGGTTGTTATAGAACTTGTTAAATAATCACTCTTCACTTTATAGATGATTCTTTTAGAGTGTTATGATGTTGGAGTATATCTCCGAGTCTAGCTCAGCGCTGCTTCCCAGTTTGGTCTGGGAAGCATGCTCTCATCATAAAGTGTTTTTTTGTACCCTGATTTCCTGTCAAGACATCAAGGTATCAAAAAGCATTTTAAGTAGAACAGATTGAAAAAAGACAACTTTTTTGCTAGTCTTAGTACAGGTTTTTCCGAGAACGAAATACAAGTAAATGAAGGGTGCTGTCATGGATCCAATTATTGAAATTAACCAGATTGAATTTAGTTATCAAGAAGATACACCACCAGCGTTAACAGATGTCTCTTTTTCTATAAATAAAGGTGAATGGATTGCCATTGTCGGTCATAATGGTTCTGGTAAATCAACATTAGCTAAAACGATTAATGGCTTACAGATGCCGCAAAAAGGTAGTGTAACCGTTGGAGGTATGACACTTTCAGAGGAAACCGTTTGGGATATACGTCGGATGGTTGGAATGGTTTTTCAAAATCCTGATAACCAATTTGTTGGAGCGACGGTTGAAGATGATGTGGCTTTTGGTTTAGAGAACCAAGGGATCGAGCGCAGTGAGATGCAGAATCGAGTATCTAATGCCTTGAAACAAGTAAAAATGTCCTCTTTTGCCACTAGAGAACCAGCTCGCTTATCCGGTGGGCAAAAACAACGGGTTGCGATTGCGGGTGTGGTGGCTCTACGTCCAGATATTATCATTTTGGATGAGGCTACTAGCATGCTGGATCCTGAGGGTCGTGAGGACGTAATTTCAACTATTCAGCAGATTAAAGAAGAAAATGATTTGACCGTTATTTCGATCACTCATGACATTGATGAAGCCGCGAGTGCTAACCGTATTTTAGTTATGCGGGAAGGCAGGTTGTACCAAGAGGGGACATCAGAAGAGATTTTTTCTGCAGGACCTGAGTTGGTTTCTTTGGGACTTGATTTGCCTTTCCCAGAAAAGCTGAAGATGGCATTAAAAGCTCGAGGTGTTAATGTCCCAACAACATATCTAGATGAAGAAGGGATGATGAACTGGTTATGGACATCCGTTTTGAAAAAGTAAGTTATGTTTATCAACCGAATACTCCCTTTGAACAACGAGCACTTTTTGATATTGATTTAGCAGTCGAGGAGGGCTCTTACACCGCGTTAGTTGGTCATACTGGAAGTGGTAAATCAACGCTTTTGCAGCATCTGAATGCTTTGTTGAAGCCTACAGCAGGTCAGGTGAAGATTGGAGATCGTCTGATCAAACCAGATACTGATAATAAGAATTTGAAACCCGTGCGCAAGAAGGTTGGAATTGTTTTTCAGTTTCCTGAAGCGCAGCTATTTGAAGAAACAGTTGCTAAAGATATTGCTTTTGGTCCTCAAAATTTTGGTATTAGTGAAGAAGAAGCGTTAAGGATAGCTGCAGAAATGATTAATCTGGTCGGACTAGACGAGAGTTATTTAGAACGATCACCTTTTGAATTATCTGGTGGTCAGATGCGTCGAGTTGCGATTGCTGGAGTATTAGCAATGCAGCCAGAAGTTTTAGTGTTAGATGAGCCAACAGCGGGTTTAGATCCTGCGGGACGCAAAGAGATGATGGATATCTTTTGGCGGTTGCATAAGGAACGAAACATGACAATTGTTCTGGTGACTCATTTAATGGATGATGTGGCTAATTTTGCTAATTTTATGTATGTTTTGGAAAAAGGTCAAGTAGTGAAAAGCGGAACACCACAAATAGTTTTTCAAAATGTTGAATGGTTAAAGGAAAAACAGCTAGGCGTACCTGCTGCAAGTACCTTCGCTGAGAAGATGCAGGAGAAAGGTGCGAACTTTGCACAGCTTCCTTTAACTGAATCTGAGTTGGCTGATTGGATTATTCACGAGGCAGGAGGTACTGTCCATGATGAATAAGCTGATATTCGGCCGCTTCATTCCTGGAGATTCAATTATTCACCGTCTGGATCCACGAGCGAAACTGGTTGCTAGCTTTTATTTTATTGGAATTATCTTTTTAGCGAATAATTGGCAAAGCTATTTGTTTCTAGCGATTTTTACCTTGGGGGCGGTTATGCTGTCCAAGGTTGACTTGCGTTTTTTCATTCGTGGGGTTCGACCATTGATTTGGTTAATTATGTTTACTGTTATACTGCAGATGCTTTTTACACGTGGAGGAACGTTGTATTGGTCTTGGGGGATTTTTAGTCTTTCAGGATATGGAATTCAAAATGGTTTGTTCATTTTTTGCCGTTTCATTCTGATAATCTTCATGTCAACCTTACTAACATTGACAACACCACCATTATCGATGTCAGATGCGATAGAATCGCTTCTAGGGCCTTTTCGAGTGGTGCATGTTCCAGTTCATGAGATTGCATTAATGCTTTCTATTGCGCTTAGATTCGTTCCTACACTGATGGACGAAACTGAGAAGATTATGAATGCTCAGCGTGCGCGAGGAGTGGATTTTGGTGAAGGCAATTTGATTCAAAAAGTGAAAGCAGTTGTTCCTCTGCTGATTCCATTGTTTGTCAGCAGCTTCAATCGTGCGGAAGATTTGGCTACAGCGATGGAGGCCCGAGGCTATCGAGGCGGTGAAGGCCGAAGCAAGTACCGTGTCCTGAAGTGGTCTGGTTGCGATACAGCGGTTATTGTTGTTTTCGCAGTAGTTACTGTAGGATTAATCTTTTTACGAAGCTAAGCTTGGAGCGATCCAAGCTTTTTTAAATGATAATTATTAGGAGAATAAGAATGGTTAGATATAAGGCAGTTATTGCTTACGATGGGACCAACTTTCATGGATTTCAGCGGCAGCCGAATGGACGAACGGTTCAAGAAGAAATTGAAAATACGCTCCAGAAAATGAATAATGGACAGCCAATCATGATTTTTGGATCGGGCCGTACTGATGCAGGGGTCCATGCAATAGGTCAGGTGATTCACTTTGACTTTCCCCAGGAACGACCTGAGGAGCGTATGCGTTTTGGTTTGGATACTCAGACACCGGATGATATTGCCGTTCGTTCAATTGAAATTGTATCTGAGGAGTTTCATGCTCGTTATGATGTACAAGAAAAAACGTATCAATTCAAAGTTCAAATCCAGAAACCTCGTAGCCCTTTTCTACGTTTCTACGCTGCTTATTATCCGTATCCTTTAGACTTGGATAAAATTCAGCAAGCTTTACCAGATTTGCTGGGAACTCATGATTTTACTTCCTTTTGTGCAACAGGTAGTTCGATTGAAGATAAGGTGCGGACGATTTATCAGGCAGATATGGAGGTAAACGCTGATCGTAGTGAGATTACTTTCATTTTTCGGGGGAATGGTTTTTTATACAAAATGATTCGTATTCTTGTTGGAACGCTGCTAAAAATTGGTAATGGTCGTTTAGCAGCTGACAGCCTCCCTGAAATAATTGCTCAAAAAGATCGAAATGCTGCGGGACCTACTGCTCATCCAGAGGGACTGTATTTAGCAGAAGTGAAATATAAAAAAACAAAATAGTTGGATTATTCGTAATTTAGGATCAATAGTATTGATAGTCTATTGATCTTTTTTTTGCGCATTTTTTGTATATTTTTGTCAATAAATATGCTTAAAGTCGTATTATTTGATAAAAAAATCCAAATTTTGTTAAACTGATTATATATTGAAATAACATGAGGAGGAATTGTTATGAACAGAGGACTTAGAAGATATTGGCAGTCTGACGCAAGAGAAGCTGGTTTTAATATTTCGTGGGGATCGATTTTTGCAGGAGTAGTAACATTCTTTGCACTTCTATTTACTTTTTCTTTAATTGGTTCGGCAATCGGATTCGGCGTGGTTGAGCCAACTTCCAGCAATCCCTTAGAGGGTGTTGGAACGAGTGTGATTATTTGGACAGTAGTGACTATGGTTTTATCTTTCTTTGGCGGCGGTTTTGTTGCCGGAATTGCAGCAAGAAGAGTAGGTATCTTGCATGGCTTTTTAACTTGGGCTACTAGTGTGTTTGCGTTGATTGCAATTTTATCATATGTGACAATTGGTGCCTTTTCAGCAGTAGGTTCTTTATTTGGAAATGTGACATCAGCAATTGGTGAGGGAGTAGAAACTGTTGCCTCTGGTACTGGTGAAGCTATTTCTAAAGGCTTTGAGGAAGTCTCTGATAATATTAGCTCGGTTGATACCCAAAATCTTCAAAATGAAGTATCTCAAGTATTACAAGATACAGATATTCCAGAGCTTCAGCCAAATTATTTAAGAGATCAACTATCTGAAGCAACTGATGAAATTGCGGAAGCCAGTAAACAGATTGTTACGGATCCAAATGATTCCGAACAAGTTATTAATAACCTGTCAAATAAGTTAGAGAATCGGGCAAAAACAATTGGCGACTCAGTAGATGAACAAGCTATTGCGAATGCTGTAGAATCTAATACTGATTTAAACCAGCAGCAAGCACAAGAAGCTACCCGAAATATTGTTGATGGATTGCGCACAGCATCTAATCAAGCACAATCTCAAATTAGAAATGCCCAAGATTCATTAGATCAAGCGCAAAGTGAATTGAATGACGCAATTAGAGAAGCTCGTCAAACTGCTGAGGAAGCAGCACAAGCAACCTCGCAAGCATCTATCTGGGCTTTTGCCGCAATGATAGCGGGATTAGTTTTAACTTCTGCAGCGGGATATTTAGGCGCTAATCTAGTAAAAGATCCAGTTGTTGAAGACAAGATGTAAAAAAGCTTTAATAAAAATGATGAAAAGGAAAAAGTATGCACGTAATCCAAAAAGGTTAAAAAATACTCTTGGAGTTCTATAGACTGATGGGAGCAGGTAAAGGATACGGCGCTTTAGATCCTATGGGGAAAAGGCGTAGAACAATAATCTAACGCCTTTTTTTCTTGGTTTAAAGAGAAAAGGTCAAGGAGGGAACACAATGAGAAGAACAGCACCAGGGAAGTTTACCGGGGGATTTAGTTTTGCTCCATCAACAGAAAAGTTTAAAGAAAAGTGGAAGGTTAAACAAAGTGAAGTTGTCACTTTCGTCCCTGAACGGGTATATATTCCAACTCAACAGCATATTGGTGCGCCACCAAAATTGGTAGTTGACGTAGGCGACCGTGTGAAGGCAGGAGATTTGATTGCAAGGGCAGGAGATTTTGTCAGTGCGAATACCCATGCAACCATAGCTGGAACAGTCATCGATCTTTTGGATTGGCCAGATAATTCAGGCAATAAAGTTCCAACCATTGTGATAAAGAAAGAAGAAAATGAAGTAACTAAGGGAAGTAAGCAAGCAGAGTCTTTTGAGTCATTGGCTAAGGAGACATTAATCGACCGGGTGTCTGCTGCTGGCGTGGTAGGGATGGGGGGAGCAACTTTTCCTACCCATGTTAAGTTGACCGTTGATGATGATGCGGAGGTAGAAACCATTGTGTTGAATGGAGCAGAATGCGAACCTTTTTTAGAGGCAGATAATCTATTAATGCAGGTGGAAAGCAGAAAAGTATTAACTGGTGCCCGAATTGCTAAAAAAATCTTAGGTGCTAAAAAAATAATTATCGCTGTCGAAGATGACAAACCAGAAGCAATTCAAAAAATGCGAGAAGTTACAGAGTCGTTTACAGATGTTTCTATTGAAGCTGTTGCTACTAGTTATCCGCAAGGTGGTGAAAAACAATTACTAGAAGGTTTGTTAGATGTTGAGGTAGATTTAGAGGGATTACCGGTAGATTCAGGTGTCTATTTAATGAATGTAGCTACATCTGCAGCAGTGGCAGATGCAGTGGAGCGGCAGGAACCATTAATTAATCGGCTTTGTACAGTGACGGGGGATGTCAAAAATAAGCAAACGGTGTCTTGTCCGATTGGAACTTTGACAGGGGATTTGATAGATTTTTGTGGGGGTTTTGAAGGGGATCCGCGAAAGATATTTGTTGGAGGACCGATGATGGGACAAGCGATTGATACTTTGGAAGTGCCAATTACTAAGTCAAGCAATGGTCTGGTGGTTATCAATACAGAGCATGCAATGTATTACGAGGAAAGTCCGTGTATTCGTTGCAATCTATGTGCTGAAGTATGTCCGATGCGGTTAGAACCACAAAACTTAGATCTTTATTATCGAGCGGGAGATTACAAACGTTGTCAGGATTTGATGGCGGATGCTTGTATTAATTGTGGTGCATGTACCTACGTTTGCCCGGCAAGACGAAATTTAGCAAAAAATATTACGGCAGCTGCAGGTAAAATCGAAGAATTGTTACAGGAGGCTTAAAAATGAAAAAAGATGCAAAACAGGTGGATCATGTTTCTGGTAAAAGTGCTCAAGTTTTTGCTGAGGCACAAAAGAATTTCCCTCCGCCAGAAGCCAATCCTCATATTCGTGGAGATAATACGACTAGAAATATTATGATGTGGATGATTATTGCTTTAGTACCTTCAATGTTGGGAGCAGGTTATTATTTTGGCATTCGTGTTTGGGGTTTGTATTTAATTGCTATTGTCACTGCTCAACTTTGCGAAATTGTTTGGTTTAAATTATGTAACCGCGAATTGACTTGGGATCTGAGTGCAATAGTTACAGCTATTTTATTAACTGCTAACATGCCACCATCAGCACCTTGGTATTTTCCGCTGATTGGTTCAGCCTTTGCTATTATTGTGGTAAAAGAATTTTTTGGTGGAATTGGTTTTAACTTTATTAATCCAGCACTAGGTGGACGTGCCTTTTTAGTGGCTCTGTTTTTTACTAAGATGTTTGAAATTAGCTGGCCGGCTCCTCCTTTTAGTCGAATTACACCGGATGTTGTTTCCAGTGCTACTCCGTTGGCTATATTAAATGAAGGAGGCAGTTTATCTGGTCAAGAACTTTTCAATACCTTCATTGGGAATATTGGTGGGCGCTTAGGTGAAACAAGTACTTTATTAATTTTGATTGGTGGAGCCATCTTGCTGTACAAGAAAATTATTCATTTGCGAATTCCATTGACTATGCTGGGGACGATTGCGGTGATCGCTTTTGTTTTTGAAGGTCAAAATTTTTTCGCAGCGGATTTAACGACTGTTCTGGGTTATGTTTTTGGTGGTGGTGCCGTTTTTGGCGCTTTCTTTATGGCCACAGATTATGCCTCTACCCCATCTACTAGAGCAGGAGAATACTTCTTTGCTTTTTGTTGCGGCGTGTTAGTCATGTTATTTCGTTACTACGGAGTTACTGAAGAAGGAGTCAGCTATAGTATTTTAATCATGAATTGTTTAACACCATTGATTGATTATCTTTTACGCAATCGTGTTTTGGGCGAAGAGGGGAATCAGTTATTAAATATTAAATGGAATCGATAGAGTGGCAGGTTAATTTTATAAAATTGAGTCCAGGGAGGGTGTAAAAATGACGATAGCGAATCGGTTAGTATTTTTCGGATGTGTTTTATTTACCTGTTATTGTGCACAAAAATACAAGCAAAAAAGCGTGCCTGCTGAGAGCCCTAGTTCAGTTGCTCGTGTAGCCTACGCAGGATTATTAAACTATGCGGCCTACTGCGTTGCAGGATTGTTATTTGCTTTGTTAGTTACTGAGGTTGGAATTCCAGGAACTGAAAGTGTAATGGAAGTTGTGTATGCAGGTGGGCTGGCTCTAATAGTCAGTGGAGTCACGTTATTTGCACCAAAAAGTAAAATATTTTTGACCGTAGAGTTAAAAAAAATGATGGTTACAGTTGTTTTCTTGTTAAGCACAGCGACGTTTTCTCGAATAGATGCCGTTGATGTTGCTGAATTTATTTATCAAGTAATTATTTATGGTGCCATGTACTTTGTGTTTAGCTTGGCTTATATTGGGGCATTGGATCGAATGTCAATGGCGACAATCCCTGCTTTCTTAAAAGGAATTCCTATTGGAATGATTACGATGTTTTTGATGTATATGAGTTTTTCTTTCTTTAATGGTGTTTTTTTTGGTTCTTTATTTTAAAGTGGAAATATAGAAAAGCGGTCGAAGGCAAAAATCCTTTGACCGCTTTTTATTATTCTTTTGGTAGTCCTGTATGAGCCCCTCTAGTGCGTTTGACTTTAGGCTTACGTTTCAGCCATTGCAAATAAAGAACAAATAGTAAAATTGAGATGATGAAAGAAGCAATCCCTGAAGCCAGACCTTCTGGCAGATAAGTAAAGGTTACTCTATGTTTACCTTTTTCAATCGGGATGCTGACAAAGGCATCTTCAAAAGCGGTAATTTTTACTTTTTTGCCATCTACTCTTGCTTGCCAGCCCTCATCATAAGGAATGGTAGTAACTAATGTCTGATCGGTATCAGCTTCTACTGTTCCAGTGGCACTGTGTTTACCAACAGTCATTTCCACTCCATTATCCTGAAGCTTGCGGCTGGCTAAATGATAAGCTACTGTATCTAAAGCCAAAACTTGTGGATTTTGGAAGCTGATGGATTTTGTACCATAAAAGCTGGCAGTAAAAGTTACGTAGGTTTCTGTCGGGTAGTACCCCAAATCATAATATTGTCCATTGATATTGATTTGGGTTTTCCGAGTTCGTCCGTTAACAGTCACGCTAGCACTTGAGCTTTCCAACTCACTAAAATCATAAGGGAATAAGCTAAAATAGGCCTGTGTATTAGCCGGCACTCGAACTTGCCAAGTAACCTGTTTAGCTACATTGCTTTCCTCTTCAGCGATAGTCATGATATTTCCAGTATTAGTCACAACAGCATTCTCTGTACCAACTTCTTGGATTGGCAGAAACTGGTAATATTGGTAGTTTTCATCGGCTAAAGCATTATATAACTGAGTTTGTGTACCTAAGTTATCATTAGGCAATGGCTTCAATTTAGTTACATCTTTAGGTGCTTTGAAAGCTAAAGGCAACTGGTACTCATTTTCATATAAATGATAGTCGTCCTTTTTGCTTACCTCGTTAAACCCATATTTAGCTAAATCATCGGTTTTAGCAATGTTGTACTTAATTCCAGTAAAGGAATCCATTAACAGCGTGTTATTAGGATAGCGAATATTCAAATTAGTTCCTCGCGAACGAAAACCAAGTTGGTCTAAGTAGCCAGATGAGTGGCGATTGCGAATAGATGAGAACATGCTGATGCCACTATACCCATAGTTAAAAGCATCATTCGAAGAAACTGGATCAAGATTTTCTAAGCGATAAAAGCTGTCATTTTCTTCTTGTGTCTGATTAACCAATGTCTTGATGCTCGGATAGGGATCTGTGTACAGACTACGGGACGCGTAATTCCAATCATTGAGGATACCATGAACCATGGAATCTGCATTAACAAAGGCTTCTGTTCCCATCAGTAACAAGAACAAAACTGCTAGAATCTTCACAGGTATTTTATTAAGATAATATCCAGTAACTAAAAGTGCATACACAGCCAGAAAAGCTAACGATAGATAGAAGGAATGATTGGCAATGTAACTATAATCATTTCCCTTCATGCCCCAAAAAATCGAAAAGATAGCGATTATCATTAACAAAATAGCAACTAGCTGTATACTGTTTTCCCGTGTAAGCTTTTCCCAGCCCCAAGCACCTAAGGTAATAATCAAAAAGGACAGTAGGTAAGCATAACGGAATAAGAACATATTTGGTGCATGCATCCCGTGCCAAAACAGATTCATAGGAACGATATAAAAGCTGGCAATCAAAAGTGCGCCAATTGAACCGTAAAGAATTTTTTGTTTCCAATGGATCCGTTTCGAAACAAAGTAGAACAAGCAAAGTGCTAGCGGAAACAGACCAATATAAATAAATGGAATTGACCCATATTTAGTTGTATCATAAACGCCGACCATATTCTTAGCGACGAAATCCCACCAACCAGTTGCTTCAGTTTTAAATTGGGTAATTTTCGTTAGTTCTTCCCCATTCGTTCTTAGATCAACCACAGCCGGTAAAATCATAATCATAGAGGCAAAACCGGCCAACAACGAAGTGATCCCATAAGGCAAAAGACTTTTCTTATATCGTTTCCAATCGGTGAACAGACGAGCCGCAAAATACAGCACGGAAAAAATACCGATCATAAAGCCCATATAGAAGCTGGTCAAAAACAACATTAAATAGGAAAGAAAAAGAACAGTTGGCTTTCGTTTATCCATTACCCGATTGATTCCTAAAATCACCAATGGCAGATAAACAAAGGCATCCAGCCACATAATAATTTCTGAATGAGCAGTAGTAAAAGACATCAAAGCATAGCTGACACTTAGTGCAACTTTTGACCAATCGGGTAGACGAAAGCTCTCTTTAGCATAAAACCAAAAGGCCAGACCGGCTGAACCAATTTTCAGCAAGGTGATTACATATAAGGCATCTGGCATATACTGATTGGGAAAGAAAATCACCAGTGGCGTAAATATACCGCCTAGATAATAAGAAACTAATGAAAGGTAATTTAACCCCATTGAGGCGTTCCAAGTGTAAAGCAAACCCTGTTTGCCCAAGAGCATATTTCTAAAGCTAGCATGAAAATTTGAAAATTGCGAAAAGGCATCACTAGCCAATACACTGCGGCTGGAGCCAGGATAAATTCCGACAGTTAAATAAGCAATAATCATTAATAGTAAAGGAATACCAAAGCTGGCTAATAGGTACCAGCGATTTTCACGAAGATATTTTTTCAACAAAATCACCAAATTTCTAACATAGGTAGTACTCAAAGTTTACCATAGATGAAAACAGATGCAGAAGAAGATCACCCGAAAGAAGTGTTAAAAATTTATGAAGAAAAAAGCAAGCCGCAAGAAGCTTCTATATAAAGACAGCTTTTTGCGGCTTGCTTAACAAAATAAAAAACCGTTCAGTCGAACGGTTTGGTTGTGTTCGATTAATTTGAAATTAAACGCGCTCAACTTTTCCAGATTTCAAAGCACGAGTTGACACCCAAACTTTTTTAGGTTTGCCGTCGATCATTACGCGAACTTTTTGTAAATTAGGTTTTACAGTACGTTTTGTAGCATTCATAGCGTGTGAACGGTTGTTGCCGCTGCTTGTTTTACGACCAGTGAAATAGCAAACTTTTGCCATGTTTTGTTTCCTCCTTTTGCCTTGATATTGGAGCGCTTCGTAGGCTCATACTAAAATAATTTAGCACAAAAGAAATAAAATAGCAAGCATATTTTCTAAGAAAGATTGACAAGACGGCTTTTTGCAGGTAAATTAGACAATGTTAGCTCAAACAGGTAAAAGTTGCAAGTACAGATGAAGGGCTTTTAGTCGAACTTCCTTTTATTTGCATGGGGGCTATGATAGAATATTATAGTAGAAAAAGTGGGCGATTAGGCCTATTTAAGGAGGCTAACAACAATGGCTGTGAAGATTAATACCCAAACAGGCATGATTGAGATTTCAAACGAAGTCATCGCAACAGTAGTAGGCGGTGCAGTAACCGACGTTTTTGGAATTGTCGGTATGGCAAGCAAAAAACAAATCAAAGACAATATTACTGAAATTTTACGTAAAGAAAACTATTCCCGCGGAGTTGTCGTGCGTCAAGAAGAAAATGGTATCGCGGTTGATGTGTATACAATCGTCAGCTATGGAACAAAAATTTCTGAAGTGTCTCGCAACGTACAAGAAAAAGTAAAATACAATCTTGAAACGTTACTAGGTGTCAAAGCCAACTCAGTGAATGTATTTGTCCAAGGTGTACGTGTACTGCCAGACTAGGCAGTGTTCTTAAGGAGGATTATCTAAGTGAAGGTAACAGAAATCAGCGCGAGCCAATTCCAAGAAATGGTAGAGGCTGGCGCTAAGCGTCTGCAAGCTAATGCAGAGTATGTCAACTCATTAAATGTCTTTCCAGTTCCCGATGGCGATACTGGAACCAATATGAATTTATCTATGACTAGCGGAGCGACTGCGGTAGTTAATTCCCCTTCGGAAAAGGTTGGCGAATTAGCTAACGTATTAGCCAAGGGATTATTAATGGGAGCTCGCGGCAATTCAGGAGTTATTTTGTCGCAATTATTCCGTGGTTTTTCTAAAGAAATTCCTGATGTCGTAACTTTAAATGCCCAAGACTTGGCAAAAGCACTGGTTCACGGTGTGGAAACAGCATATAAAGCTGTTATGAAGCCGGTTGAAGGAACCATTTTAACCGTAGCTCGTGAAGCAGCAAAAGCCGGCGATCGTAAGGCGAAACAAACCGATGACGTAATTGAAGTATTAGAGGCTGTTGTGAAGTACGGCAAGCGCGCATTGGATAAAACACCAGAGATGCTGCCGGTTCTTAAGGAAGTTGGCGTAGTAGACAGCGGCGGTCAAGGTCTGTTGTTTATCTATGAAGGATTTTTAAGTGCTTTAAACGGCGAATATTTCTCTGATGAGAGTTATGAACCAAGTCCTGCTGAGATGGATGAAATGGTGAATGCTGAACATCATCGCAGTATTCAAGGACATATGGCAACTGAAGATATTAAATTCGGTTACTGTACCGAAATTATGGTTCAATTAGGCCAAGGTCCAACGGTAGACAGCGAATTTGATTATGATACTTTCCGCAATTATCTAGACGGAATTGGAGATTCTTTATTGGTCGTAAACGATGATGAAATTGTCAAAGTTCACGTACATACAGAACATCCCGGCGAAGTAATGAATTATGGTCAAAAATTTGGTTCTTTAGTAAAAATCAAAGTTGACAATATGCGTGTACAGCATGAGAATATTCTGGAACACGACGAACAGGTAGCAGAGTTCGAAGGAACAATGACTGAACGCAAACCTTATGCAGTGATTGCTATTTCTGCTGGCGAAGGTGTCAAAAATCTATTTGAGAGTTTAGGCGTGTCTTACGTGATCAGTGGTGGACAAACAATGAACCCAAGTACTGAGGACATTTTAAAAGCTGTTAAAGAAGTCAATGCAGATCAAGTAATTGTTCTACCAAATAATAAAAATATTTTTATGGCCGCGGACCAAGCAGCAGAAGTTGCTGATATTCCTGTAGCCGTAGTACCAAGCAAGACCATTTCTCAAGGAATGACCGCAATGCTGGCCTTCAATGAAGAACAAAGCTTAGAAGATAATAAAAAAGCAATGACCGATATCCTTGATTCCGTAATCAGCGGACAAATCACTAATGCGATTCGTGATACATCTATTGATGGCGTAGAAATCCATGAAGGTGATTACCTGGGGATGATTGATGGTAAAATTGTTCTGTCAGAGCCTGATTTGTACCAAACGACCTTGGACACCTTAAAACAGATGATTACTGCTGACATTGAGATCATTACAATCATCTATGGTGAAGAAGGAACCAAAGTACAAGCACAACAATTAGCAGAAGCGATCGAAGCTATGGATGACGATTTAGAAGTTGAAATCCATGAAGGAAATCAACCGGTCTATCCTTATTTGCTTTCAGCTGAATAAACAAAAGAGGCCGGGATTTCCCGGTCTCTTTTTCTCTTACAACCAATTGCTTTATGAAAGGAGGAATTGCATGACTTTGCAGGAAAGTGTCAGTGTTTTACCTGGAGTGGGGCCGAAGCGGGCACAAAATCTGGCGGAGCTGGGAATTCTTACGATTGAAGACCTCCTGAGCTATTATCCTTTTCGTTATGAAGATATCCAAGAAAAGAATTTATTAGAGATTAATGATCAAGAAAAAGTGACGCTAAAGGGAGTTGTAGTTTCTGCCCCAGTGCTGAACCGTTTTGGGTACAAAAAGAGCCGCCTTCAATTTCGAATGATGCAGGATCATGCCGTTTTTACGGTTTCCTTTTTCAATCAGCCTTATTTAAAAGATAAAGCTGAAGTTGGTGAAGAAATAGCCGTATACGGCAAGTGGGATGCTAAACGAAAATCACTGACAGGAATGAAAATTCTCGGTGGTAAACAAACGGAAGACTTTGCACCTATTTATCATGTATCAAAATCGGTACGGCAAAGTACATTGATTGAACTGATTAAGGTAGCCTTCGAAAAATACGGAGCCGAAATACCGGAAAACCTGCCGATCTATTTATTAGAAAAATATCGTTTGATTTCCCGCAAAAGAGCAATGTATGCGATGCATTTTCCCAGAAATCCAGAAGAAAGTCATCAAGCCAAACGCCGAGTAGTTTTTGAAGAATTTTTCTTATTCCAAATGCGGATGCAAGGATTGAAAAATAGTGAACGCAGTGAAAAAAATGGGATTGCGATTCGTTATGATGTGCAGCGTTTGAAACAATTCACCCAAAGTTTGCCCTTTGAATTAACTGATGCTCAAAAAAGGGTTACTAACGAGATTTGTTATGATCTGCGCAGTAAAAATCACATGCAGCGTTTACTACAAGGCGATGTAGGGAGTGGGAAAACAGTTGTCGCAGCAATTGCATTGTATGCGGCGATGACTGCCGGATTTCAAGGAGCTTTGATGGTACCGACAGAAATATTGGCTCAGCAACATTTGGAAAGTTTAACTCAGTTATTTGATCCATTGGAAGTGAGTATTGCTCTACTGACGGGTTCCACTAAAACTCGTGAGCGTAAGGTGATCTTAGAAGCTCTTGCTAATGGAGAAATTGATGTAATTGTAGGAACTCATGCGTTAATCCAGGACAATGTTCAATTCGCTCATCTAGGTTTGGTCATTACTGATGAACAGCATCGATTTGGAGTCAATCAGCGAAAGGTATTACGGGAAAAAGGGCTTCATCCTGATGTTCTATTTATGACAGCAACGCCAATTCCGCGGACGTTAGCTATCACAGCTTATGGCGAAATGGATGTTTCCATCATTGATCAGATGCCGGCCGGGCGGATTCCGGTGAAGACGAGCTGGATAAAACCCAAACAGTTGGATCCTACATTGGATTGGGCACGGCAGGAGCTGCAGCAGGGGCACCAGATTTATGTTATTTGTCCATTGATTGAAGAATCGGAAGCTTTAGATGTGCAAAATGCGACAGAAATTTATGAACAGCTTAAAGATTTCTATGCCCCTGATTATCAGGTCAGCTTGCTGCATGGAAAAATGAAAAATGTTGAAAAAGAAACCATTATGGAAGAATTTAAAGATAATCAAAGTCAAATTCTAGTTTCTACAACCGTAATTGAGGTTGGAGTAAATGTACCAAATGCGACGGTAATGTTTATTATGGATGCTGAACGCTTTGGCTTAGCTCAATTGCATCAGTTACGCGGTCGAGTAGGACGAGGGTCAGAAGCTTCTTATTGTATTCTAGTAGCTAGTCCGAAAAATGAACTAGGAAAAGAACGAATGAAAATTATGACAGAAACTAATAATGGGTTCGTCTTGAGTGAAAAAGATCTAGAATTACGCGGCCCCGGGGAAGTATTTGGGTTCCGACAGTCAGGTCTGCCTCAATTCGTTATTGCGGATTTGGTGAATGATGCCAATGTACTGGAGGTAGCAAGGCAAGAAGCCGCTGCTATCTGGAACGTAGAGAAATGGCAGCAGCAGCCAGAATATTCACCGTTGGATCAAGTAATTCAACCCACTAGCGCGCATGAAACTTATTTTGATTAGTGTGCTATACTAAAATAAAAATTAAAGGAGTGACGCTCAAATGAAAATCGCAGTTGATGCGATGGGTGGCGACTTTGCTCCACAAGCCATTGTGGAAGGTGTTATGCTGGCAAAGAAAAATCATCCAGAGATTGAGTTTCAATTATATGGAAAAGAAGACGAAATCCGTCAATACGTAACGGATGAAACGAATATTACTATTATTCATACCGATGAAAAAATCAATAGTGACGATGAACCAGTAAAGGCTATTCGCCGCAAGAAAACAGCTTCAATGGTATTAGCAGCACAAGCGGTTAAAGACGGCAAAGCTGATGCAATTTTTTCAGCTGGGAATACAGGAGCACTATTAGCAGCAGGATTGTTTGTAGTCGGACGAATCAAAAATATTGAACGACCAGGTTTGATGTCCACTATGCCCGTTTTAGCTAGTGATCAAGGCTTTGATATGCTGGACCTTGGTGCCAACGCTGAAAATAAACCAGAACATTTGCATCAGTATGCCATCTTAGGGTCTTTTTATGCAAAGCATGTTCGCGGTATTCAAAACCCACGAGTTGGACTTTTGAATAATGGAACGGAAGAAACTAAGGGCAGCGAGCTGACTAAGCAGGCTTACCAGTTGCTTGAGGCGGAAGAAAGTATCAACTTTATCGGCAATATTGAAGCACGTGAATTATTAACTGGTGCAGCTGATGTAGTCGTAACGGATGGTTTCACTGGGAATGCTGTTTTGAAAACTATTGAAGGTACAGCGATGGGGTTGATGCAACTAATTAAAGGAAGCATCAATGAGGCTGGAACCAAAGGCAAACTGGGCGCACTGCTGCTAAAAGATACATTGTACGGTCTGAAGGACAAATTAGATTATTCCTCCCATGGTGGAGCCGTTCTATTTGGTCTAAAAGCGCCAGTCATTAAAACGCATGGATCGACAGGTCCTGAAGCGGTTTCTCATACGATTACACAGATTCATACGATGTTAAAAACTGACGTTGTTGGTCAATTGGTCCAGTTCTTTGAACAAGAGCAATAAGTGGTCTATCAGGGGAATTTGCCGAAAAAGGTAGACAAACCCTTGAAACAAAAGTAAAATGTACATTGACCTTCTGGTATTTGAATAGGAAATAAATGTTAATCGTATGGAGGTGAATGTTGTTGACGCGTGAGGAAGTATTCGGCAAAGTAGCTGAGATTATCTCAAATCATTTTGAATTAGACAAAGACAAAGTAACATCTGAGTTAAGCATCAAGGATGATTTAAATGCAGATTCAATCAGTATTATGGAATTTGTTCTGGAATTAGAGGATGAATTTGGTACAGAAATTTCTGATGAAGATGCAGAAAGAATCGAAACCGTTGGTGCTGCAGTTGACTACATTATGGAAAATCAAGGATAAGAGTAAAGACGCAGAATCGCAGGATTTTGCGTTTTTTCGTTGAGGAGGAAAAGTGAGAGCGATTGATATGCACTGTGATACGATCATGAAGATCTATCAGGCATCAGGTACTGAACTAAGAGAAAACAATTTTCAAATTGATTTATTTCGGATGAAGGAGAGTCCAACCGTTCTGCAAAACTTTGCAATGTTTATTCCTTTGGACGAGGTAGATGATCCCTATCGGGTCTGTCGCGAAATGATAGCCTGCTATCATACCGAAATGGGGAAAAATACTGACTTGATTCGACCAATTACCACGATGGCTGAGTATGAAGAAAATCAGGCAGCAGGGCGTTTAAGTGCACTTCTGACGATGGAAGAGGGGGCGCCGCTAGCTGGCCGTTTAGATCGGCTGGAGGAGTTCTATGATTTGGGCGTACGTATGTTGACCTTAACCTGGAATTTTGAGAATGAAATTGGGTTTCCGAATGCACTTTATTGGAATGATAAGTTACAAACATTAGATACCAAACAAAAGGGATTAACAGAAATCGGAATAAAAATTGTCCAACGTATGGAAGAACTGGGAATGATCATTGATGTATCTCATGGTTCAGATCAATTAGTACGGGATGTTTTAACGTATACTAAACGCCCCTTTGTAGCTAGCCACTCTAATGCTCGATCAGTTTGCAATCATCCTCGTAATTTATCAGATGAATTGATTCGTGGAATTGCTGATCAGGGTGGAGTAATTGGTATGAATTATTACGAAGCTTTTATTCGTCCGTCAAACAGTCAGCAATCACTTATCGAAGGCCTAATGCATCATATTCAGCATTTCATTCAGATTGGCGGCATCGAATGTGTGGGACTTGGATCAGATTTCGATGGGATTGAAGAGCATCCAGAGTTAGCGGATATTCGGTCAATTGAAAAAATCGAGCAGGCTTTACGAGAAGCAGGATTCTCTGCTAGTGAGCGTGAGAAAATCTTTTATCAAAACGTGGAACGTTTATATCGTGAGTTTTTATCATAAGAAAAGATCGTTCGCAACTTGCGAACGATCTTTTTTAGGTTTATCCAACTACTAGTCCTGTTTAGGTTGAATAAAAAAATTAATGACGGGGACGAATTTTTCGCAGCCAGATATAGGCTACAGCCCCAATGATCACTAAGCCGATAACAATCATCCAAGTTGTTTTTTGTTCACCAGTTTTTGGCAACAGCTTTTGAATGACAGTTTGAGTTTCAGAAGAGGAAGGTGTTGTAGCTCCATTATTAACAGTGTTTCCAGCTGATTCTGATGTGCTGGTACTCGTATGATCACTTTGGTCAGTTGAAGTAGCTGGCAATCCTTTTTCAGCATAATTAGAGATTAGGGCAATAACTCCTGGCCATAAGCTGCCTTGTTCTTCAATAATTTTTTGCTGGAAAGGTGCAATTTGCTTTAAGATAGCAATTAGTTCATCATTTGTCAGATCACGAATTCCCCAAAAGCTACTGTTAGCAGGGTACATTACTTTTAAGTAAGCTTGCAATTGATCGATATCTGAAATCATATCAAGGCTGCTTTTATAATTGTTGGGATTAAAAGCTAAGGCCTTAGCCGCTTCATCATAAGAAATTGTTTTATCCTGGTATAACGCTCTTAACAACCGAGCAAAGCTACCAGCATCCATACCAACGGTGTCGTAGTTATAACGCTCAAATAAGGTTTGAGCATCCAATAATTGCTGATCAGTGTAGCCATCAATTTCTTCTTTAGATATTAAGTTTCCACCAATTTCGTATAGAGCTTCTCGCCATTGTTGAGCGCTAATATTGGCTGATTGTTCTTTAGTTGCTTTAATCCCTGAATCCTTTTCAATACCCTTGATGACTTCTTTTTGGATATCTTCAGCCTTTTTTCCAGAAACCTTTTCAACAGAAGATTGGTTTTGTTCTTCAATAGCAGGTACGATTGGTTCCTGCTCTGTTGCAGAGCCGCTTGTTCCTGTATTTTTTGAATCATTAGTGAGCTCAGTTGATGTTGTTGTCTGGCTGCTGTCCTCTGTAGATACAACCGTTTCTTCTTGGGCCGCTAAAACTGCTCCATTTCCATTTACTTCAGGGGATTCAGCGTTAACAGTCATAGGAAAAGCCAACACACACGCACCTAACAATAACCATTTTTTCAAAGTAACCACTCCTTAATGTTTTTGTAATGATATTGTAACATAAGTAATTTCATTGTAAATAGGAACTTTGTAGTTTTTTGAAAAAAATTTTGGGACTACTTATTTGCAGCAGAAAAATTTCTTCGTTTTTCAAGTTTTTCTTACTATTATCACTTCTCATTTAAAAATTTACCAAAAAACAGTATAATAGATCGTGATGTAAAACTTTAAAAAAGGAATGTAGCCAATGGATACGCAATTGATCAACGAGCTAAAAGAACGCTATGGCATTGTCTTCCAAGATGTCACGTTACTAGAACAAGCTTTTACTCATTCGTCCTATGTCAATGAGCATCGCAATATGCAGCTTTCTGATAACGAACGTTTAGAATTTTTAGGAGATGCTGTATTAGAACTGCAAGTTTCTCATTACTTGTATCGTCAATACCCAGATGTGCCAGAAGGTAAATTAACAAAGTTGCGTTCGGCAATTGTGCGTGAAGACAGCTTGGCTAAGTTTGCAAAAGAATGTCATTTTGATCAATACGTATGGTTAGGTAAAGGTGAGGAGAACTCTGGTGGTCGTAATCGCGCATCTTTGTTATGCGACCTATTTGAATCTTTTCTAGGTGCTTTATATTTAGATCAAGGGTATGAAGCCGCTTTGAGATTTATTCAGTCAGTTATTTTCCCAAGAATTGAAGCTGGGGAATTTACCCGAGAAATGGATCACAAAACCCGTTTGCAGGAAGTTTTGCAAAAAAGCGGTGATGTGACGATTGACTATCGCTTAGTTAGTGAAGAAGGCCCGGCTCACGAACGAACATTTACGATTGAAGTATATGTGGATGATCGGATGATCGGTTCTGGAAAAGGCAAATCAAAGAAACTAGCAGAACAAGATGCTGCAGCTAAGGCCTTGGCAGCTCTTAAAGCATAATTGGAGGTACCACCTTTCGTGTATTTGAAACGTATAGAGATAGCTGGATTTAAATCCTTTGCTGAACGCACCAAAATTGAATTCGAAACAGGTGTAACAGCAGTAATTGGACCCAATGGCAGTGGGAAAAGCAATATAACTGAAGCCATTCGTTGGGTATTAGGAGAACAATCAGCAAAAAGCCTGCGAGGCGGCAAAATGCCGGATATTATTTTCGCAGGTTCAGAAGCAAGAAAACAATTGAATATTGCTGAGGTTACCGTTGTTTTGGATAATACAGATCACTATTTGCCTTTGGATTTTAGCGAGGTCAGTGTTACGCGGCGCTACCGTCGAACGGGAGAAAGTGATTTTTTCATCAATAAAAAAGCTTGCCGTTTAAAGGATATTCAGGATTTGTTTATGGACTCCGGTTTAGGTAAAGAATCTTTTTCAATCATTTCTCAAGGTAAAGTTGAGGCAATTTTCAGCAGCAAGCCCGAAGATCGCCGAGGGATTTTTGAAGAAGCTGCAGGAGTGCTGAAATACAAACAGCGTAAACGCAAAGCGGAACAAAAATTGTTTGAAACAGAAGACAATTTGAACCGTGTTCAAGACATTATTTATGAGCTGGAAGATCAATTGACCCCTTTAGCAGCTCAAAGTGAGGCAGCCAAAGAATTTTTGAACTTAAAAGAACAGCTGACTGAAACGGATGTCAGTTTAACAGTGGCAAAAATCAAAGCAAACAAACAAGCTTGGGAGATTGCCTGCCAGGAATTTGAAAGTCTTTCGGCAACGGTTGAGGAACGCTCTCAGTTTATTCGTCGAACGGAAGAACAACTAGGACTACTGCGTGAAAAACGTGGCAAGCTAGATGAAAAGCTGGAAAATGGTCAACAGCAGCTGCTGCATTTAACTGAAGCGTTGAAACAGACCGAAGGACAAAAAGAGCTGTTAAGTGAGCGATCGAAAAATACGCAAAAAACCAGCGAAGAGTATCAAGCATCATTGGATCAAAACCAAGAAAAGCAAGCTGCAGTTGAAGCATCAATTCAACAGCTAGAGGTGCAACAGCAGCAAAAGCAAAGAGAAAAAGCAACATTAGATGCTGAAATTCAGCAGTTAACAGCAGAAGCGATTAAGTACCAAAAATCAACCAAAGAAGTATTGGAAGACTTACGAGGTACTTATGTTGAACTGATGCAAGAGCAGGCAAATGTTAGCAATGAATTGAAGTACCTAGAACGTCAATATACTCAGGAAACTGCTAAGAATCAGCAAAGTGTCTCTCGTTTTGAAGCTTTACAGACTCAGCTAAAAGAAATACAGACAAAACAACAAGCGGCTCAGGAGCGAGCAGAAACAGTTGGAACTCAGTTGACTGACGAACAACAGCAATACCGCCAATTGACAGAAGAAACTGCCAAGCAGCAAAAACGTCTGCAACATGAGCAGCAATTAATGTATGAACTGATGAATCAAGTACAGCAAGTACGTGCCCGCAAGAAGAGCCTGCAAGAAATTCAAGAAAATTACAGTGGCTTCTATCAAGGAGTACGCAGTGTTTTACAGCACAAAGACAAGCTTTCAGGTGTAGTTGGAGCGGTAGCTGAGCTGATGGAAGTACCTCAGAAATACGCGTTGGCAATTGAAACGGCATTAGGAGCAGCAGCACAACATGTTGTTGTGGAGAATGAAGCAGATGCACGTAAAGGAATCACCTATTTACGTCAGCAGCGCAGCGGACGTGCAACTTTCTTGCCTTTGACAACAATTAAACCACGTAGCCTGGCAAATCATCATTATCAGGCTATCAAAGAGCACGAGGGTTTTATCGGCGTAGCCAGCCATTTGGTTTCCTTTGAGCAAAAAGTTTCAACAGTTATGGAAAACCTGTTAGGTGGTATTGTTATTGCGCAAGACTTAGATAGTGCGAACCAATTAGCTAAGCAGCTGCATTATCAAGTTCGAATTGTTTCCTTAGAAGGCGACGTTATGAATGCTGGTGGTTCTATGACCGGGGGAGCGACTAAGCAAGGGAATCGAGGAAATCTGTTTAATCAAGGTCACGAATTAACCACATTGACGAAGCGGTATGAAGAACTCAATCGTGACTTAAAAAATAAAGAGCTCTTGGTAAAACAAATGCAGCAATCAATTCAAGAACAAGCGGCTCAAATTGAAGCCTTACGTACCAATGGAGAGCAAACTCGTTTAACCTATCAAGAGGCGCAAAGTGAACTAGAGCGTTTGGAAACTGAATTAACTCGTTTGAAAAAAGAGCAATCACTCTTTTCTTATGAAGCAAAAGAACTGGATCGTTTTTTGAACGAATATCAGGAGCAAAAAACGCAATTAGAAGCGCAAGCTGAACAATTACAAGCTGAACAACAGCGGATTGATCAGGAAATTAAACAATTAAATCAGGAAAGTGATTTGCTGGAGGAACGACGTACTACTTTGGCTGCCCAATTAAGCGGATTGCAGGCGGATCGCGCAGTAATGGAAGAACAGTTGAATCATTTAAATCAGCAGCAAATCATGCAGCACCAGCAGCTAACTGTGCTGGTAAATGAGATGGAAAGTTTAGAGAACCAATTACTGGCTTTGTCAAATGATTCTTCGACCCATGAAGAAACAGTGGACAGCTTGAATGAGCGTCTAATAGAGTTAGAAGCAGCCCATGAAGAATTGGTTAATCAGCTGACGGATTGGAAGCAAACTCGTCAAGGATTGCAGCAGCAAGTGGATCAGGCTGATGGGGAGCTGACACTGGCAAACCGTGAGCAAAAGGAGTTGTTGGCCCGTCAATCACAGGCTGACGTACAAAAAAATCGTTTAGAATTGCAATTAGATAATGAACTGGATTACCTGCAGGAAGAATATAGCTTGAGCTTTGTAGCAGCCGAAGAAATGGCAGATGTGACGATTGATGTTGATCCGGCTCAACAGGAAGTAACGCGCTTGAAGCAAGCAATTGAAAAATTAGGTCCCGTCAACCTGAATGCGATTGAGCAATATGAGCAGGTGGAAGAACGTTATGATTTCTTAACCACTCAAAGAGATGATCTCTTATCAGCTAAGGAACAATTGTTTGAAACGATGGATGAAATGGATGATGAAGTAAAATCACGTTTTTACACCACTTTCCAGGCGATTCGTGAACAATTCAAGCAAGTTTTCCCTAACATGTTTGGCGGCGGTCGGGCAGAACTATTGCTGACTGACCCAAATGATTTGTTGAATACTGGTATTGAAATCGAAGCCCAGCCTCCAGGCAAGAAGCTGCAAAGCTTATCCTTGCTTTCAGGTGGAGAACGAGCATTAACTGCAATTGCTTTACTGTTTTCAATTATTCAAGTTCGACCAGTGCCGTTTTGTGTACTCGATGAAGTGGAAGCAGCTTTGGATGAAGCGAACGTTTCACGTTTTGGCCGCTATTTAAGTTCATTTGAAGATGACACTCAATTTATTGTTGTTACCCATCGTAAGGGAACGATGGAAGCGGCAGATGTTTTGTATGGGGTTACCATGCAGGAATCCGGTGTATCGAAGATTATCTCGGTTCGTCTGGAACAGGTAAATGAAGGTGGAAAATTTGAAACTGGAGAGGAACAGTCCCATGATAAAATTAGTAGCAATTGATTTAGACGGCACATTACTAACGGATGCCAAAACGATTTCTGATAAAAATAAACAAGCTTTGGCCAAAGCCAAAGAACAAGGCGTAAAAATTGTTGTTTGTACCGGCCGACCTTTAATTGCTATTGGTGATTATTTAGAAGAATTGAATCTGATGGAAGAGGGAGATTACTCTATTACCTTTAACGGCGGGCTAATTCAAAAAAATAATACGGGTGATTTATTAGGGAAAACAGCGCTAGATTTAGAACAAGTTCAAGATATTTACGACCTATTCACTGAACTGCCTTTACCGATGGATATTTTGTCAGATGCTCGTTGTCTACAGCTTGCTACTGCTCCAAAGCATACTTCTTTATACCCAACTATGAATAAAAAAGTTACTTATTTTCCAGCAGTAATTGAAGAATTAACTGATAATACTTTGTACAATAAAGTAGTCGCTGCAATCGATGTTGACTATTTAGATGAAAAAATGGCTGAAATTCCGGCAGAATATATCGAACGTTATGAAGTTTGTAAAACACGTCCTAACTTACTGGAATTCATGCCCAATGGTGTCACGAAGGCATATGGCTTAGAAGTTTTAGGCAAAGAGTTGGGAATCAGTGCTAGTGAAATGTTAACGTTAGGTGATGAAGCCAATGATTTACCAATGATTGAATATGCTGGAATAGGCGTAGCAATGGAAAATGCTACGGAAGATGTAAAGACTGCAGCCGATCACGTTACAGCTACCAACCAAGCCGATGGTGTTGCTTTAGCCATCGAAAAATTTGTTTTGAACTAGGAGGAAACGATGGGACTATTTGATCGAATAAAAAATGCCTTCATGAGTGAGAAAAAGGAAGAGCAGGAAACACCTGAATCCAATGAATTGCAAGAAACAGACACCAGTGAAATTGATAGCCAAACTGCGGAAAATGAAATAAATGAGACGCCTGAGGAAACTGTAGATGCTAATACTCCAACGAATACGGAGGATTTAACTGAGTCTTTTGAGAAAACAGTACCAGAGGCTCCTACGCTAGAGACTGAGGACGCAGAAGAAACACTTGTGGAGGAATCTCAATCAACGGAAATTTTGCCAGAAGAAGAGCTAGATGCACCTATTGAAACACAGGAAGTAATAGAAGAATTGTTGGAACCTGTTGAAACCTCAGCTCAAGAAAAATACGATAAAGGGTTAGAAAAAACGCGTAAGTCTTTCGGCGACCGGATGAACGAATTATTTGCTCGTTTCCGCCGAGTTGACGAAGAGTTCTTCGAAGAATTAGAGGAGACTTTGATCGGAGCTGATGTAGGCTTTGATACAGCAATCAAGTTGACTGATTCCTTGCGACAAGAAGTGAAGCTGAAAAACGCGAAGAAGCCTTCTCAAATTCAGAATGTTATCATTGAAAAATTGGTAGATATTTATGAAGCTGAAGGGATCGATGAGAATAACCGATTGAATCTGCAGCCTGAAGGTTTATCAATCATTCTATTTGTTGGTGTAAATGGGACGGGAAAAACTACCAGTATTGGTAAGCTGGCCCATCAGTATAAATCAGAAGGAAAGAGAGTCTTGCTGGCTGCAGCAGATACCTTCCGAGCTGGAGCTATTGATCAACTGGTAGTTTGGGGGCAACGTTCTAGTGTAGAAGTTGTTCGGGGCAATGCTGGGGGTGACCCGGCAGCCGTTGTCTATGACGCAGTAGCAAAAGCCAAAAATGAGAATTATGATGTCTTGTTGATTGATACAGCAGGCCGTTTGCAAAACAAAGTTAATTTGATGAATGAGCTGGAAAAAATCAAACGAGTGATTCAACGAGAGTATCCGACGGGACCTCATGAAGTTTTGTTAGTTGTCGATGCAACTACTGGGCAAAACGCTCTGTCACAAGCTCGGCAGTTCAAAGAGACTACTGACGTAACTGGGCTGGTCTTAACCAAGTTAGACGGAACAGCAAAGGGTGGGATTGTCTTGGCAATTCGCAATGAACTGCATTTGCCAGTAAAGTTAGTTGGTTTAGGTGAAAAAATTGATGATTTGGCAACTTTTGATCCAAATGATTTCGCAGTAGGCTTATTCAAAGGCTTATTGAAAGAAGACTAAAAAGGGCTTATTCGAACAGACAGCAGCTGCTGACTAGACGAATAAGCTTTTTTAAATGAGCAAAGCTTCTACTATAAGTACTGTAGCACAACAAACAATGGCTACCTGGAAAAGATTGCCTCGATACCAAGCAGCAAGACTTCCAGCAAGCAAAGCCAATAAACCGGCTAAGGGAACTTGGGTGACCTCTAGGATAGCCGGAAAAGTCATTACCGCTAAAGTTACATAAGGCACATAGTGTAAAAAGGATTGAATAAAAATATTCTTAATGGGTTTTCGTAGAAGAGTTAATGGTAATAGGCGGACACTGTAGGTGACTACAGACATTATCAGAATATATACATAGATGTTAGGCATGACTTTCACCTTCTTTGTTGATTGGAAATAAGATTGCAGCCAAGGTGCAAAGAATGACCGTTAGGATAATTGTTCGCGAACCACTAGAGATGTTAGCAATAATCGGTGCTTTGGCAGTAACATAACTAGCAGCAAAACTTCCTAACACCAAAGCACCCAATACCTTATTTGTACGCGTGGGAGGTATAATGACGGCTAAGAACATGCCGTACAGAGCCACACTTAGTGCACTGACCAGTTGAAGCGGCAGGATATTACCAGACACAACGCCAATTGCAGTGCCAATAGCCCAGCAGGGAGCAGCAGCTGTTACAGCACCATACATATAATAAGGATTCAAATAACCAGAACGTGCGATCATTAAGCCAAATAGCTCATCAGTGATGTCGAAACTCAAAAAAAAGCGATGGCTAAAGGGCATTTGTGGTGATAAACGTTGACTTAAAGCACAGCCCATTAATAAATAGCGAGCATTGGTAATCAATGTAACCAATGCCAATTCTAAATAAGAGCTTTTAGCTGCAATCACAACCAAAGCGGCATATTGTCCAGCAGAAGCATTATTTAGCAGACTCATCAAAAAGCCTTGAAAAGCTGACATCCCAGCATTTCTAACGGTAATCCCTAATGAAAATGCAACAGCAAAATACCCAATTCCGATAGGTATTCCATCTTTAACCCCATCTTTAAATACAGTTTTGTTAGCAAACGTTTGCACATTTTCTTGTTGTGATACCCATTCTTTTTCTTCCATCTCTATTAGAACCCTTCATTTTTTATTGTACGTATTATATCAATAGCATTTATATTAGTAAAACGAATGATTATTATGGATACATAAGCAAATGTAATGAAAGAGAGACAAATCCTTTTATACTAATTTTGTTGGATCATAAAGGTTGGCCGCTTTACGCAGCAGATTAAGGAGAGTGGTTGTTCTCAAAGCAGCACATAAGTACTAGAACAAGATTTAAGAATGATCTAATGCATCGTAAGAAAGATGGATAGACATTAACCAATGATAATCCTTAATTACAAGATATTTCAATAGTTGGACAGACCTTGCAGAGGAAAAATAAGAGGTAAAAGAGTTAAGAAATAGTTTTATTCACAGTAGAACGCGAGTCAGACGCTGCTTTCGCCAAGTGATTAAAGCCTCAAAATTGGAATTTCAGAAGTGAATTTTGTAATTGGATCAGCTGTACACACAAGTATTATTGTGTGTATAGGAATTAATGTATTATTTGGAGATTTGTTCGTACATCAGTAGCATCTGAAATTAAGATTCAAGCTGTGAACCAAGATGTATGAGAGCGCTTTTCTTAAGAGACATCCGCTAGTGAAACGAGGGGATGTCCTATCATCGTAGACAAACAATGAATCGCAAATTTTTATTTAAGATAAAGAACCGTCCAGTGTGATCGTAGTTATATACAAGTAGTAGGAGTTTAAGTTTGAGATTGGGTGTCGGGGACTATCCTATCAGTGAAATGATATTAAGGGTTTGTTTTCTATCATGCAGCAATAGGTGTTGACTGAAAAGGAGAAGAAGTAGTGATCCGCTTGATTCAAAAGTGTACGGAATGAACCATAGTTTCATCTTGAAAAAATAAATTTAAGCATTTCCATTCTTTTTCAGTCAATAATTCTATATAATAGGCGTGATGAGGAGGCCTGCATAAATGGAAATCAAAGAAATGATGCGCCAGGAAAAAGTAAAACCGTGGTTGTTGCAAGCACGATTTGGAATAGAGAAAGAAAATCAACGGGTTGACCTGCAGGGCCAACTAGCTAAAACTGATCATCCAAAAAATTTAGGTAATCGAAGTTTTCATCCGTATATTCAAACAGATTTTTCTGAAACGCAGTTAGAATTAATTACACCAGTTAGTGATTCAGCCGACGAAGTATTGGCTACTTTAACGGCTATTCATGATGTTGCTCAGCGGAGTATGCCAAAAAATGAAATGATGTGGCCATTATCCATGCCACCCGTTTTACCTGAGAAAGAAGAAGACATTGTGATTGCTAAACTGGAACGACATGAGGATGTATTATATCGTCGTTTCTTAGCTCGCGAATATGGTAAACGCAAGCAAATGGTTAGCGGCATTCATTTCAACTTTGAATATGGGTTAGATTTGGTAAAAGAATTGTTTCAAGTACAAACAGAATTCACCTGTATTGAAGCCTTTAAAACGGAACTGTATATGAAAATTGCTCGTAACTTTTTGCGTTATCGCTGGTTGTTGACTTATTTGTTTGGTGCAACACCAATTAGTGAAACAGGTTATTTTGTCGATGAAGATCGTCCTAATGAACCTGTTCGCAGTATTCGAACTAGCCCATTCGGCTATGTAAACAAGCCGAATGTGAAGGTATCTTATGCTTCGTTGGATCGCTACAGTGAAGACTTGGCTGAAAATGTTGCACAAGGAAGACTTTCTGAAGAAAAAGAATTTTATGCGCCTATTCGCATGCGTGGGGGGAAAAAAGTAGCTGATTTGTTCCATACAGGAATCCGTTACGTTGAATTACGCAACATTGATTTAAACCCTTTCGAACGTGTAGGAATTAATAAAGAAGCGATTGAATTTATTCATTTGTTTATGCTGTATTTATTGTGGACTGATGAGCAGATGCCAGCAGATGAATGGGTGGAGCAAGGAAATCAACTAAATGATGAGGTATCGTTAGAGCATCCTTATGAGCAAACTGCCCATTTAGAAGAAGGCAGGCAGTTATTTGTCAAAATTCAGCAGATGGTAGTGGAGCTAGAGCTTCCTGTAAATGATCTCATAAGCAACTATCAAGAATGGTTAGAACAACCAGAGCTAACGCTGGCTGCTCGTTTGTTGAAGGCTGATGAAGCAGAGGGACAAGCAGCACTAGGCAGAGAATTAGGTCAACGATACTATGAAGAAGCCTATGCACGCCCTTACCAACTAGCAGGTTTTGCGGAGATGGAATTATCTACACAGAATTTATTGTTTGACGCTATTCAAATGGGATTAGAATTTAATGTAATGGATCGCAGTGACCAATTCGTTTTATTAAAGCACGATGATCATAAAGAATATGTGAAGAATGCCAATATGACCAGCAAAGATACCTATATTTCACCTTTGTTAATGGAAAATAAGACAGTGACTAAAATGGTATTGGAGCAGGCAGGTTTTAGAGTTCCCTTAGGAGAAACCTTTACTTCAATTGAGAAGGCTCGAAAGGCTTATCCGCGCTACGCTCAGCAATCGTTTGTTATCAAGCCTAAGTCTACTAACTATGGATTAGGCATCACTATCTTTAAAGAAGGTGCTTCATTAGAGGATTATATAGCTGGTTTAAAAATTGCTTTTAAGGAAGACAACTCAGTTCTGATAGAAGAGTTTATGGAAGGAACTGAGTATCGTTTCTTCGTGATTGATCATCAAGTAAAAGCAGTGCTGTTGCGAATTCCGGCTAATGTAGTAGGCGATGGAAATAAAACGATTAAGCAATTAGTTGATGAGAAAAATCAAGATCCCTTGCGCGGTACTCATCATCGTTCGCCGTTAGAATTAATCCAGTTGGGTGAATTGGAAAAACTCATGCTCAAAGAACAAGGTTTTACTATCGATAGTGTACCTGCTTCTCAGCAACAAGTCTTTTTACGAGAGAATTCCAATATTTCTACCGGAGGCGACTCCATTGATATCACCGATGAAATGCACGAAAGCTATAAAGAAATAGCAATTGCTGCTGTGGAAGCCTTAGGAGCTGAAATAAGCGGGATTGATTTGATCATCCCAGATAAGGATAAACCTTTTGAGGATAAAGAGGATTATGGGATTATTGAAGCAAACTTCAATCCAGCCATGCACATGCATATTTATCCTTATGCTGGAAAAGGCCGTCGTTTAACACTAAATGTCTTACATCTATTGTTTCCAGAATTAGGTTAATAAAAAGTTCCAGGTATCAATGCTCTTTCAGCTAGAAAGAAGTAGTTGGTATCTGGTTTTTTATTACGCGAAGGTGACTAAAATAAACAATGTGTATTTGCTGTACTAGCTGATTGTCGTTTCTGCTAGAATATAGGCAGGAGGTTTGAAAAGCATGAGAAATCAGAAGGAAATTACGATTCAGAAAAATTTGCGTTTTTTGCGAGTGCAGTACAATTATACTCTGGAGGAGGCAGCTGAAAAAATTGGTGTCACTCGTCAGGCAATGGCTAAATGGGAATCTGGGGATTCGATGCCCGATTTAGTGAATACGATGGCATTGGCGAATCTATATGATGTTACAGTGGATGATTTAATGCGTTTCAATGAAGAGGATTCTCTAACCAAGATTGCACCCAAAGGCAAGCATATGTTTGGGGTAGTGGAAGTTCAAGAACGAGGGCAAATTGCCATCCCAAAAGAGGCCCAAGATATTTTTAATATAAAAAAAGGAGATGGCTTTGTACTCTTGGGAGATGAAGATCCTGAATCGTTTGGTTTAGCATTGGTACCAGTTGATCTATTTTTAGGATTCTCAGAAAGAATGAAAAAGGAGCTTCAGGGAAGACAGTAAGTACTTGTGAGCGCTAAATTTGAGGCAGCACTTGAAAGAATTTAAAAAATAGATTAAAGGACTCTCTGATTGACGAAAAGTGGAAGAAGGTTCGTTTAAGATCATTTTTCGACCGTTTCGGACATTTATGACTACAAAGGACTTCTTTTTGTTATTCTTTCCTTAGTATATAGGAATGAGGCAGGAAGAATGAAAGATCAAACAATACTATACTTAATGTTTGCAGCAATACTTTTGAATCTTCTGATCCCGGCACCTTACTGCTGGATAACTCTGGCAGCGGTAGCAATGGTCGGAATTATTTTGCTTGTTCTAACTCTCAAAAATAAATCCAACGTGTAAAAGCAGAGACTTCAACTCGTGGAGAAACTGTTTTTTGTTTACTCTTTTAAAGAACTTCCGACAGAGGTAAAATGAAAGGCAGGGGTGAGGTATGGTGAAAAAAGAAATTGAAGAGATCCTAGCTGCAAAGGACACAAAGGATTCCCTGCAGCGATTTAAAAAATTGGAGATACGCTGCAACGAAAGCAATGAAATGTATCAGTATTGGCCGCTTTACTTAAAAGGGCTAAAGGGACGAAATTCCTGCAATCGTGCTAGAAGCTTTAAATTATTGATGAAGACGGTACAGTGGGACAAACAGCAACAGTTGGATGGACACTTGCTCGAAATATTAACTATTTTGGATGATGAAAATTCTATTACGGTTCGTCAGTGTATTCCCTATCTGAGAGAATTGCTAAACGTTCGTCCAGACTTAAAACCTTTGGTAATAAATAAAATGGAGCAGCTGGAATTATCGAAATATAAAGAAAGTATGCAAAGTTTGATCAAACGGGATATTGTAACCTTACTAAATGAGTCAGCTGAGTAACTTGTTTGTTTTATAAAGATTCTTTTGATATGGATATGACGCTTAGAAAAGCGAAAGGAACAGAAAATAAACCGATTAAAAGAGCAATTGCAAAGAATAAATTCTTGCGTCAATAGCTAAGGTGACGCTTGTTTTTTACATTCGTTCAACCTGAATAGCTAAAATTCATTTCTTGTTATCGTTGGCATCTCGCAAACGGAACATGCGACCGATATGACGCAACTGATTTTTTCGGTGTTAACTGTTTTCAATCATTATAGCGTTTTACTAATTTATCGAAGAACGCTAAGAAAGAAGGAATCAACATGTTTATTTCAATATTCGGATTATTATTATTACTTTATCCTTTAGCCAGTGTGCCGACTTTATATCAAAACAAAAGACAAACAGGTTTCTTTTTTTCATCTGATCCTCGTTTTTTTGTAATAAAGGATATGCATTTTGGTAATGGATTAAATATGAAGAATAAGTATGCTTTTGCGGTTAATCTGCTGTTAGCTGGATTGCTAATAGTTTTAGGAATGTTAGCAGGCTAAAGAGAGAGGTAGGTATGATGAGAAAGCAAATGAGTTACTTTTTCTTTGTTGTGGGTGGCTGTACTTATTAGCAGTTTAATCGAGGTTATAACGAGAAGCATGAATTTGCATGCTGTGCTATGGTGGACTGTTGATTTTCTTTGCATTAACCTATTTATTTACACAAAAATGGCTAGTGGGAAGATATGGGCAGTTAGGAATATACACTATTTACTGGTTCTTAGTCGGCACCTTTGGTTCACTGATTTTAGCTGAAAACTCGGCAAGTTTTCTATTGTTGTTTCTTTACTTTGGACTGAGCTTTATGGGGGCACTCAGCTGGTGTGCAATTTTACCCTGGTTGTTTACTAAAAAGAAAATAGGAATACTCAAATAAAAGTATTGGTAGTTATTGCTGATACTTTTTTGTTACCTCAAAATAGTTTCTCAACGGATATATAGTGCCTGTGAAAGAGAGAAGATCAGTAAAAAATTACCAGACAACATTCATTCTGTGTGAACATGTCGATGTTTCAAATAGAAGTATTATGGAATTCTGAAAATGACAAAGGTATAGTATAAACAAATTGAAGAAATATCTTCTAACATAATGAAAAAAAGGAATTTTAGTTGTTTAAGAGCTGTTCTCATCATCAACCAAGACCAGCTCTCTTTTATTTATCCTTAATATTTCCTTACATGAGGGGGCTCATAAGCGGTAATAAAGTGCTCAATTTCCTGCATTGAATGAGCAAACATCATTTTGCTGCGGTCATCAATAGATAAAAAATCAGTCGCTACCATTTTGTCAAAAAAGTCTTGTAGCGGACGATAATAATCATTGGTATCATAGAAAATACACGGGCTATCATTTTGTCCTACTCGGGCCCAAGAAATAGCCTCGCTGATTTCTTCTAAAGTACCCGGACCTCCAGGTAAGGCGATGCAGACATCGGCAGCTGCAATCATTTGGTTTTTACGCTGGGACATGGTTTCAACGACAATTAATTCATTTAAATGGGGATGGGCCAATTCGCGTTCCTGCAAAAAAGTAGGAATTACGCCAATGACATTGCCGCCATTTTCTAAGACAGTATTGGCAAGCACACCCATCAGACCTGCTTTACCACCGCCATAAATCAGTTGATGCCCATTTTCAGCAATCCAAGTCCCTAAAGTACGAGCATTTTCACTATAAACTCGTTCATTACCAACACTAGCACCACAATATACCGCTATATTCATAAAAGACCTCGCTTCTTTTTTACTCAGTATAGCAGAATGGAGATAGAAAATGGATATTAAACAATACCAAGAATGGATCAGTGAATTTTACAAGGAGCGCAGCTGGTATCAGTATCCACCTTTTATTCGCGCTAATTTTTTAACAGAAGAGGTTGGTGAAGTTGCACGTGCCATTCGGACCATTGAAATTGGTCGAGATCGTCCAGATGAGAGGCTGACAACGGATCAGGAACAATTAGCTAATTTAACTGAGGAATTGGGAGATGTGTTGGATAATTTATTTATTCTGGCAGACAAATACAATATATCGTTAGAAGATATTATGGAGAGCCATCAAAAAAAATTGTTGGAACGATACCAGTAAAGTTGTTTGTATAAAAAAGTAGTAACGTGACAAAGCAGAAAAGTTTTGCAAATGTTCATCATTGTAAGTTTTCATCACTTTGACAGGCAGACCACAAGTAATCCCTTGGTGTAAGAAAAATAGTGACGGTATTAAAGACTTGATTTTAGCAACTTTTGCAGGTTGAGGTTTTACCAAGTATATAATGAATGCTTTTACTTAAAGGGGGACGAAAGCAGATATAGTTTAAACGTAATATTGTTTAAGAAAGTAGTCCGTCCGACCACTCACGAAAGTACTATTAGCAGCAAATCATGTTATTATCTACGGGTTACTATCGCTAATAGTTTAGATGCTTATTAAAAACCTATGAAAAA
>NZ_JAFREL010000027.1 GCF_017377655.1 Candidatus Enterococcus ferrettii
TTTGTCTACAGTCTGAGTGATCCGATTTAATTTCGGATCACTTTTTTTACTTTATTTTTTTCCGCCGAATGCATCTTTAACTTTCCCAAAGAAACCTTCGTCTTTTTGTTCTGTCACCGTTTGACCACCCGCTTCAGCAAAGGCACGTAAAGCGTCTCTTTGCTGCTCGTTTAAGTTCTTTGGTGTAATAATTTGTACGGTTACTTGCTGATCACCAGTAGTGTTACCGCGTAATTTTGGTGCTCCTTTGCCTCTTAGACGGAATTTCGTACCCGTTTGAGTTCCAGCTGGAATCTTTAATTTCACGTCACCATGAACAGTTGGAACAGCTACTTCATCTCCTAAAGCCGCTTGAACAAAACTCAATGGTAAAGTGTAATAAATCTCTGCACCTTCACGATCAAAGATATCGCTTTGGGCTACCTTGAAGACCACATACAAATCGCCATAAGGCCCCCCGTTTACGCCAGCTTCTCCCTGGTCAGCCAAACGCATTTGTTGACCATCCTCTACACCTGCAGGCACATTCACTTTTACAGTATGTGGACGCTTTTCATGACCTGAGCCATGACAAGTTGGGCATGGTTCTTTAATTTCTTTACCGGTACCATGACAAACATCACAGGTTTGTCGACTCATTACCCGGCCAAGCGGAGTCTGGTGTTCCACATTAATCGATCCTGAACCATGACATTTATGGCAGACAACAGGTTCTGTCCCTGGTTTAGCACCGTTACCATGACAAGTATGACAGACTTCTTCCCGGTTGTATTTGATTTCTTTTTCTACGCCGAAAACAGCTTCCTCAAAATCCAAATTGATTGAATATTGCAGGTCAGCACCTTGTCTTGGAGCATTTGGATCAGCTTGCCGACCTCCACCACCGAAGAATGATTCGAAAATGTCTTCGAAGCCAAAGCCTGCGTTGCCAAAGCCTCCGCTTCCACCGCCGAAGCCACCAAATCCGCCAGCGCCACCACCAAAGTTGGGATCAGTTCCTGCATGTCCATACTGATCATAGGCTGCCCGTTTCTGAGGATCGCTTAATATTTCATAAGCTTCAGAAATTTCCTTAAATTTATCTTCGGCATCAGCCTCTTTATTAATATCTGGGTGATACTGCTTGGAAAGCTTGCGGTATGCTTTTTTTATCTCATCATCCGAAGCCCCTTTTTGGACCCCCAGGACTTCGTAATAATCGCGTTTGTTAGCCATTGGCTTCCCTCCATCTTTTTAACATCTTATGTATTGTATCATAATTCAAAATCGATACGAGTATTTTCTCGGATTTTTTTGATCTAAAAGCCAATTTTTTAAAGGAAAATAAAAAGCCAAAGCGATGACTTTGGCTTTTTATCGACAGGCTAATTACTACTTATCATCATCGTCTACTTCTTCAAAATCAGCATCTACGACATCATCCGCGCCGCCTTGCGCTGCTTCTGGATTTTCTTGAGCTTGTTGTTGTGCTGCTTGTTCGTAAAGTTTTACTGTTAAGTTTTGAACGATTTCGTTCAATGCATCGCGTTTTTCTTTCATTTGTTCTAAGTCGTTGGCTTCAACTGCAGCCTTCAACTCTTCGCGCGCATCTTCAGCTTTCTTCACTTCATCAGCATCCACTTTGCCTTCTAATTCCTTCAATGTTTTGTCAACAGAGAATAGTAAAGCGTCGATGTCATTACGTAAGTCGACTTCTTCTTTGCGGGCTTTATCGGCTTCTGCATTTGCTTCTGCGTCTTTCACCATGCGTTCGATTTCGTCATCAGACAAACCTGAAGAAGATTTAATTGTGATTTTTTGTTCTTTTTGTGTTCCTAAGTCTTTGGCAGAAACATTTACAATACCATTTTTATCGATATCAAAGGTTACTTCAATTTGAGGAATTCCACGTGGTGCTGGTGGGATATCTGTCAATTGGAATCTACCTAATGTTTTGTTATCGCTAGCCATTGGTCGTTCTCCTTGAAGAACATGAATATCAACAGCTGGTTGGTTATCTGCTGCGGTAGAAAAAACTTGTGATTTACTTGTAGGGATCGTTGTGTTGCGATCGATCAATTTAGTAAATACACTACCCATCGTTTCAATACCCAATGATAGAGGAGTTACGTCTAGTAAAACAACATCCTTCACATCACCAGTAATTACGCCACCTTGGATAGCAGCACCCATTGCTACTACTTCATCTGGGTTTACTGATTTATTTGGTTCTTTACCAGTTTCTTTGCGAACTGCTTCAACAACAGCAGGAATACGAGTTGAGCCACCAACTAAGATAACTTCATCAACTTCAGATTGAGACAATCCAGCATCTTTCAATGCCTGACGTACTGGAATTTTTGTACGTTCAACTAAATCAGCAGTAATTTCGTCAAATTTTGCACGAGACAAGCTGGTTTCCAAATGCAAAGGACCAGCATCGCCAGCAGTGATAAATGGTAAACTAATTTGAGTTGAGCTTACGCCTGACAAATCTTTTTTCGCTTTTTCAGCGGCGTCTTTCAAACGTTGCATTGCCATCTTATCTAATGAAAGATCTACACCGTTTTCCTTTTTGAATTCAGCAACCAAGTAATCAATGATTTTGTTATCAAAGTCATCCCCACCTAGCTTGTTATCTCCAGCTGTTGAAAGTACGTCAAATACGCCGTCGCCTAATTCAAGGATTGATACGTCAAAAGTACCACCACCAAGGTCAAATACCAAGATTTTTTGATCTTTATCTGTTTTATCTAAACCGTAAGCTAGTGCTGCCGCAGTTGGTTCGTTAACGATACGTTCAACTTCCAAACCAGCAATTTTACCAGCATCTTTGGTTGCTTGACGTTGGGAATCATTAAAGTATGCAGGAACAGTAATAACTGCTTTTTCAACTTTTTCACCTAAGTAGTCCTCAGCAAAACCCTTGATGTATTGTAGAATCATCGCTGAAACTTCTTGAGGTGTGTATGATTTTCCTTCGATTTCAGTTTTGTAACCTGCTTCACCAATGTGACGTTTAATCGAAGAAATTGTGTTTGGGTTGGTTACCGCTTGACGCTTAGCAACTTCCCCTACTTGAATCTCACCATTTTTGAAAGAAACAACTGATGGTGTTGTACGATTTCCTTCTGGATTAGCAATAATTTTTGCTTCTCCACCTTCTAAAACTGCTACAGCAGAGTTGGTTGTACCTAAGTCAATACCAATAATTTTACTCATAATTGAATGCACTCCTTTTATAATTTTTATCTATATTATTGTGCTACGATAACCATTGCTGGCCGCAACACACGATCGTGTAACTTATAGCCCTTTTGTAGGACTTCAACAATAGTATCCGCCGCGACATCATCACCGGCTGGAATTGTTTGAACTGCTTGGTGAAGATTCGGGTCAAAGGCCTCTCCTGAAGCTTTAATTTCTTCAATGCCTTCTTCTTTCAATGCATGATGCATGCTTTCCAGAACCATTTCTACGCCTTTTTTCAAACTGACACCTTGTTCATTGGAAACTTCAGTTGCCATCGCCCGCTCTAAATTATCTATTGCTGGAAATAATTTTTTTGCTAAATCCTGAGAACGGTATTTTTGCAGCTGTTCTCTTTCATTGCGGTTACGATTGGTAATATTGGCAATTTCTGCTCTTGCTCGCAAGTATTGGTCTTCAAGTTCCTCTACTTTTGCTTGCAAAAGTTCTTCTTGGCTTGCTTCGATTACTTCTTCCGTCATTTCCTCAGCGCTTGTTTCAACATCATTTTGTTGTTGCTCATTTTTTTCTTCTTCACTCAACGTTGGGGCCCACCTTTCTTCCCTTATTTTTGATTCAGATGATTTAAAAGGGAGTCTAATTTACTTCTTTTCTTCTTTGCTTTCTTCGAACGCTTCCGCAAATGCTTCAGTTTGTTCTTCAGTCATTCCGGAATCATCTACTGCATCTTCAGAAAATTCATCATATTTCGTTTTTTTATTTTCAAAAGCTTTAGCGGTTGCTTCGGCTTCTTCCTCAGATACGCCAGACATATCTACTGCTTCTTTGTCTACTTCTTTCATAATCCGCATCTCCTTTATTGGTCAAGATCAAGCGAACGATAATAATCCGCCAGCTTGTCTCCCAACTCCCTGCGAAATACATCGATCAAACTAAACATTCGGGAATAAGGCATACTTGCTGGTCCCAACAATCCGATTATACCCTTTCCATGTCCTTCGATCTCGTAACTTGCTTGGATCAGGCTCATGTTCTCAAAAAGCTCGTTGCCCAGCTCCGATCCGATCCGAATATGGATTGGCGAGTTAAAAGGTAGCAGTAATTGTGTCAGTTCACTAGGGTTTTCCATGAAGGAATACATCATCTTAAATTGATGAACATCTGGGTTATGATTGTAATTTAAAATATTCATTCCACCACTGACAAAAACCTTTTCTTCAAAGGCTTCATTCAAAATGATATCAAACAAATTCGAGATCCCATCAGTGGTTTGAAAATACCTGTGCAGAATCATAGGGATTTCCGTCCGCAGTTTTTGATACACTGTCAAAAGCGGCTCACCAACTAACCGATCATTGATAATCGCCACCATTTTTTCCAGATCACTACTAGCTACATTGTCAGGAATACGAAAAACTTGGCTTTCAACGTTGCCACGATCCGTTACGATAATGGCTAAAATCTGCTTGTCATTTAAAGGAACAATTCGAAACCCCGTTAATTTACGGTCTTTCATTTCTGGTCCTGATGAAAAAGCAGTGTAGCTGGTTACCTGTGAAAGAATATCCGCAGATTGCTGAATGATATCATCAATCTCATGAATATCTTTTTTTAAAGAAGATCTGATCTGATCCACCTCTTGCTTCGTGACCTTCGCTGGAGTCAATAAATGATCCACGTAATAGCGATAGCCTTTCATGGATGGAATTCGTCCGGAAGAAGAATGTGTCTTTTCCAACAAACCGTATTCTTCCAATGCCTTCATGTCGTTTCGAATAGTCGCTGAACTAGCATTGACGCCTTCTTCCATCAATTTTTTTGACCCAACCGGTTGTCCGTTGGTAGTAAAATGCTGGATGATTAAACTAAGAATTAAATTTTGTCGTTCTGTTAACATTTTTCTTCACCCTCTGGTTAGCACTCTTTCTTGATAAGTGCTAACTCGATTACTAATATATCACACTGACACTAGAAGTCAAGCAATAACATACAAAAATTAGCACTCTCTTAACGAGAGTGCTAACCATTCTTTTCAATTAGAAATTGTTCGAAAACATCATTACCGCGAAACAGTCCTTTTTGTGTTAGCTGTAAGGCTTTTGGAGTTTCTATCAGCAACTCATCAGCAACCAATTGATCAATTTTTTCTTGATAAATTTCCCCCAAGGAACAATTAAACTTTTGGTAAAATTTTTGTTTTTCTACCCCAGAAAGCTTTCGCAGACCTAAAAACATTTCCTCTTCAATTTGTGCCTTACGAGTCAAAATTTCTTCTTCAATTATCGGCAACTGTTTCTCTTTTAACGGCTTCAAATAATGCTGGATTGGGCCGTGGTTTTTGTAGCGTAAATTGCCTAAGTACCCACTGGCACCTGCGCCAATTCCATAATAATTTTCATTGTTCCAATAAATCAAATTGTGCTGGCTTTCAAAACCTGGTGTCGCAAAATTGCTGACTTCGTATTGCAAACGGCCAGCTTTTGTCATGGCTTCAATCGTTTCTAGGAACATTTGCGCCTCCAGTTCCTGATCCGGCAGCTGCAGCTTACCCCGGCGTACCCAGTTCATGAACATCGTTTTATTTTCTAATATCAGGGAATACAAGGAATAATGCGGCAATCCTAGTTCCAGCGCCCGCTTTACCGTATCCCGGAAGCTTTCCAGACTTTGCCCTGGCAAGGCGTAAATCAAATCAATCGAGACATTAGAAAAATCTTTTTCTTCCAATAATGCAATCGTTTGATAAACATCCTCAGCAGTATGCTTACGACCGATTTTTTTAAGGAGCCGATTATCGAAGGTTTGCACACCCATTGATAATCGATTAACGCCATAATTTTTCATGACATTCAATTTGTCTGCTGTTAAATCACCAGGATTTGCTTCGACTGTGAATTCGCCATCCGTAAAAGGCATAATTTCCCGTAATCCGCCTAATAGATGGTCCAGCTGAAGAGCACTCAAGGAAGTAGGTGTGCCACCTCCTACATAAAGAGTCTTATTATTAGTTGCCGGATACTGTTCCTGCAGCAGCTGAGCCTCTTTCAATAGCGCTTCAATGTACTCATCCACTGGTTGTCCTTCGATAAATACTTTATTAAAATCACAATAGTAGCAAATATGCTCGCAAAACGGGATATGAATGTAAGCAGAGATATCGTTATTATTCGATTTATGTACATATGTCATTTTCAATTTTCCTCTCAAAAAACTAAGTTGTAGCTATCTTAAACCTATTACCCTTAGATATAAATCCTAAACAATTTCTTATTACTTAATCCCATAGCCAGTGGAAATTTTCCAGATGTGCCAATTGATGGAAAATAAAACACAAGATTTTTGAAAAGAAACATGAGAATAGATAATTTTGTAAAAGAATCCTTTTTTATGTTCTAAGTGATTTTAACACACTCTCCTTTTTTATTCTGCTATCTGTTTTCCTTCTCTTCCTACACACCTTTCATTTCCCAGTATTTTTCCTGTAATTATCATTTCCTTAATTCTAAAAAATTGGCAAAATAAACTGTGACATAAAACATCTCAGCCCCTTCAGAACGAATAATCGGTGTGACTGAAGCAGCTCTTTGGGAAATAAGCCGGATAATCACAAAAATATTGAGAAGCTATTTTCGGATTATCCGGCTTATTTTTCGGAAGCTGAACGCTTCTGTCACAACCTCTCATATGAACTCAAATAAATTATTAGCATCTAACCTGTCTTACTACTTCGACTGCTTGGTGTAGCCTTTCTGGTTTACTACCAAAACGACCTAAAAGAACTCCATCCAAATCAGCTAAGTTTAACATGATTCTCGTATTTTCTGGACTGACTGTACCTCCGTAAACGACTCGAATAGCATTCGCTTTTTCTTTAAACAGTTCATTCAAAGAGTCTCTTATGATCGAAACAACTCGACTGATATGCGGAGCACTTGCCGCTTTCGTTTTTCCAACAGCCCACGCAGGTGTATAGGCAATCACGATTTTATCTAACTTATCACAGTCAACACCATAGAAAGAATGAAAGATTCGTAAAAAAAGTTCACTCTTCAAATCTTTTTCATAATTTGGATTTTTTATTTCATCAATGACGTTATTTGCCTCGTTTTCTTCCATTTCACCGATACAGACAATTGGAGAAACATCGTATCTTAAAGCCAATTTTACTTTTTTATTGATTGCTTCATCCGTTTCATTGTATAGCTTTCTCCGCTCCCAGTGTCCCAATTCGACAAATTTCCCTTGCATATCCACTAAAGATTGGATAGAAAATTCGCCATTAAGCTCCCCTTGATCAATTACTGCCATATTTTGAGCACCGAATTCAATCAAACTCCCAGAGAGAACTTTTGAAACTTGCTGAATCGTTCCCATTGAAGGTAGAAGAACAATTTCAACTAATCGGTTTTCTGATTCATGATCACGGATCATAACCGCATATTTTTCTGCTTCTGCAATAAGGTTTTGTCTCATAGACCAATTCATTATGACAATAGGTTTTCTTTTGTTCACTTTAAACAACTCCGTCCTGCATCAATTTGAATCAACAAGGTTTTAGTATTCTCTCAAGCCACTTAAACATCTTCTTTATTTCCGATAAGCTTCCCAATCTTTCTCAAATTGTTCAATGCCGCTATCTGTCAAAGGATGACTCCATAATTTAGGGAAGATTATTCCAGGAATAGTTGCAATATCCGCACCTAACTCTGCTACTTTTTCCACATGGTTCAAGCCACGAATGCTTGCTGAAATGATCTCTGTTTTGAACAAATAGTTGTCTAAAACAGTTCGTAAATTTTTAATTAATTCATGACTATCAGTTCCAATGTCCTCTAACCGTCCTAAGAAAGGACTAATATAGGTAGCACCTGCTTTAGCAGCCATTAAACCTTGCGCAACAGAAAAGACTAATGTCACATTTGTTTTAATCCCTTCTTTAGAAATTATATTTACCGCCTTTAATCCTGCTTCTGTCATAGGAATTTTGACAACAACATTTTCTGCCCACTGGCTTAATTCTCTGGCCTCCTTAATCATTCCATCTACATGAACAGAAGTGACTTCTGCACTTACAGGACCATCAACAAGTGCGCAGATTTCTTTAATCACCTTTTCAAAGTCCTTGCCTTCTCGCGCAATGATTGTTGGATTTGTCGTTACACCATCTACCAATCCAAGTGACTTGATTCGTTTAATTTCATCAATGTTTGCTGTATCCAAGAAAAACTTCATTTTCATTTACTCCTATTCAATTCCTTATTTAATTCTTTGACAATTTGTATCGATTATCCAGCAGCAACAATTTGTACTAACTTTCGGGCATGCTCAGTCAGTACATCATAGTCTCCCGCAGCAATATGCTCTTTATTCGTAAGATAATTGCTGATCCCAGCACCCGAGAATCCTCCACTTAAGTAATCAGCTAAGTTATTCGGAGTTACTCCTGCCGTAGCAAGCAGCTTAACATGATTGATTGGACCTCTGATATCCTTTACGTAACCTAATCCTAGCGAACCAACTGGAAATACTTTAACAAAATCAGCACCTGCCTCGTGAGCCTCTAAAATTTCAGTTGGTGTTAAAGCACCCGGAATAGAAACTAGGCCTAGCTTTTTTGTATACTTGATTACTTCTACATTTGTATTCGGTGAGATAATATATTTTGCTCCCGCTTTGTATGCGGCATCGACTTGCTCTACTGTAACTACTGTGCCTGCTCCAACACTAACTTTTCCTTTGAACGTTTGGGATAATTCATTAATTGCTTTAGGCGTTTTAATAAGGCACGCCTCATCATTTTGATCAAATGTAACTTCTACGAGGCGAACTCCTCCTCTTTCTAATGCAGTGACTAAATGAATCAGCTCATTACCATAGGTGCCACGGCAGATTGCTACAATTTTGTTTTCTTCGATAAATTGAATTGTTTCTTTACACATATTTTCGCCTTCTATTCTAAAAGTTTATTTTTTCTCTTAAATTAATGACACTATTTTCAGCAAGCTCCATGCAGTGATCAACGAGGTGGTCCAATTCCATTGTTTTTCTCGTACTTAAAACTTCCAATAAAATTGGTAGATTTGTACCTACTATACATTCAATAGTATGGGTTACTCCAAGTTCGTTCATTGCCATTGCTGCCATATTTGTCGGGCTGCCTCCATACAAATCCGTGAGAATTAGCACCCCTTTTCCTTGGTCCAATCTTTTCACAGCTTCAATAATGCGTTCTTTCAAGCCTTCAACGCTGTCTCCATGATTTAAGCCAACAGACTCGATCTGGTCTACTTCACCAAAAATCAAGTTGGATGTGGCAATTAACTCTTTCCCTAAATTTCCATGCGTCGCTACTAAAACACCTATCATCTTATTTCCTCCTAAAACAATCCAATCAACACACCAACAATAGCAATTAGAATTAAAATAATTAATACTTTACTTGAGCTGACTTTTTTGTTAAGCAAATGCAACGTTAGAAAAATCAATCCTAAAGGTAAAATATTCAAAATAATTTTATCCAATATTTCTTGGATAACCAGATCATTTTCTCCAAAAGTAAATTTTAGTGCTGTATTCAATTTGACTGTATTGGCAGCCAAACCCCCAATGGTAATAGCCCCAACTGCCGTTGCACCAGTCATTAATTTTTCTAATTTTCCACTGGCAAAGATATCATTAATTCCTTCTTTTCCTTTTTTATACGCACCGCGGAACAAACCATAAGAAATTCCATGATTAATCCCTAAGGTGGCTACCATATAAAAGACAGGTCCTAATAAATTGCCAGCAACTCCCATCGCAATAGCAATTGAACCAATTATAGGGATTAGCGTTCCTTGTCTCAAAGTATCTCCAATTCCCGCCAATGGTCCCATTAAACCAGTTTTAACACCACTGATATCTTCATTAGATATCGGTAAGCCATTCGCCCGTTCTTCTTCCATTGAAAGTGTAATCCCAACAATGATCGGACCAATCAGCCAAGCTTCACAATTAAAAAATTCCATGTGGCGCTTGATAGCCTCTCGTTTCTCTTCTTCGTTATCCCCATAAAATTTTTGGATAGGACCAGACATAGCAGACAAAAATCCAGGAGCTTGCAGCCGTTCAAAACTATAAATCGCCTGACACATTGAACACCAGGTCCAGTATGTTTTATTCAAATCCGCCTTAGTCAATGTTTTAGTTTTAGTCAATGTTTCTTCCATCCTTTAGCCCTCCTGACTTTCTGGGAATTTAAGATCTGTATAAAAATATGCTAATATTGCAGCTAGAATTGCTAGTAAAATAATCGGTATTCCTGAATAGCTAATAGTAAAAAATCCTAATAAGAAAAATGGAATGATCCCCTTGCGGTTACTTATAATTCGTACAGTTAAAGCAATCCCTAATGCTGGTAAAATCCCACCTATAGTCGTCAATATTTCCAGCGGTGTTCCAGCTAATATATCCAGAATTGATTTGACTGCATCTCCTCCAAAATAAACAATGACAAACACAGGAATAGCTGATAGGGCGAAAGTTAATAGTTGTCCAGGGACTAGCTGAATAAACCACATTTTTTTTAAATTCCCTTCCTCAGCCTCTTTGTCCAACCAATGAACAAAAAAAGAATTGATGGTCATTCTAAAATTCCATATTAATGTTCCCACAAGACCAAAAGGTACAGCTAAAGTCAATGCTACTCCAGGATCTGAAGCAGTAATCAATGTCAAAGCGGTTCCAACTACACCAGCAATTCCAGGTTCACTGGCAATTGCTCCACCAGTCACAATAAAGCCTAAAAACAATGTGTTGATAGTAGCCCCAACGATCAGTCCCTGAACCGGATCCCCAAGTATAATACCGACAACCGTTCCTGAGACGATTGGCTGCCTTAGGGAAACTGAACCTAATCCAGCTAACCATGGCGGCGAGGCTACCGTTAAGTAATAAAGAATTCCTAAGAGAATTGCCTGAAAAATACTGATTTGCATGTGTTTTCCCCCTCTATTTAAGTACGTCTTCAACTTTCATTGGTGTATCTTCAGATAAAACCTGGATAAATACATCCATCCCTTTTTGTGTTAATACTTTTAATGTTTGTCTTTCTTCCTTACTAGCTGATATATTGCGATAAAGAACTTCTCGACCAGCCTTTGCTCCCATGCCGCCAACACAAACACTTGGGATTTCCACCCCTTTATCGGAAAGTTTTTCTAGTTCCATCGGTGTTTTGACTAGAAGAAAAACTTTTCCGTTATTCCCTTCTGATTTCAAATAATTAGCAGCCTCATCAGTAGATAAAACTTTTAAACCGATTTTAGCTGGCATCGACCCTTTCATAATCATCGTCATAAAAGAATCTTTTGCTGTTTTATCGTCTGAGATGACCACCTCTGAAGCTTTAGACAACTGCAGCCAAGCTGTCATGACTTGTCCATGAATTAGCCGATCATCAATTCTAGTAAATACAATCTCTTTCATCATTCTCCTCCTTGATTTTTCAAACAATCAACCACGTTTTTAGCCGAAATATAAGACATCTTGTTACTTGCTTCTACTGTTACAGCAGCATTATGAGGGGTCAGTGTGACATTGTCCATGGTATAATAATCAGTGTCGATATCTTCAACAGATAACTGAGCATCTACTCCATAGCCAAAAAGCTTTCCAGTATTTAAGGCTTCCTTAATTGCTTCATCATCAACCAATTGTAATCGAGCCGTATTGATTAACACAGCATTATTTTTCATGTATTTGATACTTTCCTTGTTGATCAAAGGCTGAGAAGAGTTATTGGCTGGAATGTGCAGCGTGACTACTTCAGCTTTTTTCAAAATATCTTCGATTGAAGCTTTTTTGACATCGTATTGAGTGCAAAAATCCTCATCGTAGAAAAGATCAAAAGCGAATAGTTCACAATTGAATCCCTTCAATCTTTTCGCCACTTCTTTTCCAATCGCACCAAGTCCGATTATTCCAACTTTTTTATTACATAAATCAATACCTTCCTTCTTTTTCCACCCTTGTGTCCTTAGCATGCGATCAGCGTAACTGACACCTCGACAGACATCCAACATCAGGGCAACTGTATAATCTGCTACAGCTTCGTTATTACTATTTTTTGTAACTGTCAAGCCAATGCCATTTTTTTCTAAATATGAAGTATCGATATTATCAATGCCTACACCATACCGTGAAACTATTCTCAATTTTGTGGCTTTTTTCAAAACTGCTTCGTCCAAAATTTCAGTTCCTAAGATTACAGCCTCTGCATCTGCAATTTCCCCAATAAATTCCTCCTTATTCATAATTCTTTTGTACTTATTCAAAACCACCTCAAAACCATTGTTCTCCAATAACTCTTTTGCCTGATTACTAAATTTTCCAAAACTATTGGAAGTAACTAAAACTTTCATGCGATTCCTCCTAAAGCGTTTCCATTTATTATTGAGAATATATCACGGATATTTTTTACTACAAAATTTGTGTCTTTTTATACACTTGTGAGATCAGTGTAATGTAATGAAATCCTGTTTTACTAGTAAAATTCTCATTGTTAAAATATCAATATCTCCTACTGTGTAAAACCCGTGTATTAAGAAAGAAAAAACAGAAAAATGCATACACGTTTAGCGCTTTCATGTTAATATAAAAATCACTAGAAGACAGGTATTTGCACAATTTTATGAGGTGATTTTTTGAAATTGAGTCGAGAAGAAGAAATTTTGCTTGAAGTAGATCTTTCCACTAAAGAAGCAATTTTGAAAGATAGCTATGAAGAATTTGGTAGGGATGCACTGAGCTTGAGTGTTGATCTATCAATTGATCGATCAAATGTATCCAGAATATTAAACAATTTGTGGAACAATGGTTCGCTTGCCAAAATTCAAGGTAAACCAACTTATTACTTCTCTAAAAATGTTGTGGAACAATTTTTTCCTACGGTCTTTATTCCCTCTACCTTAGAAGCCGGAATTGATCTGAAAAAATTCCTATCTGAGCATGCAAATGAAGAAAAAAGCAGTGAAATAAGTTTATCACAAAACTATTATGGTTTCTTTTCACCTAATGGCAGCATGTATCGTCAAGCACAACAATTAATTAGTCATTTTTTTCCTAAGCCGCTCATTAACCAGTTCATAATATATGGAGCAGCTAGTACGGGAAAAAGAACCTTAGTGAATTATTTATTTGATGAAGGAAAAAAAGCTGGCGTATTTACCAAACACGAAAAACCTTTCTTTATTGATGTTGATAAATTGATTTTATCTGAAGAAAAATACGCTGATTTACTACTGGGTTCTGTTTATGGAAACTCAAAAAGAAAGGGTTTGCTGACTAAACTTGAGCATGGATTATTAGTCATCGATAGAGCAGAGTGTCTCCCAACAACAATCTACCAGCTTTTAAGACAAGTTGGTGAGAGCGGTTATTTTTATGAATTTAATCAACCCTCTAAAGAAAGAATACTCAAAGTGTCCATTCTCTTTCTTGTCGAAGAGGAAGTCACAAGTCCTATGACACAATCTGTTTTATTGCCAAATTTCTGTGAAAAACCAATAGCGGAAAAAATACAATTTTGTCTTCATTTTTTAGAGAAGGCTGCCAACATAAGCAATCAATCCATCAAAGTGCATAAAGATATCTTGAGTTGTCTAGTTACTTCCGACTACCAGAATAATTTAGCTCAACTAGAACAAGAAATTTTCTCTGCTGTAAGCAGAGCTAGATTCTCTGCAAAATCTGATAATCAAATGATTGCCGAAATAACTTTCGATGAACTTTCAGACAATGTCTTAGAACGAATCACGATTACAAATCCATTAGTGGCAGAACTAAACAGCTATTTGAACTGTTGGGAAACTGACTCGCTCTATTTTGTCCCTCAAACGCAGGACAATACTGAACTCATAAAAAAACGACTGACCGAAGAACAACGAAACACGAGCATCATAGGAAATTCTCAAATCATTATGGATGAATGCATGATCATTTACAATCAATTTTTCAGTCTTTCTGAGTCAGAAGTTCAACAAATAAAAGCAGGTCCTTTTTGGCTAATTATTAAGCAGCAATACAGTAAAAAGACTAGTGAAAAAGAAAAAAAGGGATTAGTCGCTTTTGCCCACTACCTAGAAACTTATTTTGAGGAAAAAAAGCGTGTATACAAGCCTAAAAAATTTGTAAAAATTCCGATTGAAGCAAATCGTTTTTTTACTAAGGCAACAGAAATAAAGAAACATTTAAAAAAGGAGTTAGGTATTATTCTTACCAATGAAGAATTTGATTTAGCAGCTTGCTATTTTATGTATTTGAATCAGCTTTCAAAAAAAGAACAACTTCCTATTGTTATCCTATGTCACGGTGAGAATATTGGACTGACGTACATAAAATACATCAATACTCTTAGCCTGTCTCCAATAGAACTTCATGCGATTGACTATGTATCAGAAGATGATCGAGAATTTAGAACATTTATCAAGGAATTTAAAACTATGATAAAATCGATCAACAATGGGAATGGCGTAATCATTGCTAGTGACATTGAACCGTTGACCACGATTCATTCGTTGATTGAAAGTGAATTAAACATCCAATGTCAAACTTTCTCCCCGGTTTCACTACCATTATTATTAGAAATAATCAAAAAAATCCAACTGCAAAATTATTCAATTTCAGATTTTAAGCGTGAAGATAACAAAAGAGAATTGCAGGTCGTGACCCAATCCTTTGATAATGAATTGATCGATAAGCTCGCACATTCTCTACTAGCTGACTCTTTAGTCTTTCTTGATCCAAATAAAACTGCTAATATCCTTTTTACTATTCTTGAAGATTTATTAACGCAACTTAATCTCGAAAATAGTGAAGAAATCACGGTTCGTTTTGTCGTTCATTGTTCCTTCATGTTGGAACGAGTGATAAAACGCGAAACGATGAATTTTCCTAAACTGAGAGATTTCATCAATACAAACAGCAGTCTTTTTCACTCGGTTGAAATACATTTATCAAGATTAAACAATATTTTTGATATCATGATACCTTCTAATGAGTATGCTTTTGTATGCGAAATTTTTAAAGATTTGTACGGAATATAAGAAAAGGGTGACTATTTATGAAAATTGTTTTAGCAAGAATTGATGATCGTTTAATCCACGGTCAAGTTGTTACACGTTGGATACAATACTCACGGGCAAAAAATGTATTGATTATTGATGATGAAGTTCCAAACAACTCTTTTTTGAAGCAAGTCATCACCCTATCTATACCTCCTAAGATCAATATCTTTATAAAATCAATCTCAGAAGCTATAGAGTTTATTCATTCTAACAAAACAAATGACAGCTTTATGCTTTTATTCAAGTATCCTGACACTGTTTTGAAATTGCTCAATTCAGGAGTTGACATTCCTGAACTAAATTTAGGTGGAGTTGGAGCCCATGAAAGAAGAAAAAAATTTTATCGAAATATTTCTCTTTCCAAGCAAGAAATCGAAACCTTACGTACTATTTCTGAAAGAGGATCAAAGATTTTTATTAAAAGCATACCTGAGGACAAGGATATCTCATTTCAAACGCTAATTCAGGACAACTAAGCAATTAATAACTGACTATCATTCGACAAGTGTAATCAACTTAATAGACCGAAAAACTTTTATTTGGAATATAGAAAAATACATCTTTTTTCGAACTAACTGATAAAAACCTCCTGCAAAAACTCTGCAGGAGGCCCTTTTTTATTGCTTCATACTTTTCTGTAAGTACTCGCCGGTAATCGTTCCGCTGGTTAATAAATTTTCAGGAGTCCCGCAGAAAACTACCTGACCACCCTTCACCCCGCCATCGGGACCGATATCGATGATCCAATCTGCCTGCTTCATAATCTCGCTATGGTGTTCGATAACAATCAGTGTATTTCCTTTATCAACAATCTTTTGAAACAGTCCATTGAGCTGACGTATATCCGACAAATGCAGTCCCGTCGTAGGCTCATCCAAAACAAAAATCGATTCCTTTTGATTAATCGCCTTAGCCAGCTTCAGCCGCTGCCGTTCACCACCGGATAAAGTGGTTAGTGCCCGACCAATCGGCAAGTAGGTCAAACCCACATCGATTAGAGCCTGTAATTTTTCCTTCATCCGTTTACTGCCTATTTCTTGGAAAAACATTTTTGACTCGATCGGAGTCATTTCCAGCACATCCAAGATCGTGTGCTCCCGGTATTGATAACTCGTTGCTTCAGACGAGAACCGCTTACCTTGGCACATTTCGCATTCATTCACCACTGGGTCCATAAAAACCAGCTCGACAGTGGTTTCCCCTTTGCCCTGACAGGTAGGACAGGCGCCCTTGGAATTAAAGCTGAACATGCCGATATCGACTTTATTTTCTCTGGCGAACAAACGTCGAATTTCATCATAAATTCCCATGAAGGTCGCCGGCGTTGCCCGTGGTGTTGCATTAATCGGAGACTGATCAATAATAGACAGCTCTTCCGGGAACTGCTGCGGCAAAACCTTCGTGATCAAGGTTGATTTTCCCGAACCGGCTACTCCAGTAACGACCGTCAAAATGTGCTTAGGAATATCCACCGTTACATTTTTCAAATTATGAAGATTAGCATTCTTAATGGTCAGTTTTTCCTGCCAAGGTCGCGGCTGAGTGTTCAACGGAGGCGCCTGCAAAATCTCTTTTCCAGTTAAGCTGTTGGAAGCCAACAAGCCCTGATAACTTCCTCTAAAGGTAATCTCCCCGCCGTTTTTCCCGGCCAAGGGACCAATGTCGATAATCTCATCGGCCACCGCAATCACGTCAGGATCATGCTCCACCACAAAAACCGTGTTTTCCTTATCCCGCAAATCCTGCAGCAGCTGATTAATCCGCGAAACATCCCGGGCATGCATCCCGGTGCTAGGCTCATCAAATATATAGAACATACCGTTCAACGCGCTGCCCATATGCTTCACCAGCTTCACTCGCTGTGCTTCCCCACCAGAAAGCGTCGGCGTCTGGCGATCCAAATGTAAGTAATCCAGACCGATATCAATCAGACGCTGAACCTGGCGCCGCAGCTCCTCAATCACATCAGAAACCGCCGGATAGTTCAGTCCCTTCAAATACTTAAGCAGTTGACGCATATCCATCTGAACACAATCAGCAATCGATCGTTTGTTAATCGTGATTGATAAAGAAACAGGATTCAGCCGTTTCCCCTGACAATCCGGACACAAACCTTGCTGCAAAAGATCCTGTTGTTTCTTTTCATAATGCTTCCCATATGCCGACAGATCCCGTTTTAGTAAAATCCGCTCGTAATTTCGCTTAATCCCTTCTAATTTAGGATTTACCGGTTCCAACTCCCGTTCAGGATGGCCGTACATCAGCTGATTCCACTGTTCTTCCGGCAAATCCTTTAAAGGAACAAAACTATCAAAAAAGTCTGCTTTGTTATATTGCTTCCAATACCAGCTGCCGATAGCGTACTTGGTATCCAGCATAGCGCCCTCGCTCCAGGACTTTGTCGTATCCATTAGTTTGTTAAAATCAATCTGGTTAACAAACCCTAATCCCGAACAAGTTGGACACATGCCTTGGGGATTATTGAAGGAGAAGTGCCCCGCTGATAATGTTTGGGGTATCCCTATCCGCGAAAACAACAGTCGTAACAAAGAATAAATTTCCGTGATCGTGCCGACGGTGGAACGCTGGTTACCGCCTAAAGGTGTCTGATCAATCACAATTGCCGGATTCAAATTTTCGATCCGTGAAACTTTAGGTTTGCGGTATTTAGGCATGCGATTACGGACGAAGGCCGGATAGTTGGCATTCATCTGTCGCTGAGCCTCCGCAGCGATGGTATCAAAAACTAAACTGGATTTCCCCGAACCAGATACGCCGGTAAAGACCACCAACTGATTTTTGGTAATTTCTAAGCTGACATCCTTCAAATTATTATGTGAGACCTCTTTTAGGATTAATGGTTTCATGAACATCCTCCCTTTCCTCCTTAGTCTAAAGTCTGACGTAAGGGGAGAGTCAAGGCAGTACGAAAAAAAACTGCAGACCATTTCCGTCTGCAGTTAAATTATTTACAAATAGTTGGCTTCAGTCAAAGTTTGCCTAGCTGACTGGTCCTTTTGCTCATTAACTAGAATTACTGGTCCGGTGCAGCCCATGTCGCTTTCGGCATAAATATCTTTTTGCCACAGCTGCTGGACAGCTTCCTCCAGTTCCATGATTTCAATCCCGAAAAAATTTACTGGGTACGATTTTTATACGGAGTTACCAGCACTGAATATATCTAATTAGCCTTTAAATGGCTAACTGATAATCATAGTCCAAAATATTTACGATCCCAGGTGCTTCACTAGCATGAGAAATAATACAGATATTTTGCTCATATTTTTTCGATTTCTGGGATATGACCTGAAACTTCGTAATTTTATTGCTGTTATATGCGGTGAACAACCTATTTAACAAATGGTTCTTTTAATATCTCTATAGATTCAAGCCCAGTGTATTGAGTCTTAGAGAAAGAAGCAAAAAAATTTTAACAAGTTTCAGTGAGATAAATTTTGCTACTTAAGAGGTGAAGAACCAATTGTAAGCAGGATTAGATAATCAAATCTTTGATCTGTGAGAACTCCCGTATGGTCTAACAATAAAATCAATACCAATGGCAGCATATTTTCTGTAACATAGGATTATTGGTTTCAATCATTACTAGGAATTCTACGCTTATTGATTTCTGGTATTTACTTATTTACAGATCAGAAAAATGAAAATAATAATACACTTTCAGTTGTCTTCTGCTACAAATCAGAAAGTCCCCTCCTAAGAGAATTACTTAGTCAACACATTTCATGCTCTTACAGGCAAGTCACTTGAAATCATTATTGCTCAAAACTACGCATAATGAAATTTAATACAATATTCTTTGCTAAAAGTGCACACTCTTTTACTCTACCAAATAATCCACAACAATGCTTCCCATCACCTCAGCACAAATCAGCAGGGATTTTTCATTGATATCAAATTTAGGATGGTGGTGAGGATATGCTGGCTTATCTTCTACCTGGGCACCAACATAAATAAAGGTACTTGGCACTTTTTCAGCAAAATAAGCAAAGTCCTCTGATGGTGGAATAGGCGCCGTTACTTCAATGGCTTCCACTCGATCCAACGGGGTATTTTTCAAGATTTCAGCCGCTTGTCTAGTAAATGCAGGATCATTGTAAAGAACCGGATAATCTGTGGTGTAATCCAAGTCGCAGACCACGCCAAAGGCCGCCTCCACACCTTTACAAACCTTCTTAATCTCTGCATCGATAATATCCCGGGCGTGTTCACTCATGGAACGAACATCCCCTTCTAAAACTACCTGATCCTTGATGACATTGAAAGAGCCTTTCCCGTCAAAGGAACCAATCGTCACCACGCCCATGTCAAAGGGATTAATCCGGCGGCTGATAACCGTTTGCAGCATGGTCACAAAATAGCTGCCCGCCACAATCGCATCATTGGCTTCATGAGGTGAAGAACCATGTCCGCCTTTGCCTTTGATAGTCAATTTGAAGAATGAACGGGCTGACTGGATTTCACCTTCGCGATAATAAACCTTGCCTAACGGAAATGTACTCATGACATGGATTCCGGCAACGTTATCTACGCCTTCTAAACAGCCGGCCTTGATCATCCCCACTGCTCCTCCTGGTGGAGTTTCCTCCGCCGGCTGATGGAAGACTTTAATTTTTCCTCGCAGCTGATCCTTCATTTCGGCTAATGTTTCCGCCAAAACCAGCATATAGGCCGTATGACCATCATGCCCGCAAGCATGCATGACCCCTTCATTTTTAGAAGCGAAAGGCAGGTCAGTCGCCTCCTCGATAGGCAAAGCATCAAAATCGGCACGAATCGCCAAGGTTTTCCCTGGTTTGCCTGAATCAATTGTGACAATAATGCCATTTTCATCATTGATCTGGGTTTCCACTGTAACTTCTAACTCTTTATCCTTGTAAAAATCGACAATGTATTTGGCTGTCTCCGTTTCATGAAAAGACAATTCCGGATGCTCATGCAGGTACCGGCGAATTTCAATCATTCTTACTTCTTTTTCCCGAAGCGCACTAAAAAGCTGTTCCTTCAAACTCAAAAAAATTCCTCCTTGTATAGAAATAGGTTATTTGGCACTTTCCAAACGATCGGCTTTTCCGCCAAAATACCGGCGAGAAGTCACATAAGAACCAACCCAGCCAAACAACGTTAAGGCAGTGAAGGCAATCATGCAAAGCCAAGCGATCTGGAAGGATCCAGTGGTATCCAAAATACTGGCCACAAAAACTGAACCTAAAGCTGTACCAATAGTCATGATACTCGTCACTAAACCATAGGCTTCAGGATAATTTTTTTGTCCAAAGACACTGGCGGTAATCAATGGCGGAGATACTGTCCCGATTGGCGTACCTAGCCCAAAGGAAAAAGCCATTAGATACAAAATAGTTGTATTTTGTCCATTCAGCATCAACACAAAGGCCAGCAAAAAGGCGCCGCAGCCAAAAAAACTGCTGATGACTACACCAAACTTGTCATTGACCCAGCCTAAAATCAGTTTTCCAAATATTCCGACAAAAGAATATATAGAAATAATATTGGCCGAAACCGCTGGATTATGCATTTCCTGGATCGCTGCCGGGAAATTCGATAAGGCACCGGAGTTTATTAAACCGTTTAAGAACATGCCCAGCATAGCCAGCCAAAAGAAGAATTTTGTATATGAGCCCTTCACTGTTAACGAAGAGTTGGCACTTTCTTCCACCGCTCCTTCAGAAAGCTGTTGCGGTTCCTTTTCAGCTCCATAAGGCTGCAAATTTTTTTCCTTTGGAGAGCTTTTGAACACCAATAAAGCGATCGGCAAAGAACAAAGCAGCGCAATCCCCGCCATCAACTGATAGGTGGTGCGCCAACCGTAATTCGTCAGAAACAACGTTACCACCTGTGAAAAGATCGTTCCGCCAATCCCAATTCCGGCCATCGCAATACTCATGGCTAATCCACGCTTCTCTTTGAACCACATGGTAATCATATAGCTGATCGGAATTAGCGTCGACATCCAATAAAATAGGCCTACAAAAAGGGAAGAAATATATAAGTGAATCGCACTTTGCGCTAAGGAATAGGTAAAATAGCTAATACAAAAACCAATAATCCCAGCAACCTGTAATAATTTCATTTGTCCTGCAGCAATCCGCTTCGCCACCAGCGGTGATAGAACAATCCCCACCAATTGAACAATCGTGTTCACCAGCATAAACTGGCTGCGGCTGATTTGCAGCTCGTCAATCACGGCTAAAGCATATTTGCCGGACAACGACATTACTAGCGGAACAATCGTCGCAGTAATCACGACGCAGCCGGCAACAATCCACCAGCCGTAAAAAATTCCTTGTTTTTCTTTCATACCGTTCCTCCTTGTCTTACAAACTACTCACCCTGTCCCCCTTTCACTATATTTACAGTCAGCTTTCAAAAGGCCCACATCCCAGAAAGATGGGTCACCTCCTCTAAAAAATCAAACTGATCTCTTTATTATACCTGTTGAAAAAGATTTTTTCAGGTGAAAATTTGTGTCAAAGAATCGGCTGCTTGTCTCCAGCTTTTTTGAAGGGATCGATCGTATCCCCTTTAGCAAAAAATGCGAACCTAGTACTAGTTTTTCAATCGGCTATTCTTTTTTGCGTTCCCTTTTTAAACTGCTTCAGGGTCTTTTTACGCTTGCGTTTATCCCAAGGAAGACCTGACAGCAGATGCCTGAATTTTGATTTGGGCTTCGGTACCCAATCGACCCTTTTTTCCGTCACCGGCTCTACAGCTTTTTCTGCTGCTGCCTGCTGCGGAACTCCGGTGAGGATTTCCGTTAAGTCTGTTTTGGGGAATTTATCCTCGGAGCCTTCAATGTTAAAAACGATATCAGCTGTTTTAAAGCTCTCCAAAGTAGCCCCCGCCGGTAACTGAGCCGTCAACATCGCAAGCAGCTCATCCTCCGTTAGTGCCGAAGCATCGAAATCCTCTGGAATTTTAATTTCTATTTGCGGTACTTCTAAAGCGGTTGGTGCAATTGGTGCAACTGATTCCGATTGAAGCGCTTGAACAGAATTCAAAGGGATCAGATCTTTTTTAACTGGAGCGACTGATACTGATGTTTGTGTTGCTTGAGCTGTTTCAGGCTGAACTTCAGCGTCTGAGGCTGCTGCTCTGCAATTCTTCTGACGTAAATCAAAGATAGGTCTTTCGATGGTTTCGACAAATTTGGCACAGACCAATTTCTTGAACAGTCCCACCTCGCCTTTTTCAAATAAATTCAACTGTACTAATTTTTCTAATCCCGCCCGAATTTCTTCGGCAGGTTTATTTCGATCTGGATCTTTCAAGTTTAAGCGATGTAAACCGCCTTGGCTGTTCTCAAAGGTTGCAGCTAAGCTTAACATAGTTTCATTCCTTTCGTTTTTAGAGTATCTATAGTCAATGGATTACTGTTTAGGTTTACGTTAAGGTGCCTCGTCACGGAACCGAGAAAGTTTCCGGAACCAGCTTGGCGAATTGATCCTTCAGTTTGCTGATTTTCTCAGCAACAAACATGGTAATAGCGAATAAGCGGGAGGTTAACAGCTTCCACTCATCTAGGGCAAAATATTCGCGGAAAAGATAATAATAGCGGCGCAGTGCACGGGTAGATTTGGTTTCTAAGAAAATATGGCGAACTAATCCGCCTAATACGTAACTAAAATCCTTGCTGCTTAGTTCGTCTCTAATTTGAAGCGCTATCAAATATTTGATAGTATTTTTTGAATCACGACTCTCGTCGTAATAATTGCTGATACGAGTTTCAAGCGTAGAACGCTGAAGCTGAAATAATTGCTGATAATTTAATGTATGTTCAGTCATTTTACAGACCTCCTTTTTTCTTGTGAAATAGTATTTCTCGTGTCGACGCTTTTAGGCTAAATTATTTTGAAAGGGTTGTCAATAGGTAATTTTTATAAACTAATACTTAAAAAAACAAAAAACGCACCACCAAAGGATTTCCCGAAAGTAAAAAAATTTACCCATATTTCCGAATTTTTATTAAAAAAAGGGAAATACAAAAAAAGATCACTAGACCAATCGGGCCTGGTGATCTTCCTTTTATGCAAAATAATCTCTAGTGGCTACTTCATCAGCATCCAGTTGAGCAATCAGCTCCTCAGCTGAGTTAAACTTCACCTGTCCTCGAATAAAGTGCAGCCAGCGTACTCGAACCTCTTCCCCGTAAATATCTTGATTAAAGTCCAAAATGTTCAGTTCGACTGTTTTCTGGCGATGAGGGCCAAAGGTATCGTTATGTCCAATCGAGCCCATCGCCGGATACCAGTGACCGCCAACTAAAATCTCGTTGACGTACACCCCGACCTTCGGCAAAACCATCTGCTCATCTGATTGAATATTCGCGGTTGGATAGCCTAGTTCACGTCCCCGAGCATCGCCATGAATCACGACCCCGCTAGTCTCATAAACGTACCCCAGCAAACGATTAGCTTCTTCCAGATTTCCATCCGTCAGCAGCTGACGAACCCGTGAGGAGCTGATTTTTTCTTCATGATCCACCTGTTTAGGCACCATTACCACTTCAAAACGTCCCTTGGCATACTCCGGCAGATGGGCAACATCCGCTTCGGCTCCTTTGCCGTAGGTATAATCAAAGCCGGATACCGCTACTTTTGCATGAAGTCCGGCAATGTATTGATCAACAAAATCCTGCGGCGGCTGAGCAGCAAAGGCGGAAGTAAAAGCAACCTCATACAAAATATCTACCTGCAAGCGCGCCATTAATTCTTCCTTTTGGGTAAGATTAGACAAATATTTAACCGGATTGCGGTCCACCTTTTGGAAAACCACTGCCGGATGCTGGTTGAAGGTCATTACAGCCAGCTTCAAATTTTTTTCTTTCGCAAGTTTACGTCCAGTTTCAATTACTTCCTGATGTCCGCGATGCACGCCATCAAAAAAGCCCAGAACCAGTACCACCTCATCGGTCGGAATTTCCGCCGGCTGATAAGGGTGGCGTAATTTAATTATCTCCATCATTATCTCCTTTACTATCAACTAGACCAATTTTATCAAAACAACGAGTCTTATTCGTTGCGAATCACTTTACTCGGTTTCAGCCAACCCGATCGCTGAGGATGCACCCCATACAAGCTGACTAGTTTATCCTGGTAGAACAACGCAATCAAATCCTCAGGCGCTGCTTCTAAGCCTAATTCCTTCAAGGGAAGCAGCTGACCGTTTTTAACCTTTTGCCACAAGTCATCGGACAAATTAATCCGCGAAAATTCCTGAACCGCTGTTTCAATCGGTTGCAAAATCTTATCCATCCGCTCCTCGTCCATCAATTGCTGAACCTGCGACAAGGTTGCTGCTTGACCGGCAACAAAACCGCCGCTGGCTAAGCGAGTCAAATCAGACATGTGTGCCGGATAGCCTAAAGCCGCGCCTAAATCAACCGCCAAAGTACGAACGTACGTTCCCTTTCCGCAAGAAACCTCAAAGCGCCAGGTTTGAGTTCCGGCTGCTTCATCAAACTCCGGCTCGCTCACCCGTTGAAAGGCATAAATCTCCGCTTGACGCTGGGGTCTCTCCACTTCTTCGCCGGCCCGGGCATACTCATACAGCCGTTTGCCGTTAACTTTTACCGCTGAATACATCGGCGGAATTTGTGTGATCGTGCCCACGAATTTCTTCATGACAGCATCAATTTCTTCCGCTGAAAAAGGGGTTTCCACCCGCTTTTTTTCAATCAGCTCACCACTGACATCCTCAGTCGTCGTAGAATAACCCAACGTAATTTCACCCGCGTAAATTTTGCCGCTGTCCTGCAAATACTCAATAACCTTGGTTCCTTTACCGATGCAAATCGGCAAAACGCCATCCACATCAGGGTCAAGGGTCCCCCCATGACCAATTTTTTTCATTTTTAAAATCTTGCGTAATTTAAATACACAATCGTGACTCGTCATTCCCCGTTCTTTCCACAAAGGCAAGATACCGTCCATTATATCGCTCCATTTTCCTAAAATTTCAACGTTGCCATTATACCATAGCTAAATGCAGAAAAGACAAAGAAAAAATTGCACCAAAAAAACCTCGTCCATTTTTAATAAACAGACGAGGTTCTCTTAAGATTTTTTAGCTTTTTTCTTGCGAAGAATAAAACGGAGCGGCGCATCCGCCGGCTGACGCATAGCGTAAGATTCCAGCAAATTGACCCGATGACGGTAATCATTGGCTTCAAAGGTGGAAATATCGCCGCCAACCTCATGCTCATCAATGATTTTTCGCTCCAAATAATAGCCCCGCAGCAATTCCTTAGTATACAAAGGATCTTGTTGAATCAAAATGGTTCCAAAAAGTCCCTTTTTATTGACTTGTTCCATCAAATTTTTGCGTTCTTCGACAAAGAAATCAATCAATTCTTCATCATAAACATCTCTCAAGTTTTCCAAACTATTTAAAATTGCTTCGCTGTTTTGTAAAAAGATTTCTCTCACTGCTGAAACATCCCGCCGATCAATGACACTTCGCTGACCTCGAGTTCGCCGACGTTGCAAAAATAGCTTTGGATGTAAAATTACCCGAATAACTCGCTGAACCACAATCAGCCAAAAGCCTAGAAACGACAGGACTTGATGAGGAATCGAATTTTGGAAACGAGAAATAAACATCGAATACAAACGATAGGATTCGGTATTTATTTTCCGACGTCGATAACTTTCATCCAAGCCATCCCGCTCAATCGAAAGCATTAAGGCCTGCACCTCTTGAAATTCCTGCTGGCTGCTTTCAGACATTGTTTCGGTAAAAAGCTCTTGAATATGGTCCTGATAATTAGTAATCACCGCTTGAATTGCAAAAACCTCCTGCTCACTCAGCTCAGGATTTTCGATATCCTCCTCTAGACAAGCAATCACTTCACGGTAAATTCCCGCCTGTCTTGGATTCGAAACCGGAGTTACCTCGCCATCTGATAAAATCGGCAGTAAAATCATGCCCATAATTAGACTAAGAAAGGTCACACAAGCGGTAATAAATAGCAGCAGCGAGCGTTCAGGAAAATCAATACCACCAATCGTCGCTGGCAAAATAAAAATCGTCGCAATACTGACAGTTCCTTTGACACCACCAACCGTCAATAACAAACGCTCATGCAGATAATGATGCGTTTTCCGGAATCCCCGGGTAAAGGAATAAAATAAGGTAATAAAAAGAAATCGAATTAAAAAGAGCAGTGCGGTAATCACACCTACAATAAAGAATAAGTGCAGATTGGCGTAGGTTTCGCTATTCCAAATTGGTGAAAATACTTGGGACAGCTCAATCCCCAGAAAGAGGAACACTAGCGCATTCAGAGTAAAACTAATGGTTTGCCAGCTGGTCTCAGTAACATTGGACAGTTCTGCATCGAATAAGCTGATTTTGCTAAAGCGTCGAGATTCCAACACTCCACAAACGACCGCCGCGATAATTCCCGAAGAATGCAGCAGCTCAGCAACTAAATAAGCCAAAAATGGCAAGGTCAATTCAATCAGCAAATACCCAGTTATATCCCTGGCGGAGATCCGCTCAATCAGCTGAATCGACTGACGTTTAATATAAACGACGATAATCCCTGCCAACACACCGCCCAAAGTCGAAAGCAGCAAGGTCAAAGAAGCATCCGCTGCTGAAAACTGACCGGTCATTAAAGCGGCCACCGCAAACTGAAAGGCGGTAACGCCGGAAGCATCATTCAACAGGCCTTCACCCTCCAGAATATGCATCACCGAATCCGGCATTTTCAGCCTTTTTGCCAGTGAATTCACCGCTACCGCGTCAGTTGGGCCTAATGCCGCACCAAAGGCCAGGCAGGCCGCCAGCGGGACTGCCGGCAGCAACGCATGCAAGGCAAAGCCCACCCCGGTCAAGGTGAGAATCACCCCGCCAAAGGCTAAAAATAAAATGGTCCAGCTATGCTTCAAAATAGCCGGAATGTCCGCTGTTTCCCCTTCTCGGAAAAGCAGCGGCGCAATAATCATTACCAAAAAAACCTCGGGTTCAAAATTGATGGAGCGGCCAATTTCTGTCAGCCCCAGCAAAATCCCTAACACAATTTGAATCATAAACATCGGAATAGACGGAAACACCTTAGCCAACACGTTGGACAAAGTGATTGTTAAAGCAAGAAAAATAATGATCTCAATTAGGATCATTTAGGACCTCTGGCTTGCTTCTCTCTGACTTTTGCTAATATTTTTAGAAATTCTATTTTCTTGTCAATAATCCGTTTTTCCAATTCGGTTAATTCTTTTGAGTCCTGATCTAAAGACAACTGCGCCCGTTTCGCTTCCATCCTTAAAAGATCATGCTTCATCCGTTCTGTTTTGCGATACAAAAGCAGATTGTTCTTCTTCATATGTTGTCTAATTAATTTTCTTTCTTCTGGAGAACAATTGAGGTATTCGTCATGTAGTTGACGCATACGCTTATCGAATTCTGTACTCATCTCCAACAGCCTCCTCAAGCTATTTTGCTTAAAACCCTTTACACTTTAACAGGAAATTCCTTATTTTGCAAAAAAAACCTGAGTGAAGCATTTTCACCCAGGCCTTTTCTTTACTCTTTATTTAGATCGCGAATCATTTGATCAATTTTTGAGCCGTATTCAACGGATTCATCTAATTCAAACACTAGCTCAGGTGTTTTGTAAATGGACAGTGCTTGACCAAGTTCTCGACGAATCAAGCCCTTTGCCTTGTCCAAACCATCCTGTGCTTTTTGCTTGTCAGAAGCCTTATCCGACAACAGACTGTAAAAAATGGTTGCCTGCTGCAGGTCTCCCGTCACGCGCACATCCGTAATATTCACGTTTTGAACCCGTGGATCACGAACGCGTTTACGCAAGATATCATTGACTTCTTTCAAAATCTCTTGAGCAACTCGACGATCTCGATAGTTAGGCATAAAAACTGCCTCCTTTTTTAGGCTTTCTTAATTTCTTGCATGATGAAGGCTTCGATTACATCGTCCACCTTAAGGTCATTGAAGTTTTCAACCATGGCACCACATTCGTAGCCCATCTTAACTTCTTTCACATCATCCTTGAAGCGTTTCAGGCTGGCTAGCTTGCCTTCGAAGATAACAATACTGTCGCGAATAACGCGGACGCCGCTGTCGCGGGAAATGCTGCCTTCGTTGACATAACAGCCGGCAATTGTTCCGACTTTAGAAACCTTGTATGTTTCACGAACAGTCATTTGACCAGTAATTTTTTCTTCGTACTCAGGATCAAGCATACCCTTCATCGCTGTTTCAATTTCATCAATCGCTTGATAGATAATCCGGTGCAAGCGAATATCTACTTCTTCGGCTTCTGCTTGTTGTCTTGCTTGCGGTGTTGGGCGAACATTGAAGCCAATCATGATGGCGTTACTTGCTGCTGCCAGAGTAACGTCGCTTTCATTGATGGCACCAACTGCTGAATGGACGATATTTACTCGTACCCCTTCAACATCGATTTTCTTCAATGATGCAGCCAATGCTTCAGCTGAACCTTGAACGTCCGCTTTGATAATTACGTTAACGTCCTTCAATTCGCCTTCTTTTAATGATTCAAACAGGTTGTCTAACGTTACGCGAGCATTGGAACTGCGATGCTCTTGTAAGGCACGTTTTGCCCGTTCTTCACCGGCTGCCCGTGCTGTTTTCTCATCCGCGAAGACTGCAAAACGGTCTCCGGCTTGAGGAACATCATTTAACCCGGTAATTTCAACTGGTGTTGCTGGTCCAGCAGTCTTGTCGCGACGACCAATATCATTCGTCATTACACGAACCCGACCATAGGTATCACCAACTACAATTGGATCACCGACATTTAAAGTACCTTGTTGAACTAATAAAGTAGCCACAGGGCCTTTTCCTTTGTCCAAACGGGCTTCAATTACTGTACCAATAGCATTTTGAGTCGGATCAGCTTTCAAATCTTCCACTTCTGCGACTAAAAGAATCATTTCCAGCAATTCTTCAATATTTTGATTGAATTTCGCGGAAATTTGTACAAAAATTGTATCGCCGCCCCATGCTTCAGAAACCAATTCATGTTCACTTAATTCCTGCATAACACGATCTGGATTCGCACCTGGTTTGTCAATTTTGTTCACTGCTACGATAATCGGCACTTTCGCCGCTTTCGCATGGTTGATAGCTTCAACTGTTTGAGGCATAACCCCATCATCAGCTGCAACAACCAAAATAGTGATATCCGTGATACTTGCGCCCCGAGCACGCATGCTGGTGAAGGCCGCATGTCCTGGAGTATCCAAGAAAGTAATTGGCTTGCCGTTAATATCAATTTGGTACGCACCGATATGCTGTGTAATCCCGCCGGCTTCACCGCTGGTTACCCGTGAATGACGCAGGGTATCCAATAAGGTTGTTTTACCATGATCGACGTGACCCATGATAGTAACAACTGGTGGTCGTGGAACCAATTTTTCTTCGTCTACTTCTTCAACTTCGAAGAAACGGTCAATATCAGCGATGTCGACTTGAATTTTTTCTTGTGCTTCAATTCCATAATCTGTTGCTAATAATTCAATCGTGTCTTTATCCAGTGGTTGGTTTTGGTTAACCATTACACCCATCAAGAATAATTTCTTAATGATTTCAGCTGGTTCACGATAGATTTTTTTAGCAATATCTGCAACATTCATGCCTTCTGTGTATTCCAATACCTCTGGTAATTCTCGGAATTTACGTGGTGGCACAGCAGGTTTTTGGCTTTGTTGTTGTTTGCCTTTTTTACCTTTTTTATTGAATTTATTTTTGTTGCGATTCCCACCAAAATTGTTACGGTTTTGATTGCCGTAGCTGTTATTTCCGTAATTATTGTTGCGAGTACGATTTTGGCTGTTGCCTCCACCTTGTGTGTTAGACCGTTGACTGCCACCTTGCTGGCCTTGGCTGTTTGATTGGCCTTGGTTTCCTGCTGGGCGCTGAGTACCTTGTCCTTGATTGTTTGGACGCTGGCCTTGGTTTCCCGCTGGACGTTGAATACCTTGTCCTTGATTGTTTGGACGTTGGCCTTGGTTTCCTGCTGGACGTTGAGTACTTTGTCCTTGATTATTTGGACGCTGACCTTGATTGCCTGCTGGACGTTGAGTACCTTGTCCTTGATTGTTTGGACGTTGGCCTTGGTTTCCCGCTGGACGTTGAGTACCTTGTCCTTGATTGTTTGGACGTTGGCCTTGATTGCCTGCTGGGCGCTGAGTACCTTGTCCTTGATTACTTGGACGTTGGCCTTGGTTTCCCGCTGGACGTTGAGTATCTTGTCCTTGATTGTTTGGACGTTGGCCTTGGTTTCCCGCTGGACGTTGAGTACCTTGTCCTTGATTATTTTGTCCTTGACGATTGTCCCGGTTAGGACGGTTTTGTTGGTTATTGTTTGAATTTCTCACGCTGTCTTGATTTCCTTTTCTATTTTGGAAATTTGGGTTATTTTTAGAGCTCTTAAACTTAGGTTTTTCGTGCTGGTTAGCTGATGGTTTTGCTTGAGTATTTGCTGGTTTTGGTTGTTGCGAATTTCCAGTAAAAGCCTGCTTCAATTTTGACTCATCATCATTTGAAAGAGCTCCCATGTGGTTAACAACATCGATCCCCAATGTGTTGGCCTTGTCTACAACATCCTTACTTGATTGATTAATTTCTTTGGCAAATTCATATACTCTTTTTTTTCCCATGCAATCACCTTCCTAACCTTGTATTAACGACACCATCTTCTTAGCAAAGCCTTGGTCCATTACCCCAATTACTTTACGGGGCTTGCCAATAGCACCTGCTAATTCACTTTCTGTGAATTCGATCAGACAGGTCGTTTGATAAAAATTGCTTTTATCTGTTATTTTTTTCTTCGTATTTTCACTGGCGTCAGAAGCAACTAAAACCAACGCAGCTTTTTGTCTGCGAATTTCGTTGATGGTCAGTTCTTCCCCAGTGATCAGTTTGCCTGCACGCATTGCAAGACCTAATAAGTTTAAGGCCTTTTGTCTATTCATTACCGAAGAGCTCTCTTCTGGCTTTTTGATGGGTCACATAATCTAGCAGATCTTGATAAAAGTCATCAGAAAGTTCTACTTCCAAAACCCTATCCAAAACTTTTTTCTTCCAAGCCTGCTGGACTTCTTCTGGTTCAATCGAAACGTATGCCCCTCTTCCAGGCATTTTCCCGGTAGGGTCAATCGAAACTTCGCCTTCTTTCGATTTTGCGATCCGAATCAACTCTTTTTTCGGTTTCATCTCGCCAGATACAACGGATTTACGTAAAGGGATCTTTCTTTTTTTCATAAAATACCTCCCGCGTGACTACTCTTCCTCTTGATCAAAAGCAACATTTTCAATGTCGTCTTCTGTCATATCTGGAGTGATTTCAGTTGGCTCTTCCGTGTATTCTTCAGGATTTTCCAATCTTTCAGCAAATCCTTCAGGAAATACGCTTTGAAGAGCTTCTGAACTTTCATCAAAATCACCATCGTCATAATTCGCATAAAATTCTTCCATGTCTGATTCTGATTTAATATCAATCTTATGGCTAGTTAACTTAGCTGCCAGACGAGCATTTTGTCCACGTTTCCCGATTGCTAATGACAATTGGTAATCAGGCACTACAACAGTACACACCTTAGGATTTTCAGTATCAAAAATGACATCCTCAACCTGTGCTGGATTTAGCGAATTGGCGATAAATACTGCTGGATCTTCGTTCCATTCAACAATATCCATGTTTTCACCCTTCAACTCATTGACAATTGCTTGAACCCGTTGACCCTTAGGCCCCACACAGGTTCCCACTGGATCAATATTAGGATCATTCGAACGAACCGCTACTTTTGCACGGTCACCTGCTTCACGAGCAATACTAACAATTTCAACAATTCCATCATATACTTCAGGAACTTCTTGTTCAAACAGACGGCGCAACAAATCTGGATGGCTGCGACTTACAAAAACCTGAGGGCCTTTTGATGTGTTTTCCACTCGAGAAACATACACTTTAATACGATCATGAGGTTGATAGAATTCATTGGGCATTTGATCTTGTTTAGAAAGAACAGCTTCAATTTTACCTAAGTTTACATAGATGTAGCGATTGTCCTGACGTTCAACAACCCCTTGCATAATGTCCTTCTCATATGCACTGTATTCATTATAAATAATGTTGCGCTCCGCCTCACGAACACGTTGTAGGATAACTTGCTTAGCAGTTTGAGCAGCAATACGCCCGAAATCCTTTGGTGTTACTTCAAAGCGGATCATGTCACCGATTTCGTAAGCTGGATTAATCGTCATAGCTTCTTTTAAAGAAACCTCCAATTGTGAATCCATTACTTCTTCAGTTACTTCTTTTACTGCATATACATGAATATCGCCTTTTTTCTCATCAAATTGAACCTCTACGTTTTGCGATTGTCCATAATGACGTTTGTACGCAGAAACCAAAGCTGCTTCTAAGGCATCAATGACGATCTCTTTAGAAATGCCCTTTTCTGCTTCTAAAGTATTCAATGCATTCAGCATTTCTTTACTCATTATTCTTCCTCCTAAAACTCGATTGCAAGACGTGCTTTTGCAATATTGCTTCTGTCAAAAGTAATGTCTTTGGTGCGCGTCTTGATTTTAACTGTTACTGTCAATTGTTCCTTATCTAATTCCTTTAGGTATCCATCATATTGCTTCTGACCATCCACATTTTGGTAAAGAGAGACATGAATATACTGTCCTAGTGCATTTTGATAGTCTTCTTCTTTTTTCAATGGACGTTCTGCTCCTGGGGAGGATACTTCGAGAAAGTATGCTTGAGGAATCGGATCAGGATCAATTTGATCCAGCTTTTCACTCAATTTTTCGCTGACAAAAGCACATTCTTCAATGTCAATGCCACCTTCTTTGTCAATGAACACTCTCAAAAACCAATTTTTTCCTTCTTTAACAAATTCAACCTCTACCAATTCAAAGTGTTGTTCCTCTAAAATCGGCATCACTAAATCAGTGATGGTTTCGACTACGCTGCTCAAGCTGTCAGCCTCCTTCTTGCTTTCAATCCATTAAAAAGAGTGAGCGAAAATTCCGCTCACTCACCTTCAGTGTCTGATTACATTGTTATAATACCACAGTTGGAATGAAAATTCAACCAACCCATTTTCATAAAGGCTGTTTGCATTACGCTTCCTGTTGTCATTTATCTCTTTCTTTACATATCAAACAATGAAAGCTGATTTTCATCTGGCAAATCTTTTAATACACCTTGTGCATCCATATATTCGATCAGTGTCTTGGAAACTTTCCCACGACTAGCCAAATCCTCTTTTGACAAGAAAATCCCGTCTTTACGAGCCTCACAAATTTGCTTCGCTACGTTCATCCCCAAGCCTGGCACTGCCCTGAATGGTGCAATTAGGGTATCGCCATCAATCACAAAATCAGTCGCATCTGATTTGTATAAATCAATCATGCCAAATGTAAATTCTCGTTCTAGCATTTCATTACACAATTCCAACACCGTCAGCTGATTTTTTTCTTTCGTAGTAGCATCCATCCCTTTATCAGTGATCGCCTTCATAGCTGCTTTCACAGCATCTTTGCCTTTCGCCATCGCTACTAAATCAAAATCATCAGCACGGACAGAGAAATACGCACAATAATAGAGAATTGGATAATAAACTTTGAAGTAAGCCACCCGCAGCGCCATCAAAACATAAGCCGCCGCATGGGCTTTCGGGAACATGTATTTGATCTTTGAACAAGAATCAATGTACCATTCCGGCACGTTGTTCTCCCGCATCGCCGCTAGATAAGTCTCTCGCAGCTCATCAGGGATCTTATTCCATAACCCCTTTCGTACTGTTTCCATAATCTTAAACGCCATACCGCTATCTAAACCAGCATGCATAAGATACACCATGATATCATCTCGACACCCAATAACGTTGGCCAAAGTAGCCTCGCCACGACGGATTACCTCTTCGGCATTCCCCAACCAAACATCGGTTCCATGGGAAAGACCAGAGATTTGCAGCAGCTCCGCAAAGGTTGAAGGATGTGTTTCTTCTAACATGCCTCGAACAAAGCGAGTCCCGAACTCAGGAATTCCCAACGTACCAGTTTTAGAATAAATCTGGTCTGATTCCACTCCTAACACTTGTGGACCAGCAAAAATCTTCATTACCTCAGGATCATCTGTCGGAATCGTTTTGGGATCAATCCCCGACAATTCTTGCAGCATCCGAATTACAGTCGGATCATCATGTCCAAGTATATCTAATTTCAATACGTTATCATGAATCGAGTGGAAGTCAAAGTGAGTAGTTTTCCATTCAGAATTCTGATCGTCCGCCGGATATTGAATCGGAGTAAAATCATAGACATCCATATAATCAGGTATTACGATAATCCCCCCCGGGTGCTGTCCAGTCGTTCGTTTAACTCCAGTAGCGCCCTTAGCTAATCGGTCAATTTCTGCTCCTCGAAAATGCAGATTATGATCCCGTTCATAGCCCTTAACGTAGCCATAAGCCGTTTTATCCGCGACCGTTCCAATCGTTCCGGCCCTGAATACATAATCCTCACCGAACAATACTTTAGTATAATTATGAGCTTCTGCTTGATAGTCTCCAGAAAAGTTCAAGTCAATATCGGGAACTTTATCCCCGTGAAATCCTAGGAAGGTTTCAAAAGGAATATCATGACCGTCTTTATGCAAACGTGCACCGCATTTAGGACAAGCTTTTTCCGGCATATCAAAACCAGAACCATAAGAGCCATCTTCAAAAAATTCCGAATACTGACACTCAGGGCAGTAGTAATGTGGTGGCAATGGATTTACTTCAGTGATCCCAGTCATCGTTGCCACAAAACTAGACCCAACTGACCCCCGAGAACCAACTAAGTAGCCATCCTGATTGCTCTTGTGCACCAGTTTTTGTGAAATCAAATAAATAACCGAAAAGCCGTTACCGATAATCGAGTCCAGTTCCTTTTTCAATCGTTTTTCGATTACTTCCGGAAGTGGATCACCGTAAAGCTCTTTTGCGCGCGTATAACTTAACTGTTTAATTTCTTCTTCTGATCCTGGAATTTTAGGCGTATACAATTCATCTTTCACTGGTACAATCTCTTCACAAGTATCTGCTATAAGATTCGTATTCTCGACGACGACTTGCTGCGCCAGCTCTTCTCCTAGAAAAGCAAAAGCCTGCAGCATTTCATCAGTAGTACGGAAATGGACCTCTGGCAGACTGTGGCGGTTCAAGGGATTGGCGCCACCCATAGAAGTTACTAAAATTTTTCGATAAATTGCATCCTCTTTATTTAAGTAATGGACATCACCTGTAGCAACTACTGGTTTCTCCAATTCTTTACCGATTTGAACTAAATTGCGAATAATATCCTCTAGATCCGTTTCGTTTTTCACTAGTTCCTGTTCAAGCAACGGGGCATAAACTGCTTTTGGCATTACTTCAATATAATCATAAAACGCTGCGCGATTTTTCGCCTCTTCTACCCCTTTTTGCATCATCGCTTCAAAAATCTCACCTTGAGCACAGGCCGAACCAACTAAGATATTTTCCCTCAGTTTTTTTAGTTGGGAACGGGGAATTCGTGGTACTCGCTCATAATAGTTAATATTCGACATGGAGATTAGTTTAAACAGATCTTTTAACCCATCTTGATTTTTAGCCAGCAAGGTAGCGTGGAAAGGTCGCGCCCGTTTGTAGGAATCGCCCTCACCTACGTGATCGTTCAACTGGTCATGGAAAAGCATCTCATGTTTTTCCATGGCCTCTTTAACAAAAATCCAACCTAAGTGGCCAGTTGCTTCTGCATCATAGACCGCCCGGTGATGCTGTTCCAAGTTTACACCGAATTTTTTTGTCAAAACACCTAGTCCAAAACGTTTGAATTCTGGGTACAAATATCGAGCCAGTTCCAAGGTATCAATGACCGGATTAGATGTTTCTGGAATACCGTGACGCACATAGCTGGTATTCAAAAAGCCTATATCGAAAGCCGCATTGTGAGCCACTAAAATCGTGCCCTCGCTGAATTTTTCGAACAGCTGCAACACTTCTTTTTCAGATTTAGATCCCCGAACCATCTCGTCAGTGATTCCAGTTAAATTAATTGTCGTTTCTGACAAAGGATGACCTGGATCAATAAACTCTTCAAAAGTATCAATCACATTCCCCTTATGCATTTTGACTGCCGCCAGCTCAATAATTTTATTGTAAACTGCTGACAAACCAGTCGTTTCCACATCAAATACAACATAAGTCGCATCCGTTAAGGAAATGTGCTGATCATTATAGGCAATGGATACCCCATCATCAACCACATTGGCTTCGACTCCATAAAGAATCTTAACTCCCGCTTTTTTACCTGCAGCATGAGCATCAGGAAAGGCTTGAGCGCCGGCATGATCGGTAATCGCAATGGCTTTATGTCCCCATTTACCTGCTTGGGCAACCAGATCAGTAATACTATTGGTGGCATCCATCGTGCTCATATTAGAGTGCAAATGCAGCTCTACCCGCTTGTCTTTCCCGTAATCTTTGCGGTCAGGGTGCTTCACTTCTTGAATATCCTGAGCATTCATAACTAAATCCCGCATAAAAGTATCTTCTTGAACGCTTCCGCGAACTCGAATCCAGCTTTTCTCGCTAATCGCATCAAAAATCTTTTCATCTTTTTCGCCGTTAGAGAATTTCTTTACTACGAAAGAAGATGTGTAGTCCGTCATTTTTAAAATCAAAATCTTACGTTTCGAACGCAGCTCACGTACTTCTTTATCAAAGATAAAACCTTCGATAGTAACACGACGTTCCTCTTCCAGAATGTTACCCATGGGCATAATTGCTTCATCTGCAGGAATATTGCGGCCCATTTGAATCGGCCCGTCAAAAACTGCTTCTGATTTTTCCTTCTTTTTAGCTTCATGTTGCGCCATTGTTTCTGCAGCTTTTTCCTGGAAAGCTGCATCCTGTTCCTGCTTGCGCTCTTCAAATAACTTCAGTACCCGTTCCTGTTGTTCTTCATCCACCTCAGGATCAATTCGTAATTTAGGAAAACCATAAGAAACCAGATTTTCTTCAATTAATGGTAAGTACTGCTGCTTTAAGAAAGGAATCACCGTTTGGTTATCAATCAAAAGGATAATTTGTTTATCTTTTAGGATTGGCAAGGGTTTGCTTAACACCTGCTTGACTAAGGGTGTATCACAATCTTGTTCGCTTAAAGCTAAACGCCAATAATGTTGCAGTAATTCTTCATTAAATTGGGAATCGGCTGCTTCAATATGTAGTTTAACTTGGGCAATTGACTGAAAAGCTAACACCAATTTCTGGTGGAAAGCATAGTACAGTTTGGCTGGCAAAATTTCCGGTGATTGAATAAAAAATTCCCACACCCTCGATTTTTCATGGACCACCACTTGTCTGATTTCAGCCGCTTGAATTAGCGGATGCTGTTGATCCTCATCATTCAGTTCAATTTGACGCAATAAATTTTCGAATAATTCCCGATTTTGAGACAAAAGAACATCTCCTTCACTTTTTTCAAGTACTATCTAGTATAACTGTTTTTTTAGTGCTTTGCATTAAAATTATCCCATCAAGCGGCCAACTTACACTCAATTCTCTAATCGTTAAGTCCCTTCGAAAAAAGAACTCGCCGAAGCGAGTTCTTTAATTATTTTAAAAGAAAAATCGAGAAATATCGTTCCAAGTAACCAGAATCATCAATACCATGATGAAAACAAAGCCAGCCATAGTAATTAAGCCTTCTTTTTCTGGATCCATCGGTTTTCCTCGTAATGCTTCAATAATATTTAACAAAATTTTTCCACCATCAAAGGCTGGAATTGGCAGCAAGTTAACAATCCCTAAGTTGACTGATAGAAAAGCCATCAAGGAAATTACTGTCCGTACACCTTGACTAGCCGCTTGAGAAGACAATTGATACATCATTACCGGCCCACCCAGCTTGTTTAAGCTAAAGCCGGTGAAAAGTGAACCAAGAGCTTTAAAGATTTGAGTCACTACATTCAAGCTTTGGGTAATTCCGCCAACAATCTTATCCATAAAGCCAGTCTTCATAAAAGCGCTAATACCAATTTTCCCGATTTTTTCACCATTAACTTTAGAAGTTTCTGGTGTTAAGGAAAGGGTCTTCTCTTGTCCATTCTCATTGGCAATCACCGTTACTTCTTTGCCGGGATTTTTCTGGATTTCAGTAGTTAAATCCTCCCACGAAGCAACCTTCTTATCGTTGATTTGAACAATACGATCATTTTCCTTTAACCCCGCCTCAGCTGCTGGACTGCCTGATTCAACAGGGCCAATTTGATTGGTATTATATACTGGCACTCCGCCAGACATAAACGCTAAAGCAATAAACAAAATAACTGTCAAAATAAAATTATTCATCGGTCCCGCAAAGTTCGTTAAAATCCGGGCCCCAATTTTCGCTGACTGGAATTGAACATCTCTTGGAGCAATGCGAACCTCCGTACCATTCTCTTCAATGACCGTCGCATCATGATTAACGGTATACTCAACTTCTTGACTTTCATCGCCATTCTCATAGCCCTTGATAGTTAAATCATCTACCAGATCAGCTGCAATTAGTTCCATAGGAATACTGTTAGGCAGTTGAACCTTCTTGCTGACATTAATTCGTTGAACATGACCTTGCGCATCCAGCTCCAAGGACATCGGCATTCCAGGACTTAATTCCGTTTCTTCATCTTCTAAGCCGGCCATCCGCACATAACCGCCGATCGGCAATAAACGTAACGTGTAAGTGGTCCCATCCTTGCCCATATGAGCATAAATCTTAGGCCCCATCCCAATCGCAAATTCTCTAACTAAAATACCGGCACGTTTGGCAAAGAAAAAATGGCCAAATTCGTGAACGATAACTAATACCCCAAAAACAATTAAAAATGTAATTATTGTACGCATAAGCTTACCTGCCTTTAGCTTTTTCTTAGAGCTAGTGTATCATAAAATCACGAAAAAAAAGCTCTTGAAACGAGCTTTTTAAAAAACACCTAACAAATGCATCATTGGAAAGACAAAAAGCATACTGTCAAAACGGTCCAAAATTCCACCATGACCAGGTAAAATATTGCCAGAATCCTTCACATCAAAATGTCGTTTGATCGCCGATTCCACTAAATCACCAAATTGACCCACCACCGAAAAGACAATCGTGAATAACAACATAGTCACTAAATTATATTGAGTTAAGTTAGGTTGTACAATTAGAAAAATAACCGCTACTGCCAAGGCGCTTGCAATTCCGCCCAACGCCCCCTCAATTGTTTTGTTAGGAGAAATCTCCGGCCAAAGCTTTCGCTGACCAAACTTGCGGCCTACCATGTAAGCTCCAATATCGGTTGCCCAAACAATAAAAAAGGCAAAAATAATCATTGCCAAACCTTCAGAACGAGCGATTACTAAATTTTGAAAACCTACACCAGCATACAAACTGGCGATCACTGGAAAACCTGCTTCATCAATCGTATAGGTGTTCTTGGAAACCACTGAAAAGCCCAATATAATCATAACTGTTAAATAAAACAATAAAAAGTTTCCAGATGTATCACTCAAAAATGGGAACCAGCGCTCGGCTGGTAAAACTAAAAATATTGCTCCCAGAATAGAAAGCACTCCCTCAAAGCTCAAAATAGCTAAACCCTTCATGCGAAATAATTCATATACTCCCACACCTGCTAAGGCTGCTGCAGCGAGCTCAATTGCAACTCCACCTACATATAAAATCGGTAAAAAGATTGCTAAAGCTACTACAGCGGTAATTACTCGTTGTCTCATTTATTATCCTCCTTGCTTAACCCGCCAAAACGGCGATTGCGGTTTTGAAATGAAGCGATCGCGGTCTCTAAGTGAGCACCGTCGAAATCAGGCCACAAAGCTTTGGTAAAGAATAATTCACTATAAGCCAATTGCCACAATAAAAAATTACTAATCCGTTCTTCACCGCTAGTACGTATCACCAATTCTGGATCCCGCAGGTCTTCTGGCAGAAAACCAGTCATTAAGTGACTAGCAATCGTTTCTTCGTTAATGTCTTCAGCTTCCATTTGATCGTTTTCAACTTCTTTAGCTATTTCCTGTACTGCACTAACAATTTCGGCCCGACTGCCGTAGTTTAAGGCAAAATTCAACACCAAACCATCGTTAGGAGCTGTTTGCTCAATTGCTCGCTTAACCGCATCTTGTGTATGGACTGGCAAATATTCCTCGTATCCCATTACCTTCACTTGAACATTTTCCGCAATCAATTCAGGGACAAACGTATCAAAAAAATCCACAGGCAATTGCATTAAAAATTTCACTTCATCCTCTGGGCGCTTCCAGTTTTCAGTAGAGAAAGCATAAAGTGTCAGTACTCTTATACCCAATTTATTAGCATATTTGGTAATTCGTTTAACCGTCTCCATACCTTCTTTGTGGCCGGCCACACGAGGAAGCCGTCTGTTTTGTGCCCAACGTCCATTTCCATCCATTATAATTGCCACATGTTTAGGAATTGCACCTTCTGGATTGAAAGTTAATTCACTTTCTTCTGGTGTATATTTCTCTTTTTGTGGAAAAAAACGTAATACCATTAATTTTCCCCCTTAGTTCTTATTATTCAAGACAAATACCAGCCAACTAATCTATTTTTAAAACCAATTGCATAAAAGACTCGACTGGCAACTCATGTGCCATTATAGCAATAAACCTAAAGCTTGCCTATGTATAACCGTAGGTATTTAGTTTTTTTCAAACATTTACGTTGAAAAAACGGCCAAATTTAGCCGTTTACTTACATATTCAGATACTAACTCTTACTAATTTAATTCCACCAAAAAAGACAACTGTCTTAAGAGCTGGACAGTTGTCTTAACTTTTAATTAAACCTCTAATAATTCTTTTTCTTTTTCACTGACGATTTTGTCAATTTCTTTCACGCTGTCGTCAGTCAATTTTTGGATATCTTTTTCCATATTGCGCAAGTCATCTTCTGTGATGTCGCCATTTTTTTGTTGCTTTTTGTAATCGTCCATCGCATCACGACGTACATTACGGACAGCAACCTTAGCATTTTCAGCTTCTTTTTTCACTTCTTTAGCTAATTCTTTACGACGATCCTCAGTTAATTGAGGGATCACTAAACGAATAACATTGCCGTCATTCGCTGGATTTAGACCAATATCACTAGCTAAAATTGCTTTTTCAACATCTTCAATCGTACTTTTATCAAAAGGCGTAATCATTAAGACACGAGCTTCTGGAACAGTAATTGATGCCAACTGATTTACAGGCGTTGGTGCACCATAGTAATTAACCGTGATGCGGTCTAACAAACTTGCATTAGCACGACCCGCACGGATTTGTCCTAATTGACGTTGCAAAGATTCTTCTGCTTTTTTCATTTTTTGTTTTGCTTCGTTCATTACTGCGTCTGCCATATTATTTCCCCCTTACAGTTGTTCCGATGTTTTCGCCTTGAACAACTCGTTTAATATTTCCTGGTTCATTTAAATTGAAGACAACAAGTGGAATATCATTGTCCATACTTAGTGAACTTGCGGTTGAATCCATTACTTGCAACCCTTTCGAAATGACATCTAAATGAGTCAATTCATCGAATTTAATCGCATTTTGGTCCAATTTTGGATCTGCAGAATAGACACCATCTACATTGTTTTTTGCCATTAAGATTACATCTGCATTTATTTCAGCAGCCCTCAACGCAGCAGTTGTATCTGTTGAAAAATACGGATTTCCGGTACCACCAGCAAAAATAACAATCCGGCCCTTTTCTAAATGTCGTTCCGCTTTTCGGCGGATATAAGGTTCAGCAATTTGGCGCATTTCAATCGACGTTTGCACGCGGGTTGGTACGTCAATATTTTCTAACGCATCTTGCAATGCTAACGCGTTCATCACGGTTGCAAGCATACCCATGTAGTCAGCTTGCGCACGTTCCATACCCATTTGAGCACCGATTTGTCCACGCCAGATGTTACCTCCGCCAACGATGATCGCCATTTCGATTCCCAGTTCGTGAACCTCTTTAATTTCTTCAACAATATCTTGGATAATTGGCGGATTAATACCAAATTTTTCCTCACCGGCTAATGCCTCACCGCTTAGTTTTAGTACTACTCGTTTGTATTTTGGTTCTTTCATTTCGATTCCCCCACTGTCACTCTATAGCCATTTTAGCACATTCTGCTTTAATTGAAGCCATTTTTATCTGATTTCGCTTAAAAAAAGGGAGCGCAATTTCACATGCGTTCCCGACTGTTAAAAAACAGAATTATTTTTTCACTTGATTCATAACTTCTTCAACAAAGTTATCTTCACGTTTTTCGATACCCTCGCCTACTTCAAAACGTACAAATTCTTTAACAGAAGCACCTTTTGAAGATACGTATTTTTCGACAGTCATGTCGGGATCTTTAACAAATGGTTGGTCAACTAAAGAAATTTCTGCCTTAAATTTATTTAAGCGGCCTACAACCATTTTTTCAACGATTTTTTCAGGTTTGCCTTCATTTAGGGCTTGCTCAGTTAAAATATTTTTTTCATGATCTAATTCTTCTTGAGGAATTTGAGATTCATTTACATAACGAGGATTGATCGCTGCTACATGCATTGCAACATCTTTAGCAACTTCTTCATCAGTGGTTCCATCCAAAACAGTTAACACAGCGATGCGTCCGCCCATATGCAAATATCCACCGAATGCAGCATTATCACTTTTTTCTAAGACTTTAAAACGACGGAAGCTGATTTTTTCACCGATAACTTGTGTAGCTTCGACTAATTCTTCAGCAACTGTACCTTTTGAAGTTTTTAATTCCATTGCCGCATCCATGTCAGCTGGTTTGTTAGCAGCTACTAGTTCAGCAATTTCTTTCACTAGGTTTTGGAACATTTCGTTCTTAGAAACGAAGTCAGTTTCTGAGTTTACTTCAACGATTGCTGCAGCATTTCCGTTGACAGCAACTGAAGCTAGACCTTCAGCAGCAATACGGTCATTTTTCTTGGCAGCCTTAGCCATGCCTTTTTCACGTAAAAGATCGACAGCTTTTTCAATATCGCCTTCTACTTCTACCAATGCTTTTTTCGCATCCATCATACCTACGCCAGTCATATCGCGTAGTTCTTTTACTAACTTAGCTGTTACCTGTGCCATCTTCATGGGCCTCCTCTAATTTTTTAAAAAAGCTGCTTCAAAGGTTGATATTTTCTTTGAAGCAGCTTGAGCTACGAAATTATTCTGCTGATTCGGTAGAAGCGTTGTCGCCTTCTACAACATCAACGATTTCTTCGATTGAAGTTGCTTGTCCACCATCTTCTGCAACGAAGTCTGCTTCAGCTACTTGATCTTCCCCTTGGTTGCCTTCGATAAACGCATCAGCCATCTTAGCAGTGATCAATTTCACGGCACGGATAGCATCATCATTTGAAGGAATTACTACGTCGATTTCATCAGGATCGCAGTTAGTATCAACCATAGCAACGATCGGAATGTTCAATTTATGAGCTTCTTGAACTGCAATGCGTTCTTTCCGAGGGTCAACAATGTACATTACATCTGGAATTCTAGGCATATCAGCGATACCACCTAAGAATTTTTCTAAACGTTCACGTTCTTTATTTAAACCAACAACTTCTTTCTTAGGCAATACTTCGAAAGTACCGTCTGCTTCCATAGCGTTGATGTTTTTCAAACGAGCGATACGTTTTTGAATAGTATCCCAGTTAGTCAAAGTTCCGCCCAACCAACGGTGGTTAACGTAATATTGACCAGCGCGAATTGCTTCTTCTTTAATTGCTTCTTGTGCTTGTTTTTTAGTACCTACGAACAATGCAACGCCACCGTCTTCAGCAACATTTTTCATGTAGTCGTAAGCTGCATCTACTAATTTCACTGTTTTTTGCAAATCAATGATGTAGATTCCATTTCTTTCTGTGAAGATGTATTTCTTCATTTTTGGGTTCCAGCGACGAGTTTGGTGACCGAAATGTACGCCGGCTTCTAGTAATTGTTTCATAGACAATACTGACATGTTTTGTTTCCTCCAATTTGGTTTTTTGTTCCCTCTCTTAATCGTTAAACTCAGCGGCAGACTTCTAAGGAAGCACCCTACTGCCAATAGAATTAAGATGTGGATTTGTCTGTGGTCGCCCACACACAATTAGTAATTATACAGGAGAACTAGATGGAAATCAATCATTTTTAGCTAATTCACCAAGTAAAAGAATCTGATTAATATTTATCGAATTGACCTGCTAAACCTAGGTATTTCTGTTATAATTGTTGCATAAAAATCGATTAGGAGAATTTTTATGCGTAAAAAGGATCGGCATGAATTAATCAAGCAAATTATTGCCACTCATTCCATTCGTAATCAGAGCGAATTGATGACTTATTTAGAAGAACAAGGAGTTATTGCAACCCAAGCAACAATTTCCCGTGATATTCGTGATTTAAAAATTGTTAAGACTATCGATGAAGAAGGGAATCCTCGTTTCGAACTATTTCAAGAGCCTAGTCAGCCTTCTGATGACGAAGATACGAAACGTTTAATCAGAATGATTGACGAAGTAATTGTAAAAGTCGAACGAGTTCAGTTCATGACAGTAATCCAGACGCTCCCTGATAACGCCAACCTTTTGGCTGCTGTTTTGGATGATCTAACCTTTCAGATGATCGTTGCAACTATGGCCAGCTTCGATACTATCATAATCATTTCTCGTACAGACGAGGATGCTCAACAGGTGGCTGCTTTCTTAAAGGATCCACATTCAACAACTATTTTGTGAGAAAAAAGACGCCTTAAATTGGTAGGCCCCCCGTCAAT
>NZ_JAFREL010000028.1 GCF_017377655.1 Candidatus Enterococcus ferrettii
CCCAAAGGAAAAAAAGCCAATGGTCGAACGAAATATGGATCGGTGTACGGCAAAACATTAAAAGAGGTTCGTGAAAAGCTGTACCCCCTAAAGCTGCAGTATCAACTGATTCAAGCGAATCATGGAGAGGCCGCAATTAGCTTTAATGAGTGGGGCTATCTTTGGCTCCATGAAATCCAAAACAATGTGAAGCAGTCTACCTATGCAAATTATGAACATAAACTGGAGCATTATGTACTAAATGTGCTTGGTGACTATAGTTTGAACGAATTGGATGAAAATTCGGCTGAAACCTTATTAAAAGACTTAGAGAAACGCAGGCTGAAGCCTTCCACCATTCATGCTGTTTTCCGCATTACCAAGCAATGTATCAATTTAGCTATTCGGAAAAAGATGATTAAGGAGAATCCGTTCACCTTAATACAATTACCTAAACTTGTGAAGAATAGAAATCAGGCCCTTACGAAGCAAGAACAAAAACGGTTAGAAACGGCGGCTTTATCAACAAAAAATGGACAAGGACTCCCAACATTACTGGCTCTTCATGCTGGTTTGAGAATTGGAGAGATTTCGGCCTTAACTTGGAAAGATGTTGATTTTGAGAACAATTTAATTCATGTTCATTCAACGGTACAACGCATTGTTGGGGTGTTTGATGGCAGGAAAACAGGTCTTATTTACACCAGTTCGAAGACGGCTTCTTCTACTCGATTGATTCCCATGAGTCAACTGGTGAAAAAAGTCTTGTGGCAACAGAAGCAGCGGGCAAAGGGAGAATTTGTTCTCACTAATAATGAGAACCCAGTCGAACCGCGGCTGTTAACGTATCATTTTCATCGGATTCGTGAAAAGGCTAAGTTGTCCACTATTCATTTCCATCAATTGAGGCACACCTTTGCGACACGTTGTTTGGAAAGTCGTGGGGATATCATGAGTGTCAGTGCGTTAATGGGACATAGCTCAACACAAATGACCTTAGATACATATGCTGGATCCTTAATGGAACAGCGATTCCAGGTGGTCGATCAAATGGAAAAGGCAATCAAATAAAACGTTTTCAAAAAAGAGACTTATCTTTTTTGGAGAGGGTTTTTTTATATTTTCGAAAGGAATCGCTTACATTCTTATTTGGTTAGTAAATGAGCGATTTTTAGTTTTTCTAATGTTGCTTTTCTTCGTTTTGTAAAAAAATTATAGTGTTAAGTTATTGGCTTGAAAAAATAAGCTTTTTATACCGTCAGCTGCCGTCAGTTAGCGGCTTCTTTTTGTTGGTTTGGTGGGCCTTGTAGAAGGTTTCATAGTCTTCTAAAGACTACGAAAGAAGAGCTGCTTTTTTTTGCTCTCTAAAAGTATAGATGAAACAAAGTAAATTATCAAAAATCAGTGTTTAGGGACTAGTGGATAGAGGAGGAAGCGTATGTTTGGTTTCGGAAAACAAAAGAAGGATGCCTATCAGGAAACAACTCAAGATGATTATTTTTACGATGACTATGACGAGGGCTATGAGGATGATTATGGGTATGAGGCTTATCCTGAAGAAGAATATGAGCGACCGGTAGAAAATTATCGGGAACATGATCGCGACCGTGGAGACCGTCGCTCACGCAGGAGATCGGAGCCTTCTACAGATGAGCGTTATGACAGCCGCTATGAGGGAGAGTCTGAACCACCCCCTGCTTCAAACTTAGAGAATGATCGGCCTATCCACCAGAATCCACCGTTACAACAAGAGGTTGAACGACTGGAAGAAACGGTGGCCCAGTTGAAGCATCAGCTGGAAGTCAAGCAATCCGAAATGGTTAGTATGGCCACAACGTTATCAGAAAAAGATCAAACGCTTCAAGAGTACCAATCCGAGATGAAGCAGGCAAAAGAAGAAAAGCAACAAGAGTTAATGACTTTAGAAAACGAAAAAAATCGTGAAATTAACGAATTATCGAAACAAATAGAACAGCTGAAGGTTGACTTGAAAGATAGTCAAACGAATCAAACGGAGGCTCTGATTCAAGCACGGCGACAAGTCGAAGAGCTCAGACAGACTCAAAGAGAGAATGAAGAGATGAAGGCCGAGCTGGCTACGATCCTGATTGAAACAAAAAAACAGGAACGAGCGATTTTAGAACGAGCTGAGTATGAAGCCAAAGGAATTCGTGGTCAAGCGGAACAGGAAGCCCATCAAGTCATCCATGATGCTTCGCTGGAGTTGAGAGTCATGAAACAAGAGATCAAAAACTACCGTAAACGTCTGCGTTCGGTTCAAGAAGAAACCACCCAATTTTTCGTCCGCTTGTTAGCCAACAGCGATGCATTATTGGAAGACGAATAGAAGAGGGGAGGTTTTTCGGTGAAGCAATCGCAGAATCAACTCACCCTTTATCCGACACCTGCTCCGGTCATGCAGGAGGAGCTGATCGAGCAATCATTATTAGAAGAAATCGAACGAGCCTGTGAATATTTGTATGCTCCGCATGGCACGTTGGATGACGAGCAAAGAGAACAGATTTACCAACATTTTGAGCAATTATTTCGCTTAATGAATAGCAGCTACCATGTTGAATTGTTACTGGTACCTGGGACTTTGAATTGGAAAGGTTTTTGGCAAGCCCTGCATCAGTTCTTCCCACAGTTTGCTTGGATCAAAGCCCAAACGGAAGAACCAAAATATGGACGACAAGTTTATCGCTTTGATTTTGTTCCGTTGTTTTTCAGAGAAGAAGGGTTTCCTTTTGCGATTCATTTGGAGGATAGCTTAAACCAGCAGTTTCCAACAGCGACTGAAAATACTTTAGAACGGGCAGAACAGCTGCTATTGGAGTTGGCAGAGCAACACTTTTCTGAAGGAATTGTTCAAGATTCCCAGCCTGAAGACCCCGTTTCAAATAAAGAAATAACCAAGCAACCTCAAGAATCAGCGGTAAGAATTCAGAAAGAAGAAGTACGCCAGGAAAGTCAAAGCAAGGCTCGTCTTCGGGCAGTCAATCAAAAGTTAGAACTAGTGATTGAAAAGTTAGAGTTATCGATGCTCTACAGCGGCATTCAATACTTTGATCAAAAGAGTACGGAAGAAAGTGATTGGGACAGACGAATCAAAATCAGTTTGCGCGAGTATACCTACTTATTGCAAAAAGCTCGTTTTCTAGAACAAATGTGGCATTTAAACGGAGAGCTAGTAAATAAATCCGAAAAAATGACAGTGACCGGCAATAAATTGGTCTATGAACGAGATCAAGTGAAACAGATCAAAGCCAATCTTTCGTCACGAGATATTCATTTCGTTCTGTACGAATGTCAAGTAATCGAATCACGGGCAAAGGTACATGCACGACCTTGGTTTCGAAAACCTTACGTCAAGCTGATGAAAATGGATTACGACAATTTGTTAAGCAAGGCTGCCTACTTTGATCTTTTACAAGGAGAAAATTCATTGATGGAACGGATGGTTCGCGAGCAACAAGATGCACCAGTCAAAGAAGCTCAGGAGGTTGGTTGAGGTCGGAGATTTCTAAGTTTTAATCAATGGACATTGGCTCCGAAGCTGGCAGTAGCATTTATGATTTGTTATTTCATTTTTCTCGGAACCTTCCGAGCTTACTACTGGTTGTATCCTAAATACTTTGTTAGCGGAGAATCCATGATTCCAACCTATTGGGAACACGAGATTGTCCAGGTGAAAGCTCATCATAAGCCGGAGCGTTTTGATGTAGTCGTACTGCATCCTCCTGATGCACAAACTGAGTTGTATTTGAAACGAGTGATTGGTTTGCCAGGTGAGCAGATTGATTATCAGAATGGCCGATTATTAGTAAACGGTGCGGTCATTTTCGATAAATTTGCGGAGCAAACAGAGGACTTTAGCTGGAGTGATTCATATAAACAAGTAATTCCAGAAGGTTACTATTTTGTTTTGGGTGACAATCGCTCCATCTCTAAAGACAGCCGAATTTTCGGATTAGTCTCAGAAAAACAAATTTTAGGCATCGTCCAAGAGGGGAATACAAAGAAATGAAGACACTGCAAGACAAAATTGAATGGTACACCTTTTGGTACTGGGTCTATTGGCTTTTCTCTTTGGTGGTGTTACTAGGAGTCGTTGTATTAGGAATCTTTTTTTACTTCACCGATTTTCAGGATGTTGTGACGGTCAGTCAATTATTTCTTCTATTATTGTTGATGCTTCTGGCTTTTTATTTCCGAATGACAGCCTTGTATTACCATAATGTTCTTTTCAAATTGAGGCAAACAGCAGTTAGACCAAGGAGACGTCCGCGATCGCAAGAAAGGCGGAAACCGGATGAAGGCTAAAACTTTGTTAGTTAGTCTGATGATGAGTTTTTGTCTATTTATCGGTTATCAGAAATCTATAAGGCAAATTGTATCAGCCGAGACGAAGGAATCTGTTGTGCTCCAGGAGACAACTTCGAGTACGGGAACAAGAATTACCGCGAGTAGTAATGCAACTGAAGAATCAAGCGACTCAACGAGACCCGTAGATTCTTCTTTAATAGGAGAAAACGAGAATACTGAAATGGCAGAAACCTTCAATTCAAGTACACGATCAAATGAATTAAAAGAAATAGTGGAAGAATCAAGAGATTCATTACGACTAGTTCCAGAAACAACTACCAACAGTCAAACTGGACTGTCTGTGGAAAGGATAGAGGAAAACTACCAGTTCTCTGTCAGTAAAAATCAAACAACCGAAACCTTCATTCAAATTATAGGAAAAGATGCTCAAGCTATTGCTTGGGAAGAAGATTTGTATGCTTCGGTCATGATTGCTCAAGCCATTTTAGAAACAGGATCAGGCAATAGTCAATTGGCTCAGCCGCCTTATCATAATTTGTTTGGAATTAAAGGAAGTTTTCAAGGAAAGCAAGTGTCTTTCAAAACACAGGAAGATAAAGGGAATGGAGAACTTTATACGATCCAAGCGGTTTTCCGACAATACCCCAGCCATAAAGAATCACTAGAAGATTATGCCGCACTTTTAAGAAAAGGAATTTCCGGAAATGCCGATTTCTATAAGGAAACATGGAAATCAACTGCTGGAACTTATCAAGAAGCCGCAAAAACTTTGACCGGAAAGTATGCAACGGATACGTCTTATGGCAAGAAATTGATTGCTTTAATTGATGCATATGATTTAACCACCTATGACCGAAATCCAGCGACAAACACTGAAGCGGAGCAAGAACAACCAGTCAGTGATCCAATCGAACTGGAAAATAATTCGGAAGACAAACAAAAAGTTGAAGCTTCCAATGAGCCTGTGGAACCAGCAATTATTGTCAATGAGACAACGCAATCAGCAGTAATGATTCCACCGACTGCCCAACGACCAGCTAAACAGCTGTATGGCAATCGAAGTGTCCAATGAAAGAAGGGGAGATATGTCGAGACAACGTGAATATCGGGATCATGACTACGAGTTTGACGAACTGTCGTATCGTGACCGGCCCCCTTCCAATCGTCGAATGACCAGAAGAAACGATTATTACGAAGAAAAGTATAACGACAGAAGAGCCTATCCGCCTCACCGACCGACTAACCGAGGACAGGACAGAAGCTATCCACGTCGGGATGTTCCCCCTTTAAGAGAATCGTATCCATCGCGGGGTGGGCCAGAGCGATATGGAAATCCGCGACCAAATAACTATGGTTATGAACGAGAACGGATGGCTCCGCCGAGACAGCGACCTCAACGACCAAGACCAACTCAACAGGGAACACCACCTCTGCAAGAGGCGAAAAAGTCTACGAATCGCAAGATATTCTTGTTTGTGTATAACTTGTTTTTTTACACACTGACGATTGGAATTCTGTTGAGTTCTTTGATGTTTGCCTTTAGTGAAAAGTCGGATGCTGCGATCTTTGGGCATCGCTTCTACCGAGTTCTGACTAACTCCATGGCACCACAACCTGACTCTTCGTCAAAGGGATTCTATACCGGTGACATCGTGTTGGTAAAAATGACCGATGGCAGCCAAGTGAAAGAAGGGGATATTGTCACCTTCCAGGTCGGCGATGGGGATCGTTACCTGACTCACCGAATGGTGGAACGATTAGACGAACTTAATGGGGAAAAAGGCGATTACATCGTCACAAAAGGAGATGCCAATGAGAGTAAGGACCCACCAATTGAAGCGTCAAGGATTCATGGCAAGGTGACGTTCGTCATTCCTAAAATGGGAAGTCTATTAAGCTTTGTACAGGAAAATCTTTGGTTGTGTCTCGTATGTATCTTATCCACTTTTGGTTTCTTTCTGGTATTAAAAGCTTATTTTCTACAGCCAGAACCAGTCAGACGACCAATGAAACAAACGAAGTATCCAAGAGGGGTATAACTACTTGTTTCTACAAGTATTTATATAAAACAAAAAAAGGAAAAAAATAGGAGGAAAAAGGAATGAAAAAGAATAACAAGAAGAAAAAGCTGATGGCTGCCGCAGCAGCTTTAGCGTTAATCGCAGCCATCTCCGGGACATTTGCCTGGATTACGTCACAGGATCAACGGGTCAATAGAGTGGAATCAGCAGCAGTCGTTGATGGCAGTACAACCATCATTGAAAAGTGGGAGCCGAAGCCACTAGTACCAGGTACGGAAGCAACAAAAGAAGTTGCGGTAAGTAATACTGGATCTGCCAGCGTGTTCGTTCGTATGTCTTACGAAGAAGTATTGAAGCATTTGACTGACAAGGGTGAACAAAAATATGCACCAGATACTGGTGCAGGGGCAGTTGCAGGCGCGAAATATGTGAATGTTACTAACGATCCTGGATTAGATAAACATATGCCGATCAACTACAATATGACAAAAATGATTGCAGATGGATTTGAAGAAGTCCCAGCCGGACAGGTGACTGGTTT
>NZ_JAFREL010000029.1 GCF_017377655.1 Candidatus Enterococcus ferrettii
ATAATTATTTCTTTGGCTCTTTTAGAACTGTTGTTAAAGAGAGAAATTACGCAAAAGGCTGGAAAAGACGGCCATTCCTATTTACCGTCAAAACCGCCGTCGTTTTATAGAAAGGAAGTGAGGATATTGCGCAGAGGTGAAAACATTTATCGTCGTAAAGACAAACGTTGGGAAGGTCGTTATCCCAAAGGAAAAAAAGCCAATGGTCGGACTAAATATGGATCGGTGTACGGCAAAACATTAAAAGAAGTCCGTGAGAAGCTATACCCTTTAAAGCTGCATTATCAATTTATTCAAAATAGGCAAGGAGATTCAGCGATCAGCTTCAATGAGTGGGGGTACCTATGGCTACAGGAAATTCAATCGACTGTTAAGCAGTCCACCTACGCTAATTATGAGCATAAGCTGGAGCGGTATGTACTAAATTTACTTGGTGAACAAGGGTTAAATGAACTGAACGAAAAATCGGCTGAAACCTTATTGAAAGATTTGGAAGAACGGAAGCTGAAGCCATCTACAATCCATGCTGTCTTTCGTATTACCAAACAATGCATCAACTTAGCTGTTCGGAAAAAATTAATTAAAGAGAATCCGTTCACCTTAATACAATTACCTAAACTTGTGAAGAATAGAAATCAGGCCCTTACTAAGCAGGAACAAAAACGGTTAGAAATGGCGGCTTTATCGGCAAAAAAAGGTCAAGGAATCCCAACGCTATTGGCATTGCATGCTGGTTTAAGGATCGGAGAAATTTCTGCACTTACTTGGAAGGATATTGATTTTGAAAATAATCTGATTCACGTTCATTCAACGGTGCAGCGAATTGTTGGTGTATGTAACGGAAAGAAAACCGAGTTAATTTATACTAGTTCAAAAACAGCTTCTTCTACTCGCCTAATTCCAATGAGTCAGACATTGAAAAAAATACTGTTGAAAAAGAAGCAAAGAGCACAGGGGAAATTTGTGCTCACCAATAACGAGAAACCAATAGAGCCTCGATTGTTAACGTATCACTTTCATCGGATTCGCGAGAAGGTTGGACTATTTATGCTTCATTTCCATCAATTACGTCACACTTTTGCGACTCGCTGCCTAGAAAGTCGAGGGGATATTATGAGTGTCAGTGCACTGATGGGACATAGTTCCACTCAAATGACTCTAGATACATATGCTGGATCCTTAATGGAACAACGATTCCAGGTAGTCGCACAAATGGAAAAAGCAATCTCGTAAAACGCTTTCAAAAAGGAAATAACTCTTTTTGGGAAGGTCTTTTTTTATATTTTTCAAAGTAATCGCTTTCTTTTAGTTTTGATCAATATATCGGGAAATTTCTGTTTTTCTGAGGCTAATTGTCTTCATAGTACAAAAAATTGTCTAGGTTGAGTCAATGAATAAGGAGTATGAATTTTTTATACCGTCAGCTGCCGTCAATTGGCGGCTTATTTTTGTTGGTTTGATGAGCCTTGTGGAAGGTTTCATAGTCTTCCAAAGACTACGAAAAGTGAGCAGCTATTTTTGCTCTCTAAAAGTATAGATGAAACAAAGGAAATTATCAAAAATCAGTGTTTAGGGATCAGTGGATAGAGGAGGAAGCGGCATGTTTGGTTTTGGCAAACAGAAGAAGGATACCTATCAAGAAGCAACTCAAGATGATTATTTTTACGACGACTATGACGAAGGCTACGAGGATGATTATGGGTATGATTCTTATCCTGAGGAAGAATATGAACGGCCAGCAGAAAATTATCGGGAGCATGACCGTGAAGAACGGCGTTCCAGACGCAGAACAACAGCTCCTAATATGGAACGTTTCGACGCCAGATACGAGGAAACTGAAGTATTACCAGAACCAAGAGCAGAAGAAGAAACGCATAGACAACAAGAGTCTCCACTACAACAGGAAGTCGAACGTTTAGAAGAAACTGTGGTCCAGTTGAAGCATCAATTGGAGGTTAAACAAAGCGAAATGTCTGCCATGGCAACGACATTGTCAGAGAAAGATTTACTCCTTCAGCAACAACAAGAAAAAGGTATCCAGTCGCAAAAGGAGAAACAAGAAGAACTGGAGAATCTTCAAGCTGAAAAAGATCGTGAGATTCAAGAATTGTCGAAGCAAGTCGAACAACTGAGAGTTGATTTAAAAGACAGCCAAACCAATCAAACAGAAGCGCTGATCCAAGCAAGACGACAAGTTGAAGAACTGAAACAGACACAAAAAGAAAATGAAGAAATGAAGGCTGAACTGGCCACGATCCTGATTGAAACTAAAAAACAAGAACGAGCAATTTTGGAACGGGCAGAATATGAGGCTAAAGGAATTCGCAGCCAAGCGGAGCAGGAAGCGCATCAAGTCATTCATGATGCATCCTTAGAGCTGCGAGTGATGAAACAAGAGATCAAAAATTACCGTAAACGTCTGCGTTCGGTACAAGAAGAAACGACCCAATTTTTCGTCCGCTTGTTAGCCAATAGCGATGCATTATTGGAAGACGAATAGAAGAGGGGGAGCTTTTCGATGAAGCAATCGCAGAATCAACTCGCCCTTTATCCAACACCAGCTCCAATTATGCAAGAGGAGCTAATCGAGCAACATCTATTAGAAGAAATCGAACGAGCCTGTGAATATTTATATGCTCCTCATGGCACCTTAGATGACAAGCAAAGAGAAAAGATTTACCAGCATTTTGAGCAATTATTTCGCTTAATGAACAGCAGCTACCATCTTGAGTTATTACTGGTGCCCGGTACTTTGAATTGGAAAGCTTTTTGGCAAGCACTGCATCAATTTTTTCCGCAGTTTGCTTGGATCAAAGCCCAAACGGAAGAACCAAAATATGGTCGACAAGTTTATCGCTTTGATTTTATTCCGTTGGTTTTCAGAGAAGAAGGGTTTCCTTTTGCAATTCATTTGGAAGATAGCCTAAATCAGCAGTTTCCAACAGCTACCGGGAACACCTTGGAGAGAGCAGAGCAGCTGCTATTGGAATTAGCTGAGCAACACTTTTCTGAAGGTATTGTTCAAGAAGAGAAAAAAACTGAAGACTCACTTTTGATAAAACAAACAAACGAACAGCCTCAAGAATCTGTACTACCTACAGATCGAGTACAGAAAGAGAATGTACGACAAGAAACTCAAAGTAAAGCTCGCCTTCGGGCAGTCAATCAAAAGCTGGAGCTGGTGATTGAAAAACTTGAACTTTCGATGCTTTACAGCGGCATTCAATACTTTGATCAAAAGAGCACGGAAGAAAGCGATTGGGATAGGCGAATCAAAATCAGTTTGCGGGAATATACCTACTTATTGCAAAAAGCTCGATTTTTAGAACAGATGTGGCATTTAAATGGAGAGTTAGTAAATAAATCCGAAAAGATGACAGTTACTGGCAACAAATTGGTTTACGAACGAGATCAAGTGAAACAAATCAAGGCGAATCTTTCGGCAAGAGATATTCATTTTGTTTTGTATGAATGTCAGGTGATTGAGTCTAGGGCAAAAGTTCATACTCGACCATGGTTTCGAAAACCATACGTCAAACTGATGAAGATGGATTACGACAATTTACTAAGCAAAGCTGCTTACTTTGACCTTTTACAAGGCGAAAATTCATTGATGGAACGGATGGTTCGTGAACAACAGGATGTGCCAGTCAAAGAAGCCCAGGAGGTTGGTTGAGGTCAGAGATTTCAATGGTCAGTGTTCTCAAAACTGGCAGGACTGTTTGTGCTTTGCTATTTTCTTTTTCTTGGTAGCTTTCGGATGTACTACTGGCTATATCCTAAATACTTTGTTAGTGGCGAATCCATGAATCCAACCTACTGGGAACAAGAGATTGTGCAAGTCAAAGCCCACCACAAACCCGAGCGTTTCGATGTAGTCGTGCTGCATCCACCCGATGCACCAACTGAGTTGTATTTGAAACGAGTGATTGGTTTGCCAGGGGAACGGATTGATTATCAAAAGGGACAACTATTTGTTGACGGAAAGTTTGTAGCAGATCAATTCGCATCAACGACAGAAGATTTTGATTGGAATAGCTCTAACGATCAGGCGATTCCTAAAGGTTATTACTTTGTGTTAGGGGATAATCGAATAATTTCAAAGGATAGTCGCGTTTTCGGTTTGGTTTCAGAAAAACAAATTTTAGGCATCGTCCAAGAGGGGAACACAAAGAAATGAAGACACTGCAGGACAAAATTGAATGGTACACCTTTTGGTACTGGGTTTATTGGCTCTTTTCACTAGTCGTGTTGTTGGGTGTGTTGGTACTAGGTATTTTTTTCTACTTTACAGATTTCCAAGACGTAGTGACGGTCAGCCAGCTTTTCCTTCTACTGTTATTGATGTTACTAGCTGTTTATTTGAGAATGACGGCACTACACTATCACTCAATTTTACTGAAGCTGAAGCAGGCAGCAACTCGACCGAGAAGACCAAGAGAACATCCACAACTACGACCGCAGGAAAGGCGGAAACAAGGTGAAGGGTAAAGTTTTTTTGGGGGGATTCATCCTTGGACTCTGTCTAGTCACAAGCAATCAGATCCAAGTGCAACAAACGGTATCGGCTGAAACGCAAGAGTCCATTTCGGATCAATCAGAAGCAATACCAAAGATCGAAAGCAACTCAACTGCTACTAGCGAAGCAAGTAAGGAACTCGCAGATTCAACAGTGGCTAAAGAAACTTTTTCTTCTATAGAAGAAAGCAAGAGTAGTGAAACGGTTGCTTCCGCTTCTTCAACTACTAGGTGGAGTGAATTAGAAGAACAGGCAAAAAAGTCTACAACAGAATCAACTGTATCTGGATCAAAAATTCCAGAAGTAGTTACCAAAGTTCAAACAACGTTGCCAGCCGCAAGAGTGGAAGAAAATTATCAGTTTTCAGTGGTGAAGAATCAAACTACTGAAGAATTTATCCACTCTATAGGGAAAGATGCCCAAATCATTGCTTGGGATGAAGGGCTCTATGCTTCAGTGATGATTGCTCAGGCAATTTTGGAAACAGGTTCCGGCAACAGCCAATTAGCAAGACCGCCTCATCATAATTTATTTGGGATCAAAGGGAGTTATCAAGGGGAAAACGTGTCATTTAATACGCAAGAAGACAAGGGAAATGGACAGCTGTATACGATTCAATCGGTTTTTCGGCAGTATCCTAGCTACAAAGAATCATTGGAGGATTATGCGACTTTACTGAAAAAGGGAATTTCTGGCAATGCTGGATTTTATCAATCGACTTGGAAAGAACAAGCAGAAAGTTACCAAGTGGCAACTAAAGCACTTACAGGAAAATATGCGACCGATACTTCGTACGATAAAAAGTTAAATGCATTGATTGAAACCTATCATTTAACTTCGTATGATGCAGAACCAAGTGCACCAGTGGAAAGGTCTAGCGAGAGTACAGAAGTACCTGCAGCCCAAACCGAAAAAGAAAACGAACCAGCTGAATCAAGCACCACGGAGGAACCACCAATTTTGACACGCGAAACTAAGCAATCTGTGGTATTCCTTCCACCAATTGCTCAACGACCAGCAAAAGAGGTAGCAGGCAATCGAACGGCACAATGAAAGAAGGGGAGCTATGCCAAGACAACGAGAGTATCGTGAGCGGGATTACGAATATGATGAACCGCCTTATCGTGGTGAACGACCTCCTGCTAATCGTCGCCTCCCTCGAAGAGTTGACTATGAAGAAGAATACTCGGATCGTGAAAGATCTTATCCGAGACGATCAGAGGACCGCTATTATGGTGAATCGGATAGAAGAATGAATGGACAACGAGGAAATCCAAGAGGGAGATCTCCCGAAGACTATCCGCCAAATCGGATGCCACCAAGAACCCCACGACAAACTTATGACACATATGATCGTGAACGAATGCCGCCACCTAGAGAGGGGCGACCGCAACGGCAAATGGCTCCGCCACAATCAGCTCAGCCATTGCAAGAGGCAAAGAAATCGACTAACCGGAAAATCTTTTTGTTTCTCTACAATTTGTTTTTCTACACGTTAACGATTGGTATTTTGCTGAGTTCCTTGATGTTTGCCTTTAGTGAGAAATCGGATGCCGCTATCTTTGGCCATCGTTTCTATCGAGTATTAACGAATTCGATGGCACCACAACCTGACTCTTCGTCAAAGGGGTTCTATACCGGTGACATCGTGTTGGTGAAAATGACCGATGGTAACCAAGTCAAAGAGGGGGATATTGTCACCTTCCAGGTTGGCGATGGGGATCGTTACCTGACTCACCGAATGGTTGAGCGATTAGACGAACTGAATGGAGAAAAAGGCGATTATATCGTTACCAAAGGAGATGCCAATGAAAGCAAGGACCCGCCAATTGAAGCATCAAGGGTTCATGGCAAGGTGACATTCGTCATTCCTAAAATGGGCAGCTTGTTGAGCTTTGTACAGGAAAATCTTTGGTTGTGTCTGGTATGTATCTTATCCACTTTCGGTTTCTTTCTGGTACTAAAAGCTTATTTTCTACAGCCGGAACCAGTCAGAAAACCAATGAAACAAAACAACTATCCAAGAGGGGTATAACTGCTTGTTTTTACAAGTATTTATATAAAACAAAAAAAGGAAAAAAATAGGAGGAAAAAGGAATGAAAAAGAATAACAAGAAGAAAAAGCTGATGGCTGCAGCAGCGGCTTTGGCGTTAATCGCAGCCATCTCCGGGACGTTTGCCTGGATTACGTCACAGGATCAACGGGTCAATAGAGTGGAATCAGCGGCAGTGGTTGATGGCAGTACGACCATCATTGAAAAATGGGAACCGAAGCCATTAGTACCGGGTACGGAAGCAACAAAAGAAGTTGCGGTAAGTAATACTGGATCTGCCAGCGTGTTCGTTCGTATGTCTTACGAAGAAGTATTGAAGCATTTGACTGACAAGGGTGAACAAAAGTATGCACCAAGTACCGGTACAGGGGCAGTTGCAGGCGCGAAATATGTGAATGTTACCAACGATCCTGGATTAGATAAACACATGCCGATCAACTACAATATGACAAAAATGATTGCGGATGGGTTTGAAGAAGTACCTGCCGGACAGGTGACTGGTTTGGAAACAGATACCAAGCTATATGTTAAAGGTGGAAAATCTCCTATACCTGTAACAGGTGGTTACGCTAAAAGCTACGAAAAAATTATTGTACATGAATATGACACTGGAAAATACCAAGCCATGGAATGTAAGATCGATGATGATTGGCAAAGTGAAACTAGCTTAAATGCGAAGGACTGGGAATTTACTGTTTCTGATTTGGAGTATGGCTACTATGACAAAGG
>NZ_JAFREL010000003.1:0-175 GCF_017377655.1 Candidatus Enterococcus ferrettii
ATTCCATCCAATACGCATTTATTAAGTATATAATATCTCACTAGTATTTCAAAGATTCAAATCGGTATACTTCCTTGTTCTATGACTATTGATGTACAAAAAAGTCTTTTATACTGAATCTAGGACGACTTATACAAGATCAACAAACCGAACGTGTCTGAAAACTTGTTACTGA